>NZ_JAVDSP010000007.1:0-215090 GCF_031455335.1 Herbaspirillum sp. 1173 | reverse complement strand
CCGATCATGGCCACCGCCAGCAGCAGGTTCAGGAAATGCTGGCCGGCGAAGTTGACCGGCGCACCCTGGAACAGGCGGAACTTGTACTTGCCCGAGAGCTTGCCGAAGGCGATCACCGAACCCGAGAAGGTGATGGCCCCCACGAAGGTACCGATGAACAGTTCCACCCGGTTGCCCACCGGAATCAGTTGCCCGTGCGCCGAAATGCCCAGCGCCCACGGCTCGGCCACCGCCGCCACCGCGATACAGACCGCCGCCAGACCAATGAGCGAGTGCATCGCCGCCACCAGTTCGGGCATCTTGGTCATCTCGACGCTGCGCGCCAGATAAGCGCCGATGCCGCCACCGACGATCACGCCGCCAGCCACCAGCAGGTAGCCGATGTCACCGGAAGGATTGGTACCCTCCCCCTTGATCTTGACGATCAGCGCCAGCGTGGTCAGCACGGCGATGACCATGCCGGCGATGCCGAAGCTGTTGCCGCGACGCGCCGTGGCCGGGTGCGAGAGACCCTTCAGGGCCTGGATGAAACAGATCGATGCGATCAGGTACAGCAGGGTCACCAGGTTCATGCTCATGCTCGTTCTCCCGACTTGGCCTTGGGCTCTTTCTTCTTGAACATTTCCAGCATGCGCTGGGTCACCATGAAGCCGCCGAACACGTTCACCGCCGCCAGCGCCACGGCCAGCGTGCCGGCAATGCGGCCGACCGTGCCTTCGGTGAGGCCCGCGGCCAGCATGGCACCGATGATGATGATGGCCGAGATGGCATTGGTCACCGCCATCAGGGGCGTATGCAAGGCCGGGGTCACCGTCCAGACCACGTGGTAGCCAACGTAGATGGCCAGCACGAAGATGATCAGGTTGATGATGGTGTGGCTGACTTCCATGGTGTTCCTCCTTGTGAGGCAGCCCGCTGGTGAAACGGGCCGCATGGTTCTTGTCGAGGGTCAGATCGCCTTGAGGCTGGTGATGCGGTTCTTGTCGTCCACGAAGACCACCTTGGGCTTGTAGCTGGCGACTTCTTCATCGCTCATCGGGGCATAGGTACAGATGATGAGCAGGTCGCCCAGGTGCGCCAGGCGGGCCGCCGCGCCGTTCAACGAGATCTCGCCGCTGCCACGCTTGCCGCGAATGGCATAGGTGGAGAAACGTTCACCGTTGTTGACGTTGTAGAGTTCGATCTTCTCGAACTCGCGGATGTCGGCGGCTTCCAGCAGGTCTTCGTCGATCCCGCAGGAACCTTCATAGTTCAGGTCGCACTGGGTGACCGAGGCGCGATGGATCTTCGCGCGCAGCATGATGCGTTGCATGTACTTCTTCCTTCTTGTTTCAAAAGTGATGGGCGTGAGGGGGACTGAAAACGCCCGGGTTTTCTGCCGACCAGGGCCGGCAGATTCATTTGCGCAGGATCTCGCCACCTTGGCAGAGCAGCGTGGCCGCGACGATATCGTCTTCCTTGTTGATGACCAGCTTGCCTTCGGCATCGATGATCAGTTTCAGGAAGTCCAGCACGTTGCGCGCGTACAGGGCCGAGGCATCGGCCGCCACCAAGGCCGCCAGGTTGCCTTCGCCGATGATGTGCACGCCGTGCTTGATGACGGTCTTGCCGGGTTCCGACAAGGGACAGTTGCCGCCCTGGTCGACCGCCATGTCCAGGATCACCGAACCGGGCTTCATGGCCTTGACGGTCTCCTCGCTAATCAGCACCGGGGCCTTGCGGCCGGGGATCAGGGCGGTGGTGATGATGATGTCGGCCTGTTTGGCGCGTTCGTGGACCAGTTCGGCCTGGCGCTTCATCCAGTCCGGCGGCATGGGGCGGGCATAGCCGCCCACGCCCTGGGCGATTTCCTTTTCTTCCTCGGTCAGGAAGGGCACGTCCAGGAATTTGGCCCCCAGCGATTCGATCTGCTCCTTGACCGCCGGACGCACGTCGGAGGCCTCAATCACCGCCCCCAGCCGCTTGGCGGTAGCAATGGCCTGCAGGCCGGCCACGCCGGCCCCCATGATGAGCATGCGCGCGGCCTTGACGGTACCGGCGGCGGTCATCAGCATGGGCATGAAGCGTTGATAGGTATTGGCGGCCATCAGCACGGCCTTGTAACCGGCGATGTTGGCCTGCGAGGACAGCACGTCCAGCGACTGCGCGCGGGTGGTGCGGGGCGCGGCTTCGAGGCCGAAGGCGGTCAGGCCGGCGGCGGCCATGGCGGCGATGTTGTCGGCATCGAAGGGATTCAACATGCCGATGACCACGGTACCCGGTTGCAGGCGAGCGCGTTCGGCCTCATTGGGGGGGCGCACCTTGAGCAGGATCTCGGCGGTATAGACCGCTTCGGCACTGCCGATGCTGGCGCCGACGGCCACATAGGCCTCGTCAGGAATGCTGGATTTGACCCCGGCGCCGGACTCCACCATCACTTCGTGCCGGGCCGCCACCAGTTTCTTGACGGTTTCGGGGGTGGCGGCGACACGGGTTTCTCCGTCCCGGCTTTCGGCGGGGATCGCTATCCTCATTCCTGACTCCTTTTTTTGTGGATTCTTGGCCCAATCTTACACGACTCGCCTTGTCCGGCGAGAAATTGGCGGACAGGCAAGAAAGCCCGGCGATCCCTCGCCGTGGCGGCTCGCGCGCTGAAGAGTCGGCCCTGACAGGGTAAAATGGCGGATTCACGAGGTCATCTATGTCTGAAGTCTGGAAACCCTCTGTCACCGTAGCCGCCATCATCGAGCGCGACGGCCGCTTCCTGATGGTGGAAGAGCACAGCGCCGGCGGACTGCGCATCAACCAGCCGGCCGGCCACCTGGAACCGGGCGAGTCCCTGATCGAGGCCGCCGTACGCGAGGCGCTGGAAGAATCGGCGCATGTCTTCACACCGACGGCGCTGGTGGGGACTTATCTTTCACGCAACGTGTCGTCCTCGCGCGGCGGCCTGTCGGTCACCTACCTGCGCTTTGCCTTTGCGGGGACGGTTGGAGAGGCCCTGGACCGGCCGCTGGACGAGGGCATCGTGCGGGCCGTCTGGATGACACGCGACGAACTGGCCGTCTGCGCCGAACGGCATCGCAGCCCGTTGGTGTTGCGTTGCGTGGACGATTACCTGGCCGGCCAGCGCGCACCGCTGGAACTGGTGCATACGGATCCCAGCGCCATCGGCGCCCTGCCCGGCTGAGGCGGGCGCATCACTTGGCGGCCCCCTTTACGAGGGCCGCATTGAACGGAAACAACATGAGCAAGAAAAGAGTAGTCATCGGCATGTCGGGCGGCGTGGATTCGTCGGTTTCGGCATGGCTGCTGAAGGAGCAAGGCTATGAGGTCATCGGCCTGTTCATGAAGAATTGGGAAGACGACGACGATTCGGAATATTGCTCCACCCGCGAAGACTGGATCGACGCGGTCAGCGTGGCCGATGTGGTCGGGGTGGATATCGAGGCAGTGAATTTTGCTTCCGAGTACAAGGATCGCGTCTTTGCCGAATTCCTGCGCGAATACCAGGCCGGGCGCACGCCCAATCCTGACGTGCTGTGCAATGCCGAGATCAAGTTCAAGGCCTTCCTCGACCACGCCATGAAGCTGGGTGCCGATCTGATCGCGACCGGTCACTACGCGCGCGTGCGCCAGGGGCCGCAGGGCGACTTCCAGTTGCTCAAGGCGCTCGACGCCAGCAAGGACCAGAGCTATTTCCTGCATCGCCTCAACCAGGAGCAGCTCTCGCGCACGGTGTTCCCCCTGGGCGAGATCCACAAGACCGAAGTGCGCAAGATCGCCGAGCAGCTGCAACTGCCAAACGCGAAGAAGAAGGACTCGACCGGCATCTGCTTCATCGGCGAGCGTCCTTTCCGTGAATTCCTGAACCGCTACCTTTCCTACAAGCCCGGCCCCATCAAGACCGCCGACGGCCAGACCGTGGGCGAGCACGTGGGCCTGTCCTTCTATACGCTGGGCCAGCGCAAGGGAATTGGCATCGGTGGCCTGAAGGCGCACCAGAATGCCGATGGCCATGGCGATGCCTGGTACGTGGCCCGCAAGGACGTGGAAAACAACACCCTCTACATCGTTCAGGGGCATGACCACCCCTGGCTGCTCTCGCCGACCCTCTCGGCCGGCCAGATCAGTTGGGTGGCAGGCCATGCGCCGCAACTGCCGGCCTTGTCGGCCAAGACGCGCTATCGCCAGGCGGATGTTCCCTGTGGTTTTGCCGATGCCGGCAGCAGCTTCTCGCTGGCCTTCGACACCCCGCAATGGGCGGTCACGCCGGGCCAGTCGGCAGTGCTCTATGACGGCGACGTCTGCCTGGGGGGCGGCATCATCGAAAGCGGAGCCCTGCCGGATTAAGCTTTCATAGAGGCAACTATCGGATGCCCCGCGCGCGATCTTCGCGCCGGGGCATTTTCTTTTGGGCAAGCTTGACAGCCTTGATAGGCTGGAAGTGTTTCCTGCACGACCCTAAATGATAAAAATTATCAATCACACCGATAAAAGGGCTTGCAATCCCGCCGCAAATCGCAAATAATCTAAATAAGAATTGTTCGCATTTAATAGGAGGTGATTGTAATGAGCCAACTGAACGACAACAGCATGGACCGTCGCAACAAGCCGGGCACGACCGCCAACGGAACGCCGATCACCCGCATCAAGAGTACGGACCTGTTCCGTCAGATGCGCGAGCTTGAGATTGATCACGGCGGTCGCATCTACAAATTGCGTCTGACCCAGCTGAACAAGCTGATCCTGACGGCGTAAGCCGGCAGTATCAAGACAAGGTGGATCCATAAACAGGCCAGCCAGCGTCGTTCGTCATGACGCACCGCCAGCCAAGCTAGCCCAGCGAGGAGAGTTTGATGGTCAACGAGAACATGACGTCCACGTTCGTGGAACCGAGCAACGCACCGGCCCAGCCTGAACTTCTGGTGTCCGCCGTGCTGCATCTGATGTCGCACTACACCGCCAACAACAGCCAGGAAACGCAGAGCTGCGTGAAGCTGGCCTCGGTGATCGAAAGACACCTCAAGGCCCTGGCGGACCTGCCCAACCTGGCACCGGTGCTGCGGGCCACCTGCCAGCAGCTGTCGGAACAATGGGCGCATGTAGTGGAACGCACGATGCCGCCGCAGGAAAAATTCAACTTCTTCTCGCGCATGGTTGCAGGAGCGAGAACTTAGCCATCGTCAAGTCAAGAGCCTGATGAAGCAGGCAGCAAGGCGTAAAATGATCGTATGTGTTTGTAACAACATCTCTGAAGGCAAGATCCATCAGGCGGTCGATGCAGGCGTGTCGTCCATGGCCGAGCTGCGCAAGCAGCTTGGCGTGGGCACCTGCTGCGGCAAGTGCCATTCCTGCGCCAAGAACGTCCTGCGCGAATGCCTCAGCAGTTCCCGTCAAACACAGCAAGGTGTGCGTCCGGTAGTATTCCATCCGTCACTGGCCGCTGCCTGAACCAGATCAATGAACGCCATTTCACCGTCTCTCATGAGTGTCAGCCCACCCAGCGCCCTGATGCGCCAGGCACGCAAGATCGGCCCGCTGGGCCTGATCATCCTGTTGCACATTGCCTTCTTCTGGGCGCTGCAAAGCGGCCTGGTCCACCAGGTCGCCAGCGCCGTTCCCAAGGAAGTCATCGCCACCTTCATCGTCCCCGAGAAGGCCCCTGAGCCCGCGCCGCCCAAGGCCGAGCCGGCCCCGCCCAAGCAGGTGAAGATCGTCAAGAAGGTGGTGGCACCGCCCAAGCCGGTTCCCGTCACCGAAACGCCGGCACCAACTGCCATCACTGCGCCGCCCCAGCCGCCGCAACCGGCCGCACCGGCTCCGCAGGTGGCTGCCGAACCGACGCCGGCCCCGGCCGCACCGCCTGGCCCGGTCCTGCCCAAGCAGATCACTTCCGGCATCGAATATATCGAGAAGCCGAACCCGACGTATCCCAGCGTCTCGCGCCGCATGGGTGAAGAAGGCGTGGTGGAATTCCGCGTGACCGTCAACACCAGCGGCCGTGCCGAAAAGGTCGAGATCACCAAGTCTTCCGGCTATTCGCGCCTGGACGATGCCGCCCGCAGCGCCGTGATGCGCGCCGTCTTCAAGCCTTACATCGAGAACGGCAAGGCCATCACCGTCAGCACGGTCGGCAGCCTGGCCTTCCGCCTGAACTGAGCAAAGCATCTCGCCTGGCCGGGGCTTGCCCGGCCAGGCAGTCATTTCGTTTCATCATTCCCCTCATCTGATAGCCAAAAATAGAAGGAAACATCATGGAAGTTAGTCCGTACGGATTGGAAAGCCTCTGGGCCCAAGGCGATTTCGTTACCAAGGGCGTCGCCGTCCTGTTGCTGGCCATGTCGATCGCGTCCTGGTATGTGATCTTCACCAAGGCCTTCCAGCTGCTGCGTTTCCGCAAGGCCTCGGCCGCCGCCGGTCACCAGTTCTGGGATACCACCAGCCTGCCCGAAGGCGTGGCCACCCTGGGCCATGACAATCCCTTCGCCGAAGTCGCCAAGGCCGGTGTCACTGCCATGAGCCACCACACCGCCCACAAGGGCCACCTGCACGATCAACTGTCGGTGAGCGACTGGGTCACCCTGTCGCTGCGCCAAGCCATCGATGAAGCCTCCGGCAAGCTGCAGACCGGCATGGCCGTGCTGGCCTCGGTCGGCTCGACCGCACCGTTCGTGGGCCTGTTCGGCACCGTCTGGGGCATCTACCACGCGCTGGTCTCCATCGGCACCACCGGCCAGGCCAGCATCGACAAGGTCGCCGGCCCGGTCGGCGAAGCCCTGATCATGACCGCACTGGGCCTGGCCGTGGCCATTCCCGCCACCTTCGGCTACAACGCCCTGGTGCGCGGCAACAAGACCACCATCGCCAAGCTCAACAAGTTCGGCTTCGACCTGCACGCCCTGTTCGTCACCGGTGCCCGCGCCGCCGGTGAAGACGGCCAGCCCAATGGCGGCAAGGCCAAGCTGACCGCAGTCGGGAGGGCATGATGGGTATGGGTTCCCTGTCCGATTCGGACGACGATTTCAATCCCGAGATCAACACCACGCCGCTGGTGGACGTGATGCTGGTCTTGCTGATCATCTTCATCATCACCATCCCGGTGATGAACCATGCGGTCAAGATCGACCTGCCCAAGGCCAGCAGCCAGCCGGACCAGGTCAAGCCGGAAAGCATCAACCTGTCCATCGATGCGGCTGGCAACGTGTTCTGGAATGAAGAAAAGATCGACAGCAGCGAACTGAGCGCCCGCATCGCCGTGGCCGCCCAGAAGCAGCCGCAACCGGAAATGCACCTGCGCGCCGAGCGCACCACCCAGTATGAAAAGGTGGCGCAGGTGATGTCGGCGGCGCAGTCTGGTGGGCTGACCAAGATCGGTTTCGTGACGGATCCTGACAAGAAATAAACTTCAGCAGTCGCTAAACCCAAGGGAGGTGCCACCCCGGCACTTCCCGGCAAGCCCTGCCCCACGGGCCTGCAACCGAAAACCTCCCTCGCCTGGCGACGGAGGTTTTTTGCTTTTTCCTTCATACGCCAACCAAAGTAAGAATGATTACCGATAATTCTTGCTGAACAATGCAGGCATCTGGACTATGATCCGTCGGTCCGCGGTCAGGCAGCTATACAGTCACCCATAATTAACGCGGTTTTCCTCTTACATCAATTTTTAAAGGTAATCCCCATGAAAGGCGATCCCGCAGTCATCAAGTTGCTCAATGCTCAACTGACCAATGAGCTCACGGCCATCAACCAGTACTTCCTGCATGCCCGCATGTACAAGCACTGGGGCCTGGACAAGATCGGTGCCAAGGAATACGCCGAATCCATCGGCGAAATGAAGCACGCTGACAAGCTGATCGACCGCATCCTGATGCTGGACGGCTTGCCCAACCTGCAGGCGCTGCACAAGCTGATGATCGGCGAGAACACCCAGGAAATGCTGCAGTGTGACCTGAAGCTGGAGCAGGCGGCCCACAAGACCGTCAAGGAAGGCATCGCCACCTGCGAACAGCATGGCGATTACGTCTCGCGCGAACTGTTCCAGATGATCCTGGACGACACCGAAGAACACATCGACTGGCTGGAAACCCAACTGGACCTGATCGACAAGGTCGGTATCCAGAATTACCTGCAAAGCCAGATGTCCCCGGCCAGCGAGTAATCGCAAGCAGTCCAAGGCAAACAAAAAGCGCGCTCCTCGGAGCGCGCTTTTTACGTCATCACCAAACTTGGTGAAAGACCGATGGCGAAGGGCCCATGGCCCTGCACCTCACAGATGCGGTACGGTTTCCTTGAAGCTGGCCCGTTCCGACACCTTGTCGAACAGCCGTGCCAGTTGCGGATAATCCTCGCGCCAGGCCAGGTCCGGGAAGCGGAACGCCAGCCACCCCAGCGCACAGCCCACGGCCACGTCTGCCAGGGTGTAATGGTTGCCCACGCAGAAGGGCTTTTCTCCCAGGCCATCGGCCATCGCCTTCAACGAAGCTTCCACCTTGCTCCACTGGCGCTTGATCCATTCCGGGCTCTGCTGCTTGGTCGGACGCAGGGTCTTTTCCAGGCGCACCAGCACGGCCGCATCCAGGGCGCCATCGGCCAGCGCTTCCCAGCACTTGATCTCGGCGCGCTCGCGGCCATTGGGCGGCAGCAGCTTGCCGACCGGCGTCAGGGTGTCGAGATATTCGACGATCACCCGCGAATCGAACATGGCACCGCCATCATCCATCAGCAGGCAGGGCACCTTGCCCAGCGGATTGCTTTCCTGGATGGTGGTCGATGCACTCCAGACATCTTCCAGGATGAATTCGTAATCGATCTTTTTTTCGGCCATCACGACGCGCACCTTGCGCACGAACGGACTGGCATTGGAGCCGATGAGTTTTAGCATAGCGTGTGGAGTAATAATCTCATTCGATTATAACATTCGCATTTCCTGACAAATTTATGAAGAATCGCGCCAGGAACGGAATGCAACGGTCCATCAGGACTGGGCCGGACGGGAAAATTGGGCCGGCCGGCGTGCCGATGGTAAAATGCCGGGCTCAGGCGATTCGGGTTTTGGCATAAAAGCCTGCCAAAACTCGCCAATCTTCAGTCAACGCATCTCTTCCGTTTCCATCGTTTCCATCATGTCCCTCTCTGCTCTCTCGGCCCTGTCCCCGCTGGACGGCCGCTACGCCTCCAAGACCGATCAACTGCGTCCGCTGCTGTCTGAAGCGGGCTTCATGCACCATCGCGTGAAGGTCGAGATTGCCTGGCTGCAAGCGCTGTCCGAAGCTGGTTTCGCCGAGATCAAGCCGTTCTCGCCTGAGGCCCGCGCGCTGCTGGAGAAGTTGGCTGCCGACTTCACCGAAGCCGACGCCGCCCGCATCAAGGAAATCGAAGCCGTCACCAACCACGACGTCAAGGCCGTGGAATACTGGCTCAAGGAACAAGTGAAGGATGTGCCCGAGCTGGTGGCCGCCTCCGAATTCATTCACTTCGCCTGCACCTCCGAAGACATCAACAACACCTCGCACGGCATGATGTTGAAGGCCGCGCGCGACACCGTGCTGCTGCCCTCGCTGCAAGCCGTGATCACCAAGCTGACCGCGCTGGCCCACGAACACGCGGCAGTGCCGATGCTCTCGCGCACCCACGGCCAGCCGGCCAGCCCCACCACCCTGGGCAAGGAAGTGGCCAACGTCGTGGCGCGCCTGCAACGTGCCGCCAAGCGCATCGCCAGCGTCGAGATCCTGGGCAAGATGAACGGTGCCGTCGGCAACTACAACGCCCACCTGTCGGCCTACCCGCAGACCGACTGGGCCGCTTTCTCCAAGGAAGTCGTGGAAAAGCGCCTGGGCCTGACCTTCAACCCCTACACCATCCAGATCGAGCCGCACGACTACATGGCCGAACTGTTCGATGCCGTGGCCCGCACCAACACCATCCTGCTGGACCTGAACCGCGACATCTGGGGCTACATCTCCCTGGGCTACTTCAAGCAGCGCACCAAGGCCGGCGAAATCGGTTCCTCGACCATGCCGCACAAGGTCAACCCGATCGATTTTGAAAACTCCGAAGGCAACCTGGGCATGGCCAACGCCGTGCTCAAGCACCTGGCCGAGAAGCTGCCGGTCTCGCGCTGGCAGCGTGACCTGACCGACTCCACCGTGCTGCGCAACATCGGCGTGGGCTTCGGCTACACCCTGCTGGCCTACGACAGCTGCCTGCGCGGCCTGAACAAGCTGGAAGTGAATCCGCAACGCCTGGCCGACGACCTCGACGCCACCTGGGAAGTGCTGGCCGAGCCGGTGCAGACCGTCATGCGCCGCTATGGCATCGAAAATCCGTATGAGCAGCTGAAGGAACTGACCCGCGGCAAGGGCATTTCCAAAGACGCGCTGCGCGACTTCATCAATGGCCTGGCCATCCCGCAAGAAGCCAAGGACCACCTCCTGGCCATGACCCCGGCCAACTACATCGGTACCGCCGTGGAACTGGCCAAGCAGATCTGATAGTTCATATCAACGATCAGCAAAATGCACGAATGGCGCACAGCAATGTGCGCCATTTTTCATTTGTGCGGCCACAATCCTGAATCATTGTTAGGATTACTCGCAAAAACGGATGGCTGAAGTGCCATTTCGGCGAGTAATGCGAGCAGCGAAAGCTCTTTATACTCAGCAGGGTCAAAAACAGTGGCATGATCGCTTGCCGCCCGGAATCTTCGCGGATTTCGCGACGCCAGCCCGGCCTGCCCGCCCTGCAGAACCATTGCAGAGCCAGCCGCTCCAAACGCCACCCACGCTCGCCACATCCTATGGAACGCTACACCAAACCCGCCGTGCTGCTGCACTGGCTGATTGCCCTGTTGATCATCTCCGCCTTCGGCCTGGGGCTGACCATGGTCGACATTCCCGGCCTGACCCCAACCAAGCTGAAGTATTTTTCCTGGCACAAGTGGCTGGGGGTGACCGTACTGGCGCTGGTCTGCGTTCGCCTGCTGTGGCGCCTCACGCACAAGGCCCCGGCCTATCCGGCCAACATGCCGGGCTGGCAACAGTCGGCGGCACACGGGCTGCACCTGGGCCTGTACGTGCTGATGTTCGCCATTCCCGTCTCCGGCTATTTCTACAGCCTGGCCGCCGGCGTACCGGTGGTCTACCTGGGCGTAGTGCCGCTGCCGGTGCTGATTGCCCCGAATCCGGAGTGGAAGCCGCTGCTCAAGGCCACCCACTACTGGCTCAACATGACCCTGCTGGCCGCCTTTGCCCTGCACGTGCTGGCCGCGCTCAAGCATCAGTTCATCGATCGTGACAATATCTTCAAACGCATGCTGCCCTGATCCCCTGCACGCCGCACGCTACGCAAGATCATTCATATTGCTCGTTTTTTTTACGGAACCCGACATGACCTCCACTCGCTCCACCCGCTTCCTCAAACCCACTCTGCTGGCCTTGGCCGCTGCTGCCTTCACCCTCTCCGCCCAAGCAGCCCCGCTGAAGGTGGATGCCGCCAAGAGCAGCGTCACTGCCACCTTCAAGCAGCTGAACGTCCCGGTCGATGCCAAGTTCAAGAAATTCAACGCCGCCATCGACTTCGACGCGGCCAAGCCGGAACAAGGCAAGGCGTCGGTGGAGATCGACGTCGCCAGCTTCGACCTGGGTGAAGCCGAGTACAACAAGGAAGTGCAAAAGAAGGAATGGTTCAACGCCGCCCAATACCCCAAGGCCAGCTTCGTGGCCAGCAGCATCAAGGCCGCTGGCGCCGGCAAATATGACGTGGCCGGCAAGCTGACCATCAAGGGCAAGAGCACCGATGTCAGCTTCCCGCTGACCGTCAAGAAGGACGGAGCCACCCAGGTCTTCGACGGTGCCCTGCCCATCAAGCGCCTGACCTACAACGTCGGTGAAGGCGAGTGGAAGGATACCGGCATGGTGGCCGATGAAGTGACGATCAAGTTCCACATCGTGGCCCAGTAATTCGTAGCAACAGCATCAGCAGCCTCAACAACATCAATAAAAGTCGTTCCGCGCCATGACGCACCGCCCTGCAAGGGGCGGGCTCCCCTGCGGTTTTTTTCACTCAAGGAATCCAAACAAATGAAACTGAATCACCTCCTGCTCGCCCTGGTCGCCGCCGGTGCCGCCGTCTCCGCCAACGCTGCCGACACCTACAGCATCGACCCCAGCCACACCTACCCCAGCTTCGAAGCGGACCACATGGGCGTGTCCATCTGGCGCGGCAAGTTCGACAAGACCAGCGGCACCGTGACCCTGGATCGCGCTGCCAAGACCGGCACCGTCGACATCACCATCGATACCGCCTCCATCGACTTCGGCATGGCCAAGATGAACGATCACGCCAAGAGCGCCGACATGTTCGACGTCGCCAAGTACCCGACCGCCCAATACAAGGGCAACATCAAGTTCAACGGCGACAAGCCGGCCACCGTCGAAGGCGAACTGACCCTGCACGGCGTGACCAAGCCGGTCACCCTGACCCTGAACAAGTTCACCTGCATCCAGCACCCGATGCTCAAGCGTGAAGTGTGCGGTGGCGATGCGTCGGCCTCCTTCAACCGCGCCGACTTCGGTATCGACTACGGTGCCAAGTATGGTTTCTCGATGGAGACCAAGCTGGCCATCCAGGTCGAAGCCGTCAAGACCAACTGATCCTGCCCGCGCTTGCCTGAAGCGGCCGGACCTGGTCCGGCCGCGGCAAACCACGAAAGCCGATGCGATAATGCATCGGCTTTTTTATTGGCGCGCCTTGCTTGCGATCATGGAGCAAGCGGCCGCCAGGCCGCACAATGGCTCGCATTCGCCGTTTTGCTGCTCTGCAAAACATTTTGAAACGCGCTAATCTAGCGCCACTCCCCAAGGAGCAAGAAGCATGTCGTTAGCTGACCTACGTAAAGATTACAGCCGCGCCAGTTTGTCCGAACTCGACACTGCCGCCGATCCCGTTGACCAGTTTGCAGTCTGGTTCGACGAAGCGACCAAGGCGCAGATCCCCGAGCCCAACGCCATGAGCGTGGCCACCGTGGGGGCTGATGGACGGCCGTCGTCGCGCATCGTGCTGATCAAGCAGTTCGATCAGCTGGGCTTTACCTGGTTTACCAATTACGACAGCCGCAAGGGCGTCGATGTGGCGGAGAATCCGTACGTGGCGCTGCTGTTCCATTGGGTCGAACTTGAACGCCAGGTCCGCATCGAAGGAAAGATCGAGCGCGTGACCAAGGAAGAGAGCGACGCGTACTTCTACAGTCGCCCCCTGGCCAGCCAGCTCGGCGCGATCGCCTCGCAGCAGAGCCGGACCGTGGCCAGCCGCGAGACGCTGGAACAGCAATATGAAGCAACCAAGCAGCAATTCGGGGACCACCCGACCCGCCCGGAACATTGGGGCGGCTACCGGGTGATTCCCGATCGCATCGAATTTTGGCAAGGCCGCCCCTCCCGCATGCACGACCGCGTGCTCTACACGCGCTCCGATGATGGCCAGTGGCAACGGCAGCGCCTGCAGCCCTGAGGACATCGCACGATGCCTGGCAGGGCCGATCAGCATTCATCACTGACGCGGAGGACATCGTGTTTTGGGAAAAGAAGCTAGACGCCTGGGTAGAAAACATTCGCAATGTGTCGGCCCTGCCACTGCGGCTGGAGCTGTGGAACGGACAGCATTACGACTTCAGCAGCGGTACGCCTGAAGTCACGCTCAAGGTTCCGCACGCTTCAGCCATCACTTCACTGCTCAAGCCGTCGCTGGCCAACCTGGGCGAGGCCTACGTCGAAGGCAAGATCGAGGTCGAGGGCAAGGTCAAGAGCATCATCCAGGTCGCCAACGGTCTGGCTTCCAACACCCTCAAGGCCGAGGGCCGGCTGGGCCGCATGGTGCGCAGCGTGACGCACACCAAAAAGCGGGACGCCGAAGCCATCCAGTATCACTACGACGTTTCCAACGATTTCTACAAGCTGTTCCTGGACGAGAACATGGTGTATTCCTGCGCCTACTTCGAGAACGGCGACGAGGATCTCGCCACGGCCCAGCTCAAGAAGATCGACCACATCCTGGAGAAGATCCAGCTCAAGCCCGGCCAGACATTGCTCGACATCGGCTGCGGCTGGGGTGCGCTGGTCTTGCGGGCGGCGCAGAAATTCGGTGCGCGCTGCGTGGGCGTGACGCTTTCCAAGAACCAGTACGCCCTGGCACGTGAGCGGGTGGAAGCGGCCGGACTCGGCGACCGCATCGAGATCCGCCTGCAGGACTACCGAGACGTCACCGGCACCTTCGACCGCATCACCTCCGTGGGCATGTTCGAGCATGTGGGCATCAAGAATTTGCCGACGTATTTTGCCCAGATCAGGAAGCTGCTGGCCGATGGCGGCATGGCCATGAACCACGGCATCACCAGCACCGACATCGAGAATGGCGAGTCGCCCTATGGGGCCGGTGAATTCATCGACAAGTACGTGTTCCCCGCCGGCGAACTGCCGCACATCAGCACGGTGCTGCGGACCATGCAGGAAGGCGGCCTGGAAGCGTTCGACGTCGAAAACCTGCGACGCCACTATGCCCGCACCTGCAGCCTGTGGGCCGACAATTTCGAAGCCAACGCCGACGCCATCCACCGCGTGACCGACGAGAAGCGCTACCGTATCTGGCGCGTTTACCTGGCCGGCAGCGCCTACGGTTTCGAACGCGACTGGATCTCGCTGTATCAGGTCATCTGCACCAAGGCCGGCCGCAGCGCACAGCAGCTGCCGTGGTCGCGCAAGTACATCTACGCACAACAATAAGCGTTCGCCAGCCCCATCAAGCAACGGGCCTGCCCTTTCTTGGGCAGGCCCGTTGTACGTTGTACGCCTTGTACGTGGAACCTCGTCACACGCAGCGGGAATTTATTCCGGCTTGCTCTTCTCCGCAAACACCTCACGCAGCTTGGCCACCTTGGGCGCCACCACGAAGGCGCAGTAGCCCTGGAAGGGATGCTGCACGAAGTAGTTCTGGTGATAGTCCTCGGCGCGATAGTAGGCCTGCGGCGACGACAGTTCGGTCACGATGGGCGCATCCCACACCAAGGCCATCTCGGCGATGATGTGCCTGGCCGTCTCGTGCTGGGTCTCGTCCTGATAGTAGATGACTGAACGATACTGCGTACCGACGTCATTGCCCTGGCGGTTCAGCGTGGTCGGGTCATGGATGGTGAAGAAAATTTCCAGAATCTCGCGGAAGCTGATCTGCTGCGGATCGAAGGCCAGCTTGACCACTTCCGCATGCCTGGTCTGGCCGCCGCACACCTGCTCGTAGCTGGGGTTGACCACACTGCCGCCGGTATAGCCGGACTCCACCGACTGCACGCCCTTGACCTGCTGGTACACCGCTTCCAGGCACCAGAAGCAGCCGCCGCCGAGTACTGCAATTTCCGTGGCCATGATGTTCTCCCGTTAAGTTGCTTGTTATAAAACTTTACTCCAATTCAGCACCTCAAGTGAGGCCGATGTGAAGCATTCTCAAGCCATCCAAGCCCAGCCCGCACGGCAAGACTGCGCGCGATCCGTTATCATGTGCATCTCCGCGCATTGACCGGCTGGCCGCAAGGTGCAGGCCGCAGCGCTTCGACCTCCAAGCAGACTCCCGATGCACACACGCTTTCCCCGCGCCGAAGCGCGTCAGTTCGACGCGGCGCATTTCCGCCAGGCCCTGTCGCAGTTCGCCACGGGCGTCACCGTCATCACCACGCGGCTGGCCGATGGCAGCCTCCTGGGACTGACCGCCAGCTCCTTCAATTCGGTTTCGCTGGATCCTCCACTCGTGCTGTGGAGCCTCGGCACACGCGCCAACAGCCTGCCGGTGTTCTCCGGCAATTCGCATTACGTGATCAACATCCTCAGCGCCGAGCAGGCGCATCTGGCGCAGCAATTCGCCAGCAAGATGGAAAACCGCTTCGAAGGCGTGGCCTACACGCTCTCGCGCACCGGCCAGCCGATTCTGGATGGGGCCTCGGCCTGGTTCGAATGCCACAACCGCAGCCAGTATCCGGAAGGCGACCACGTCATCTTCGTGGGCGAGGTGGAACATTGCGAAGTCGACCCGCAAGCCGCGCTGGTCTTCCACAATGGCCGGTTCACGAAGACTGAAGCTTTCTGAACAGCGCGTCTGCTGTGCTTTGAGGCAGCTGCCCAAAAGAAAATGGCACCCGGATTGCTCCGGGTGCCATTTTTTTCAGCAGCGTTCCGGTCTTAGAACTTGTAGCCCACCGACAGGAAGCTGACGATCGGGTTGATCGTCAGGCTGGTGCTCGAGTGCGTCGTGCCACCTGCTGCAGCGGGCAGCTCGGTGGTGATGTCGGCATTGGTCTTGAGTGGGATGTAGGACACGGACAAGCCCACGGACCAGTTCTTGTCGAAGTTGTAGTTGGCACCCACGGTCAGCACCGGGGCCCACGACGAGCTCAGGGCGGCACTGGACTTGGCGCTGGTGACGGCGCCATTGGTGTACTTGCTGGAGATGGTGCGCTGGAAGTTGTTGCTCAGTTCGATGTTGTCATACCAGACATAGGTCACGCCGGCACCAACGAAGGGGCGGAAGGTGCTGTTGGCATCACCGAAGTGATACTTGGCCACGATCGCCGGGCTCCACTGCTTGGCCTGCCCGATCTGACCCACACCGGCCAGCGTGCCGGTACCGTCGAGCTTGAAGGTCGGCGGAATGCCCAGGTCGGCGGTCAGCGAGAAGTTGTCCGTCAGGAAGTGAGTGAAAGCGATGCCCAGGGTATCGGCGCTATTGACGGTTGCGCCGGAACCGGCGATCGGACCAGCGCCCGGACCGTCGTTCTTGCGCAGGGTTTCGCTGGAATCCTGGGGTGCCAGATGGAACCAGCCGAGATTGATGATATTGCTGCCCGCGGTCTGCGCCATGGCCGGTGCAGCGCACGCTGCCATCACGGACAATGCGGCGAGTTTGGGCAGGAAGGAAAATTGTTTTTGCATTGCTGTCTCCAAGAGTTGCGGGCAGTGCCCGGATTTTTTATTCCCTATGTCTGGCGATAGACGGGATTGCTGTCACGGCTGGTTACCGTTTTTCATTATTCAACGTAATCCTGCGTAACTGGTCCGTACGTGGTTTTTACGCTGACGAAACAAAAAGAACGCGCGTGCTATTCGGTGGAGATACTATGCCAGCTTTGTCACATTTTGTATAGAACATGTGAAGAGCACGATAGTGCATGTCTGCTTTTGGCAACCGCGTACTGACTGGCGAGTCAGTACTGGCATAGCAGGATGGGCGATGGCGGGAAGCACAAGTCAGCAACGTCGCACCGACCGATCATTGGCGGAGTGCCAAATGACCGGCGTTGCGGACGATCAGACTTTGGTTGAGCCGCCGTTCAGTCCTGGATCAGGCGCGCCAGCAAACCCTGCGAATCGAAGGCCGCGCGGCGCAGGCGGTCGTTGACGCCTTGCCAGTCTGCACTGAGGGGCAGAGATTCCACCACGATGAGGTCTGCGCCGGCATGGTCCATGTCGCGCAGGGCGGCATAGAGATCGTGGGCATAAGCATCGGCAGTGAGCGGCATGGGCCGGATCACTGTGACGCCGGGCACACCATCACCCCGGAATTCACGCTGGATCAACGCGACCTTCTGACCGATGCCAGCCAACTTGCCCAGGAGCGCTGGCAGCTCGGCCGACGCAACCTGCACCACCGGCGTATGCGGTGCGTAGTGCGCATCGAGCGTACCTGATGCGCGCGGTGCAGTGGCGTCGGGCGTGGCCAGGGGCACACCGAGCACGGCAGCGATACGATCCGCGCTGATCTGGCCGGGGCGCAGCAGCACCGGGCCATGGGTCTCGATGCGGGACAGATCGACGATGGTGGACTCGATGCCCACTTCGCTCTGACCGCCATCAAGCACGTAAGCCACCGGGCTGTCGGCATCGCTGCCGAATTCCTCGCGCACGTGCTCGGCGGTGGTCGGACTGACGTGTCCGAACTTGTTGGCCGAGGGACCGGCGATGCCGCCCTTGCCGCCGCGGAATTCGCGCAGCAGCGCCTGCGCCACCGGATGCGAAGGGCAGCGCACGCCCACTGAATCCTGGCCACCGGCCACGGCATCGGGAATGTGCGCAGCGCGCTTGAGGATCAGCGTGAGCGGACCGGGCCAGAACGAGGCAATCAGGCGCCGCGCTTCCACCGGCACCGACGCGGCCCAATAGCCGATATCGGCTTCCGGTGAAACGTGCACGATCACCGGATGATTGGCAGGACGTCCCTTGGCCGCATAGATGGCAGCAATGGCGGCCGGGTTTTCGGCGTCACCGCCGAGGCCATAGACGGTCTCGGTCGGGAAGGCCACCAGTCCTCCCTGCTCCAGCTTGCGCGCGGCGTGCATGATGGCCGCGACATCGATGGGCACAGTGGAAGAAGCGCGCTTGTCGTTCATCGCCGGCCTCGCTTACAGCGTGATGCCGAGGATGGCGCAGGCGGCTGCCAGCTGGCGCTGTGCATCGGCCAGCGTGGCACCGGTGAAGGTGACATGGCCCATCTTGCGGCCACGGCGTGCTTCCGCCTTGCCGTACAGGTGCAGGTGCGCACCGGGCAGGGCCAGCACCTGATCCCAGGCCGGCTCGCGCTGCGCGTCCGTGTCACCCTCATACCAGACATCGCCGAGGATGTTCAGCATCACCGAGGGCGAATGCTGGCGCGTATCGCCCAGCGGCAGGCGCGCCATGGCGCGGGCTTGCTGTTCGAACTGGCTGGTGACGCAGGCATCGATGGTGTAATGGCCGCTGTTGTGCGGACGCGGGGCCATCTCGTTGACCACCAGCGCGCC
Organism: Herbaspirillum sp. 1173; assembly: GCF_031455335.1. Taxonomy (NCBI): domain Bacteria; kingdom Pseudomonadati; phylum Pseudomonadota; class Betaproteobacteria; order Burkholderiales; family Oxalobacteraceae; genus Herbaspirillum; species Herbaspirillum sp. 1173. The sequence goes on along the minus strand of NZ_JAVDSP010000007.1, from coordinate 196,297 downwards.
ATCGTCCAGCACGAAGAATTCGATGCACAGCACACCGACATACTGCATCGCACCGATGATCTGCAAGGCCGCCTGCTGCGCACGCGCAGCAGCATCGGCCTTGATGTTGGGACCGGGCACGGTGGTGGTGAAGAGGATGCCGTCACGATGCACGTTCTCGGCAATCGGATAGACCACAGCCTGGCCATCATGGCCGCGCGCCACCAGCACCGAGACTTCATAGGCCAGCGGCAGCATCTTCTCCAGCACGCAGGTCACGCCCTTCATGGCGGCGAAAGCGGCGCGCACCTCGTCGACAGTGCGCACGCGCACCTGGCCCTTGCCGTCATAACCCATGCGGGCCGTCTTGAGGATGCCCGGCAGCAGCTTGGCATCGAGACCATCGATATCGGCCTCGCTGTTGATCACCAGGTGCGGAGCCGGCAGCACGCCGGACTGCGATCCGCATTCGGTAAAGAAGGCTTTCTCGGCAGTACGGTCCTGCGCAATCGAGACGCCGGAAGCCGCCGGTGCCACGAAGGTCTGTGCTGCCAGCGTGGCCAGGCTCTTGGCCGAGACGTTCTCGAACTCGGTCGTGATGGCCGCGCACAGCGCCCCCAGTTCGGCCAGCGCCGCACCATCGTCGTACGCGGCGTTGATGAGGCGGTCCGCCACCTGCCCGGCCGGGCAGTCGGCATCGGCTTCCAGCACGGCGACCTTGAAGCCCATGCTCTGCGCCGCATGGGCGAACATGCGGCCGAGCTGGCCACCGCCCATCACGCCCAGCCAGGTGGCCGGCGTGGTCGAGGGAACGGCGGGACGAAGGGTGGAGGCGGACTGCTGGGTCATACAGGCAACTTCATGTCGAGGGCGACTTGCGTCTGGGTCTTGCGGAAGGCTTCCAGCTTTTCAGCCAGGGCCGCGTCGGTGGTGGCCAGCATGGCGATGGCCGACAGCGCCGCATTGGCGGCACCGGCTTCGCCGATGGCATAGGTGGCCACCGGAATGCCCTTGGGCATCTGCACGATGGACAACAGCGAATCCTCGCCACGCAGATACTTGGAAGGCACCGGCACACCCAGCACCGGCACGATGGTCTTGGCGGCGATCATGCCCGGCAGGTGCGCGGCACCGCCGGCACCGGCGATGATGGCGCGCAGGCCGCGCGTGCGGGCGCTCTCGGCGTAGGCGAACATCTGGTCCGGCATGCGGTGCGCGGAGATCACCTGGGCTTCGAAGGGCACGCCAAAGTCCTTCAGGATGGCGACCGCATTCTGCATCACCTCCCAGTCGGAGGACGACCCCATGACCACGCCGATCAACGGTTTGACAGTATCGTTCATGTCCGGTCCTCGTCAGTCCTTGAGCTTCTCGCCAGTCAGGCGTTCCAGCGCCTCGCGGTACTTGGCGCCGGTCTTTGCGATCACATCGGCCGGAAGCGCCGGTGCCGGCGGGGTCTTCTGCCAGCCCTCGACGGTTTCCAGGTAATCGCGCACGAACTGCTTGTCGAAGGACGGCGGCGAGATGCCGACCTGGTAGCTGTCGGCCGGCCAGAAGCGCGAAGAGTCTGCCGTCAGCACTTCATCCATCAGGTGCAGCACGCCGTTGTCATCCAGGCCGAATTCGAACTTGGTGTCGGCGATGATGATGCCGCGCGTGGCCGCATAGTCAGCGGCTTCCTTGTAGAGCTGGATGGCGACGTCGCGGATCTTGTGGGCCAGTTCGGTGCCGATGCGCTTTTCGGTTTCTTCGAAGCTGATGTTTTCGTCGTGTTCGCCCAGGTCGGCCTTGGCGGCCGGGGTGAAGATCGGCTGTTCCAGCTTGGAAGCCTGCTGCAGACCGGCCGGCAGCTGGATGCCGCAGATCGCACCGGTGGCCTGGTAATCCTTCCAGCCGGAACCGATGATGTAGCCGCGCACCACGGCTTCCACCAGGATGGGCTTCAAGCGCTTGGCCACCACGGCGCGTCCGCGCACCTGCTCCACTTCGGCCGGGCTCACCACGGACTCGGGATCGACGCCGGTCAGGTGATTGGGCACGATGTGGCCCAGCTTCTCGAACCAGAAATCGCTCATCTGGTTCAGGACCTTGCCCTTGCCGGGGATCGGTTCGTTCATGATGACATCGAAGGCCGAGAGGCGATCGGTGGTCACGATCAACAGCTTGTCGTCGCCGACGGCGTAGTTTTCGCGGACCTTGCCTGTGCCCAGCAGCGGCAGGGAAGTGATCGAGGATTTGTAGAGACTGCTCATGGTGGTCTTCTCGTAAAGTCAAAAACCGGAACCGCCATTTTCAGGGCGATTCCGGTCGGTGGGGCCTTGCGTCCGGCGTAGGCCGTTCAGCGGCTTGCGTGCTTACTGGACGATCTGTGCCAGTTCGCCGCTCTTGTACTTCTCGGCAATCTTTTCCAGCGAGACCGGCTTGATCTTGCCAGCCTGACCTTCGCAGCCGAAGGACAGGAAACGTGCCTTGCAGACCAGCTTGGCAGCTTCGCGGGCTGGCTTCAGGTAGTCGCGCGGGTCGAACTTGGACGGGTTCTCGAACAGGTAGCGGCGGATCGCACCGGTCATGGCCAGACGAATGTCGGTGTCGATGTTGATCTTGCGCACGCCGTGCTTGATGCCTTCCTGGATTTCTTCGACCGGCACGCCGTAGGTTTCCTTCATGTCACCGCCGAATTCGCGGATCTCGGCCAGCAGTTCCTGCGGCACCGACGAAGAACCGTGCATCACCAGGTGGGTGTTGGGGATGCGGGCGTGGATTTCCTTGATGCGATCGATCGCCAGGATGTCGCCGGTGGGCTTGCGCGAGAACTTGTAGGCGCCGTGCGAAGTACCGATGGCGATAGCCAGCGCGTCGCACTGGGTGGCCTTGACGAAGTCGGCCGCCTGGTTCACGTCGGTGAGCAGCTGTTCACGGGTCATGGTGCCGTCAGCACCGTGGCCGTCTTCCTTGTCGCCCTTCATGGTTTCCAGCGAACCCAGCACGCCCAGTTCGGCTTCGACCGTCACGCCGATGGCGTGCGAGAACTCGACCACCTTGCGCGAGACTTCGACGTTGTACTCGTAGCTGGCCACGGTCTTGCCGTCGGCTTCCAGCGAGCCATCCATCATCACGGAGGAGAAACCGGACTTGATGGCGGCCATGCAGACCGCCGGCGACTGGCCGTGATCCTGGTGCATCACCACGGGGATGTGCGGATAGGCTTCCACGGCCGCCGAGATCAGGTGGCGCAGGAAGGCTTCACCCGCGTACTTGCGGGCACCGGCGGAGGCTTGCATGATCACGGGCGCGCCGACTTCATTGGCGGCTTCCATGATGGCAGTGACCTGCTCCAGGTTGTTGACGTTGAACGCCGGCAGGCCGTAACCGTTTTCGGCGGCATGGTCCAGCAGTTGACGCATGGATACGAGAGGCATGATGAAAACTCCAGAACGATGAAAAATCAGTACTCGCCAACGCGCAGAATCTTCAGCGCATTGGTGCCGCCGACCTGGCCGATGGGCTCGCCCCAGGTCACGACGATCAGGTCACCCTTCTGCACCACGCCTTGCGCCAGCAGCAGATCCTGGGCGCCCTTCAACATGGCTTCGGTGTCGGGCGCCTGGGCCAGTTCCAGCGTATGCACGTTGCGGAACAGCGAAGCCTTGCGGCGCGTGGCGACATTGGGGGTGATCGCAAAGATCGGGATATCGATGTTGTGACGGCTCATCCACAGCGCCGTCGAACCGGATTCGGTGAGCGCGGCGATGGCCTTCACGCGCAGGTGGTGCGCGGTAAACAGCGCGCCATAGGCGATGGACTGGTCCACGCGGGTAAAGCGCAGGTTCAGGAAATCGGCGTCCAGCTGCACATTCTCGGAGCGCTCGGCTTCCAGGCAGATGGCCGACATGGCTTCCACGGTTTCCACCGGATACTTGCCGGAGGCGGTCTCGGCCGAGGTCATCACGGCATCGGTGCCATCCAGCACGGCGTTGGCCACGTCCGAGACTTCGGCGCGGGTCGGCACGGCGTTGACGATCATGGACTCCATCATCTGGGTCGCGGTGATGGTCAGCTTGTTGGAGGCGCGCGCCATCTTGATCATGCGCTTCTGCAACCCCGGCACGGCGGCATTGCCCACTTCCACGGCCAGGTCGCCACGGGCCACCATGATGCCGTCGGAGGCATCCAGGATTTCCTGCAGCAGCGGGATGGCTTCGGCGCGCTCGATCTTGGCGATCATCATCGGCTTGTGGCCGAAGGGCTCACCGGCCACGTTGGACAACTGGCGCGCCATTTCCATGTCGGTGGCGTTCTTGGGGAAGGACACGGCCACGTAATCGGCCTGGAAGCTCATGGCGGTCTTGATGTCGTCCATGTCCTTGGCGGTCAGCGCCGGTGCGGACAGGCCGCCGCCCTGGCGGTTGATGCCCTTGTTGTTGGACAGCTCGCCACCGATCTTGACCACGGTGTGGATCTCGTTGCCCATCACGCGTTCGACCTTCAGCACGATCAGGCCGTCATTCAACAGCAGCACGTCGTTGCCCTTCAGGTCACGCGGCAATGCCTTGTAGTCCAGACCCACGCGTTCCTGGTTGCCCATCTGGCAATCGGAATCGAGGATGAACTTGTCGCCGTTGGCCAGCATGATCTTGCCATTCTCGAACTTGCCCACGCGGATCTTGGGACCTTGCAGGTCGGCCATGATGGCGACCTTCTTGCCGCATTCGTCGGCCACTTCGCGCACCAGGGTGGCGCGGTCGATGTGGTCCTGCGGCTTGCCGTGGGAGAAATTGAGACGCACGACGTCAACGCCGGCGCGGATCATGCGGGTCAAAGTGTCACGGTCGCTGGAAGCGGGACCGATGGTGGCGACGATTTTTGTTGCTCTGGACATGAATACCTTCTGGTTGCGACTTGGTGATAGAAGCCCGCTGCCCGGCCCGATGCAGGGCCGATCAGGCGGAGAGCTTCCGCCCCGAACGCGCGTCTCGGACGCGTTCATCATTGGTGGTGCTACAGACTCAGAATTCGGATGGAACAGCCGGGCGCTGCGCCCGGCAACAGGGCGCAGCGCCGGTGACGCTTACTGCGCGCGTTGCAGCAGGATCTCGACAGCCGGCAGGGTCTTGCCTTCCAGGAATTCCAGGAAAGCGCCACCACCGGTGGAGATGTAGCCGACCTTGTCGGCAATGTTGTACTTGGCAATGGCGGCCAGGGTATCGCCGCCACCGGCGATCGAGAAGCCGGACGATGCCGCGATGGCCTTGGCCAGGGTTTCGGTGCCACGGCCGAACTGGTCGAACTCGAACACGCCCACCGGGCCGTTCCAGACGATGGTGCCGGCGCGGCCGAGCTGTTCAGCCAGGACGGCAGCGGTCTGGGGGCCGATGTCGAAGATCATGTCGTCGTCAGCCACATCGGCAGCCGCCTTCACGGTGGCTGCAGCGGTCGGGGAGAATTCCTTGCCCACCACGACGTCCGTGGGGATAGGTACCGAAGCGCCGCGCTTGGCCATCAACTCGATGATGGCCTTGGCGTCGTCCACCAGGTCCGGCTCGGCCAGGGACTTGCCGATCTTCAGGCCGGCCGCCAGCATGAAGGTATTGGCGATGCCGCCACCGACGATGAGGTTGTCGACCTTCTCGGCCAGGGTCTTCAGGATGGTCAGCTTGGTGGAGACTTTGGAACCGGCCACGATGGCCACCAGCGGACGGGCCGGCTGGTTCAGGGCCTTGCCCAGCGCATCCAGCTCAGCGGCCAGCAGCGGGCCGGCACAGGCGACGGGGGCAAACTTGGCCACGCCGTAGGTGGTGGCTTCGGCGCGGTGCGCGGTACCGAAGGCGTCATTGACGTAGATATCGCAGAGCTTGGCGATCTTTTGCGCCAGCTCGTCGCTGTTCTTCTTTTCGCCCTTGTTCAGACGGCAATTTTCCAGCAGCACGACCTGGCCGGGCTGCACGTCCACGCCATCGACCCAGTCGGCGACCAGCTTGACTTCACTTCCCAGCAGCTCGGAGAGGCGCTTGGCCACCGGGGCCAGCGAATCTTCGGGCTTGAACTCGCCTTCGGTCGGACGGCCCAGGTGGGAGGTCACCATCACTGCAGCGCCTGCCTGCTGGGCATCGCGAATGGCCGGGACCGAAGCGCGGATGCGGGTATCTTCGGTGATGTTGCCGGCATCATCCTGCGGGACGTTCAGATCGGCACGGATGAAGACGCGTTTGCCTTGCAATTGCTTGGCAGAAATCAAATCGCTCAGTCGGTTGAATTTCATAGGTAGGAATTCGAAGAAGGGGGCGAAAAACGCCGTATTTTACTCCAGCCTGACCCGCTCCTGACGGCTTTTTGGCAGCCTCAACAACATCCGGAGCGCATCCTGGCGCTCTGCGCGAAACTTCATAGCAACCAGCGCAGCAGTGTAAAGAGTGACATTCCTGCCACAATAGTTCCCAAAAGATGACGCGTTGCCGCAAAGAAAACGCCGGCACCGATGCCGGCCAGCAACTTCGGGTTGGCCAGGCTCATCTCGATGGCCCCGCCTGACGTCACCAGATCCGGGAAGATGATGGCCGCCATGGCCGCTGCCGGCGCGTAGCTCAAGGCATGCTTGACGCGCGGCGGCAGCTTGACCGCATGGCCAAACAGGAAGAATCCGCTGCGGGTCACCACCGTGGAGATGGTCAGCAGCACGATGGCGCCCCAGACATACCAGTCGCTCATGCCGTCGCCTCTGCATCGCCGTCACTGCCGCTGCCGGGCAGCAGCTTGTCGGCCAGCATCGCCGCCGCCATGCCCAGCACCATGGCCAGCAGCAGGCCCAGCCGGTACGGCAGGTCCAGCGCCAGCACCGCCACCGTGCCCGACACCACCACCCCGGCCAGGGCCGGCAGGCTGCTGGTCATGGGGATCATCACGGCGATCAGGGCCAGGGTGCCGGCAAAGCCGATATTCCAGCTTTCCGGAATCTGGCTGCCGAGGAGGATGCCGATGGTCGCGCCGAGCTGCCAAGCAACCCAGCCCGGACAGCAGATCGCCGCAAAATAACCGATCTTGCCGGCAGGTTGATGAAAAGTAGACGGAGGATAGCGCTGCGGAAAGAAGGCCATCGAGATATCGCCATTGAAGAAGCCGTACCAGACCCGGCGATACCAGGGCAGGTGTTCGAAATGCGGTGCCACGGCCGCCGAGAAGATCACGAAGCGCAGGTTGACGATCATGGCGGTGAAGAACACCACCAGCAGCGGCACTCCGGCCGCCAGCAGGGGCAGCGCCGCGAACTGGGCCGACCCGGCATAGACCAGCAAGCTCATGCCCAGCGACTGGTAGATCGTCAGCCCCGACTTGACCATGGCCATGCCCGAAACCATGCCCCAGGCCAGCACGGCGGGAATGGTCGAGGCACTGGCGCGCCAGCCTTCCTGGAAGGCTTCCTTCTCGATGCGGCGGGCAGCGTCAGGGTCGTGCGCGGGGGGATTGCTCCCGGCCCCTGATCGGTCCTCGCCTGTCTCCTTCTGCATTGGTCTTCCGTGGGCGATTGAAGAAGCGGCCGGCCGCAGAGGGTCGGCGCGCGTGATGGTGTGTGCATTTTCACTCAGGCCTTTCATTCTACAGATGAAAGTTTTTACTCGCGTGAATCCGCTAGAATGGTGCTCTTTGTTCAGTTCGATTTGTCAGAACGGAACAATCCATTTCGGGAAGTTTGCAATCACTGCACACAGGGAGACCACCATGTCCATGGCTGACCGCGACGGCAAGATCTGGAAGGACGGCGCGCTGATCGATTGGCGAGACGCCACCATTCACGTACTGACCCACACCCTGCACTACGGCATGGGTGTCTTCGAAGGCGTGCGCGCCTACAAGACCGCGGAAGGCACGGCCATTTTCCGCCTGAAGGAACATACCCAGCGCCTGTTCAACTCGGCCAAGATCTTCCAGATGGAAGTGCCGTTCGACCAGGCCACCCTGGCCGAGGCGCAGTGCCAGGTGGTGCGCGAGAACAAGCTGGAATCCTGCTACATCCGCCCGCTGATCTGGATCGGCTCGGAAAAGCTGGGCGTGTCCGCCAAGGGCAACCAGATCCACGTGGCCATCGCGGCCTGGCCGTGGGGGGCCTACCTGGGCGAAGACGGCATCAACAAGGGCATCCGCGTGAAGACCTCTTCCTTCACCCGCCACCATGTGAACGTCTCGCTGGTGCGCGCCAAGGCCAGCGGCTACTACATCAATTCCATCCTGGCCAATCAGGAAGCGCTGGCCGATGGCTACGACGAAGCGCTGCTGCTGGACACGGACGGTTATGTCTCCGAAGGTTCGGGTGAAAATGTCTTCATCGTCAAGAACGGCAAGATCTATACTCCCGACCTGGCCTCCTGCCTCGATGGCATCACCCGCGACGCCGTGCTGACCATGGCGCGCGACCTGGGCATCGAGGTCATCGAAAAACGCATCACCCGCGACGAGATGTATTGCGCCGATGAAGCTTTCTTCACCGGCACCGCCGCCGAGGTCACGCCGATCCGCGAACTGGATCGCCGCGTCATCGGCAACGGCGGCCGTGGCCCCATCACCGAGAAGCTGCAGACCCTGTTCTTCGACGTGGTCTCGGGGCGGGCACCACAGTACAAGCACTGGCTCACGCTGGTGTGAGGCGCGGGCGGATCAGCGCAGATTTTCACGTATCAACTTCAGTCAATTGCAAGCAACGGAGAACAAGATGAGCCAAGCTCAAGCATCGCAGGGCGTGATCCTGCTCGAAGGCAAGGACCTGCCGGCCCACTGCCCCAACCCCAGCATGTCGGCCTGGAACTCGCACCCGCGCGTGTTCCTGGAACTGGACGCGCACGGCGCGGCCAAATGTCCGTACTGCGGTACCCAGTACCAGCTCAAACCCGGTACCGTGGTCAAAGGCCACTAACATCGAGCTTTCGCACCAGACACGAGAGGGCCCACAAGGCCCTCTTTTCATCTGATCCGGAGATTGTCATGCCCCGCAACAAACTGATCCATGGTTCGCCCGATGAAATCGAAGCTGCCTACTACGACGCCCTGGCCCGTGCCGACCTGGACGCGCTGATGGACCTGTGGGCCGATGACGAGGAAATCGTCTGCATCCACCCCGGCGCACAACGCCTGGTCGGCCACGCAGATATCCGCGCCGTATGGGAAGACATCCTTTCCAACGGCGGCCTGCACATCCGCCCGCGCCAGTTGCACGCCACCCAGAACATGATGACCGCCGTGCACAGCGTGGTGGAAGACATCGACCACGGCGGCGACCCGCAGCAGGATGTGCACGTCATCGCCACCAACGTCTACCTCAAGACCGCCCTGGGCTGGCGCATGGTGATGCACCACGCCTCGGTCGCACCCGGCGCGGCACCGGTGGAACCGGTGATCAGCGGGGCCATGCTGCATTGACGGCGGCCTGATTTATCCACAGGCGCTTGCGCCATCCGATTCCGAGCAAGGCTGCACCATGCTTTACGTACCGCCCCGCTGGCTTCCCGGCGGCCATCTCCAGACCATCTATCCGTCCACCTTCCTGCCCAAGCCGAAGGTGGCGTTCCGGCGCGAGCGCTGGGAAGCGCCCGATGGCGACTTCATCGACATCGATTTCGTCGACGGCCAGCCGGGACGGCCGCTGCTGGTGCTGTTCCACGGGCTGGAAGGCTCTTCCGACAGCCACTACAGCCGCGCGCTCATGGCCGAGGTGCAGCGGCGTGGCTGGCATGGGGCGATTCCGCATTTTCGCGGCTGCTCGGGGGAGATCAACCTGGCGCCGCGCTTCTATCACTCGGGCGACACCGCCGAGCTGGACTGGATCATCCCCCGCCTCAAGCTGCGCCAGCAAGACCTGGCGGCCACGCACCTGTATGCCTGCGGCGTCTCGCTGGGTGCCAATGCCCTGCTGCGCTGGCTGGGCGAATCCCAGCACGAGGCCGAGATTGTCGACGCCGCCTGCGCGGTGTCGGCCCCGCTGGACCTGGCCGGGGGCGGTGCGGCGCTGGCCAGCGGCTTCAACCGGCTCTACACCTGGGTCTTCCTGCGCACCATGCGGCCCAAGTGCCTGGCCAAGCTGGACCAGTTCCCGGGCCTGTTCGACCGCGAGGCCCTGCTGTCGGCGCGCGATCTCTATGCCTTCGACAATGTGGTCACCGCGCCCCTGCACGGCTATCGCAATACCGACGATTATTGGGACCGCGCCAGCGCCAAGCACATCCTGCACGACATCAGCGTGCCCACGCTGGTATTGAATGCGCAGAACGATCCTTTCCTGCCGGCGCGCCACCTGCCGCGCTCGGCGGCACCGGAAGTGGTGCTGGAATATCCCGAACAGGGCGGCCATGTGGGCTTTGCCGCGGGTGGGCCGCCGGGCAGCCTGGCGTGGCTGCCGCAGCGGCTGCTGCATTTCCTGGAAGGCAAGGCGGAGAGCGCCTTCGTGGCGCACACGGAGCTGGCCCATGGATGAGATCGTCCGCCAGGCCATGGCCCGTTGGCCCAACGTGCCGTACTGCTTCGGCTGGCTGCGGCTGGATGCGCGCGGACAATGGCGCATGCGCGACGAACGGGCACAGCAACTGGAACTGCCCGGAGACCCCATCCGCCACCCTGCCCTGCTGGCCTTCATCGACCGCAACTACACCTGCGACGATAGCGGCTGCTGGTACTTCCAGAACGGGCCGCAGCGGGTATATGTGGATCTGGAGTGGGTGCCGCATATCCTGCGGACCCAGCCGGGCGCGGGTGCGCTTGTTCCCTCCCTCGTCCTGCATACCCAGGCCACGGTGGAGCATCTCGATGCCGCCTGGATGGATGAGAGCGGCCGACTCTACCTGCGCAGCGGCGAGATCATTGCCGGCGTCGATGACCGCGATCTGGCCACCTTGCTGCCCTGCCTGCATCACGCCGGGCAAGCAGATGAAGAGGCCCTGCTGCGCTGGCTGGAGGGCACTGAGGATTTGACACTTTCCTTCACCTGGAACGGGCAGGACCTGCCGCTGCAACGCATCGCCAGCGATCAACTGGAACAAACCTTCAGATTCGTCTGCAGCCCCCGTCCCGCCTGACTTTCCGGCGGGCAGGGGTCAGCGGTCTTTGAGCTCCTTCTGCTCATCCTTCCAGCGCGCCTTCCATTCGCGCTCGCGCGCATCGATCTGTGACTGGTCGTAGAAAGTCGCATCCGGTGCCTTGCGCGCAATCCCCAACTGATCGATGGCCGCCAGCAGGCTGCCGTTGAGTGCATAGGATTCGGCCAGCGCCAAATGCTGCAGGGCCTGCTTGCCCTGCGCGGCGTAGACCTTGGCCAGCAGCTGCTGCACCTGGGCATCCGAACGATACAGCTGCGCCTGGTCGCGCAGGTAGCCCACGGCCTGGTCGTAGCGGTTGGCGGCGATCAGGGCATCGGCGTACTGGCGCGCGACGCTGCGCGAGATCGGGTACTGCTGGCGCATGCTCTCCGCCACCTGCAGCGCCTGCTGGGTCTGCTTGCGGGCGATCTTGATGTCGATGTCGAGGCTGCCGAAGAAGATGCCGGTCTTCATCGGGATGGCCGCTTCCTGGGCCTCCTTCAATGCGGCCTCGGCCTGCTCGAAGCGGTTCTGGCGGTAGTAGGCGAAAGCCAGGCCATACTTGGCGGCGGCCGTCATCAGCTTGGTATTGCCTTTGGCCTGGTCGGTGAATTTGGCGACGTTGTCGCGCAGGCCCTGCACGCCGTCATTCTGCAAGACCTGGGTACGGGCGCGCGCCAGCTGGAATTCCGGGTTGTCCACGCGCTGCTTGTAGCGCTGGTCGCGGATGCGGGCCTGGATGTCGGCGATACGCTCGGTGGTCAGCGGGTGCGTCATCAGGTAAGGCGGCACGGCATCGCTGTAATTGCGCGAGGCCGTCTGCAAGCGGCCGAAGAAGGTCACCATGCCCGACGGATCGAAGCCGCCATCACGCATGATCTGCAGGCCGATGCGATCGGCCTCGCGTTCGGCATCGCGGCTGAAGTTGAGCTGGCGCTGCACGGCCAGGCCAGTGCCGCCCATCATGGTGGCCATGGCAGCATCGCCCCCGGCCTTGGACACCCCGGCCAGCGCACCCAGTACGATGGCCGCCAGCTGGATCATGGAATTCTGCTTCTGCTGGCCCAGCATGCGCGCAATGTGACGCTGCGCCACGTGGCCGATTTCGTGCGACATCACGCCGGCCAGTTCGGATTCCGACTGTGCCGCCAGCACCAGGCCGCTGTTGACCCCGATGAAGCCGCCCGGCAGCGCGAAAGCGTTCAGCATGGGATCGCGCACCATGAAGAACTGGAAATCGAAGCCAGCCTCGCCGCGTACCTCAGGATGAATGGAGACCAAGTTCTGGCCGAAATTGTTGAGGTATTCCGAGATCGGGCCATCGTCGACATAATCGCGGTCGGTGCGGATGTCGCGCATGATTTCTTCGCCCAGCTTGCGCTCCATCAGCGGCGACAGGCCTTCGCGTTCGGTATCGCCCAGGGTCGGCAGGCCTTGCGCCACGCCGGGATGCGGCAACAGCGTCAAGGGGGCGGCCGGCAGCAGCAGGAAGGTGGCGCTGAGCGCACGCATGAGCAGGCGGCGCAGGGGGCGGCGGGAAAGTTCAGGAACGGTTCGTTGCATGGACCCAGTCATCGATGGCAGACACATGGTGAAAGCAAGACAGCGGCAGCGGTGCAGGCGGTGCACAGCTCGGCGCTGGCGGCAAGCCGCAGGCTGCCTGCTATGATACCCGCTCCTTTCCCTTCATTTCATCATCAGCGAACCAGCATGAGCACATCCGGCGACTCCGCGCCCAACGGCGGCCTCACCCATTTCGACCAGGGCGGACAAGCGCACATGGTCGATGTCGGCGGCAAGAACGAGACCCATCGCGTGGCGCTGGCCACCGGCGTGATCCGCATGCAGCCGGCCACCTTGGCCATCATCGAATCGGGCACGGCCAAGAAGGGCGACGTGCTGGGCATCGCCCGCATCGCCGCCATCATGGCGGCCAAGCGCACGGGCGACCTGATTCCGCTGTGCCATCCGCTGGCCTTGACGCATGTGTCGGTGGAGTTCGAGACCGATGCGGCCAGTTCTTCCGTGCGCTGTACCGCGCGAGTGGAAACCTTCGGCAAGACCGGGGTGGAGATGGAAGCACTGACGGCCGTGCAGGTCGGGCTGCTGACCGTCTACGACATGAGCAAGGCGGTCGACAAGACCATGGTCATGACCGATATCTGCGTGACCGAAAAGCGCGGGGGCAAGAGCGACATCAGCATGGCGCGCCCTTGAAGCAGCACGCTGCAGCAAATTCGCTGTGGACAAGACAAATCAAAAATGACAAACGCGCCCGAGGGCGCGTTTTTTCATGCTGCATCCGCTGCTGCAAGCCCAGATCAGCCGCGGCAGTTGGCCGGTGCAAACTTGGCCGGCAGCGTACCGGCGACGAAGCCGGTATTGGCGGTAGCGCCTTCGGGCGTGGCGGCCTGCTTCACATCCTTGGCGGCGCATTGCCACTGGATGGTGCCGGAGGCGATGGTGGGGGTCAGCGTGAGCGTGCCGCCGTCGCCCACGCGCGGGCTGTAAGTGATGGTGATGACACCGCCCACGCCGCGCTTTTCCATCGGCGAGACTTCGATCTTGCTGACGTTGTCGGTCGGGGTGAAGGCCGGCAGGCCCAGTTGCGCCACGGTGAAGACGCCGTTGTTGGAGCTGATCTGCTCGGTCACGGCCAGCTTGTAGGGTTCGGCCAGGTTGAAGCCTTCCGAGACGCGCGCACGGGCGATGTAGTCCTGGTATTGCGAGGCGCCCAGCATCGCAAGAATGCCGACGATGGCCAGCGTGACCATCAGTTCGAGCAGGGTGAAGCCTTGTTGGGGGCGACGGGTGACGACGGGTTTCATGGGATCCTCGTAAAAATGAAAAGGGCGTTGCCAGTATCGGCAGCGCCGGTCATGCGTACCAGCGAAAAAATTGCAAAGCTATCAGGTTTGTCGTGCTGCGGCGCTGACCTGGCTCAAGCACGGCCGGGTATCGGGCGCCGCGGCACCGGTTCTGGTGTGCAGCGTGCCGGCCATCCCCATGGCCTGCACGCGCCTTTGCCGCTCAGGCGGCCGTTTTCTGGCGCTCCTGCTTCCTGCGCTTGAGCGTCAGGCCGGTCAGCACCACACCGAGCGCACCGACCAGGCCGGGCAAGCTCAGGTGCACCGCAGCGCCCGGCAACACGAATTCGGTGTCGCCAATGAAGCCCTCGATCCAGCCCTGTACCGCGACATCGCTGAAGATCATGCCACCGGCGATGTAGCCCAGCAAGGCTGCACCCAGGGTGACGATGACCGGGAATTTCTCCATCAGCTTCAACACCAGGGTACTGCCCCAGACGATGATGGGGATGCTGACCACGATGCCGAATACCACCAGCAGCAGCTGGTGCTCACCGGCCGCTTGCTCGGCGGCGCTGGCGATGGCGATCACGTTGTCCAGGCTCATCACCAGGTCCGCCACGATCACGGTCTTGACGGCGCCCCACAGGCGGTCGCTGCCGTTGATGTCGGTGTGCTCATCGTCTTCGTTGAGCAGCTTGATGCCAATCCACAGCAACAGGATGCCACCGATCAGCTTGAGGAATGGCAATTGCAGCATCGTCACGGCGAAGGCGATCAGGGCGATGCGGATACCGATCGCACCCACCGTGCCCCAGACGATGCCCTTCATGCGCAGCTTGTCGGGCAGATTGCGGCAGGCCAGGGCGATGACGATGGCATTGTCGCCACCGAGCAGGATATCGATCAGGATGATCTGCACCACGGCGACCCAGTTCAGGTTGGCCAGGAATTCCATGCATGTCCTCTTGGAAAAACAGCGCCTCGGATCGGGCGCATGGCTGGAAGACCGCGTTGTGCGCGGTTAGTGCCTCCCATCGGGACGGCTTGCCAGAAATGACATGGGGAGCCGGAGCTCCCCATGCTGGTCTTGCGGTACTGCTTTACTGCCGTGGCTGAGCGAGTCAGCCCGTGGTCAATTACAGCACCGACTTCAGCAGACGGCCCATTTCGGACGGGTTGCGGGTGACCTTGATGCCGCACTCTTCCATGATGGCCAGCTTGGCTTCAGCGGTGTCAGCACCACCGGAGATCAGGGCACCTGCGTGGCCCATGCGCTTGCCCGGGGGCGCGGTCACGCCGGCGATGAAGCCAACCACCGGCTTCTTCATGTTGTCCTTGATCCAGCGTGCAGCGTTGGCTTCGTCAGGACCACCGATTTCACCGATCATGATGACGGCGTCGGTGTCCGGATCGTCGTTGAAGGCCTTCATGACGTCGATGTGCTTCAGACCGTTGATCGGGTCGCCACCGATACCGACGGCGGAGGACTGGCCCAGGCCCAGGGCGGTCAGCTGGCCCACGGCTTCATAGGTCAGGGTGCCCGAGCGGGAAACCACGCCGATGCGGCCCTTCTTGTGGATGTGGCCGGGCATGATGCCGATCTTGATTTCGTCCGGGGTGATCAGGCCGGGGCAGTTCGGGCCCAGCAGCAGGGTCTTGGAACCGGCCTTGGCCATGCGGTCCTTCAGGGCCAGCATGTCACGCACGGGGATGCCTTCGGTGATGCAGATGGCCAGGTCCAGCTCGGCTTCGACGGCTTCCCAGATGGCAGCAGCAGCGCCGGCGGGCGGCACGTAGATCACGGAGACGGTGGCGCCGGTGGCGTTCTTGGCTTCGGTGACGTTGGCATAGATGGGGATGCCTTCGAAGTCTTCACCGGCCTTCTTCGGGTTCACGCCTGCGACGAAGGCATTCTTGCCATTCGCGTAGTCGCGGCACATGCGGGTGTGGAACTGGCCGGTCTTGCCGGTGATACCTTGGGTGATGACCTTGGTGTCTTTGTTGATGAGGATCGACATTTCTCTTCCTTGACTGTGATGCCTGCGCCGCGGGCGGCGCCTGGGCTGCAATCGCTTGCAGCCGGCGGCTCGCGCCGCGCAGGCTTGCGTGTTGGGTTACTTACTTGGCAGCTGCCACGACCTTTTGGGCGGCTTCTTCCATGGAGTCGGCCGAGATGATCGGCAGACCGGAATCGGCCAACAGCTTCTTGCCCAGGTCTTCGTTGGTGCCCTTCATGCGGACCACCAGGGGCACCTTCAGCGAGACGGCCTTGGAAGCCGCGATCACGCCTTCGGCGATCACGTCACAGCGCATGATGCCGCCGAAGATGTTGACCAGGATGGCCTTCAGTTCGGGGTTCTTCAGCATGATCTTGAAGGCTTCGGTGACCTTCTCGGTGGTGGCGCCGCCGCCCACGTCCAGGAAGTTGGCCGGCTCGCCGCCGAACAGCTTGATGGTGTCCATGGTGGCCATGGCCAGGCCGGCACCGTTGACCAGACAGCCGATGTTGCCGTCCAGGGAGATGTAGGCCAGGTCGAACTTGGAGGCTTCGACTTCAGCCGGATCTTCTTCGTCCAGGTCGCGGTAGGCGACGATTTCCGGGTGACGGAACAGGGCGTTGGAGTCGAAGTTGAACTTGGCGTCCAGGGCGATGACCTTGCCGTCGCCGGTCAGGATCAGGGGGTTGATTTCAGCCAGGGAAGCGTCGGTTTCCCAGTAAGCCTTGTACAGGCCTTGCAGGTTCTGGCGAGCAGCCGGGATCGATGCGGCAGGCACGCCGATCTTGGCAGCCACGTCGTCGGCTTGGGCGTCGGTCAGGCCATCGATCGGGTCGATGATGACGTTGTGGATCTTTTCCGGGTTGCTGTGGGCAACTTCTTCGATGTCCATGCCGCCTTCGCTGGAGGCCATCAGGACGACCTTCTGCGAGACGCGGTCGGTGACCAGGGAAACGTACAGTTCCTTCTTGATGTCCGCGCCTTCTTCGATCAGCAGGCGACGCACCTTCTGGCCTTCAGCGCCGGTCTGGTGGGTGATCAGCTGCATGCCCATGATCTGGTTGGCGTATTCCTTGACCTGCTCAATGGACTTGGCCACCTTCACGCCACCGCCCTTGCCGCGGCCGCCTGCATGGATCTGGGCCTTGACGACCCACACCGGGCCGCCGAGCTTCTGGGCAGCCGCTTCGACTTCGTCGACCGACATGCAAGGAATGCCGCGCGGCACGGTTACGCCGAACTGGCGCAGGATTTCTTTACCCTGATACTCATGGATTTTCATGGGAGCTTCCCTTTAGACACTGAATGAATGAAACTTGCCGGATTGAAATTCGGAAGCCGGCATTGAGCCGGCCGACCAGAAAGCAGACTGCAACCCGCAGGCGGGGGTCGCATCCGTTGCCGGATGGAGTCGGGCGCAGGCGTGAGCTGCGCGGGTTGCGAGTGAATTCGTCGAATTGGGCATATGCATGCCGTCTGCTTTAGTTGGTCTGATAGTCGAAACGCACCAGCTTGCGCCGAAGCGTTCGCATTATCCATTCCTGCTCCTGACGTGGGCCTTGCACCGTTGCGCCGTTTTAACAAACCGGCAACACGCGGTATCTCCTCAGGCTTGCGCGCCGCAGCAAAAACTTCCGAATTCTAGCACACGACAAACGGCCTGTTGGCCGGTAGCGCTAACACCGGGCGCAATGCGCAGGAATTACCATCGGGCAGGACAAGGCCGCACGCCGGTGGGAGTTTTCGAGGAAAACGCGGGAAAAATGTGCTTGGCCGGGCCGGCCCTGCTGGATGCAGCTTGGGTTCAGGCGGATTCTTCGTCGTCGGCCCAAGCGGTCTGGAAGGCTTCGCGGATGCTGCGATGGGAAAAACCGCGCTGCAGGAGGAAGCGCATCTGTTTGGCGCGGGTCTCGGCATCCTCGGGCGGTGCGGCGTACTTGCGGCGCAGCACCTGCGCGGCACGCTCGCCCTCCCCGGCGGCCAGATCGGCCTTCAGTTCGGCGATGGCTTCACCTTCAATGCCATGGCCGTGAAGTTCGGAGATGATGCGCTGATTGCCGTAGCGCGCCGAGCGGCGATGCACGAGCGATTCGGAAAAACGTTCCTGGGAAAGAAAACGGGACTGCTCCAGCCATTGCAGGAGCTCTTCGATGTCATCGCCCTCTTGCGCGTAAGGGGCAAGCTTACGCGCAAGTTCCTGGCGACTATGCTCACGTGAAGAGAGATATTTGAGCGCCCTTGCTTTCAGGCTGATCGGCGGTCTTGGCATGTTGCGAACTTGCTGTACTGCGGTATTGCCTCCCCCTGAGACCGCCAACACAGCACGGCACCAGCGAGATAAACAAGCCACCATCACGACACCCAGGGCTCAGGCAAACCCTGTCGCCGCGATGGCGCTTGAATCCTTTAAGCGCGGATTCAGGAAGCCTTGGCTTCCGCTTCGCCACCGGCCAGTTCCGGCACGCCCAGGGCGACACGGACCTTGTTCTCGATCTCGCGAGCCAGCTCCGGATGTTCCTTCAGGTAGTTACGGGCATTGTCCTTGCCCTGGCCGATGCGCTCGCCGTTGTAGCTGTACCAGGCACCGGACTTCTCGACCACCTTGTGTTCCGACCCCAGGTCCAGGATCTCGCCTTCGCGGGAAGTGCCTTCGCCATACAGGATGTCGAAGTGGGCTTCGCGGAACGGGGGCGCAACCTTGTTCTTGACGACCTTGACCTTGGTTTCGCTGCCGATGACTTCATCACCCGACTTGATCGAACCGGTACGGCGGATGTCCAGGCGCACGGAAGCGTAGAACTTCAGCGCGTTACCGCCGGTGGTGGTTTCCGGGTTGCCGAACATGACACCGATCTTCATGCGGATCTGGTTGATGAAGATCACGGTGGTGTTGGTGCGGTTGATGCTGCCGGTCAGCTTGCGCAGCGCCTGCGACATCAGGCGGGCTTGCAGGCCGGGCAGGGAATCGCCCATGTCGCCTTCGATTTCAGCCTTGGGGGTCAGCGCGGCCACGGAGTCGACCACGATCAGGTCCACCGCACCGGAGCGCACCAGGGCGTCGCAGATTTCCAGGGCTTGTTCGCCGGTGTCGGGCTGCGAGATCAGCAGGTCGTTCAGGTTCACGCCCAGCTTTTGCGCGTAGGTGACATCCAGCGCGTGCTCGGCGTCGATGAAGGCGCAGGTGCCGCCCAGCTTCTGCATTTCGGCAATCGATTGCAGGGTCAGGGTGGTCTTGCCCGAGGATTCCGGACCGTAGATTTCGATCACGCGGCCGCGCGGCAGGCCGCCGATGCCCAGCGCGATGTCCAGGCCCAGGGAGCCGGTGGACACGGACTGGATTTCCTCAGCGATGACGCCATCTTCCATGCGCATCACCGAGCCCTTGCCAAACTGCTTTTCAATCTGTGCCAACGCGGCGGCCAGCGCCTTGCTCTTTTCAGAGTTGTTCGCAGCTTTTTTGTCGTCCATAAATCTCTCTCGGCAAAATGTCGTGAAGACGGGTGTCAGGGGGAGTCTTGCTGATGTTGCTTGAATGTTGCTTGGATCTTGCTCGCGGTGGCTGGCCATCGCTGGCAGGCCGCGGGTGTTGCCCGGGGAGCAGTGGATGACCGCCCCGATAGAGCGATACTGTATAAAAAAACAGTGCTTAGTGCAAGCGTTTTTGTCGGCCCAAATTCCATCCGTGGGCGAAAACCACAATTATACGAGAGGCAGACCTTCCAAAAACTTCATAAATCGCAGAGGAATGATGCATGGAAGGAAAAAAAACGGCACACTCGCGAGTTGGGGGGAATAATTCGTCAGCAATGGCCAAATTGGTATCAATAGTCGTCATCTCGCACGATATTGCGCCGCGGCAATTATTCGGCCCACGGCATTCCGCAATCCCGAACAGATCGCCTTACAGATCGCCTTACAGATCGCTTTACAGACCGTTCTCATGAGTTTAGTGCCCTTCAGCCACATCAGCGCCCTGCGCTGCCTGGTCATCGACGACATGCCGACGATGCGCCAGAACATTCGCATGCACCTCGGGCAGCTCGGCGTGACCAAGGTCGACCAGGCTGCCACGCCCGATGAAGCCATCCGCTTCGTGCAGTCCGGCACCTATGACCTGATCATCTGCGACTACAACCTCAACAAGGAAAGCAACGGGCAGCAGCTGCTGGAGTTCTTCCGCACCCAGAACATGCTCTCGCCGACCTGCATGTTCATCATGGTGACGGCCGAGAGCGGCTACAACCTGGTGGCCAGCGCCGCCGAGTTCCAGCCCGACGCCTACATGTTGAAGCCGCTGACGGCCAGCCGCATCGCCGAACGCGTGGACCGCCTGCTGGAAAAGCAGCACGCCATGCTGCCGGTGACCGAGAAGATGAAGCGCAAGGACATCACCGGCGCCATCATCGAATGCGACAACGTGCTCAAGTCGGCGCCCAAGTGGATCGTCGAGATCATGAAGACCAAGGGCACGCTGCTGATCGAACAGCGCCGCATCGACGAGGCGCGCGAGGTCTACAAGCAGGCCCTGGCCATGCGCGACGACCTGGTATGGGCCAAGATCGGCCTGGCCCGCTGCAACATCGTGGCCGGCCAGATGGATGATGCGCGCGTGATCGTGCAAGACGTACTGGCGCAGAACAAGCAGTTCATCGCCGCCTACGACCTGATGGCGCAGATCGACGAAGCCCAGGGCAACCAGGAAGGCGCGCTGGAGGCGCTGACCAAGTCTTCCGAGATCATCCCCTCGGCGCGCCGCAGCCGCCTGGTGGGCGACGTGGCCTACCGCAGCGGCCATCTCGACCAGGCGCGCGAGGCTTATGACAAGGTGCTGAAGCACACCAAGGGTTCGCTCACCGCGCAACCGACCGACCTGCTCTCGCTGGCCCAGGTGCACATCGACAGCGGCGACCCGGATGCCGCGCTGCGTTTGCTGGAAAGCGCGCCGCGCCGCTACGAGGAATCCAACCTCTTCGTCTCCGCGCAGGCCGCCGTGCAGGCCCAGGCCTACGTCCAGCTGGGCGACACCATCTCGGCCCAGCAAGCCTTCGAGACGGCCCGCCAGGCGGCCGGCAAGGAAGCCTCGGACACCGCCACCCTGGCGCTGGCCAAGGCCGCCTTCTCGATGGGCAAGGATGAGGAAGGTGCCAAGCTGATCGCCGAGGCGGTCAAGTCCGACCACGAGAACAAGACCCTGCAGATGCTGGCGCGCAAGGTGCTGGCCGATACCGGCCGCGCCAACCTGGCCGAAGAGCTCATCGACGGTGCCGTCAAGCACTGCATGAGCATCATCGCCGAAGCCAATGCCCTCATGCGCAGCGCCAAGCCCGACGAGTCGCTGGCGCGGCTGGAAGAGGCGCTGGCCAGCATGCCGGAGAACACCGGCGTGCTGCTGGCGGCCGCCCAGCTGCATCTGCTGTGGATGAGCCAGCGCGGCTGGAACGAAGAATACGTCAAGCGCGTGCGCCGCTACCTGGCCACCCTGGACCGCCTGATTCCCGGCAACGATAGAGTCGCGAAGATGCACAAATTCCTGCGCGACACCCTGACCAAAGTAGCCCCGAAGAGCTGACCATGGATCCCAAGCTTGCCGCGATCATCATTCACGACATCAAAAACTCCCTGGGCGTGCTGGAGGGGGAATTGCGCCGCCTGTCCGACGACGTGCCGCGCGTGCAGCAGGCCCATGTCACCTGCCTGGCCCTGCAGGAAAAGCTGATCGCCTTCCTGACCCTCTACAAGGCCGATTCCCAGGGCCTGCGCGCGCAGGTCGAGGCGGTCTCGCCGCTGGACTTCCTCGATGCCCTGGTGCGCGAGCACGGCGTCTCCCGCAGCAACGACATCGCCCTGCAGGTGGACGAAACCGACATGCCGGTGATCGGCTTCTTCGATGAACACCTGGTGGCGCTGGCGCTGGAGGCGGCGCTGCAGAATGCCAGCCGCTTTGCTCGCTCGCAGATCGCGCTGGGCTGCCGCAAGCATCCGGAAGGCGGCGTGATCTTCACGGTGCGCGACGATGGCCCCGGCATCGGCACCCAGGAAAAGAAGCCGTCCACCGGATTGGGCATGGACCTGTGCAATGCCATTGCCACCGCCCACAACAAGGAGACCCGGCATGGCGAAGCGCGCCTGTCCAATCATCCGGATGGTGGTGCGCTGTTCGAACTGTGCCTGCCGTAAATCGATGAGGCGCGTACGGAGACGCATCTTCTCCGTGGCCTCATCGTCCTCCTCGTCCCCCTCTCTCTGCCTGGCCGGTCTGCCACTCCTGCAGAGGACTACATGACTGAAGGGCCGCATCCCGTCTCCTCTACACAACTGCATCTGTACATCTCTGCACCTCTGCATCTCTGCATCTCTGCATGAGGACATGACGGCCATCGGCCGCCATGGAATGCCCCCCGTTCGGGCCTGCGGCCACATGCGCCGCCCGCATATGCAAGCGCGAAAATAGTCGTTCTTCCGCCAGAGCTTCGTCCTTAGAGTGTCGGTTTGTCCCGCCTGTGCGGCCGGCCATGGCCGTGCTGCGCCACCTCGTGCGGGGCGATCCAACCAAGGGAGAACCCATTCATGCAACGCAGAGACTTCCTGCGCCTGGCCCCCGCCGCGCTCGGCGCTACCGTACTGGGCAGCGCGCCCCTGCTGGCGCGTGCCGCACAGCCGCCCAAGACCATCCGCCTGGACTATGCCTACTACTCGCCGCCCAGCCTGGTGCTGCGCAAGTTCGGCTGGCTGGAGGAAGACCTCAAGGCGCAAGGCACGGAAGTCAAATGGGTCCTCAGCGCCGGCAGCAACCGCGCGCTCGAATATCTCAACAGCGACAGCGTGGACTTCGGCAGCACCGCCGGCCTGGCCGCCCTGCTGGCACGGGCCAATGGCAATCCGGTCAAGGCGGTCTACATCTATTCGCGTCCGGAATGGACGGCGCTGGCGGTGGGCAAGGAGTCGACGGTGAAGTCCATCACCGAACTCAAGGGCAAGAAGATCGCCGCCACCAAGGGCACCGATCCGTATCTCTTCCTGCTGCGCGCACTGCATGAGAATGGCCTCAAGAAGAGCGACGTCGAAATCGTCCACCTGCAGCACGCCGATGGCCGCGCCGCACTGGAACAGGGGCGTGTGGCCGCGTGGGCCGGGCTCGATCCCCATCTGGCGGCCAGCGAACTGGAAGCCGGATCGCGCCTGATCTACCGCAACGTCAACTTCAACACCTACGGTTTCCTCAACGTCAGCGACACCTTCGCCGCCCGTCATCCGGACCAGGTCAAGCGCGTGCTCGCCGCCTATGAACGTGCGCGCACCTGGATCATCGCCCATCCCGACGAGACCGTGGCCCTGCTGTCGGAAGAGTCCAAGCTGTCGGCCCCGGTGGCGCGCCTGCAACTGAAGCGCAACGATTTTTCGCAGCCGCAGATCGGCCGCGAACACATCGAAGCGCTGCGCGCAGCCTCGCCCATCCTGCTGGAAGAAGACCTGGTCAAGAGCGGCACCGACCTGCCGCGCACCATCAATGCCTTGATCGATCCCAGCTATGCGCAGGGCGTGGTGAAGGCCTGAGGCCATGGCTGATCCCATCCCGCTTCCGGCCACGCTGCAGGCCACGCCCCAGCTGGACGGCGCCAAGCCGCCCGTGGCGCGCGCGGCCACCCCGCGCCGCCGGGGCTGGCCGCATGACGATGGCTATCGCCCGGGCCGCTTCACCGGCTGGATCCTGCCGTTGCTGTTCCTGCTGGCGGTAGAAGCCGGTGCGCGGCTGGATTGGATTCCTGCGCGCCTGCTGCCGCCGCCCAGCGAGCTGGCACACACCCTGTGGTCACTGGCGCAGCGCGGTGAATTGCTACCGCATATCGCTGCCAGTCTCGCCCGTGTGGCTTCCGGCTTCGTGATCGGCAGCGTGCTGGCGGTTGCCCTGGGGCTACTGGTCGGCATCAGCCGCCGCGCCGAAGCCCTGCTGGAACCCAGTTTCCAGGCGCTGCGCGCCATCCCGAGCCTGGCCTGGATTCCGCTCCTGCTGCTGTGGCTGGGCATCGATGAAACGCCGAAGGTGGTGTTGATTGCCATCGGTGCGTTTTTCCCGGTGTACCTGAATCTGGTGGCCGGCATTCGCGACATCGACCACAAGCTGATCGAAGTCGGCACCAGCTCCGGCCTCAGCACCGGCGAACTGATCCGCCACATCCTGCTGCCAGCCTCCCTGCCCTACCTGTTTGCCGGCCTGCGCGGGGGACTGAGCCTGGCGTGGATGTTCCTGGTGGCGGCCGAACTGATCGCTGCCACCAAGGGCGTGGGCTACCTGCTCTCGGATGGGCGCGAAAGCAGCCGGCCGGACCTGGTGCTGTCCGCGATCCTGATCCTGGCCCTGCTGGGCAAAGTCAGCGACAGCCTGTTGCGCGCCGTCGAACAGAAAAGCCTGGGCTGGCGCGACGCGCGCCGGCAATCCAGCCAGCAGAAATCCTGACCTACTTTTGAGCTTATCCATGTCCCTTCACGACCACGCATCCAACCGCCGCCGCTTCCTCAAGACCGGCGCGGCACTGGGTCTGGGCGCACTGGCGCCGGCCAGCGTGCTGGCCCAGAGCAACCAGGCCATCCGCATCGGCTACCAGAAATCCTCGACCCTGCTGACCATCCTGAAAGCCAATGGCACCCTGGAAAAACTGCTGGCACCGAGCGGGGCCAAGATCAGCTGGCATGAATTCGCCAGTGGCCTGCCGCTGCTGGAGGCGCTCAATGTGGGCGGCGTCGACCTGAGTGCCGACGTGGCCGATACCGTACCCGTGTTCGCCCAGGCTGCCGGCGCCAAACTGGCTTACATCGCGCAGGAATCGCCCTCGCCCGCCGCACAGGCCATCGTGGTGCGGGCCGATTCGCCACTGCGCACGGCCAGCGATCTCAAGGGCAAGAAGATCGCCGTGACCAAGGCGGCCGGCGTGCATTACCTGCTGATCGCCACGCTGGAAAAAGCCGGATTGAAATTCAGCGATGTGCAGCCCGCCTACCTGTCGCCGGCGGATGGCCGCGCCGCCTTCGAACGCGGCAGCGTCGACGCCTGGGTCACCTGGGATCCCTTCCTGGCGGGCGTGCAGCGGCAGTCGCAGGTGCGCATCCTCTCCGACGGACGCGGCGTAGCCGATTACCAACGCTACTACCTGGCCTCGGCCAGCTTCGCGCAGGCACGTCCCGAGGTCTTGCGGGTGGTGTTCGATGAACTGAAGAAGACCGGCCTCTGGGTCAAGCAACAGCCGCGCGAGGCAGCCGCGTTCCTGGCCCCGCTCTGGGGACTGGATGCGGATACCATCGAACTGGCCAACAGCCGCCGCAGCTACGAGGTACGTGCGGTCAAGCGCGAGGCGTTGGGCGAGCAGCAACGCATCGCCGATACCTTCTTCGCCGCCGGCCTGTTGCCCAAGAAGGTCGACACGGCCGACGTCGCCATCTGGGCCGCCGACAAGGTGGCATGAGCATGGATGGACTGGACCAGATCACGCTGGTATTGCTGGTCATCCTGGTGGTGGTGGCGCTGCTGTTTCCCTTGTCGGACGGACGTCTTCCCCGACGCGACCGGGATCGGGAGCGCCCCGGCACTGCGCCGGACGAGCAATCTCAAAAGCGCCGCTGATGCGGTGCTTTTTTTATGGGACGCTGCGATACGAAGGAAAAGGCCGGAACAGGAAAGATGATGCCCGCCACCTGGGCGGCTCCAGACCGAAATGAAGAAAACTTCAGGCGTGGAATGCAAAACAAAGCGAACAAAAAAAACCGCCGGCAAAAGCCGGCGGTAAAACGGACTGGCGACGCTCATCCACTAACCGCCGCCTTCCGCGCCAAACTGATACTTGCTACATGAACGTTCTTGCCAATTTGTCCGGGCCGGTGACTCAGCCCTGGACCGGGTCGAGCTGCTGGATACCTGCCAGCACCCAGCCGCCCTGGCCGGCAGCCGGCTTGGACAGGTTCCAGATCTCGGCGAACTGGGCCGGCGAGGCGGTCGGATCTTCCTTGATGAAGCCGAAGAACTTCACGCTGGCCAGGTAATCATTGCCCACGGTTTCCACGCCCAGCACTTCCGCATCCAGCGAGACCACGTCGGTCTGGTTGGCAGCGGCACCGCGTTCCTGGATCTGCAGGCGCAGCTCGGCAAACATCTCGGGCGTCGTGAATTCGCGGATGTCGTTGATGTCAGCCTTGTCCCATGCCGCTTGCAGGCGGATGAAGTAGGTCTTGGCATTGCGCACGAAGCCCACGGTGTCGAAACCGGCCGGGATACCGTAGGCAGGCGCTGCCTCGGCATTGCCGAAACCACCACCGAAACCGCTCTGGGTGGTCGAGGCGGCGGACTGGTCGGTCTTCAGCATGGAACCGATCTGCGGCGTGGACGATGCGTTGTCAGCCGCTTGCGGTGCAGCGCTGGCCCAGGCCGGAGCCGGTTGCGCGGACTGTGCCGATTCCGACTTGCGGCGGAACATGCGGATCACGAACATGATCGCCAGGGCAATCAGGGCCACGGTCAGGATGGTGCTGATCATGCTGGCCAGTGCGCCACCCAGGCCGAAGTGCGACAGCAGCGCGCCCAGGCCCAGGCCCAGCAAGGCGCCACCCAGCAGGCCCTTCCACATGCTCGGCTTGGCGGCGGCTGCAGCCGGAGCGGCAGCAGGCGCGGCCGGCTTGGCAGCGGCGGCCTGGTTCTGCTGCATCGGGGCAGGGCTCTGCGCCTGACGGCTGGCGCTGGAAGACTGTTTGCCGATCGAACCGCCACCGCCAAGACGCTTGGCTTCGACGGCCGACATGCCAACAGACAGCGTCATGACCGCCACTATCAGCGCGACAAATGCTTTTTTCATGCTATCTCCTAAAGGATTCTGATGATGTGATGCGGTCACATCGGCCGTAATTCGGAATCACTGGAACAGGTGTGCCCTGGAGGATCAGCACCGGCGCGGGCAGGCCGACGCTGGCCGCGCACGCGCAGGGTCCTGCTGTCGCACGGCGCGAAGCCTCAATCCATCAGGGGCAGTTCAGCGGGCGCAGCAAAACCTGTCGCGCGTGGCGACGGGATCAGGCCCGGGGAGGACGTCCTGCGCGGGGCAGGAACGGGGGTTGCAGGGCGGCATCGCTACGCAGAGCGGGCGCCAGGCGGGAAGTTTGCGGCACCATGGCCAGGGATTGCATCAGCACGGGCTCGTCACCGATACCGGCGTGCGTGGAGAAATCTTCACCGCTGTCGGCGTAACCGGTGCTGTCGTCATCGCTGCCGGCGGCATCGGCCACCAGGGCGTGCGACTGGTCATCACTGAGTGAAGCGGCCTGGTCGGACAGGGAAACGGTCTTGGACACCAGATGCTGGGTCGCCACGGCGGCTTGCACCGGGGCCGGGACTGCGAAGTCGGTTGCGGCCATCGAGCTGGCGTACGTCAGCACCGCTGCAAATACTTGCACCGGGAGCAGACAGATCAGCAGCAGGACCCACAAACGTTTCATCAGATTTTCCAGCGGTTTTCCAGAAATGGATGCGAGAAATTATATCAACAAAAATTGCGCTGCCAGCAAGTAAATCTTGCTGACGCCTCCTACTATAAGGCCTAAGCTTCAGACTTCAATGCCCCAATCTGAATTGTTACACTTCAAACCCGCGACCTGACCTGTCTCAAGGACAGCGCTCATCAGGCAATCCCTGATTTGCATTGGGGGTTGAATTAGTGGAATATGAATGAAAAGGTATCACAATAATTCAACCATCCGAGACAATTCAGCCGGCCTAGCCTCGCTGACCGATTCTTATGCGCATCCTCCTTGCTGAAGACGACAGCGTACTGGCCGACGGGCTGACCCGTTCCCTGCGCCATTCCGGCTATGCCGCCGATTGCGTCAAGAACGGGGTGGAAGCCGATTCCGCCTTGTCCACCCAGGATTTCGACCTGCTGATCCTGGACCTGGGCCTGCCCAAGATGTCCGGCCTGGAGGTGCTGCGCCGCCTGCGCGCGCGCAATTCGCGCCTGCCTGTGCTGATCCTGACGGCCGCCGATTCGGTGGAACAGCGCGTGCAAGGCCTCGATCTCGGTGCCGACGACTACATGGCCAAGCCCTTTGCGCTCTCCGAACTGGAAGCGCGGGTGCGGGCGCTGACCCGGCGCGGTGCCGGCGGCGGGCCGACGGTCATCAAACATGGTCCGCTGTCCTTCGACCAGGTCGGCCGCATTGCCTACATCGGCGAACAGATGCTGGAACTGTCGGCGCGGGAACTGGGGCTGCTCGAAGTATTATTGCAACGCACCGGCCGCCTGGTCTCCAAGGAACAGCTGGTGGACCACCTGTGCGAATGGGGAGAGGAAGTCAGCAACAATGCCATCGAGGTCTATGTCCATCGTCTGCGCAAGAAAATCGAGGTCGGCGGCGTACGCATCGCCACCGTGCGCGGGCTCGGCTATTGCCTGGAGAAGCTGCCCGAGAACGGCGCTGCCCCGCTGGCGGCCTCCAACAGCGCGGCCTGAGGCCGCGTCCGCCTTCGCTTCACACTGGCACGCCGCGCGCTGATCCCCCATGACCGCGCGCGATCCTTCCCCCGCCGCTGCCTCCGCCCCGCCGCCCGAGGCCGCGCCGGAGTCCACTGCCGCTCCCGCTGCTCCCACGCCCCGCAAGAAGCGCCGCGCCGCCCTGGCGACGCAACCGGTGGAACGCATCCAGCGTTCACTGTTCGGCGAGATCCTTGACTGGATGCTGGCCCCGCTGCTGCTGCTGTGGCCGATGAGCATCGCCATCACTTACCTGATTGCGCAGTCGATTGCCAACCAGCCCTTCGACCGCGCGCTGGAAGACAGCGTGACCGTGCTCGCGCAGCAGGTCTCGGAAGTCAACGGCAAGGCGGTGGCGCGCCTGCCGGTATCGGCACGCGACCTGCTGCGCGCCGACGACATCGACAACATCTACTACAAGATCACCGGCCCCAATGGCGAATATGTCGAAGGCGACGTCGACATGCCGCAACCGCCAGCCGACGAAGATCGCATCACACTTGGCACGGTGCAATTCCGCAACGACATCCTGCACGGCAGTGATGTACGCATCGCCACCCTGCAGGTAGACCTGCGCCGCAGCGCCGCCCAGCGCGCTGCCCAGCGCGAGCCGCGCATTGCCACCGTGCAGGTCGGCGAGACCCTGGAAAAGCGCGCGCAACTGGCCAATGAAATCATCAAGGGCGTGATCCTGCCGCAGTTCGTGATCCTGCCGGTGGCGCTGGCGCTGGTGTGGTTCGCACTCTCGCGCGGCCTGTCTCCGCTGTCGGAATTGCAGCAGCGCATCCGTGCGCGCCGTCCCGACGATCTCTCGCCCATCGACTCCGGCCAGGTGCCGGAAGAGATTTCCCCGCTGGTGCGTTCGCTCAACGACATGCTGGCACGGCTATCGCAGACCATCGCCATCCAGAAGCGCTTCATTGCCGATGCCGCGCACCAGATGAAGACGCCCTTGGCCGGCATGCGCATGCAATCCGAACTGGCGCTGCGGCAAGATGACCAGGACGACGTGCGCCGCTCTCTGGAACAACTGGCCAAGAGTTCGGAAACCGCCACGCGCCTGGTCAATCAATTGCTGTCACTGGCGCGCGCCGAAAACCAGCAATCGCAATCCGGCGGCATGGTCCCGCTGGAGTTGAACGAACTGGCACGCAGCGTGGTGCAGGACTGGGTGCCGATGTCCTTCACCCAGCGCATCGACCTCGGCTTCGAGCAGCCGGATCACCCCATCCTCATCACCGGCAACCCGGTGATGCTGCGCGAACTGTTATCCAACCTGCTGGACAATGCCCTGCATTACACACCGCACGATGGCAATGGCCGCGTCACCGTACGGGCGCGCACCGATGAGGGCGGAGGCCTGGCCATCCTCGAAGTGGAAGACAACGGTCCCGGCATTCCGGTGGCCGAACGCACCAACGTGTTCGAACGTTTCTATCGCATCCTCGGCACGCCCAGCACCGGCAGCGGCCTGGGTCTGGCCATCGTGCGCGAGATCGCGCAGCAGCATGAGGCGATCGTCGAGATCACCCACAATCCGCGCAGCAGCGATCCCAAATATCCGGGCAGCCTCTTTCGCGTGAGCTTTCGCATGATGCCGCGCACGCCCTTCTTCGACGACATCACCTGACATGGACCACGGCACGCCTCCCCCGGACCCCGGCAACCAATGGCACCGCACCCGCCGCATGACGGCCTGGCTGCTGGCGCTGTGGTTCGCCGCCACGTTCTTCTTCATCTACTTCGCACGCGAACTGGACCGGGTACACCTGTTCGGCTGGCCGGTCTCCTTCTACATGGCCGCGCAGGGCATGATGCTGATCTACCTGGCCATCGTGGTCATCTACGTGCGCCGCATGCGCCGCATCGAACAACTGGTCCGACGTGAACAAGGCGAGCACTGGCATGGAGAGTAACAAGGACTTCTTCCGGCGGCTGTGCCGCTACTATGGTTTCTATACGCTGGGCTTCATCATCTTCCTGTGCGTGCTGGCCATCCTGGAGCGCGAGGGCATGCCGCGCTCGTGGATCGGCTACCTGTTCCTGTTCGTCACCATCGGCCTGTATGCCGGCATCGGCGTGGTCTGCCGTACCTCCGACGTGCCCGAATACTACGTCGCCGGACGGCGCGTGCCACCGCTCTTCAACGGCATGGCCACGGCCGCCGACTGGATCTCGGCGGCGACCTTCATCAGCCTGGCCGGCGGCCTCTACCTGCAGGGCTTCGACGGACTGGCCTACATCCTCGGCTGGACCGGCGGCTACGTCCTGGTGGCCCTGCTGATCGCGCCCTACCTGCGCAAGTTCGGGCAATACACCATCGCCGATTTCCTGGCCGCGCGCTATCCGGGCAGACCCGGCAGCCACGGGGTCAACGTGATCCGCATCCTGGCCGTGGCGGCCACCATCCTGATCTCCTTCACCTATGTGGTGGCGCAGATCTATGGCGTGGGGCTGATCACTTCGCGCTTCACCGGCATCGATTTTTCCATCGGCATCTTCCTCGGGCTGGCCAGCATTCTGGTGTGCTCCTTCCTGGGCGGCATGCGCGCCATCACCTGGACCCAGGTGGCGCAATACATCATCATCCTGTTCGCCTACCTGATCCCGGTGATCTGGCTCTCGGCCAAGCATGCGACGGTACCGGTGCCGCCGGTGGCCTATGGCGCGGTGCTGCCCAAGCTCTCGGCGCTGGAACACAAACTGGAAGACGACCCCAAGGAAAAGGAAGTGCGCAAGATCTTCCAGGCGCGCGCCGATGACTACGACCGCAAGCTCAAGGGCCTGCCGCAATCCTGGCTCGATGGACGTGTGGAGGCGCAAAATCAGGCCGACCAGGTACGGCGTGATAGCCACGCTTCGCTGGCCGACATCAAGGCCGCCAGCCGCGCGCTCTCGTCCTATCCCAAGTCCCCCCAGGAGGCAGAACGCAAATGGACCGAAGCACGCGCGGCCAATCTTGCACGCGCGCAGCCACCGGTCTCGCAGACCGAACCCTTCCCCGGTCGCGACGAGCAGAGCTCGGACATCAAACGCAACAATTTCCTGGCGCTGGTGTTCTGCCTGATGCTGGGTACGGCGGCGCTGCCGCACATCCTGATGCGCTACTACACCACGCCCACCGTGGCGGGGGCGCGCAGCTCGGTGTTCTGGACGCTGTTCTTCATCATGCTGATCTACCTCACCGTGCCGGCGCTCACCGTACTGGTGAAATACGACATCTACACCTCGCTGGTGGGCAGCAGCTACAGTCACTTGCCGGACTGGGTGTATTACTGGGCCAACATGGACAAGCTCAATCCACTGGTCTCCATCAACGATCTCAATCGCGATGGCCTGGTGCAGCTGGGCGAGATTTCCATGGATGGCGACATCATCGTGCTGGCCATGCCCGAGATCGCCGGCCTGCCGTATTTCGTCTCCGGACTGGTGGCGGCAGGCGGACTGGCGGCAGCACTCTCCACCGCGGATGGGCTGCTGCTGACCATCTCCAATGCGCTCTCGCATGACGTGTATTACAAGGTGGTCGACCCCAGCGCTTCCACGCAAAAACGCGTGACCATCTCCAAGCTGCTGTTGCTGGTAGTGGCGCTGCTGGCGGCCTATGCCGCCTCATTGAAACCGGGCGACATCCTCTCCATGGTCGGTGCGGCCTTCTCGCTGGCGGCCTCCACGCTGTTCCCGGCGCTGGTGCTGGGCGTGTTCTGGAAGCGTGCCAACCAGGCCGGCGCGATTGCCGGTATCATCTGCGGCTTCCTGATGTGCGTGTATTACATGCTGCACACCAACCCCGCCTTCGGCGGCAGTGCCGCCGGGCAATGGTTCCACATCGCGCCGATCTCGGCCGGCATCTTCGGCGTCCCGGTCGGGATGGCTGCCATGGTCATCGTCAGCCTGCTCACGCCGCCTCCCGATGAAGCCACCATCGCCCTGATCGATCATATCCGTACCCCCTGAGCAGAACCGCCCGACGCCAGCGCCCATGGCTGGTTTGGGTTTTCGGACAGTTTCCTTCAGCGTGCCTGTTCTACCCTGCCCGCTCAACGCCAGCGGACGGGGGCCTTTGCGCTTTCCTTCACAAAACACGATTGTGTTCGATCACCGCACATATGCGCACTGACCGAACACAATACTTCTGCATTGTTTTATACTTTTCGCACAAAAAATAAAACAGCCGTACCCCCCAACATCCAGAAGAGAGAGACATGAGACCAGACACCCCTGCCCTGGACGTCCAGGCGTTCATCAACCGCGAGCCCTTCTCGCGCTATCAATGGCTGATCTTCGCGCTGTGCTTCTTCGTCGTCCTGCTGGACGGCTTCGACACCGCCGCCATCGGCTTCATCGCCCCCTCGCTGCTCAAGGACTGGGGCATCGCCAAGCCGGACCTGGCTCCCGTGTTGAGCGCCGCGTTGTTCGGCCTGGCCGCCGGTGCGCTGACGTCGGGCCCCCTGGCCGACCGCTACGGCCGCCGCAAGATCCTGCTGCTGTCGGTGCTGGTGATGGGCGTGGCCTGCCTGGGCTCGGCCTTCGCCGGCAACCTGCAGGAACTGACCATCCTGCGCTTCCTGACCGGCCTGGGCCTGGGCGCGGCCATGCCCAATGCGGTCACGCTCACCAGCGAATACAGCCCGGCCGCGCGCCGCGCCATGCTGACCAATGCCATGTTCTGCGGCTTCCCGCTGGGCGCAGCGCTGGGTGGTTTCCTGGCGGCGTGGATGATTCCGCTGTGGGGCTGGCGCAGCGTGCTCATGCTGGGCGGTGCCGCCCCGCTGCTGCTGTTGCTGGTGATGCTGCCCAGCCTGCCGGAATCGGTGCGCCACATGGTGGCCAAGGGCTATGCGGCCGAGCGCATCGGCGCGGTCCTGCGCCGCATCTCTTCTTCAGCCGCCGCTTTCAATCGCTTCACCCTCACCGAGACCGGCCCGCAAGGCGAA
Source organism: Herbaspirillum sp. 1173 (assembly GCF_031455335.1). NCBI lineage: Bacteria > Pseudomonadati > Pseudomonadota > Betaproteobacteria > Burkholderiales > Oxalobacteraceae > Herbaspirillum > Herbaspirillum sp. 1173. The sequence goes on along the minus strand of NZ_JAVDSP010000007.1, from coordinate 163,014 downwards.
GCCCCCACCGGCAAAAGCGGCATCGCCCTGCTGTTCGAACCGCGCTACCTGGTCGGCACCTGCATGCTGTGGCTGGCCTACTTCATGGGTCTGGTGATCTTCTATGCGCTGGTGAACTGGATGCCGGTGCTGTTCAAGGATGCCGGCCTGGCACCCAAGACCGCCACGCTCATTGCTGCGCTGTTCCCGCTGGGCGGCGTGGGAGCCATCCTGTTCGGCTGGCTGATGGACCGCTACAACGCCAACCGCGTCATCGCGATCGGCTTTGCCGCCACTGCGGTGGCGGTGTTTGCCATCGGGCAGGCGGCGGGCAATGTGGGCGTGCTCACCGTCGTGGTGTTCGTGGCCGGTACCTTGATGAATACCGCGCAATCTTCCCTGCCCGCGCTGGCCGCCGCCTACTATCCGACCCGTGGCCGCGCCACCGGCGTGGCCTGGATGCTGGGCGTGGGGCGCTTCGGCGGTATCGCCGGTTCCTTCCTGGTGGCCGAACTCACGCGCCGCCAGCTGGGCTTCAGCGAAGTCTTCGCCGTGGTGGCCGTGGCCGCGCTGGTGTCCACGGTGGCCTTGCTGGTCAAGCAGGCCTCGGACCGCAATCGTCCCGATGGCGGCAGGCCGCTGATGGTGGCGGACGCAGGCGCACACTGAGCGCAACGCTGAGCCTGGCGGAAAAACAAACATGGCCGCTATTCCCTCGAATAGTGGCCATCGTGTTTTGTGGCGACGCGGCGGCAACAATACAGAAAATTGCGCTCAGATCGACAGCTGCAAACCCTGCGCCTCTTCGCCCGGCAACACCGTCACTGCTACCTGCATGGTCTGCTGCCCGCCGCCGATGAGTACGCCGCGCAAGGGTGAGATGTCGAGGAAATCGCGTCCCCAGCCCAGCGTGATGTGACTGGTATCGGGGAAGACGCCATTGGTCGGATCGGCGTCGATCCACGTCCCTTCGCCGCCGTCCACGCCGGGGCAATACACCGAGACCCAGGCATGCGAGGCATCGGCCCCGATCAGGCGCGGCTGTCCCGGGGGCGGCTCGGTGAGCAGATAACCGCTCACATAGCGCGCCGCCAATCCGATGGAGCGCAGGCACGAGAGCATCAGGTGCGCGAAGTCCTGGCACACGCCGCGCCGGTTGACGAAGACTTCGGTCACCGGTGTGGACACAGTGGTGGCGGCCGGATCGAAGGCGAATTCCTCATGGATGCGCATCATCAACGCACGCACCCCCTCCACCACCGACAGGCCCGGGCTGAAGCACTCGGCCGCATAGCGGATGAACTCGCGCTTGATGCGCACGTGCGAGGATTCGAACAGGAAATTGGACGCCTCCAGCATGCCCGGTGCCATGATGCGGCCGCCGTGATAGGCCATCACCGTGGCCGCTTCCTCCCACTGCATGCCGGGCTGCGGCTGCGCACGCGGCGTGAGCGCGACCCAGGAATCCGCTTGCACGTCGAGACTGGTGTGGTCGGTATCGAGCGAGAAGGCCTTGATGACGTTGCCGAAATTGTCTTCGTAGCTGCGCACCAGTTGCGGCGACGGCAAGACGTTGACGGTGTGCGAGAGACATTGCTGCCACGGCAGTTCGCGCGGCGTCAGGTGCAGCACCTGGTGCGACAGCCGCACCGGCAGCGAATACTGGTAAGTGGTCTGGTGATGGATGCGGTAGACGGTGCGCTCGCTCATGTCATACCCCCTGGCTGACCGGTGCGGTCAGCGGCGTGAAGTAATGGCGCGAGAGATCATCCGAGAGCATGTAGCCGCCGCTGACGGCATCGCGCATCAATTGCGTCAGGCGCGCATTGGCCTCGGCGACGTTGGGATGATCGTGCGCAAACTCGGCCAGGTTCATCGCCTCCAGCTGGCTGGTCAGGTGCGCAGGAATGGTCATGCTCAGCAAGCCCAGCTGCTGGGCGATCTCGGCCATGTATTGCTGCAGCATGCGGAACTGGTAGGCCATGCCATGCGGATTGCTGACGTCGAACACCAGCAGGTGCAGCACCGGCAGCCACTCCGGCGTGCGGCGATAGCGCACGCGATAGGTGACGATGCTGCTGGCCGCCTCCAGCAGCCACGACAGTGCCGCCGTCTGGCGCTGCGGCGGCAGGCGCAGGAAGTTGTCGAAGAGCGCCGCCATGTTGGCCATGCGTTCGATGTGGCGGCCCACCATCAGGAACTGCCAGCCGGCATCGCGCGTCATGTCATCCAGCGCATGACCGGCCAGGCCCGAGCAGGCATCGATGACGTTGCCCAGCACATGCTGTGCAGCGGCTGGTGTGTTGATGCGTTCCTGCACCATGGCCGGCATCTTGGTCAGGGCGTGCCAGTTGTCCAGCGACAGATGTTCTCGCACCTGGTAGGCGGCATTGGCGAGCTGGCGCAACTGCGTGGCCACGCTCACCGGCGCCGAAGGATCGACCACGGCCGCCTGCAGGCTCTGCTGCAGGCCGGTGATGGTCGGACGCGGTTCGGATTTGGGCATCTGCACGCCGAGCTGGCTGCAGATCCACGAGACACTGCCCAGCATGCCACGGCTCTCGGTCTGGCCATCCATGGTGTATTGCAGGGTGGTGCGCAAGAGGCGCGAGAGATTTTTCACGCGCTCCGAATAGCGCCCCATCCAGAACAGGTTCTCGCCCGAGTGCGAGGACACATCCACCGTGCCCCTGATGACCGTGACGTTTTTTGCACCATGGCCGTCATCGGCCATGGCCGGGTCCGGGCGCTCCTCTTCACGCAGCACCCACACATCCTTGCTGGTACCGCCCTGCTGCATCGAGACCACGTCGCGCCGCTGGCGTGGCGCCACGCGTGTCAATCCACCCGGCATGACCTGATAGCCACCTTCGCCATCGGCCACCGCAAACACGCGCAGGCTGATGGTGCGGTTCATCAAACGATAGTCACCGCTGCGCGACATCACCGGCGCTTGCGACAGGCGCACCCATTCCTGGGCGGCGTAAGCGTGCGGCTGCAATTGCAGGCTTTCGATCAGGCGACGGCGCGCGGTGCCCGTGACGGTATGGCCAAACACCGGTTGCATGCGCATCGAAGAAAACGCCGGCACGATCACCAGTTCATCCAGATGCGCCAGTGTGTAATCGAGCGCCGGCTTTTCGCCGCACCACCACGACGCTACCGAAGGCAGCAGCAACGATTCGCCATACAGGCGCTCGTTGATGGCCGGCAGGAAGCCGTGCAGTGCAGTCGATTCCAGCACGCCGCTGCCCAGCGAATTGGCGATGACCACATTGCCCAGTCGCGCAGCCTGTGTCAGGCCCGGCACACCGAGGGCGGAATCGGCGCGCAGTTCCAGCGGATCGCAATAGTCATCGTCCATGCGGCGCAGGATGGCGTGCACGCGGCGCAGGCCGTTCAGGGTCTTCAGAAATACCTGGTCGCTGCGCACCGTCAGGTCCACCCCTTCCACCAGCGGGAAGCCCAGCGTGTGCGCCAGGAAGGCATGTTCGGAATAGGTTTCGTTGTAGGGGCCGGGCGTGAGCAGCACGATCAGCGGCACTTCACCCTGGGCCGGGGCCAGGCGCGTCAACATCGCGCGCAAGGTGTGGAAGTAGCGGTGCGGCGACTCCACGTGCATGTCGCGCAGCGCTTCCGGCATGGCGCGCGACATGATCTGGCGGTTCTGCAAGGCATACCCGGTACCGGACGGACCTTGCGTGCGGTCCGACACGACCCACCAGGTGCCGTCGGCCGAGCGCGCCAGGTCGATGGCATACGCATGCAGATGCACGCCACCGGGCGGCTGCCAGCCGTGGCAGGGCATCAGGTAGCCGTGCTGGCCGAACACCAGCGCGGGCGGCAGCAGACCTTCGGCAATCAGGTGCTGGGGGCCGTAGATGTCGGCGAGCAAGCCGTTCATCAGCCGTGCGCGCTGGGCCACGGCACGTTCCAGGAAATCCCATTGTTCGGAGGACACCAGGTGCGGCAGCAGGTCCAGTTCCCAGGGCCGGTTGGCCCCCTTGGGGTCGGCATAGACGTTGTAGGTCACACCATCGGAGGCGATGGCGTCACGTACCTCGTTGGCGCGCCGGCGCAGCATCTCCGGCGAGAGGTTTTCAAGCTGGTCGATCAGCGTTCGCCAGTGCGGGCGCAGGCGGCCGTCAGCCGCCAGCATCTCGTCGTAACGATCACTGGCGACGGGATAGCTTTCCAGGAGACGCTGGGGCATAAGTCATTGGCGGCCGGGTGGCGCACGCGCCGGGAGCAGGTCCCGTGCGGCGTGTCGCCTTGCAAGCGGCGCGGGGCCGCGCCCGGCTCAGTTTTAGAAGTAGCGTAAGTCTAACGTAAAAGGAAACTCGATAGACGCCCGCGCCGGGGTGACCTGCCATTTTCCCGGGGTATGGTTCATGCGGAAATAGCGCGCCAGGCGGCGGCTCTCCGCCTCGAAGGCATTGACCGGGAAGGTTTCGTAATTGCGGCCGCCCGGATGCACCACGTGATACTGGCAACCGCCCAGGCTGCGGCCATTCCAGGTATCGACCAGGTCGAAGGTCAGCGGCGAATCCACCGGAATGGTCGGATGCAGCGCCGAAGGCGGCTGCCAGGCCCGATAGCGGATGCCGGCCACGAACTGGCCGACGATGCCGGTGGGCTGCAGCGGCACCGAGACGCCGTTGCAGGTCAGCACGTATCGATCGGAGGCCATGCCGCTGATCTTGACCTGCAGCCGTTCCAGCGAGGAATCCACATAACGCGCCGTGCCGCCGCCGCTGTTCTCCTCGCCCAGCACGTGCCAGGGTTCGAGCGCGGTGCGCAATTCGACCTGCATGCCCTTGACCGCATAGTCGCCGATCTTGGGGCAACGGAATTCCATGTGCGGCGCGAACCATTCGGCACGCATCGGATAGCCGGCCTCGTTCATGTCGGCCATCACGTCGGCGAAATCCTGTTCGATGAAATGCGGCAGCAGGAAGCGGTCATGCAGTTCAGTCCCCCAGCGCACCAGGCGCGCCGGCTTGTAGGGCTCCTTCCAGAAACGCGCCACCAGGCCGCGCAGCAGCAGTTGCTGGGTCAGGCTCATGCGTGCGTGCGGCGGCATTTCGAAGGCGCGCAATTCCAGCAAGCCAAGACGGCCGGTGGCGCTGTCGGGCGAATACATCTTGTCGATGCAGAACTCGGCGCGGTGCGTATTGCCGGTGACGTCGATGAGCAGATTGCGCAGCAGGCGGTCCACCAGCCAGGGCGGGCAATCGCCCTTGGCGACCTGCTTGTCCATCTCGCTGAAGGCCAGTTCGATTTCCACTGTCGAATCATTGCGCGCCTCATCGATACGCGGTGCCTGCGAGGTCGGGCCGATGAACATGCCCGAGAACAGGTAGGACAGCGAAGGATGGTTGTGCCAGTACGAGATGAGGCTGCGCAGCAGATCGGGCCTGCGCAGGAAAGGTGAATCACTGGTCGTGATGCCGCCCAGCACCATGTGATTGCCGCCACCGGTGCCGGAGTGATGACCATCGAGCATGAACTTTTCGGTCGTCAGACGCGAGGCGCGTGCGGCGTCATACAGGTGCGTGGTCTGCTCGACCAGTTCGCTCCAGTTGTTGGCCGGCTGGATGTTGACCTCGATCACGCCGGGGTCGGGCGTGACGCTGAACTTGCGCAGACGCGGATCGTGCGGCGGCTCGTAGCCTTCCAGAAGTACCGGCTGCTTCAGTTCCTCGGCCACCGCTTCGATGGCGGCCACTAGTTCGAGGTAATGCTCCAGTTGCGACAAGGGCGGCATGAACAGGTAGAACACGCCATTGCGCACCTCGGCGCACAGGGCGGTACGGGTCAGCCAGTTGGCCGATTCAAACGGGGCCGGTATCGCCTGGGTTGCGCTGCTCGTGGTTGCGGCATTGGCAGCATTGGCCGTATCGCCCGCCGCCGCCTTGCCTTCACCGCCAATGGCAGCCGCGTTGCTGGCCGCCTTCTTCAGGAGCGCAGCAGGCTCCTGCGGACTGCCCAGCTGACGGCGGATTTCGGCGCTGCTGGGCAGCGGGCGGAAGGCCTGGGTCGGATCGGCCGGATAGACGGCCGGATACTCGCCCTCCTTGACCCAGGGCAGCGAATCCAGCGGCAGGCGATAGCCCAGCGGCGAATCGCCCGGATACAGGTAGCAGCGCTCGCTGCGCAGGAACCACGCCCCGCTCTGCCAGCCACGGCCATCGTCGCGGCGCGCCAGCGGCAGCACATGGCCGACCGCGCTTTGCAGGCCCTGCGTGAAGACCTTCATCAGGCGCTCGCGCTCCTGCTTGTCATCCACGCGCGAATCAAAGGGATCGACATTGCCCGGCAGGCGGCGCTCGCGCCACATGTAGTAGAACACGTCTTCATAGGCCGGGAAGACATTCTTGCCATCCACCTGCAGGCGCTGTGCCACGCGGTGCAGGAAGTGGCTGGTGACGATCTTGTCGCTGACGTTGGGCTTGGTCTCGTCGCCGATCAATTCAGGATTCAGCCAGATCGGTTCGCCATCGCGGCGCCAGTAGCAATTGAGCGCCCAGCGCGGCAGCTGCTCCCCGGGATACCACTTGCCCTGACCGAAATGCGGCAGGCCCTGGGCGGCATACTTGTCGCGCATGCGGTGATACAGCTCGGCGGCCAGCGGCTTCTTGGTCGCACCCAGGGCGGCGGTATTCCACTCCGGTTCGTCCGGATGGTCCAGCGACACGAAGGTCGGTTCGCCGCCCATGGTCAGGCGCACGTCATTGGCCTGCAGGTCGGCATCGATGGCATGGCCCAGCTTCTCGATGGCGGCCCACTGCTCTTCGGTGTAGGGCTTGGTCACGCGCGGCGCTTCCCAGATGCGCTTGACCGACATCAGGTGCTCGAACTCGACTTCGCAAGGATCGACCAGGCCGCTGACCGGCGCAGCCGAGGCCGGCTCCGGTGTGCAAGACAAGGGGATATGGCCTTCTCCGGCAAACAGGCCCGAGGTCGGATCCAGCCCGACCCAGCCGGCACCGGGCAGATAGACTTCGCACCAGGCGTGCAGGTCGGTGAAATCGGCCTCGGGACCGGAAGGGCCATCGAGCGACTTCTGGTCGGCGGTCAGTTGGATCAGGTAGCCCGACACGAAGCGCGCCGCCAGCCCCAGGTGGCGCAGCAACTGCACCAGCAGCCAGGAAGAATCGCGGCAGGAGCCGGATTTCAGTTCCAGCGTTTCTTCCGGCGTCTGCACGCCGGGTTCCATGCGGATGGTGTAGCCGATGTGGTCGGCCAGCTTCTGGTTCAGCGCCACCAGGAAATTGGCGCTGCCGATCTTCTCGCGCGGAATGCTCTTGAGGAATTTTTCAAACAGCGGCGACAGCGGCAGCTTCTGCCGGTAGGGCAGCAGTTCGTTCTGCAGGTCCTTGGCATACTCGAAGGGGAACTCCTCGGCATAGGGTTCGAGGAAGAAATCGAAGGGATTGATGACCGACATTTCGGCCACCAGATCGACCTCGATCTTGAATTCGGTGGTCTTCTCCGGGAACACCAGGCGCGCCAGGTAGTTCGATTCCGGGTCCTGCTGCCAGTTGATGAAGTGCGGCTCGGGCAGCACGCGCAGCGAATAGCTCAGGATGCGGGTACGGCTGTGCGGGGCGGGACGCAAGCGGATGACTTGCGGACCCAGGTTGATGGCACGGTCGTACTTGTAAGAGGTGACATGGTTCAGGGCCACGTGGATCGACATGGAATTCCTTTACGACAAGCAAATGGTCAAGCGCGGGGCTTGGTTGTTGGCGACATGCGGAGCAGATCTCCTGCATACCTTGTTTTTCTTACCGCCTGATTACTTTCCTGGTGACTTTCCGGTTGGGGCTGCCTCGTTGTGAGTGTATGTGAGAGTGTAAGTGCCGGGGGAAGAAAAACTTAATCTTTCGATCCTGAAAACTAAGTTTTTCACTCGCATTGGCAAGTACGCCGCAAGCTTACCTGTGATGCATGTTAATGAAATCCCGCAGGCGCGGATAGATCTCGTTGTCCCAGCGCCGTCCGTTGAAGACCCCGTAATGTCCCACGGCCGTCTGAACATGGTGCAGGCGCATGTAGGGCCGGATGTTGCTGCACATTTCCTGTGCGGCCACGGTCTGGCCGACCGCGCAGATATCGTCCTTCTCGCCCTCGATGGTAAAGAGCGCCGTGCGGCGGATGGCGCGCGGGTCGACCACGCGCTCGCGATAGGTCAGCTTGCCCAGCGGCAGCGCATGTTCCTGGAACACCGTGCGCACCGTTTCCAGGTAGAACTCGGCCGGCAGGTCGGCCATGGCGAAATACTCTTCGTAGAAATCCTTGATTTGCGCGGCCTGCGCCTCCTCGCCCTCGACCAGATGGTGATACAGCTTGCGGAAGGCGTCGACGTGGCGGTTCAGGTTCATGTTCATGAAGGCGCTCAACTGCACGAAGCCCGGATAGACCCGCCGCCCGGCCCCGGCATGGCGGGCCGGGACGGTGCTGATCATGTTCTTCTCGAACCAGCTGATCGGCTTGCTCTTGGCCAGCGCATTGACGGCCGTGGGATTGACGCGGGTGTCGAGGGGCCCGGCCATGAGCGTCATGGTGCGCGGCTGGGCCGGATGATTGTCCTCGGCCATCACGGAGGCGGCGGTCAGCGCCGCCACGGTCGGCTGGCACACCGCCAGCAGGTGCGCACCGGGGCCCAGCTCGGCGAGGAATCCGATCACGTGCGAAACGTATTCATCCAGGCCAAAACGGCCGTGCTCCAGGGCAACATCGCGGGCATTGCGCCAGTCGGTGATGTAGACGTCGTGATCGCGCAGCAGGGTCTTGACGGTGCCACGCAAGAGCGTGGCGAAGTGGCCCGACATGGGCGCCACCACCAGCACCTTGGGCTGCACGGCCGAGGTTTCCTTGCGAAAATGCAGCAGACCACAGAAGGGCGTGGCGCTGATTTCCTCCTCGTGCACCGCAATTGTGCGTCCGCCGTCGAGCACCTCGCCGATCTCGAAGGGCGGGCGCGCATGGGTCAATTGCGTCCGCGCAAAAACCTCGCAGGCCGAGGCCATCTTGCGCAACGCCGGATTGACCGGAACGCCAGGCCAGGTCGCCCCCAGCAGGGGTGCCATCATGCGGGCACAGGCCCGCAGCGGATCGGTGGCGTCGGCGTAGTTCTGGTAGAGCTGATAGGTATTGATCATGAAGCGCCGCCCTCGGTTGTCTCTTTTTGGTGTCCGCTCGCCATGGCGACGATGCAATTGTCGTGCCATTGATGGGCCGCCAGCCCGCCTGCGCGCAGCTTTTGGGAGTTTTCCAGCGGCTTTGGTGGCCGCGCGGAAATGCCGGCGGTGCGTGGCCTGCCGTTCCCGCGAGCTGGCACAAGCCTTGCAAGTAGTGGTACGCGGTCCGCTCCTGTGGCCCGTGTCCTTCCCGAGCGCAGACGGGGCGGACGATGAAGATGATGACCATGAACAAGACACCGCCGCTCACGCGGCCGCGTGCCCAAAGTCAACCTGCACAAAACAGATAAAGGACTGACATGCCTAAGACGACTTTGCGCATCACCAGCAAGAACTACTCCTCGTGGTCCCTGCGCGGCTGGCTCATGGCCAGGTTCGCCGGGCTCTCTTTCGAGGAAGACATCGTGCCGCCGGACGACCCGTCGGCACGGGCAGAGATCCTGCTGCTGTCTTCCTCCATCCTGGTACCCAGCCTCCACCATGGCGACGTACTGGTATGGGATACGCTGGCCATTGCCGAATATCTCAACGAAATCCGCCCCGGCGCCAAGCTGCTGCCGGCCGACCTCGCCGCCCGTGCGCATTGCCGCTCGGTGTGCGGCGAAATGCATTCGGGCTTCTCGGCCCTGCGCGCGGCGCTGCCGATGAACCTCAAGGGCCACTTCCCCAACTTCAAGGTGTGGTCCCGCGCCGAAGCCGACATCGTGCGCATCACCACCATCTGGAAGGAGTGTCTGGCCAAGTACGGCGGACCTTTCCTGTTCGGCGAACAGCGCACCATGGCCGATGCCATGTATGCGCCGGTGGTGACGCGCTTCATGACCTATGACGTCAAGCTTGATCCCATCTGCACCGCCTATGCCAAACGCATCATGGCCATGCCGGAGATGCAGGAATGGATCACCGCCGCCAAAAAGGAACCGGAGGACATCGACGAACTGGACGTGGAATTCTAGGGCGCGCGCAGCACCGGCAGGAAAAGTCGCGCCCGTTTTTGTCGCAGGCCCATGGCGGGAGACCGCAGAAAGGATGGATGTGATGAATACCGTAGCGGAGGCAAGCGTACTGGCGCAGAACAGCTTTTCGCATGTGAGCGAAGGCGACACGCCCTATGAAACGGGAGGGCTGCGCGACTTCTTCCTGTATCGCGACCTGGGCATTGCCGCGGCCACCGGCGGCCAGGTGGTGGCGCAGCTGGTCAAGGCCAACATGGCCCCGGAAACGGGCACCGGATGGCATCGGCACGAGGCCAACTTCCACATCGTCATCATGTTGAAAGGCTGGGCGCGCTTCATGTACGAGACCGAAGTCACGCTGGTCAAGGCCGGGGATTGCGTGCACCAGCGGCCGGGCATCGTGCACTTCCTGTTCGACTATTCGCCCGACATGGAGTATCTGGAAATCGTTAGTCCGGCCGACTTCAAGACCATCGACATGCCGGCTCCCTGCGAGGTTCCCGCACCCACGCCATGGAATAACTGAAGCCGCTGCGGGTCTGCGTTTGATGGCAGCAGACCCGCGCGGGCGAGGAGCAAAAGCATGCAATTTTCCTCTGTCAAAAAATTCAAGCCTCTGTTAGTCTTTCTTCATGCACGCTGGCGCTGGCGTGCAGCGGCAGTCCCCTAGCGCCATCGCATTACGCTGTACCCACGCTGTAGTTTTGCCGTACCCACCGCCTCTGTTTTCGTTACAACCTACTTAGAAAGATTCCCGCTCCCCACGGGAACACGAAGCAAATCTATGGCACATTTTTTTGATGAGATGTATTCAGGAGGCGCAGGCAGCGAAGCAGGTCAAGTGCGTCAGCACTATGCAGAATTCGCCAGCTGGCTTTCGGCGCAGTCGCCCGAAATCATCGCCCGCAAACGTGCCGAATCCGACCTGATCTTCCGCCGCGTCGGCATTACCTTCGCCGTCTATGGAAACGATGCCGGCACCGAGCGCCTGATCCCCTTCGACATCATCCCGCGCATCATCCACAAGGCCGAATGGGCCAAGCTGGAAGCGGGACTGGTCCAGCGCGTCAAAGCGCTCAACATGTTCATCCACGACATCTATCACGAACAGAAGATCGTCAAGGCCGGCATCATCCCGCCCGAGCAGATCTTCCAGAACGCCCAGTACCGGCGCGAGATGCAGGATGTGAACGTGGTCAACGACATCTACGCGCACATCGCCGGGGTCGACATCGTGCGAGCGGGCGAAGGTGAATTCTACGTCCTGGAAGACAACCTGCGCGTGCCCTCCGGCGTGTCCTACATGCTGGAGAACCGCAAGATGATGATGCGGCTCTTCCCGGACCTGTTCAAGCGCCACAAGATTGCGCCGGTCGATCACTATCCCGACCTGCTGCTGGACAACCTGCGTTCGGTGGCGCCGGCCGGCGTGACCGATCCGACGGTGGTGGTGATGACCCCGGGCATGTACAACTCGGCCTACTTCGAGCACGCCTTCCTGGCCCAGCAGATGGGCGTGGAACTGGTCGAGGGACAAGACCTCTTCGTCAAGGACAACGTGGTCTACATGCGTACCACGCGCGGCCCGAAGCGGGTCGACGTGATCTATCGCCGCATCGATGACGACTTCCTCGATCCGCTGGCTTTCCGTCCCGATTCGGCGCTGGGCGTGCCGGGCCTGCTGCAGGCCTATCGCGCCGGCAAGGTGACCCTGACCAATGCGATCGGTACCGGTGTGGCCGACGACAAGTCGATCTATCCGTATGTGCCGGACATGGTGCGCTTCTACCTGTCCGAGGATCCCATCCTCAACAACGTGCCCACTTACCAGTGCCGCAAGAAGGAAGATCTTTCCTACACCCTGGCCAATCTCGAAAAGCTGGTGGTCAAGGAAGTGCACGGTGCCGGCGGTTACGGCATGCTGGTCGGCCCGGCTTCCACCAAACAGGAGATCGAAGACTTCCGCGCACGCATCATTGCCAAGCCTGATGGCTACATCGCCCAGCCCACGCTGGCCCTCTCCGTGTGCCCGACCTATGTGGAATCGGGCATCGCCCCGCGCCACCTCGACCTGCGTCCGTTCGTGTTATCCGGCAAGCAGATCACCATGGTCAAGGGCGGCCTCACGCGCGTGGCCCTGAAGGAAGGCTCGCTGGTGGTGAACTCGTCGCAAGGCGGCGGCACCAAGGACACCTGGATTCTGGAGAAATAAGATGCTGAGCCGTACCGCCGATCACCTCTTCTGGATGGCCCGCTACACCGAGCGCGCCGAGAACACCGCCCGCATGCTCGACGTGCACGTGCAGACCGCCCTGCTGCCGCAATCGGTCGACGACGCCGAGCAAGGCTGGCGCGCCGTGCTGGGCATCTCGGAACTGCTCTATGGCTACAACCAGAAATACGACAAGCTCACGCAGAAGGACGTCATCGACTTCATGGTGCGGGACCCCAACAACCCGTCCTCGATTGCCTCCTGCCTGCGCCAGGCGCGCGAGAATGCGCGTGCCGTGCGCGGCGCGCTGACGACCGAAGCGTGGGAGATCCAGAACGCCACCTGGATCAAGATGCAGTCCTATCTGCAAACCAATGCGCTGGAGCAGAACCCGAGCGATTTCTTCGAATGGGTCAAGCATCGCTCGCACCTCTCGCGCGGCGTGACCATCGGCACCATGCTGGAGGATGAGGCTTTCCACTTCATCCGCCTGGGGACCTTCCTGGAACGTGCGGACAACACGGCGCGCATCATCGACGTCAAGTTCCACGGGGCCAAGGAAACGCAATCGCAGAAGCAGAATGGCCAGTCGCAATCTCAATCCCAATCGCAAAGCCAGTCAGCGCGCGATGAAGCGGGACAGCTGGACTTCTACTACTGGGCCGCGATCCTGCGTTCGGTGTCGGGCTTCGAGATCTACCGCAAGGTCTATCGCGACGTCATCACGCCCGAGCGCGTGGCCGAGCTGCTGATCCTGCGGGCCGACATGCCGCGTTCGCTGCTGGCCTGCATGGGCAACGTGATCTCCAATCTGCATCATGTGCGCAATGATGTCTCGGCCGATACCGAGCGCTTTGCGGGCAAGCTGCATGCCGACCTGAAGTTCGCCCGCATCGAGGAAATCCTGGAAGCCGGGCTGCACGATACGCTCACCGAATTTTTGGAGCGCATCTTCGAACTGGGCAATCGCATCAGCCGCGATTTTCTTGTTCCTTTGGCAGCGTAAGCCGCCCCGGCTGTGCTTCGCGCGCAAGAAAGAAGCACAGCCGCTGTCATCTTTTCGGGAAACAGGCCGTTACTGTAGGTACGTCACGACAGATGCCCCCGGCGCGCACGCTCTGGCACCGGGCCTTACGGTAAAATCCGGCTTTCCGTTTCCACGTATCACTTTTCCATCATGACCTACTGCGTAGCCATGCGCCTCAACAGCGGCCTGGTGTTCCTGTCCGATTCGCGCACCAACGCCGGAGTGGACCATATCGGCACCTTCCGCAAGATGAGTGTTTACGAGAATCCGGGCGACCGCGTGATGGTCATGATGACCGCCGGCAACCTGTCGATTTCGCAATCCATCCGCCAGATGCTGACCGACCGCACCAATGCGGAAGGCCGCAGCATCTGGACCGCCACCTCCATGTACGAAGCCGCCCAGATCCTGGGCGATGCCATCCGCGCCGTGCATGACCGCGAGGCCGCCGAGCTGAGCAAGTTCGGTATCGATTTCAACGTCAGCATCATCTTCGGCGGCCAGATCCGTGGCGAGCGCTGTAGATTGTTCCAGATGTATTCGGCCGGCAACTTCATCGAGTCGCACGACGAGAACACCTACTTCCAGATCGGCGAATCCAAGTACGGCAAGCCCATCATTGACCGTGTCGTCACGCCGCAGACCTCGCTGGACGAGGCCGCCAAGTGTGCGCTGATCTCCATGGATTCCACGCTCAAGTCCAACATCTCGGTGGGCTTGCCGCTGGACCTGCTGGTCTATGAAAGCGAAGACCTGGCCGTGACCCGCTTCGTGACCATCGACGAGCAGAACCAGTATTTCCAGATGATCCGCCGCAGCTGGGGCTCGCAATTGAAGCGCGTCTTCGAGGCCATCGATGATCCGGTCTGGGATGCCCCGCCGGAAGATACTCTGAACGTGCTCTCCACCGCTGCCGACATCAGCGAGCCGGTGCGCGTGCCGCCGCCCAATGGCGTGGCGCGTGGGCTGCAGGCCGTGCCGCGGCAGATCCTGGCGGAGCAGGATGGGGATGTCGGGCAGGCGAGCTGAACTCACTGTTAATTTTTTCTTGCTGGAAACTTAGTTTTTGTTTTAACAAAACTAAGTTTTCATCCGGCGAGAAATTCTCCGCCGGAAATAAAAAAGGCTGCATTCCTGAGAATGCAGCCTTTTACTTTATAAATCGTTAAAACGATTTACAGGGATCGATCAGCGCACGATGGTCTGTGCTTCGCCTTCGGCGCGGGCGCGGATGGTCCCGATACGGTAGACGGTTTCACCGGCGGCCTTCAGATGGGCTTCAGCGGCGTCGGCGTTTTCCTTGGAGACGATCACGGTCATGCCGATGCCGCAGTTGAAGACGCGGTGCATTTCCGCATCAGCCACGCCGCCATGCTGCTGCAGCCAGGTGAACAGCGGGGGCATGGTCCAGGACTTGGCGTCCAGTTCGGCCGTGAGGTGATCCTGCAGCACGCGCGGGATGTTCTCGACCAGGCCGCCACCGGTGATGTGGACCATGCCCTTGACTTCCAGCTTCTCCATCAGCGACAGCAGCGGCTTGACGTAGATGCGGGTCGGAGCCATCAGCACATCGGCCAGCTTGCGGCCGTGGAAGTCGGCTTCCAGGTCGGGCTTGGCCACGTCCAAGATCTTGCGCACCAGCGAGTAGCCGTTGGAGTGCGCGCCCGAGGAGGCCAGGCCCAGCACCACGTCGCCTGGGGCGATCTTGGTACCGTCGATGATCTTGGACTTTTCCACCGCGCCGACCGCGAAGCCGGCCAGGTCGTATTCACCGTCCGGGTACATGCTGGGCATTTCCGCGGTTTCACCGCCGATCAGGGCGCAGCCGGCCTGTTCACAACCGGCGGCGATGCCCTTGATGACATCGGTGGCCGAGGGCACGTCCAGCTTGCCGCAGGCAAAGTAATCCAGGAAGAACAGCGGCTCGGCACCCTGCACCAGGATGTCGTTGACGCTCATGGCCACCAGGTCGATACCGACCGTATCGTGGCGGTTCAGGTGGAAAGCCAGCTTGAGCTTGGTGCCCACGCCGTCGGTGCCGGACACCAGCACCGGTTCCTTGTACTTCTTGCTGATTTCGAACAGGGCACCGAAACCGCCAATGCCGCCCAGCACGCCTTCGCGGGTGGTGCGCTTGGCGAACGGCTTGATCGCTTCGACCAGGGCGTCACCGGCATCGATATCGACGCCAGCGTCACGGTAGGAGAGGGAGACATTGGAAGGTGAAGTCATGATGAAATATTGCCAGTGAAGACGGTAAAATAGGGGATTCAGGGCGGAAGTGCCCCTGCCAAGCCGTGATTTTAACAAAACCGCCACCCGCGAACTCCGAATCCATGCCTTTTTCTTTGTCCGAAGAGCAAAAACAGAACCTGGCGTGGCTGATTGTCGGCATTTTGCTGTTGGCGCTGCTGGTGGCGCTGGGCCCGATGCTCTCGCCCTTCGTCGCCGCCGGCATCATCGGTTATGCGCTCAACCCGGGCGTGGACTGGATCGCCAGCCGCCGCATCGGCCCGCTGCGGATCCCGCGTTTCGTGGGCGTGACCATCATGGTCTTGCTGCTGATCCTGGCCGGACTGGCCCTGGTGCTGATCGTGGTGCCTTTGGTACTGCGCCAGATCCCGCTGCTGCAGGCCCAGGTGCCGCCGCTGCTGGACAAGCTGAATGCCTTCCTCTCGCCGCGCCTGCACCAGCTGGGCATCGACGTGCGGCTGGACCTGGCGGGCATCAAGGCTTTGCTCACGCAACAGATCAGCACCAGCGGCGACGAGCTGTGGAGTTCGGTGCTGGCTTCGGCCAAGGTCGGGGGCACGGCGCTCTTGGCCTGGCTGGCCAACCTGCTGTTCGTGCCGATGGTGCTGTTCTACCTGCTGCAGGACTGGCATCCCTTCCTCAAGCGCCTGCAGATCATGATCCCGCGCCGCTGGGCCGGTCGCGTCAATACCATGGCGGCCGAGGTCGACAGCCTGCTGGGACAGTACTTGCGTGGACAATTGCTGGTGATGCTGGTGCTGGCGGTCTATTATTCGGTTGCGCTCACTGCCGCCGGATTTGACAGCGCCCTGCCGGTGGGCGTCCTGACGGGCCTGCTGGTGTTCATTCCCTATGTGGGCTTCGGCCTGGGGCTGGTGCTGGCGATCCTGGCGGCCATCCTGCAATTCGATGGCGCCATCGGCTTGCTGTGGGTGGCCCTGATTTATGGCGTGGGACAGGTGCTGGAAAGCTTCATCCTCACGCCCAAGCTGGTGGGCGAGCGTATCGGCCTGCACCCGCTGGTGGTGATTTTCGCGCTGCTGGCCTTTGGCCAGCTGTTCGGTTTTGTCGGCGTGCTGCTGGCGCTGCCGGCCTCGGCCATCGTCTCGGTGATCGCCATGCATGTGCGGCGCGAGTATCTGGCCAGCAATTTTTACAACCGTTGAAGAGTTTATGATTGATCACAGCCTCCCTGCCCTTGCAGGACGCTGCGCAGGCTCGGGCGCTTGGCGCCGTCCTGCATTAACTGGCCGCAAGCAGCTTGCGGCCCTCGTAGCTGATAGCCACCGATGAAACAGATTCCGCTCGATTTGAGCGCGGACCAGCCGCAAAGCTTCGACAGCTTCGTGACCGGCCGCAACGCAGAACTGCTGGAGCGCTTGAAGCTGCTGGCCACGGCCGGCGTGGACAAATCCATCCAGACCGGCAGTGCCAGCACCGACCGCTTCATCTACCTCTGGGCCGAAGCCGGTGCCGGCAAGACCCACCTGCTGCACGCCCTGGCCACCAAGGCCGGCCAGGAAGGCAACCGCGCCCGCCTCATCAGTGCCGACTCCCCCGAGTCGGCCTTCGACTACAGCCCGCAGACCAGCCATTATCTGCTCGACGACGTCGATCAACTGTTCGAGGAACAGCAGATCGCCGCCTTCAACCTGTTCAACCAGATCCGCGAACAGGGCGGCTGCATGGTCTGCACCGGCACCCTGCCCCCGACCCGCCTTGAGTTGCGCGAAGACCTGCGCACCCGGCTCGGCTGGGGCCTGATCTACCAGGTGCACGACCTGTCGGATGACGAGAAGATCGCCGCCCTGCTGCAGATCACCCTGGACCGCGGCCTGGAAATTCCCCCGGCCGTGATGATGTACATGCTCACCCACTACCGGCGCGACATGCCCTCGCTGTCGCGCATGCTCGACGCGCTGGACCGCTACTCGCTGGCCACCAAGCGCGCCATCACCCTGCCCTTGCTACGCGAACTGTTACAACAGGAATCCGGAGAACAATGAACCTCGCCCTTTTCGATCTCGACCATACCCTGCTGCCGCTCGACTCCGACCACGAGTGGGGCGAATTCATGGCGCGCATCGGCGCCGTGGATGCCGACAGCTTCCGCAAGGCCAATGACGAATGGTTCGCCCATTACCAGAACGGCACGCTCGATCCGGTGGCCTATCTGGAATTCGCGCTGGGCAACCTGTCGCGCTTCCCGCGCACGCAGCTCGACGAGATGCACCTGCAATTCATGGACGAAGTTGTCAAGCCCGCCATCCTGCCGCAAGCCGTGGCCCTGGTGAAGAAGCACCTGGATGCCGGTGACCTGGTAGCCATCGTCACCGCCACCAACCACTTCGTGACCAAGCCGATCGCCTCGCACTTCGGCGTGGAACACCTGATCGCCGCCCTGCCCGCGCTCGATGACGCCGGCAACCTCACCGGCAAGCTCGACGGCACGCCGACCTTCGGCCCGGGCAAGATCGTCCACACCGAAGCCTGGCTGGAGCGTCTGGGCTTCAAGCTGGACCAGTTCGAACGCAGCTATTTCTACAGCGATTCACAGAACGACATTCCGCTGCTGGAACGGGTGACCGATCCGATCGCCACCAACCCCAACGACAAGCTGCTGGCGCACGCCCAGGCGCGCGGCTGGCCGGTGCTGAACCTCTTCGCCGACGGCCACGCGCAATGATCAAGAAACTGATTCGCTCCATCCTCGGCCGCGGCAAGGCTGCCGCCGCCGAGAGTGCCGAGCCCGTGAAAAAATCGCGCGCCAAGGCCGCTGCCGCAGGCGGCAAGATCGAGCCCGATGTGCTCGGGCCCAAAGAGCATGGCATCGATCCGGCACTGGTCTCGCCCAATGCGGTGCGCGTGACGCAAACCCTGCAGGATGCCGGCTACAAGGCCTTCATCGTCGGCGGTGCAGTGCGCGACCTGCTGCTGGGCATCAAGCCCAAGGACTTCGACGTGGCCACCAATGCCACACCGGAACAGGTAAAGCAATTGTTCCGCCGCGCCTTCATCATCGGCCGCCGCTTCCAGATCGTGCACGTGATGTTTGGACAAGAGTTGATCGAAGTCACCACCTTCCGGGGTGCCTCGGCCGAAGCCGCGCCCAAGGACGAACATGGCCGCGTGCTGCGCGACAACACCTTCGGCGAGCAGCATGAAGATGCCACCCGCCGCGACTTCACCATCAACGCGATGTACTACGATCCGGCCAGCCAGGCCGTGCTCGATTACCACGGCGGCATCGCCGACATCCGCGACAAGAAGCTGCGCATCATCGGCGAACCCGAAGCGCGTTACCGCGAAGATCCGGTACGCATGCTGCGCGTGGTGCGCTTCGCGGCCAAGCTCAAGTTCACCATCGATCCCGCCAGCAGCGCGCCGATCCGCGTGATGGCACCGCTGATCGACAACGTGCCGGCCGCCCGCGTGTTCGATGAAATGCTGAAGCTCCTGATGAGCGGCCATGCGCTCGCCTGCCTGCAGCAGCTGCGCAAGGAAGGCCTGCATCACGGCCTGCTGCCGCTGCTGGACGTGGTGCTGGAACAGCCGCTGGGCGAGAAGTTCGTCAGCCTGGCGCTGGCCAATACCGACGCCCGCGTCAAGGAAGGCAAGGGCGTCTCGCCGGGCTTCCTGTTCGCTTCGCTGCTGTGGCACCAAGTGCTGGAAAAATGGCGCGCCTACCAGGCTGCCGGCGAGTATCCGATTCCCGCCCTGCATCTGGCCGCCGATGACGTGCTCGATGCCCAGACCGAGAAGCTGGCCCTGCAACGCAAGATCGCCTCCGACATGCGTGACATCTGGGCCATGCAGCCGCGCTTCGAGCGCCGCGTCGGCAAGGCTCCGTACAAATTGCTGGAACACCTGCGCCTGCGCGCCGGTTTCGATTTCCTGCTGCTGCGCTGCCAGTCCGGCGAACTCGATGCCGAACTCGGTGAATGGTGGGAAGCCTTCATCGCCGGCAACGGTGCCGAGCGCGAAGAACTGATCGCCCGCAAACCGGCCGATCCTGCCGGCAGCAATGCCGGTCCCAAGAAGCGCAAGCGCCGGGGTGGACGCAGCCGCAGCAAGTCGGCAGGGGACACCGTTGAGAGCAGCGACAGCGGCAGCGAGCAGGAAGCCGCTGCCCCTGCGCCGGTGCGCGCACGCGCCCCCAAAGAAGCGGCCGATACGCCGGATGCACAAGCTGATACCGGCACGGGTGAGGCCCCCAAGCGCCGTCGCCGCCGTCGCAGCAGCGGCAGTGCCGGTGCTGCCGGTGGGGACAGCGCGCCGGCAGGCGACGACTGATCAACGTGGAATCGTCCTCCACGCTGGCCTGGATTGGCATCGGTGGCAACCTGGGCGACGCCCGCGCCACCGTCGAAGAAGCCATCGCCCATCTGGCCCGGCTGCCCGAATCGCAACTGCTGCGGAGCTCTTCGCTCTATCGCACCGCGCCCATCGATTCCAGTGGCGACGACTACGTCAATGCCGTCGCACTGGTCTCCACGTCACTGACCGCACTGGAACTGCTGCATGCGTTGCAGGCCATCGAGCTGCAGCACGGACGCGAGCGGCCCTATCGCAACGCCCCGCGCACGCTGGATCTGGATGTATTGATGTATGGAGAGGCGCAGCTGGAGGATGAAGAACTGATCGTCCCGCATCCGCGCATGGCGCAGCGCGCCTTCGTATTGGTGCCCATGCTGGAGATCGATGCGCAGGTGCGCATTCCGGGACTGGGCGCGGCGCGTGATTTCCTGGATGCCATCAACGATCAGCCGATCAGCCGGCTGTGATCTGAACCAGGCAGCTCAAACCGAGCCGCCCGTGGCGGCCCCCTTGCCCAGCGGCCGCAATTCACTGAGGCGGCGATGATGTCCCTTCAGCCACAGCGGCAATTCATTGGCCGGCATGGGCTTGCCGATCAGGTAGCCCTGCCCCAGGCTGCAACCGAAGTCCTGCAGCAGACGCCAGTCTTCCATCGTTTCCACCCCTTCCGCCACGGTCACCAGTTCCAGCCGCTGGGCCATGTCCAGCGCCGATTGCAGGATCACGCGCAGGTTCTTGCGGTCATGCGCACCATGGACGAAGGAGCGGTCGATCTTCAGTTCGGTGAAGGGGATGCGCGCCAGTTGCTGCATCGACGAGAAACCGGTGCCGTAATCGTCAATCGACAGGCCGAAGCCCTTCAGGCGCAGCCGCGCCAGCATGCCCAGTGAATTGCCCTTGTGCGCCACCACCGAACTCTCGGTGATTTCCAGCACCACGTTCTCGGCCGGCAGCGCGTGCTTGTCCACCAGTTCCAGAATGCGATGCAGGAAGTCCGGCTGCTCCAGCGACAGCGGCGAGAGATTCACCGCCACCTTGATCGCCAGGCCCCGGCTATGCCAGACGGCCGCCTGCGCCATGGACTGGTCCATCATGCTGATGGTGAGATCGTGGATCAGGCCGCACTGCTCGGCCAGCGGAATGAAGCGGTCCGGCGGGATCATGCCGCGTTCGGGATGGATCCAGCGGGCCAGCGCTTCCACGCCCTTGAGGATGCCGGTCTGCACGTCCACCTTGGGCTGGAAATAGGGCAGTACCTGGCCGCCACCGATGGCGGTGCCGAGGTCGCTTTCACACATGGAAGGCTGGGGATCATCATCGGCGTGGGCACCGCCGCCACGCGGACGGAAGGATTGCAATGCGGCGCGCAGCTGGCCCTGGTTGAGCGGCTTTTGCAGCACCCCGATCAGGTTCATGCCCAGGGCCTGGATCATGGTCTCCACCGACAGCAGCAGCGAGGTCTCGCGGCTGGAGGCGACGATCAGGGGAATGTCGATGCCCTTCTGCTGCAATTGCTGGATCAGCTCGATGCCATCCATGCCCGGCATTTCCAGGTCGATCACCGCCAGTCCGGGCGGCAGCTTGAGCAGCGCCAGCAGATCCAGCGCCTCGTTGCCGTTGCCGGCCTCGTAGATCAGATCGACGCCCAGGTCCTGCAGCAGCGACACGCTGTGCTGGCGCTGCAGGGCACTGTCGTCGACGACCAGCGCGGATTCGATCAGCTCATTGAGATTCTCTAGAGGCATATTGTTCTATCACTGCGGAGATATGATCGAGCGGGAGGACGTCACCGACGCCGCCCATGTGTATCGCTTCTTTCGGCATGCCGAAGACCACGCTGCTGGCCTCGTCCTGGGCATAGGTGGCGGCGCCGCAATCGGCCATTTCCCGCATCCCCCTTGCGCCATCGTCCCCCATGCCGGTCATGATGATGCCCACTGCATTGCTGCCCGCGGCCTTGGCCGCCGAGCGGAACAGCACGTCCACCGAAGGCTTGTGCCGGCTCACCAGCGGGCCATCCAGCGTTTCCACATAGTACTGCTGGCCATCGCGCCGCAGGACCAGATGCCGGCCGCCGGGCGCGATCAGCACGCGCCCCGGCAAGACCAGATCGTGATGCTCGGCTTCCTTGACCTCGGCACCGGAAATGCGGTGCAGGCGTTCGGCAAAACTGCGCGTGAAACGCTGCGGCATATGCTGCACCACCACGATGCCCGGACAGCGGCCAGTCAAAGGCTTGAGCACCCGCTCCAGTGCCTGCGGCCCCCCGGTCGAAGCGCCGATGGCGACGATTCGCGCCGTCAGCGGACGATAGCCGTCCTCCGGCCCCGGCGCTGCCAATACCGCGTCGGCGGTATGACGCTGCAGCACCGCAGCCCAGCCGTCATCATGCAGCATTTCGCGAGCGGCTGCTTTGACCGGGCGCAGCTTGAGCACGGGCGATACAGGCCGTGCCGCAATGGCCGCCATCGCGCCCCTGCCGCCGGCCCCGGACAGCGCCGCGGCCCGGATGGCGCAAGCCAGTTCGTTGACCGCTTCATGCAGGAAATCACGCACGCCCAGTTGCGGACGGGCAATCACCGACACTGCACCGGCGGCCAGTGCTTCGGCCGTGATATCGCCGGCACCGCCGACCCGCGCACTGCACATGATGACCGGCGTGGGCCTGCTGGCCATGATCTGGCGCAGAAAGGTAATGCCATCCATGCGCGGCATCTCGATGTCGAGCAGGATCACGTCCGGCCACTCCTGCTGCATCTTGCGCAAGGCAAACACCGGATCGGGCGCGGTCCCGATGACGCGGATGTCAGCAGTCTGCGCCAGCAGCTGCTGTACCAGCTGGCGCACCACCGAGGAGTCATCGACCACCATGACGCGGATGGCTGATGGTGCGTTCATGGCGGCCTCCGGTAGATGGAAGGGGAATGCATCAGCAGATCGAGCTCCATGCCGTGCAGCGATTCCGAATGGCCGACCACCAGGTAGCCGCCCGGCCGCAGGCGCGCGATCACGTCGCGCAAGACCTGCAGCTTGGTCTCGCAATCGAAGTAGATGATGACGTTGCGCAGGAAGATCAGGTCATACAGGCCATCGTCGTGTTCGTCCAGCGCAGTCAGGTTGCGCTGGGCGAATTCGACCTTGGCGCGCAGGTCTGCCTGTACCAGGAAATGGCCTTCGTATTCGCCGGTGCCGAGCAGGCAATAACGGCGCAGATACAGGCGCGGAATGTTCTGCCCGCGCGCCATCGGATAGAGCGCGCGGCGCGCGAAGCGCAGCACGCGCGTGCTGATGTCGGAGCCGAATATCGACCAGCTGCCGGCGGGCCGGTGATGGTCCAGCAGCATGGCCAGTGAATAGGCTTCCTCGCCGGTGGCGCTGGCCGCGCTCCAGACGCGCAGATGCTGGCGGTCGCGCCAGCGTGGCAGGAGATCCTGCGTCAGGAAATCGAAATGGCCCTGTTCGCGGAAGAAATAGGTTTCGTTGGTGGTGATGAGATCGATGGCGCGCTGACGTTCCTCGGCCCCCTCGGCACTCGTGATGAGGCGGTGATACTGTGCCAGTCCGCGCAGGCCGAGTTCCTGCAGTCGATGGCTGAGGCGGCTCTGCAGCAGGGCCTTCTTGGACAAGGGCAAGTGCAGCCCGATATCCTGCTTGAACAATTTCTGGAACAGCAGCATGTCGTGATCGCTGACCTCGGGGTCGGCAGATCCGCTGGCCGGTGCGATGGCGGCCACCACCGGCGTCACCGGAATGACGGCAGCAGACGCCGCCTGAGCCCCACGCCCGGCATGCAGACCCGGCACGCTGCCAACAGCCGTGGCCACACCGGCACTGCTGCCGTGCGTGCTGTCGCTGCTGCCTGCCAGGTTGCCGGGTCGGGGCATGGGCCTACTCCCTTTCCATTTCTGCCGAAAGCACCGGCACACCGCCCAGCGCATCCTCGGCACTCATGCCCAGCAGGCTCGCCAGTTCATCGACCGACAGGACGCGCTGCACATCGAGCACCACGATGAAACGCTCATTGACGTTGATCATGCCCTCGATGAAATCGGCGCGGATGCCGGCACCGAATGACGGACGCGGCTCGATGTGATCGACACCGATGCTCAGCACCGCGCTGACTGCATCGACCATCACGCCCAGCAACAGCAGCTGCTCGTCCTGGACCAGTTCCATGATGATGATGCAGGTACGTTTGGCCTCCACCGTGGGGGCACGGCCGAAGCGCACCGACAGGTCGATCACCGGCACCACCGAGCCGCGCAGGTTGATCACGCCGCGCAAGAACTCAGGCATCAGCGGCACTTCGGTCAGGCCGCCAAATTCGATGATCTCGCGAATGCTGGCGATGGGCATGGCGAAGCTTTCCGTTCCGACCAGGAAAGTCAGGAACTGGCGGCTTTCGATGACCTCTTCCTGCTGCCGCTTGCGGACGGATTCGCCATTCAACGATACGCTGGGCATGGCCTGCTCTCCTTGCTGCCGCGCTGTGCGCGCGGCGGATTGATTCGGGACAAGTTCAACGCCATGGCACGCTCCTCAGAAACGCTTGAACGCGGATTCATCCACGCCCGGCGCGTCCTCATCCACATCCAGCATCGACAGGCGGCGCGTGCTCTCGCGCCCACCCTGCGCAGCGGAATGAGCGCGTCTGCCACGCCGCCCGCCGGATTCCGGTAGGCCACCGGCCGCACCGCGCACGCCGGGCTTCTGCAATTCATCCACGCGGAAGAAACGCATCAGGTCCTGCAGATGGATGGCCTGTGCGCTCATCTCTTCCGAGGTTGCCGACAATTCTTCGGAAGCCGAGGCCGTCATCTGCGTGGTCTGCGCCATCTGGTGCACGGCATTGTTGATCTGTTCCAGACCGGTCGACTGTTCCGCCGAGGCGGCGGCGATTTCCTGCACCAAGTCGGCCGTCTTGCGGATCGAGGGCACCATCTGGTTGAGCAGGCCGCCGGCCTTTTCGGCCAGACCGACACTGTTCTCGGCCACCGCGATGATTTCCTGGGCGGCGGTCTGCGAGCGTTCGGCCAGCTTGCGCACTTCGGCCGCGACCACCGCAAAGCCCTTGCCGTGCTCACCGGCGCGGGCCGCTTCAATGGCAGCGTTGAGCGCCAGCAGATTGGTCTGGTAGGCGATGTCATCAATGATGCCGATCTTGCTGGCGATCTGCTTCATCGCAGCCACGGTCTCGCGCACGGCGTCGCCGCCTTCGGTCGCCGCACTGGCCGAGAGGCTGGCGATGCCATCGGTGGTGCGGGCGTTGTCGGCATTCTGGGCGATGGTGGCGGTGATCTCTTCCACCGAGGCGCTGGTTTCCTCCACATTGGCAGCCTGTTGCGAAGCATTGTGCGAGAGCGCCTGCGAAGACGAGGAAATCTCTTCCGAGGCCGAGGCCAGCGCACTGGCTGTGCCGCTGACATCACCGATGACGTCGGTCCACTTGTTGACCATCTGCTGAGTGCTGTAGAGCACGCTGACCTTGTCGTTCTTGCGCAGTGGCACGGTGACTGTCAGATCGCCCTCGGCCACGCGGCGCAGGACGCTCATGGCATCGCGCGGCTCGCCGCCGATCTGCGAACGGATGGTGCGATAGGCAAACCCGAGGCAGGCGAACAGCACTACCACCGAGGCGGTCAGCAGCCAGAAGATCTTCTGTTCCAGTTCGGCATACTCGCGGCCGGCCCTGAGCACACGCGCCTGCGTGCGTTCGTCGACCTGGCGCAGGAAGTCATTGATCGGGGCCATCACGCGGCCGAACAGCGCACGGTAGGTCTGGTCGAAGACCAGCTCCTGCGCCATGGCCTGGTTGGGCGCACCGACCACGGTGAACTTGCCCTCGCCATCATCGAACTCGCCCTTGACCGCATGGAAGGCGGTGATCTCGATGCGCGAGAGCTGGTCTCCCAGCTTCAGGGCTTCCTGCATCTTGGCCAACTCCTGTTCGGTGAAACCGGCTTGCTTCATCAGCTCGCTCAGCGGCACCGTCTGGGCACCCGCCTCCACCGGCAGTTTGCGGGCACTGACCAGGTCCCAGTTGAAACGGTCGTAGTTGGAAGGCCGCGCGCGCTTGCCATTGCGGATGTCCAGGATCATGTAATAGCGATCCTCGTCATTGGGGTCGCCCGTGGTCACGTAGGCGCGCGCGAACTTGGTCATGTCCTCGGTGGTGCGGCGCAGTTCATTGGCCAGCGCGGCGGAGTCGTAGCGGGACTGATGCGCTTGCTCCAGCGCAGTATTGGCCTGGCGCAGCGTATCGGTAAGGCTGATCACCACCGCCACCAGGATGGACAGGACTACACCCAGCCAGATGAAAATCTGCTTGATGCTCATCCTGTTGGTCATCGATTCTTGCATGCTCGCTTCCCCTCGTGGTGCGGGTCCCTTGATCGGGCCCGTCATGGCGCCGACGCCACACTGCGTTCGGCGTAGGCCGCCGTATTGCCTTGTTCCTGTTGCTGGGTGTGCTGCACCAGGTGCGGAATATCCAGGATCAGCGCGACCCGGCCGTCACCCAGGATGGTCGATCCCGACAATCCCTTGACCTTGCCGAACAGCCGGCCCAGCGGTTTGATCACCGCCTGGCACTCGCCCAGCAGACCATCGACCAGCAGCCCGGCGCGCAATTGCCCGTACTGGACGATCACCAGACTCTTGCGCGCACGGGCCTGTTCGCGCGCAGGCAGGTCGAACAGCTCACGCAGCGGGACAAACGGCAAGGGCTCGCCACGGACCGCGACGATA
Source organism: Herbaspirillum sp. 1173 (assembly GCF_031455335.1). Lineage (NCBI taxonomy): Bacteria > Pseudomonadati > Pseudomonadota > Betaproteobacteria > Burkholderiales > Oxalobacteraceae > Herbaspirillum > Herbaspirillum sp. 1173. Next base: position 136,317 of record NZ_JAVDSP010000007.1, on the reverse strand, counting down.
TGGCTGCCGTTCTGGCGCGGCGGCATGTCGATGCACTCCACCACCATGTCCAGCGGAATCACGAACACCGCATTGCCGACCACCACCTGGAAGCCCGAGATGATGGCCAGTGTCAGCGGCAGGCGGATGCGGACCACGGTGCCACGCCCGGGTTCGGTATCGATGGCCACCTCGCCCTGCAGGGCATCGATGTTGCGCTTGACCACATCCATGCCGACACCGCGTCCGGAAAGTTCGGTGACCTGCTCGGCGGTGGAAAAGCCGGGCTCGAAGACGAAGCGGTAGATCTCGGCATCGCTGAGTTCGGCCTCCGGCGTCGTCAGTCCTTGTGCGATCGCCTTTTCCAGAATGCGGGTGCGATCCATGCCCCGGCCATCGTCCATCACCTCCACCAGCACGCTGCCGGATTCATGCATGGCATTGAGCCGCAGCGAGGCCTTGGCCGGCTTGCCTGCGGCAATGCGCTCGGCGGCAGGCTCGATGCCGTGGTCGATGGCATTGCGCACGATGTGCATCAGCGGATCGGCCAGGCGCTCCACCATCGATTTGTCCAGCTCGGTCTCGGAGCCGGTCATGGTGAGATCGATATCCTTGTCGAGATCGCGGGCGATGTCGCGCACGATGCGCGGGAAGCGCTGGAACACCTCATTGATCTGCACCATCCGCAACGTGAGCGCGGCATCGCGGATCTGTTCCATCAGGCTGTCGATGGCCTGGGTGGCCTCCTCGAACTGGCTGTCCTTGCGGCGTCGGGCAATCAGGCGCGCACTGGCACCGGCGATGACCAGCTCGCCCACCAGGTCGATCAGCTGGTCCAGCTTGGAGACCTCGATCTTGATGAACTTCTGTTCCTGCGCACGCCGCTCGTCCAGCGGGCGCGGCCGCGCACCGGCGCCGGGCGCGGCCGCCGGCACTGCGGGGGCGGCGGCGTCAGCGAGCGTGGCTGCGCCTAGGCAGCGCCATTGGGCTTCGTTGAACAAGTCCAGGCTGCGCCATTGAGCGGCCAGGCGCGCCGCATCGTCGGGGGCGAGCCGCTGCAGCACCGTCGCATACGCCGCCAGAGGACTCTGCGGCGGCAGGATATCGATGCGGCTGTCATCGCGTACGAATTCGAACACGTCTTCCAGCGTCTGCCGGGTGGAGTCGGAGGCCAGGCAGATTTCCACGCCCAGGTAGCAGCTCTCGGCATCCATGGCCGCCGCTTCGGGAATGTCTGCCTCCACCGGCAGGATGGCGACGATGCGGCCCAGCGAACGCAGGTAGTGCAGGAAGGACAGGGGATCGAGTCCATCACGCAGGACATTCTCATTGAACTGCAGCGACAGGTGCCAGTAGGGATAATCGGCCGTCGCCTGCAGGGCCTCGTCCCGGTGGGCATCGCCGCCGTGGGCCGCGTCCGCGGAGGCACTGCCGGTGAGCCGCTGCAGCAGCCGTGCCGGCTCGCTGGCCGCCTCGCCCGGTGCGCTGGCTGACTGCGCGACCTCGGCTAGTGCAGCCAGCAGCGTGGCTCGGCGTTCGGCATTGGGTTCCTCGGCTTCCTGGTTGCGCTCGATGGCATCGACCAGGTCACTGACGTAATCGCCACACTGCAGCAGCAACGACATCATGGGCGCGTTCAGGGGCAGGCGTTCTTCACGGACCAGATCCAGCACATGCTCCACCTGGTGCGTGAACTGCACGATGCTGTCGAAGGCGAAGAGGCCGGCCGAACCCTTGATGGTATGGGCGGCGCGGAAGATGGCGTTGATGCTGTCTCGGCTCGGTCCTTCCATCTCGATCTGCAGCAAGGCCGCTTCCATGGCCACGAGCAGTTCGCGGGCTTCCTGGACGACGGCATCGCGGGCGGAGTCCTTTTTCATGCGGCCTCCACGGCAGGGCTGAAGCGCTCATGCAATTGCAGCAGGTCCAGCGTGGCCAGCACGGCCGGACTGTAGACACCGATCTCCAGCTGCCGTCCACCGGCGGCCAGCTCGCGCCGCAACAGCAGCAGCAGCTGGATGCCGGCCGTATCCAGCTCATCCACGCCGGACAGGTCGAGCACCACCTGCGTCTGCGGCAGCGTCAGGGCGTGCAGCAGCTCCGGCTTGCGCTCGGCCGCCTGGAAAATGGTCAGTCCGCCGCTCACGGTGAGCAGCAGCCTGTCCTCTTGCACGGAATACGTCAGCGGCATCGTCGGGTTCTCGGCATTCTCTTCAAGGGTCCGTGGTATGGCTCACGGCTGTACCAGCTTGGCTACGGCATCGAGCAGCACCGGCGGCAGGAAGGGCTTGTGCACCCAGGCGCGGATGCCGGCGGCCTTGCCTTCCTGCTTGCGCGCTTCGCTGCTTTCGGTAGTCAGCATGATGACGGGGGTGAATTTGTAAGCAGGCATCTGCTTCATCTCGCGCACGAAGGACAGGCCATCCAGATTGGGCATGTTGAGGTCGGAAATGACCAGATTGAACTTGCGGCCATCCAGTTTCTTCAGCGCTTCCAGGCCGTCAGCCGCTTCTTCGACCTGATAGCCGGCGCTCTTCAAGGCCGCCGTGATGGTCTGCCGCAGGCTGAAGGAATCGTCGACGATCAATATGCATTTTTCCATCTCGGTGCCTCGTGATCTCAGAAAAAATCCACCTGCGACGGTGGCGCGGGATGGCCCTGCTGGCCGGCATGCATCTGGCGTTGTTCCTGGGTGGTATAGGTCTTTTCAAGATCAGTCAGCCACTGCTGCGGCGAGGGCAGCGCCCGCGCCTCGGCGGCCGCGTTGCGCAGGCGCAGGATGTCCTGCTGCACGTGATCTAGGATCTGGCTGATGCGGTCCTGGAATTGCAGGTGGACCAGGATGTCGCACACTTCGCGGTCGACTTCGCGGCCTTCGTCTTCCAGCGTTTCCATGGTCGTGGTGAGCTTCATGGCGGAGTGGCGGAAGTCGGCGATGATCTGGTCGATCACGGCGCGCGAGTTTTCGGCGATGCCTTCGGTATCAGCCGCATCCCCGGTGGCACCGATGGCCGCCATGATCTGCTGGCGCGCGCTCTTGGCGCGGGCAGCGATCTGGCGGCTGTTCTCGGCCGAGCGCTCGGCCAGTTCCTGCCAGCTCTGCTCGTCGCTGAGCAGATCTGTCACGCCGGTCTGGCCGGCCAGTTGCTCGTTCTGCTGGGCCAGGCGGCGAATCTCGTCATTGGCCGCCATCAGGCTGTCGAACTTGGTCACCAGCACCTGGCGCGAGGCCAGCATGCCTTCCAGCGCCGAGGCAATCGCACCCAATTGTTCAGCAGCGTGCTGCACGGTCTGCAGGATCTCGCCGTTGGCGCTATGTCGGGCGGGGTCCAGTGCGCCGCCCAGGCGCTCGTGGATGCCGACGAAGCGGGCCGTCAAGCCGTCGATGGCCGATTGCGTCTGGGCCCGCGCCAGTTGCACATTGCCCTGCCACACCGGCAGCACTTCTCGGACCAGTTCGGCCAGTGGCGCGGTGCTCGCAACTGCGCCAGCCGGCTCGGCTGCCATCACCGGCTCTCTCTGCAGCCCGCCAGCAAGCGCTGCCGCAGGTGGCAAGGATGGCTGCGGCGCGGCCATGGCGGGCACCGCCGGGGCGGGCAGGCAAGTCAGGTAGAAGGCCCCGCCGATCAGCAGGCCGACCAGTGCCCCCAGCCACCAGTGCTGGGCCAGCATCATGAACAGCAGCAGATTCACCAGGCACAGCATCGGCAAGATATTGCGAAGCGATTTCACAGCCACGTTTTCCTGTTGGTTGTTGTCAGCTCGGGGCAAAGCGCACGGTCATGATCGCGATGCACACAGCCCGCCATTGACGGTGTTTACGGCAACTACGGGCGCTTCTTTGGCAAAACCGCCCGGTGCGCAGGCGAAGTTGGCGGCGACAAAGGCGATTCAGCACCCCTGCACCCACTGCCGCCCGGCACTAATGCAGCTTGCAGCGGGTCTATCCTGCGCGCACTGACCCTCAGCCTATTGTGCTGGCTGCCCGGGTCTCGCCTTGCGTGGAATAAAGGCCAAATTCCGGTTGAGTTGTCTGCACCAACGGACAATCATCGGAAAGTTGCCAAGAATTAACAAAAAGCCAGGTCGGCCATTCAGGCCGGCCGCAATGAAATCAACTACAATGCCGCACCCGGCGTGCCGGGGGAAAGACACCATGGAACTGGAAAGCTATCGCTATATCGCAATCGACGGCCCGATCGGGGCTGGCAAGACTTCGCTGGCCACGCGCCTGTCGGCGCTCTGGGGCGCACAGTCGGTGCTGGAGCAGCCGGAAGGCAATCCCTTCCTGGCCGAGTTTTACCGGGATGCTGCACGGCATGCCTTCCAGACCCAGGTTTTTTTCCTCCTGCAGCGCATGGGGCAGTTGCAGGCACCGCTGGATCCGGCGCAACTGGAGGGACGCTTCATTGCCGACTTCATGCTGGAAAAGAACATCCTGTTCGCCCAGTTGACCCTGGCCGGCGATGAACTGGCGCTTTATGACGCCTTGTATCGCCAGTTGCAGCCCAAGGCGCGGGTGCCGGACCTGGTGATCCACCTGCAGGCACCGGCCGATGTTCTGCAGACCCGCATCGCCGCGCGCGGGATCGCCATGGAGGAAGCCATCTCCCTGGATTACCTGCAACGGCTGTCGGAGTGCTACAGTCAATTTTTCTATCATTACCAAGACGCGCCGGTACTGACCGTCAACACCGAGCATCTGGATCCGGCCCACAGCGATGCCGATCTGGCCATCCTGCTGCAGCACATCCAGGAGATGCACGGGCCGCGCGCCTTTCTCAATCACGGAGGTTGAATCTTTCATGGCAGGCTATCTTCAGGAATCGGGCGCGGCACGCGCCAAGCCGGTGACCACCCACACCCTGCAGGCGATGCGCGCCAAGGGCGACAAGATCAGCATGCTGACCTGTTATGACGCCAGCTTCGCCACGCTCATGGAGCGCGCCGGGCTGGAAACGGTGCTGATCGGCGACTCCCTGGGCATGGTCTGCCAGGGCCATGATTCAACCCTGCCGGTGACGATCCAGGATGTGGCCTATCACACGGCGGCCGTCGCGCGCGGCACCCGCACCATGCTGATCATCGCCGACCTGCCCTTCGGCACCTACCCGACCCGCGAGGAAGCCTTCCGCAACGCCGCGCTGCTGATGCAGGCGGGCGCGCAGATGGTCAAGCTGGAAGGCGGCGTGTGGCTGGCCGATACCATCAAGTTCCTCACCGAGCGCGGCATCCCGGTGTGCGCGCACATTGGCCTGACGCCGCAGTCAGTGCACCAGCTGGGCGGCTTCAAGGTGCAGGGCAAGACCAGCGATGGCGCCACGCAGCTGCATGCGGATGCGCTGGCGGTACAGCAGGCGGGCGCTTCGCTGGTGGTCATCGAAGCGGTGCCGGCCACGCTGGGCAAGGAAGTGACCGACCGCCTGGCCATCCCCACCATCGGCATCGGTGCCGGTCCCGATTGCTCGGGCCAGGTGCTGGTGATGCATGACATGCTGGGCGTGTTCCCGGGCCACAAGAGCCGCTTCGTGCGCAACTTCATGGACGGGGCCAGCGGCATCGAGGAGGCGGTGCGCCACTATGTGGCGGCCGTGAAGGATGGCAGCTTCCCGGCACAGGAGCATTGCTTCTGAGGCCTTGATTCAGGCTGTGGACAAGAAAAAGGCCAGCGAGATCGCTGGCCTTTTGCTTTGCTGCCGATGGTGCAGATGCTACTGATTACTCGAAGAATTCTTTGACCTTGTCCTTCCAGGTCTTGGTCTGCGGGCTGTGCTTGGCGCCGCCTTCGGTGGTGAGCTGCTCGAACTCGCGCAGCAGTTCCTTCTGGCGATCGGTCAGCTTGACCGGGGTCTCCACTACCACGTGGCAGAACAGATCACCCGCGTAACCGGAACGCACACCCTTGATGCCCTTGCCGCGCAGGCGGAAGGTCTTGCCGCTCTGGGTGCCTTCGGGAATGGAGAAGGACGCCTTGCCGTTGAGCGTGGGAGCTTCGATCTCGCCACCCAGTGCCGCCTTGGCGAAGGAGATCGGCATCTCGCAATGCAGGTCGTCACCATCGCGCTGGAACACGTCGTGCGGCTTGATGTGAATTTCCACATACAGGTCGCCCGGGGGACCGCCATTGACGCCCGGCTCACCGTTGCCGGAGGAACGGATGCGCATGCCGTCGTCAATGCCTTCGGGGATCTTCACTTCCAGCGTCTTGTTGCGCTTGATGCGTCCGGCACCGGCGCAGGTGGTGCAGGGTTCCGGAATGATCTTGCCGCTGCCGTGGCACTTGGGGCAGGTCTGCTGGATGCTGAAGAAGCCCTGTTGCATGCGCACCTGGCCATGACCGCCGCAGGTGGTGCAAGTGACCGGCGAGGTGCCGGGCTTGGCGCCGCTGCCGTGGCAGGTATCGCACTGGTCCCAGGACGGCACACGGATGGTGGTGTCGAAGCCGTGCGCAGCCTGTTCCAGCGTGATTTCCAGGTTGTAGCGCAGGTCGGCGCCGCGATAGACCTGCGGGCCGGAGCTGCGGCCGCGGCCACCGCCGCCGCCAAAGATATCGCCGAAGATGTCGCCGAAGGCATCGGCAAAGCCACCCGCGCCGGCACCGCCGCCGCCACCCATGTTGGGGTCGACGCCGGCATGGCCGTAGCGGTCGTAGGCCTCGCGCTTCTGCGGGTCCGACAGCATCTCGTAGGCTTCCTTGACCTCCTTGAACTTGTCTTCCGCGCCCTTGCTGTCCGGGTTGCGGTCAGGATGGTACTTCATCGCCAGCTTGCGATAAGCCTTCTTGATTTCGTCGTCGCTGGCGTTCTTCGCCAGTCCGAGCACTTCGTAAAAATCGCGTTTTGCCATGTTGTATAACCCACCTTGTTATTGTGTTCCGTCGCTGCTGCGATGGCCTGCATCTGCGGCCGCGCAAGCACGACCGGAAACCAACAATGTGAAAAAGCCGAGTTCAGCTTTTGACTGCGGACTCGGCGTACCGGCCTGGCCGAAAAAACAACCCGGCCGGGTGGATGCTTCTCAAAAATCCGCCCGGGCTGCGGAAAAACCGCACCCGGGCGCGAGCGCTGACCTCCGATGAAACGAGGCGTCAGTCCCGGATTACTTCACTTCCTTGAAGTCGGCGTCGACCACGTTGTCGTCCTTCGGGGCTGCACCGGCGGCACCGGCCTGAGCACCTGCGGCGCCCGCAGCACCACCGGCGGCAGCGGCTTGCGCCTGCTGGTCGGCGTACATCTTCTCGCCCAGCTTCTGCGCCGCGGTCGACAGGGCTTCGGTCTTGGCATCGATGGTGGCCTTGTCGTCACCCTTCAGGGCTTCTTCCAGGTTCTTGATGGCGGCTTCGATGACTTCCTTCTCGCCGGCTTCCAGCTTGTCGCCGTATTCGCCCAGGGCCTTCTTGGTCGAGTGCACCAGCGCATCACCCTGGTTGCGGGTCTCGGCCAGTTCCTTCAGGCGCTTGTCTTCCTCGGCGTTGGCTTCGGCGTCGCGCACCATCTTTTCGATCTCTTCTTCATTCAGGCCGGAGTTGGCCTTGATGGTGATCTTGTTTTCCTTGCCGGTGGCCTTGTCCTTGGCGCCCACGTGCAGGATGCCGTTGGCGTCGATGTCGAAGGTCACTTCGATCTGCGGGGTGCCGCGCGGTGCCGGCGGGATGCCTTCCAGGTTGAATTCGCCCAGGGCCTTGTTGCCCACGGCCATTTCACGCTCGCCCTGGTAGACCTTGATGGTCACGGCCGGCTGGTTGTCGTCGGCAGTGGAGAACACCTGGCTGAACTTGGTCGGAATGGTGGTGTTCTTCTTGATCATCTTGGTCATGACGCCGCCCATGGTTTCGATACCCAGCGACAGCGGGGTCACGTCCAGCAGCAGCACGTCCTTGCGGTCGCCCGAGAGGACCGAACCCTGGATCGCGGCGCCGACGGCCACGGCTTCGTCGGGGTTCACGTCACGGCGCGGATCCTTGCCGAAGAATTCCTTCACCTTCTCGATGACCTTGGGCATGCGGGTCATGCCGCCGACCAGGATCACGTCGTCGATGTCAGACACCTTCACACCGGCATCCTTGATGGCGGTACGGCAGGGTTCGATGGTCTTGGCGATCAGTTCCTCCACCAGGGACTCCAGCTTGGCGCGGGTGATCTTCAGGTTCAGGTGGACCGGTGCGCCATTGGCCATGGCGATGTAAGGCTCGTTGATCTCGGTCTGTTGCGAGGACGACAGCTCGATCTTGGCGCGTTCGGCCGAGGCCTTGATGCGCTGCAGGGCGATGGCGTCCTTGGACAGGTCCAGGCCGTTGATCTTCTTGAATTCCTCGATGATGTAGTCGATCAGGCGCTGGTCGAAGTCTTCGCCGCCCAGGAAGGTGTCACCGTTGGTGGACAGCACTTCGAACTGCTTTTCGCCATCGACGTCAGCGATTTCGATGATGGACACGTCGAAAGTACCGCCGCCCAGGTCATACACGGCGATCTTGCGGTCACCCTTTTCCGCCTTGTCCAGGCCGAACGCCAGTGCCGCTGCGGTCGGCTCGTTGATGATGCGCTTGACGTCCAGACCGGCGATGCGGCCGGCGTCCTTGGTAGCCTGGCGCTGGGCGTCGTTGAAGTAGGCCGGCACCGTGATGACGGCTTCGGTGACTTCTTCGCCCAGGTAGTCTTCGGCGGTCTTCTTCATCTTGCGCAGGACTTCAGCGGAAATCTGCGGCGGGGCCAGCTTCTTGTCGCGCACGCCGATCCAGGCGTCGCCGTTGTCGGCGGCCACGATCTGGTAGGGCATCAGGTTGATGTCCTTCTGCACTTCCTTCTCGGTGAACTTGCGGCCGATCAGGCGCTTGGCGGCGTAGATGGTGTTCTTCGGGTTGGTGACGGCCTGGCGCTTGGCGGGAGCGCCGACCAGGATTTCGCCGTCTTCCTGATACGCAATGATGGAAGGCGTGGTACGCGCGCCTTCGGAGTTCTCGATCACCTTGGGCTGGTTGCCTTCCATGACGGAAACGCAAGAGTTGGTGGTGCCCAGGTCAATACCAATGATTTTTCCCATGATTTTTCCTTCGTTCTTTCAGCCCTGGATGTCGGGCTACAGGTGTTTTGAATGGTTTGAATATGTGGAGGAAAGACGGACTTTCAAGCGCCGGAACCACCGGATGAAGCAAAAATGATGCCGTTTGCCTCTTTCCCCTTCCGGCGCCGGTCCGCTTACTTTCCCTGGGCCACCGTCACCAGCGCCGGACGCAGCAGACGGTCGGAAATCATATAGCCTTTTTGCAGCACGGCAACCACCGTGTTGGCTTCCTGCTCGGCCGGCACGGCCGAGACGGCCTGGTGCTTCATGGGGTCGAGCTTCTCGCCGGCCTGCGGGCTGACTTCCTGCAGCTTGTTCTTCTCGAAGGCCGAGGAGAGTTGCTTCAAGGTCATGTCCACGCCTTCCTTGAGCGATTCCAGCGAGGCGTTTTCGATCTTCAGGGCCATTTCCAGGCTGTCCTTGACCGCCAGGAGCGACTCGGCGAAGCCCTCGATGGCGAACTTGTGGGCTTTGGCGATGTCTTCCTGAGCACGGCGGCGGATGTTCTCGCCTTCGGCACGGGCACGCAGGAAGGCGTCCTGCATCTCGGCAGCCTTGGCTTCGGCTGCGGCCAGCTTGTCTTCCAGTGTGGGCTCGGCAGCGGCGGCCGGAGCAGCCTGCTCGGCGGCAGTGGCAGCAGCGGCGTCAGCAGCCTGGTTGTCTTGCTGGATGGATGGGTTTTCCTGTTTTTCCATGTCTTGCATTCCTGAATTACCTCCAACAAATCAATGATTTACGTGCGTGCGGCAGCCTGATGTGAAGCGCCGTCCGCCAAGGGATGCGGCACAAGTAGGGCATGTCCCTGCTTTTTCAAGGGCTTTTTGGCATTTTCCGGCGACTTTTTGCCTATTATGCGATTTCAAGAAGAAAAATGTTACGCGCGCTTACAGAAATTACGGGGTCTGACTTCAAGTTAATTCGAGCCCGACCTAAACTGAATTCGAGTTCCCGCCCTTTGGGGCAGGCTCGTTTGACGGCATTCCCACTTCCCCTCATCGCTTGTCGCGCCAACAAGGTGTCATCATGAAACTGCCACTGATTGCGGCCATTATCTTCGTTGCCCTGTACAGCCTGCTGGCTACCGCCTGGATCAGCTATACGCATCTGGTGAGCGAATACACGCTCTGAGCGCCGCTACCCCCCGGTTTTTTTCTTGTATGAACGATCTGGACGCTTCAGACCAGGCAAGATCATTGCCGGACAGACAATATCAGCGACAGTAAAGACGTTCAGCCTGCCATTTTAGCAGGCTGAAGGCTGCAGACCGCCCCGGGCCGGCGGTCGATATGAAGCTTTCTGAAAAATCAGCGATCCGCGCCGAGTGCCTTTGCCCGCTCTGCGGCAATCGCCTGCTGGCGCGCCATCTCTTCGCGGGCCGCGGCATTGCTCATGGTCGGCCAGCCGGCCAGGTGCTGCTCGACGATCTCCACCATGCCGTTGATCCAGGCCGGTGATTCATTCAGGCAGGGGATGAAGTGAAACTCCTTGCCGCCTGCGTGCAGGAAGTCTTCCTTCACTTCCATGGCGATTTCTTCCAGGGTTTCCAGGCAGTCGCTGGTGAAACCGGGACACATCACGTCGATGCGGCGCACGCCCTGCCGGCCCAGTTCCTGGGCGGTGGGCGCGGTGTAAGGCTGCAGCCATTCGGCCTTGCCGAAGCGCGACTGGAAGGTGACCTGGTACTGCTCATCGGTCAGCCCCAGCGATTGCGCCAGCAGACGTGCGGTCTTGTAGCACTCGCAATGGTAAGGATCGCCCAGCATCAGCGTGCGCTTGGGCACGCCGTGGAAGCTCATCAGCAGCTTGTCCGGCCGGCCGTGCAGGTCCCAGTGATCCAGCACCGACTGGCGCAGCGCCTGGATGTAGGCATCCTGGTCGTGATAGTTGCGGATCAGGCGCAGCTCGGGAATGTTGCGCACCTGGCGGTAATGGTCGAAGACGGCATCGAAGATGGAAGCAGTGGTCGTGCCCGAATACTGCGGATAGGCCGGCAGCACCAGGATGCGCGTGCAGCCCTGTTGCTTCAGCTGGTCCAGCACTTCGGGCAGCGAAGGCGTGCCATAGCGCATGGCATACACCACCTGCAACTGATGATGGCCGCGTCCGGCCAGTTGCACCGCCAGCGCAGCGGCCTGGCGCTGTGTATGCACGCGCAGCGGCGAGCCTTCCTCGGTCCAGATGCTGGCGTATTTCTCGGCCGACTTGGAGGAGCGGAAAGGCAGGATGATGCCGTTGAGAATGAACCACCACACCGCACGCGGGATTTCCACTACACGCGGGTCCGACAGGAATTGCTTGAGGTAGCGTCGAAGCGCGCCTGCATTGGGCGCATCGGGCGTGCCGAGATTGACCAGCACCACGGCGGTGGAGGCCGGGCTGCCGTGGGTGTAGGGAGGTTCTTTGCGGAAGGGCATGGTCGTTGAGCTTGGGTTTCTTGATGTTCTTGGTGTGAGGGCGATCAGGAAGCCAGCAGCTCGCGCGCGTGCTTGCGCGTGGTGGCCGTGATTTCCAGTCCGCCCAGCATGCGGGCGATTTCTTCCACGCGCGCCTTGGGGTCCAGCCCGTCGATGTCGGAGAGGGTCTTGCCGCCCTCGCTGCGCTTCTTGACCTGGTAGTGCTGGTTGGCCTGGCTGGCCACCTGCGGCAAGTGCGTCACGCACAGCACTTGCCGTTCCTGGCCGAGACGCTTCAAGAGCCGTCCGACCACTTCGGCGACGGCACCGCCGATGCCGCTGTCGACTTCATCGAAGATCAGGGTCGGTACCGTGGTGGCGGCCGAGGCGATCACCGAGATGGCCAGCGAGATGCGCGCCAGTTCACCGCCCGAGGCCACCTTGGCCAGCGCGCGCGGCGCCACGCCGGCGTGGCCGGCCACCAGAAATTCCACCTGTTCCAGCCCGTATGCGGCCGGCTCCACTTCATTGAGCGCGATCTCGAAGCGCCCACCGGCCATCGACAGATCCTGCATGGCGGCCGTGACCGCCTCGCCCAATGCGGCCGCTGCCTTGGCGCGCGCCTTGGAGAGTTTCTGCGCCTGCGCCAGATAGGCTTGCTTGAGCTTGTCTTCCTGCGCGCGCAGAGCATCGAGGTCGCTGGCATCGGCCAGTTGCTTCAATTCTTCGGAGAGCTTGCGATGCTCCTCGGGCAGCTCATCGGGCTGCACATGGAATTTGCGGGCGGTCGAATGGATGGCTTCCAGGCGCTCTTCCACTTCCTGCAGGCGCGCGGGATCGAGTTCAACGCGGCCGAGATAATCATTCAAGGCATAGACCGCTTCCTGCAGCTGGATCTGCGCCGGTTCCAGCGCGTCGAGCACCGGCTTCAAGGCAGTATCGACATCGACCAGCTTGGTCAGCTTCTGCGTGATCGAGGAGAGTTGCGAGAGGATCGGCGACTCCGATTCCGAGATCACGCCCAGCGCCTCCTGCGCGCCACCGATGAGCGCCGCGGCATGCGACAGGCGGCTGTGCTCGGTGCTGATGTCAGCCCATTCGCCGGGCTTGACGGCCAGCTTGTGCAGCTCGGCCACCTGCCACTCCAGGCGCTCGCGCTCCAGCAGCACATTGCGCGCATCCTGCTCGAACTGCTCACGCTGGCGGGCCAGGGCGCGCCAGGTCTTGTAGGCGGCAGCCACTTCACGGGCAGGCTCCAGCAGGCCGGCCTGGCTGTCCAGCAATTGGCGCTGGGCATCGGCCTTCATGAGCGACTGGTGCGCGTGCTGGCCGTGGATGTCCACCAGCATCTCGCCGACTTCGCGCAATTGCGCGGCGGTGGCGGCGCTGCCGTTGATGTAGGCCTTGCTGCGGCCGGCATTGTCGATCACCCGGCGCAGCAGCACGCCGTCGTGCTCGCCGCTGAATTCGTGTTCGTCCAGCCAGGCCATCACTTCCGGCGTGGCGGTGAAATCGGCGCTCACATCCGCCTTGGCCGCGCCCTCGCGCACCACGCTGGGATCGCCCCGTCCGCCCATGGCCAGCGCCAGGGCATCGATGAGGATGGATTTGCCGGCGCCGGTTTCGCCGGTGAAGACGGAGAATCCGCGCGCGAATTCGAGCTCGATGGCATCGACAATCACGAAGTCGCGAATCGTTAAGGTACGCAGCATGGTGGTCTCGCAGCGGGTTGGACGGACAGGCCAGTAGGCTCAAGCGAGCCGGCACGCGATGGCCGGGCTTGATGCGCGCTTATTGTAATCGGCCTTCTATGGAGGGGTATTCATTCCAGTGCAGCTTCTCGCGCAGGGTATCGAAATAACTCCAGCCCTCGGGATGCAGGAAAGTGATCTTGTGCGCCGAACGGCGGATCACGATGCGGTCGCCATGCAGCACGCTGGTCAAGGATTGCATGTCGAAGTTGGCGCTGACCTCGCGCCCGGCCACCACCTGGATCACGATCTCGCAGGAATCCGACAGCGTGATGGGACGGTTCGACAGCGAATGCGGAGAAATCGGCACCATCACGATCCCGTGCAGGCTGGGATGCAGGATAGGGCCGCCGGCCGACAAGGCATAGGCAGTGGAACCGGTGGGCGTGGCCACGATGAGGCCATCGGAACGCTGGTTGTACATGAAGCGGCCATCGACCTCCACCCGCAGCTCGACCATGCCGGAAGTGGAGCCACGCGCCACCACCACATCGTTCAAGGCCAGCGCGCGGAAGATCTCGCTGCCCTCGCGGTAGACCCGCGCTTCCAGCAGCGAACGCGACTCGGCTTCGACCTTGCCTTCCAGCATGTCGGCCAGAGCCGGTATCATGCGGTCCTGGGCGATATCGGTGATGAAGCCCAGGCGGCCCTGGTTGATGCCGATCAGCGGCACGTTGTAGGGTGCCAGCTGGCGCGCGATGCCGAGCATGGTGCCGTCGCCGCCGACCACGATGGCCACGTCGGCGTGATGCCCGATCTGCTCGGGCGTCATGCTGTCATAGCCTTGCAGGGCGATGTTCTCGGCGGTCTCGGACTCGAAGACCACGGTGTGGCCATGCGACTCCAGGAACACCGCGATGTCCGACAAGATCTGCGCGATGCCGACGGCCTGGAACTTGCCGACGATGGCGACGGTTTTGGGTACGGCTGCCTGAACGGGTAATTTGATGGGCCACATGCTGCGGATTAGACCATAATTTGAGATGACATTGTAATGAAACCAAGCGCTTCCTCCCTGCCCTCCTCGCCCGCTCCCTCCCCCATCGAGGCGGTCCTGTTCGATCTCGACGATACCCTGTGGGCCATCGAACCGGTGCTGGTGCGCGCCGAAGGCCTGCTCTACGACTGGCTGCGCGAGCATGCGCCCGCGGTGGTGGCGGCCCATACGATTGCCAGCCTGCGCGAACGCCGCATGGCCCTGATGAAGACCGACCCGATGTATCGCATCGACCTCTGGAAGCTGCGCCACACGGCGCTCTCCGAGGTCTTCCGCGAGCATGACGTGGACCTGGCGCTGGTCGACCCGGCCATGGCCCTGTTCTCCGAAGCCCGCAGCACGGTGGCGCTGTTCGATGACGTCGAACCGGCGCTGCTGCGCATGAAGGGCCAGCTCACGCTGGGTTCGGTCTCCAACGGCTTTGCCGACCTGGAGCGCATCGGCCTGGCCGGGCACTTCGGGGTCTCGATTGCGGCGCATCGCTTCGGCCGCGCCAAACCGGATCCGGCCATCTTCCATGCCGCCTGCGAGGCCCTGCAGGTCGCCCCGGCGGCGACGGTCTATGTGGGGGACGATCCGCTGCTGGACGTACAAGGTGCGCAGCGGGCCGGTTTGCGGGCAGTATGGATGAACCGTTTCGACCGCACCCTGCCCGAGGGCATCACGCCCGACGCCATCTGCCGCGACCTGCATGAGCTGCACGACTGGCTGCAGGCGCAAGCCTGAACCTTTGTTCAATTTTTGGAAGAACTGACGCGGCCGTCACATTTACCGGATATGCCGCTAGAATATGCCCCATGCAACTCGATAACCGCGCCCGCACACTCCTGAAGGCCCTGGTCGAACGGTACATCGCCGACGGCCAGCCAGTGGGCTCGCGCGCCCTGTCGAAACTGTCGGGCCTGGAACTGTCGCCGGCGACCATCCGCAACATCATGGCCGATCTCGAAGAGATGGGCTTCGTCGCCAGCCCGCACACCTCGGCCGGCCGCGTGCCCACGCCGCGCGGCTATCGCATGTTCGTCGACACGCTGCTCACCGTCGAGGCCATCGACGAGAGCGCCCTCGAAGGCCGCCTGCAGGCACGCCTGCAGCACAGCGGTTCGCCGCAGAAGATCATCACCAATGCGGCCCAGGTGCTGTCCTCGCTGTCGCAGTTCGCCGGCGTGGTGATGACGCCCAAGCGCGAATCGATGTTCCAGCAGATCGAGTTCCTGCGGCTGTCGGAAAAGCGCATCCTGCTGGTCATCGTCGACCAGGGCGGCGACGTGCAGAACCGCATGCTCCTGACCGACGTCGACTACACCCCGAGCCAGCTGACCCAGGCCGCCAACTACATCAACCAGCATTACGCCGGCCAGTCCTTCGACCAGGTGCGCATCCACCTGCAAGGCGAACTGCGCCAGCTGCGCGACGACATGACCGCGCTCATGCAGGCCGCCGTCGAAGCCGGCAGCGACGCCATGAACGAAGAGGCCGACAACAACGTGGTCATCTCCGGCGAACGCAACCTGCTGTCGGTGACCGACCTCTCCTCCAACATGAATTCGCTGCGCCGCCTGTTCGACATGTTCGAGCAGAAGACCGGGCTCTTGCAGCTGCTGGATGTGTCCAGCAAGGCCACGGGCGTACAGATCTTCATCGGCGGAGAATCCCAGCTGGTGCCGATGGACGACATGAGCATCGTCACCGCCCCCTACGAGGTCAACGGCCGCATCGTCGGCACCCTGGGTGTGATCGGACCGACCCGCATGGCCTACGAACGCGTCATTCCCATCGTCGACATCACGGCCAAGCTGCTTTCCAGCGCCTTGAGCCAGCACTGATCCCGGCCAGCACAACCGTCGCGCCAGGACGCAAAAAAGCCATGTGAGACCTCACATGGCTTTTTTACATTTTTCTTCATGCAGCCTTGCCGGAATCAAGCCAGGCAAGCGAAAGCAAACTTACTTCTTCACTTTCTTGCAGTTTTTGCAATGACCGTAGAGGGCCAGGGCATGGTCGGCGATCTCGAAACCGTGCTCCTGGGCAATCTTGAGCTGGCGCTTCTCGATTTCGGCGTCGAAGAATTCCTCGACCTTGCCGCAATCCAGGCAGACCAGGTGGTCGTGGTGCGAGCCTTCGTTGAGTTCGAAGACGGCCTTGCCGGTCTCGAAGTGATTGCGCTGGAGCAGGCCGGCCTGTTCGAACTGGGTCAGCACGCGGTAGACGGTGGCCAGACCGACATCGAGGTTGTCAGAGAGCAATTGTTTGTAGACGTCTTCGGCGCTGAGATGGCGCACGGAGGTGTTCTGGAAGATTTCGAGGATCTTCAGGCGCGGCAGGGTCGCCTTCAGGCCGCTGGCCTTCAGTTCGGATGGATTGTTCGGCATGGTAGAGTGGGTTCCCGGGTTTTACTGGTCTCGAACAGGCGCGGCGGTCCACTGGGAAGACCTGGCGGACCGTTCCGGCGGGGCGGTGGGGAACGCCCTTTTACACCCGGAACGCACTCATGCCTATTTAAGAAGTAAGTTCTAGCTTATCATATAGCGCTTTAGGCTCATGGCTCAACCCGGTTGAAATCTTTATGCGCATGCTTTCCCGAATGAAGTCCCGTCATCACACCACCGCCATCGGCGTCCTGGCTGCACTGGCCGTCTCGCTGGCCGGCTGCTCCTCGACCAAGGCACCGGAACAGGCAGCACCCACCGATACTTCGGGCGTGAAGGTGACCGGCAAGAGCAACAGCCTGTTCGGCTTCTTCAAGCCCTACCGCATCGACATCCAGCAAGGCAACTTCGTCTCCAAGGAAATGGTGGCGCAACTGCGCCCCGGCCTGACCCGCGACCAGGTGCGCTTCGTGCTGGGCACGCCGCTGCTGACCGACATGTTCCACAGCAACCGCTGGGACTACGATTTCCGTCTGGCCAAGGGCAACGGCGAGATCATGACCAGCCGTGTCTCGGTGTTCTTCAAGGATGACCTGCTGGATCACGTCGAAGGCGGCCAGAACCTGCCCACCGAAAGCGAATACCTGACCCTGATCACCGACGCCAAGGTCGGTGCCAAGGCCGGCTTCAGCGACAAACCCAAGGACGACAGCGAGATCAAGCCCGCCTCGCCGGTGGCGCCTTCCTCGGCCACCAACAAGTAAGCCTGGCAAGCCCCGTCCTTCGCACTTCTTTCTTCCGAGTTTTACATGACTGCACTGAATATCGCGGTAACCGGCGCCTCCGGGCGCATGGGCCGCATGCTGATCGAAGCCATCCTCAACGCCGAGGGCCTGCACCTCTCCGGCGCCCTGGATACGCCCGCCTCGCCTGCCATCGGCACCGATGCCGGCCTGTTCCTGGGCAAGACCACCGGCGTGATCATCGAATCCGAGCTGGCACGCGGCCTGGCCGGTGCTGACGTGCTGATCGATTTCACCCGTCCGGAAGGCACGCTCAAGCACCTGGAATACTGCGCCGCCCACGGCGTGAAGGTCGTCATCGGCACCACCGGTTTCGAGGCCGAAGGCAAAGCCGCCATCGCCGAATTCGCCAAGCGCACCGCCGTCATGGCCGCGCCCAACATGAGCGTGGGCGTCAACGTCACGTTGAAGCTGCTGGAACTGGCCGCCAAGAATTTCTCGCACGGCTACGACATCGAGATCATCGAAGCCCACCACCGCCACAAGGTCGACGCTCCCTCGGGCACTGCGCTGAAGATGGGCGAAGTCATCGCCGATGCGCTGGGCAAGAAGCTCGACGACGTCGCCGTCTACGCCCGCGAAGGCGTTACCGGTGAGCGCGATCCGTCCTCCATCGGTTTTGCCACCGTGCGCGGCGGCGACATCATCGGTGACCACACGGTCCTGTTTGCCGGCATCGGCGAGCGCATCGAGATTTCGCACAAGTCCTCCAGCCGCGTCTCGTACGCCATGGGCAGCCTGCGCGCCGCACGCTTCCTGGCCGACAAGGACACCGGCCTGTATGACATGCAGGATGTGCTGGGCTTCAAGTAAGCCGAGCCCGCCACCACAGGAAATGCCCGACGCTGCCGCGCCCCACCAGGTCCGGCAGCGAATTTTTTTGGGGTCCGCCGCTCCAAGCGACTCACCCTCAGCCAACCGTCATTGACTCCCTGCCGCGTGCGCGCGGCGTCTTTCCCGAAAGCACCTACCATGGAACAGAACGTTGGATTTGCCCACTACTGGGCCCAAGGCGATGCCGTTTCGCACTCGGTGGCCTATCTGCTGTTGCTGATGTCGATCGCCAGCTGGTTCTACATCCTCTCCAAGGCCTGGGCCGCCTGGCGCATCCGCCGTGGCAGCAATGCCCTCGAACAATTCTGGCAGGCCCCGACGCTGGCCGACGCCACCGCCGCCATGCAGCGCCTGGACAGCGAACAGATCTACACCCCCATGGCCGAGCGTGCCGCCGAAGCGGCCGACATCGGCACCCGCCAGCAGGGCACACCCTCGCTCAACGCCGCGACCGATCCGGGCGAACTGATCACGCGCACCCTGCGCCGTGAGATCAACCGCGTCTCGGCGCGGCTGGAACGCGGCCTGACGCTGCTGGCCTCGGTCGGCTCGACCGCGCCCTTCGTGGGCCTGTTCGGTACCGTCTGGGGCATCTACCACGCGCTGGTGGCGGTCTCAGCCAGCGGCACGGTGCAGATCGACAAGGTCGCCGGTCCCGTGGGCGAGGCGCTGATCATGACCGCGCTGGGCCTGCTGGTGGCGATCCCGGCCGTGCTGGCCTACAACGCCTTCACCCGCATCAACCGCGTGGTGCTGGCCGAACTGGATGGCTTCGCACATGACCTGCATGCCTACCTGACCACCGGCGAGCGCGTCGGCGGCATGCGCAAATAATTTTTTCGACACCCGATCCGAGAGGAGTCCCACATGAGTTTCGGCGGATTCAACGACAACCAGAACTCGGCCCCGATGGCCGACATCAACGTCACCCCCATGGTGGACGTGATGCTGGTCCTGCTGGTGATCTTCATCATCACCGCACCCATGTTCACCCACGCCCTGAAGCTGGACCTGCCCACCGCGCAGTCCAACCCGGCTCCGGAAAAACCGGAGACCATCACCCTGGGCATCGATGCGGCCGGCAAGCTGTACTGGAACGACCAGCCGGTGAGCGAAGCGGACATGGATGCGCGTCTGGCGGCTGCTGCGGCCAAGAAACCGCAGCCCGAGCTGCAACTGCGCGCCGACAAGTCGACCCGTTATGAAATGATCGCCGAAGTGATGTCGGCCGCGCAGGGTGCGGGGCTGACCAAGCTGGGCTTCGTCACCGACCCCAAGGGCGGCGGCAAGAGCAACAGACAAGCAAACTGAAAGAGAGCAGGCATGGCCACCGTACAACTGGCGGGCGACCGCATCACCGACTGGGACAGTTTCCATACCGAGAGCGCAGCCGCCTTCGGCTTCCCGGATTTCTATGGCCGCAACATGAATGCCTGGGTCGATTGCCTGTCCTACCTGCGCGATGACGCCGGCATGTGCAAGTTCAGGCTCAAGCCCAAGGAAGTGCTGACCATCGAGATCAGCCACAGCGCCGAGCTGCACCAGCGCCTGCCTGACCTGGTCGATGATGTGGAATTCTGCTGCACGGCCATCAATGACCGCTGCGAGGATTATGGCGAGCCGCCGGTCATTGCGCTGGTGTGGAAGTGATATTGCCGTTTTCCATTCATCTCCCCCATCGCTGCGGCGGCCCTGATTGATCTCTCAAAGAGATCAGTCAAACAACCACTCGATCGATCAATCGATCAACTCATCCCCATCGTAAAACGGATACGGCCCATCGAATTGACCGATGAAGGCCGTATGGCTGACCAGGCTCTCTGCAGCCGCATCCCACCAGTGCAACTGGAATCCCGACGGCTCCATCACGAAGCAGGAAGGCGCTTGCGGATCCAGGTCCAGCTGCACCTGATGTGACACGCCCGGACAGGTCGTCGCCAGCGTCCCGCCAAAGCGGCGCTGGATGGAGCGATGCAGGTGGCCGCACAGGATGCGTTCAACCTGCGGATGCTTGCGCACCACCGCCTCCAACGCCTGCGGATCGGCCAGCCCCATGTCATCCATGTGCCCGATGCCGGTGGTGAAGGGCGGATGATGCATGGCGATCACGGTCGGCCGTTCCGGCTGCTGGGCCAGCACCTCATCCAGCCACAACAGGCTCGAGGCGGCCAGTGCGCCGCCGCTGGCGCGCGGAATCACGGTATCGAGCGCGATGATGCGCACCGGATGATCCTCGATCACATACTCGATGCGCTCGCCGCCCTGCTGCAGATAGGTGTGTTCCGGGAAGGCCGCGCGCAGCGCATTGCGCTCGTCATGGTTGCCCGGCAACAGGTAATACGGCATGGTCAGCGGTGCCAGCAGGTCACGCAGGCAGGCATATTCGGAGGGCTTGCCGAAGTCCACCAGGTCGCCGGTGATGACCAGCACGTCCGGCTTCTGCTTCAAGGCATTGACTTGCCGCACGCAGCGGCGCAGTGCTTCGGCGGTATCCACCACGCGATAGGATTTCTTGCCATCGGTCTTGATGTGCAGGTCGGAAATCTGTCCCAGGATCATGCGGTCTCCTTCTCGGCACGCGGTGCCAGTTTTACCAGTGCTTCGGCCGGCACGCGGATGGCGATCTGCTGGCCGGCTTCCCACCAGCCACGGCGGCTGGTCTCGGCAATGACCGGGCGTTCGGTGCCAATTTCGATTTCAAAACGGGTACGGTCGCCGAGGAAGAAAGTGTTGAGCAGCTTGCCGCGCACGCACTGCGCATCGGCTTCGGTGACATCCACCACCTCGACATCTTCGGGACGGAATAGCGCACAGGCCTGCTGCCCCTGCTGGGCCGCATCGAGCTTGTCGAGCAGCGGCAGGCTCCCTGTGGGCAACAGCAATCTATCTCCAGAAACGATACCTTGCACGCGATTCATCGCCCCGATGAAATCGGCCACGAAGTCATTGGCGGGATGATAGTAGATCTCGCGCGGGGTGCCGATCTGCGAAATCTTGCCGCGTTCCATGACCACGATGCGGTCGCCCAGCGCCATGGCCTCGCCCTGGTCGTGGGTGACATAGATGGCGGTGATGCCGAGGCTGCGCAGCAGCTTGTTGAGGTCACTGCGCACAGCTTCGCGCAGCTTGGCATCGAGTGCCGTCAGCGGTTCGTCCAGCAGCAGCACGCGCGGCTCCATCGCCAGTGCGCGCGCCAGGGCCACACGCTGCTTCTGGCCGCCCGAAAGCTGGTCCACGCGGCGATGCGAGAGGCCTTGCAGATGCACCATCTCCAGCAGGCGCTCGACGCGCTCGGCGCGTTCGCCGGCGGGGATCTTGCGGATCTTCATGCCATAAGCGATGTTCTCGCCCACGCTCATGTTGGGGAACAGCGCATAGTTCTGGAACACCATGCCCACGCCACGCTTTTCAATCGGCAGTGCGGTCACATCTTCGTCGCCGAAGAACACGCGCCCGCCTTCATCGGGAAACTCCAGCCCGGCGATCATGCGCAGCGTGGTGGTCTTGCCGCAGCCCGAGGGACCGAGCAGGACCAGGGTTTCACCGGGATGGATATCGAGGTCCAGCGGCTGCAGCGCACGCGTGCCATTGGCGAAGGACTTGGCGCATTGCTGCAGGCGGATGGAAACGGCTTCTTGCTTGGGCTTCATAGACTGACTTTCTTGCGTGTTGCCTGGGTCGCCCACTGCATGCCGATCAGGAGCGGAATGATCATGAAAAAGAAGATCAGCGTATAGGCCGATCCCACCTCCAGCCGCATCGATGCATAGGCATCGGCCAGGCCCACCGGCAGGGTCTGGGTCAGCGGCGTGTGCAGCATCCAGGTGATGTTGAATTCGCCGATGGAAAGCGTGACCACCATCAGCGCCCCGGCCAGGATGCCCGAGGCGGCATTGGGAATGACGATGCCGAAGAAGCGGCGCATCCGCCCCGCCCCCAGGCTGGCAGCGGCCTCTTCCAACTGAGCCAGCTGCGAGGACTGCATCACCGCCAGCACCGGGCGCACCATGAAGGGCAGCGTGAAGATCACGTGGCCGACCAGGATGAACAGGATGCTGGCGCGGAACCCGCGCAACTGGCCATAAGCCATGATCAGCGCCAGTGCGGTGGCCAGGCCCGGCACGGCCACCGGCATCATGAGCAACTCTTCGATCACGCGCGCCAGGCGGCTGTGGCCGCCGCGATAGCGCGCCAGCATGTAGGCCAGCGGCACGCCGGCCACCAGCGTCACCGCCAGGCAGGCCAGCGCGATGATG
This sequence comes from Herbaspirillum sp. 1173, assembly GCF_031455335.1. Taxonomy (NCBI): domain Bacteria; kingdom Pseudomonadati; phylum Pseudomonadota; class Betaproteobacteria; order Burkholderiales; family Oxalobacteraceae; genus Herbaspirillum; species Herbaspirillum sp. 1173. The sequence goes on along the minus strand of NZ_JAVDSP010000007.1, from coordinate 113,875 downwards.
AGCGAGCGCCAGATGGTGGGCTGGTACATCTCCCACACCTGGGCCACCCAGCGCAGCGTCAGTCCGCTGGACAAGCCGACGAAGAAATTCTCGGTCACGCCGGCCAGCATCGACAGCACCACCGGCACCACCAGGAAGGCGCACACCAGCAGCGTGAATCCCAGCTGCACATAAAAACGGAAACGATTTTGCATGGCCCTTCCTTATGCCGCAGCGGCCACGCCGCTGCCGGTGAGCGAACGCGCCAGTGCCAGCACCGCCCAGGTGATCAGGCCCAGCACGATGGACAGCGAGGCGGCCGTGGCGAAGTTGGCGTAGCCGGTAAATTCGTTGTAGATGGTCATGGGCAGCACATCGATATTGGCCGCCAGCGTGAAGGCGGTCCCGAAGGCACCGACGCTGGTGGCAAAGCAGATCGCCCCCGATGAAATGAGCGCCGGCAGCAGTGCGGGCAGCACCACGTGCAGCAGCACCTGCCACGGCTTGGCACCGAGCGAGCGTGCCGCTTCTTCCAGCGAGGGATCGAGTTTTTCAGCGGCAGCCACGACAGTGAGGATCACGCGCGGAATCGAGAAATACAGGTAACCCAAGAACAGCCCCGCCAGCGAATACGCGAACACCAGCGATTCGCCAAAGAGCCAGTTGGTGAAGGTACCGATGAGCCCCTGGCGTCCGGCCAGCATGATGACCATGAAGCCGACCACCACGCCGGGAAACGCCAGCGGGAAGGTCAGCATGGCCAGCAACACCGACTGGCCAGGAAAACGATTGCGTTGCAGGAACAAGCCGACGAACACCGAGATCGCCAGCGTGGCGACCGTGACCACTGCCGACAGCGCCAGCGTGGACATCAGGCTGGTGAAGTAATGGCGGTTGGTCAGCACCGACAGATAGGCCATCGCGCCATCCGGTCCCGAGGCCCCCACGCCGACCAGCCGCACCATGGGCAGCAGCCAGAAGGCGCAGAACAGGGTCAGGCCGGGGACAGCGAACCACAGCCAGACACCGTTGCCGGCTGCGCGCGGACGCGCCGCCGGCGGCTGGCCGGCCAGCGGGGCCGGCGCGCCGGACGCCGGGGAAATCATGCTCTTCATGCTTGCTCCTGCGGTCTGCATTCAGCGTACTTCGGCCAGGTAGCGCTCGCCGAACTTGCGCTGGGCTTCGGCCATCTTGCCGTAGTCCACCGCCTTGGCACGGGCGTATTCCGAGGCCGGCAGGAAGCGCGCTTCGGCTTCCTTCGACATCGCCGCCGCACGCACCGGGCGCAGGTAGGCATTGGCCCAGATCGCCTGGCCCTGGTCGGACAGCAGGAAGTCCAGCACCTTCTTCGCTTCAGCCTGGTGCGGTCCGTTCTTCACCAGCGAGACCACGTAGGGCACGGTGACGGTGCCTTCCGCGGGAATCACGAACGCCACGTTGGCGTGATCCTTGTACTTGGCGCGGTAGGCGTCGAAGTCATAGCCCAGCAGGATGGGAATTTCACCCGAGATCAGGCGTGCATAGGAAGTCTGCTTGGGCACGATGGGCTGGTTCTTCTGCAGGTTCTTGAAGAAGGTGATGGCCGGCGAGAAATCGTCCAGCGTGCCGCCCATGGCCTGGTTGATCGCCACCGCGCCGACATAGCCGACGAAGGCCGAGGCCGGGTCGAGATAGCCGATCAGGCCCTTGTACTCGGGCTTCTGCAGGTCGGCCCAGGACTTGGGTACAGGCTTGCCCTTCAAGGCATCGACGTTGACCATGATGCCCATGGTGCCGGAGTGGATGGTGACCCAGTAACCGTCAGGATCCTTCAGTCCGTTGGGGATATCGTTCCAGTGGGCCGGCTTGTAGGCGGCCACCAGGTCCTTGTTCTTCGCTTCGATGCCGAAGGACACGCCCAGGTAGGTGAAATCAGCCACCGGGCTGGCCTTCTCGGCCGTCAGCTGGGCCAGGGCCTGGCCGCTGTTCTTGTTGTCGGGCGGCACGGTGATGCCGGTCTTGTCCTTGATGGCCTTGATCTGCGCAGCCCAGTCCGCCCACTCGGGCGGACAGTTGTAGCAGATCGCGGTCTGGGCCGAAGCGGCCAGGGAAGCCGACAGCAACAGCGCGCCGGCAGCAGTTTGAATAACACGTTTCAGGAACATGTCAGATCCTTTCCTAAGGGTTGAACAACGAGGGCACAACAAATTCTTGACGACATCAGCATCAGCATCAGCAAGAGGCCGGTGCAGGCGGTGCTACCGAGCCCCCTTCGCGCAGCGTATGCGGAAGGATATGGCGCACTCCGGCGATGACCGGCACCGGCGCCTCCTCGACCGCCGCAGCGGCGGCAGCCGCCGGCAGCGCACGCTCGATGGCATCGACCAGCGTACGCAGGGCGACGTCGCCGATCTGCTCGGAGGGCTGCACCACGCTGGCCAGCACCGGCTGCATGAGCGCTCCGACGGGGATACCGTCGAAGCCCATCACCGAGATGTCCTCCGGCACCTGCAAGCCCAGCGCGCGCAGATCGCGCATGGCGCTCAGGGCCAGCAGGTCGTTGGAACAGAACAGCGCCGTCGGGCGATGCAAGGGGTCGGCCATCATCTGCTGGTAATCGGTGGCGGCGGTGAGCGTGTGGCGCTCGACCTCGATGGCCGGCAGCGGCGCCAGTCCGGCGGCCTGCATGGCATCGAGATAACCGCAGTAGCGCTGCATGGCGCGGTCGGATGCATTGAAGCGGCCCGACAGCATCTGGATGCGGCGATGCCCCAGCCCGATCAGGTGGCTGACGGCATCGCAGGCGGCAGCGCGGTTGTCCACCGAGACCGAAGCACGATGCGTGGCAGCCTCGGCATCCGCATCGGCTGCGGCATCGGCTGCGGCATCGGCCAGCTGGTTGTAGGCCAGCACGAAGGGAATGCGCTCTCGCTCCAGCAGGTCCAGCGTGGCATTGGCACCGGCATCGGCCACCGTCAGGATCACGCCATCGACGCGATGGCCCAGCAGCAACTCCACCGCCGCCGACTCATCTTCGGGCAGGTATTCGGTGGTGGTGAACATGACCGAGTAGTCCAGCGCGCGCGCGGCCAGCTCGATGCCTTGCAGGCACTGGGCGAACACCGTGTTGGACAGGGTCGGCACCACCACCCCGACCGTGCGCGAATTGCCGGCGCGCAAGTTGCGGCCGGTGAAATTGGGACGGAACCCCAGTTCGGCGATGCTGCGGTGGATCTTCTCGGCGGTTTCCGCACTGACCGAACCCGGCTTGTTGAGCAGGCGGGACACGGTGGCAATGGAGACGCCAGCCAGATGGGCAACTTGTTTGATGGACGGACGCACGGGGTTTCCGGGGCAAATGAAAACGATTTCATGATGCCGCCCGATTGTTACGCCCTCATGACCATCAAACCGTGTGGAATGTGAACGAAAACCTCACAAATGCTGGCTCACAGCGACTTTCCATCTCCCGTCAAACGAAGCAGCCAAATTCAAGCCAACCTCAATAAAAAATTGCTTTTTCACAATTTTTCGAGAATTAACAAGAAGTATTTCGAGAACACGCCACACCGCCGTTGCCGATGGTTTCATACGTCACGCCAGCCTTCATGCTGGTCAGCGCACCATCCCAGTCCGTCGCCCCCTCGCAGGCGGGAACCGTGTAGCTGCTATCCCTGCTGCCGCCCTGCTCAGGCACAGGGGTCTTGGCCCGCCTCTTCACCGAGGCGGGCTTTTTTTCGGGCGGGGCGGCGCGGGGGCCGCGCAAGGGCGGGCCGGAATGCCGCGCCGGGGCGGTGAGCCGGTATAATGCAGGGTTTCGAATTGCAGTCCCCTCCCAACCGAATTCCATCCGTATCAGCCCGTCATGCAAGATAAATACAGCCCAGCCGAAGTTGAACAGTCCGCACAGCAGCATTGGAACGCCATCGACGCCTACAAGACCGTCGAAAACGCCCGCGACAAGGAAGGCCGCGACAAGAAGAAGTTCTACGCCTGCTCGATGCTGCCCTACCCCTCCGGCAAGCTGCACATGGGCCACGTGCGCAACTACACCATCAACGATGTGATGTATCGCTACCTGCGCATGAACGGCTACAACGTCCTGATGCCCATGGGCTGGGATGCCTTCGGCATGCCCGCCGAAAACGCCGCCATGGCCAATGGCGTGCCGCCGGCGCAGTGGACTTATTCCAATATTGAATATATGAAGTCGCAGATGCAGTCGATGGGCCTGGCCATCGACTGGTCGCGCGAGATGACGGCCTGCCGTCCCGAGTACTACAAGTGGAACCAGTGGATGTTCCTGAAGATGCTGGAGAAGGGCATCATCTACAAGAAGACCGGGACCGTGAACTGGGATCCGATCGACCAGACCGTGCTGGCCAACGAGCAGGTCATCGACGGCCGTGGCTGGCGCTCGGGTGCCGTGATCGAAAAGCGAGAGATCCCGATGTACTACGCCAAGATCACCGACTACGCCGACGAACTGCTGGAACACGTCGAGACCAAGCTGCCCGGCTGGCCCGAGCGCGTGCGCCTGATGCAGGCCAACTGGATCGGCAAGTCCACCGGCGTGCGCTTCGCCTTCCCGCACCAGATCAAGGGCGCGGACGGCCAGCTGATCAACGACGGCAAGCTGTTCGTCTTCACCACCCGCGCCGACACCATCATGGGCGTGACCTTCTGCGCCGTGGCCCCGGAACACCCGCTGGCCACCCTCGCCGCAGAAAACAATCCGGCCCTGCAAGCCTTCATCGCCGAATGCAAGCAAGGCAGCGTGATCGAAGCCGACATGGCGACCATGGAAAAGAAGGGCATGCCGACCGGCCTGTTCGTCACCCATCCGCTGACCGGCGAGCAGGTCGAAGTCTGGGTTGGCAACTATGTGCTCATCACCTACGGCGACGGTGCCGTGATGGGCGTGCCGGCGCATGACGAGCGCGACTTCGCCTTCGCCCGCAAATACAATCTGCCGATCAAGCAGGTCATCGCCGTGGAAGGCAAGACCTACTCCACCGAAGCCTGGGAAGAATGGTACGGCGACAAGGAAGCCGGCAAGACCATCGCGTCCGGCAAGTACGATGGCCTGGGCTATCAGGCCGCGGTCGACGCGGTCGCCGCCGACCTGGCCGCACAGGGCCTGGGCGAGAAGAAGGTGACCTTCCGCCTGCGCGACTGGGGTATCTCGCGCCAGCGTTATTGGGGCACCCCCATCCCCATCATCCATTGCCCGGATTGCGGCGACGTGCCGGTGCCCGAGAAGGACCTGCCGGTCGTGCTGCCGGAAGACTGCGTGCCGGACGGCAGCGGCAACCCGTTGAACAAGCATGAGCAATTCCTCAAGGTGGACTGCCCCTGCTGTGGCAAGCCGGCCCGCCGCGAAACCGACACCATGGACACCTTCGTGGATTCGTCCTGGTACTACATGCGCTATACCTCGCCGGGCAGCAACGAGGCGATGGTCGACTCCCGCAACGATTACTGGATGCCCATGGACCAGTACATCGGCGGCATCGAACACGCCGTGCTGCACCTGCTGTACGCGCGCTTCTGGACCAAGGTCATGCGTGACTTCGGCCTGGTCAAGTTCGACGAGCCCTTCACCAACCTGTTGACGCAAGGCATGGTCCTCAACGAGACCTACTATCGCGAAGACGCCGCCGGCAAGAAGACCTGGTACAACCCGGCTGACGTGGACCTGTCCTTCGACGACAAGGGCCGTCCGGTCTCGGCCGTGTTGAAGGAAGACGGCCAGCCGGTGATGATCGGCGGCACCGAGAAGATGTCCAAGTCCAAGAACAACGGCATCGACCCGCAAGCGCAGATCGACCAGTACGGTGCCGATACGGCCCGCCTGTTCACCATGTTCGCCTCGCCGCCGGAGCAGACCCTGGAATGGTCCGGTGCCGGCGTAGAAGGTGCCAACCGCTTCCTGCGCCGCGTCTGGGCCTTCGGCTACAACAACGCCGCGCGCATTACCGCCGCCGGTGCACTCGATGCCGCCCAGCTCGATGATGGCCTGAAGACCCTGCGCCGCGAAGTGCACAAGGTCCTGCAGCAAGCCGACAACGACTTCAAGCGCATCCAGTACAACACCGTGGTCTCGGCCTGCATGAAGATGCTCAACACGCTGGAAGCGGCCAAGCCTGCAGCCGGTGCGGCGGGTGACGCGGTGATCGCCGAGTGCTTCTCGATCTTCCTGCGCGTGCTGAACCCGGTGGCCCCGCACATCACCCATGTGCTGTGGCAGCAGCTGGGCTATGCCCAGGCGCAGGGCGACATCCTCGACGCGGCCTGGCCGCAAGTCGATGCGGCCGCGCTGGAACAGAGCGAGCTGAAGCTGGTGGTGCAGGTCAACGGCAAGCTGCGCGGCGAAGTCACCGTGCCGAAGGATGCCGACAAGGCCGCCATCGAAGCCGCCGCGCTGGCCAACGAAGACGTCAAGAAATTCCTGACCGGCGCACCGAAGAAGGTGATCGTGGTGCCGGGCAAGCTGGTCAACATCGTTGCCTGATCCGGCCCAACCTTAACGACGGAACTCCATGCACGCTCAAGTCCAAATCAAGCGTTTCTCGCAATGGCTGCTGCTGGTGGCGGCGGCCGTGATGCTCACGGCCTGCGGCTTCCATATGCGCGGCGCGGCTGACCTGCCCTTCAAGACCATCTACCTGGGCTTCGCGCCCAACTCGGCGGTCGGGGTGGAACTCAAGCGCAACATCGAGGCCAGCGGTGCCAAGGTGCTGTCCGAACCCAAGGAGGCCGAAGCCAACCTGAAGGTGCTGGCCGATTCCCGCGACCGCCAGGTGCTGACCCTGAACACCAACGGCCGCGTGCGTGAATACGCGCTGTTCCAGCGCTTCACCTTCTCCGTCACCGATGCCAAGGGCGTGATCCTGATCCCGCCGACGGCCATCACCCTGCGCCGCGTCATCACCTATGACGAGAACCAGGAACTGGCCAAGCAGGCCGAGGAAGTGCTGCTCTACCGCGACATGCAGTCCGACCTGGTGCAGCAGATCCTGCGTCGCCTGTCGGCCTCCAAGACCGCCATCAAGAACGAGAAGGCCGCGGCCGACTCGGACTCCTGAGCGGCACGCGGAATCAGCATGCAACTGCGCCACGACTCCCTGGACGCCCATCTCGGCAAATCGCTGGCCCCGCTTTACGTGATCGCCAGCGACGAGCACCTGCTGGCGCTGGAAGCGGCGGACAAGATCCGCCGCAGTGCCCGCGCCAACGGCTATACCGAGCGCGAGGTACTGGTGGTGGAGCGCAGCTTCAAGTGGGGTGAGCTGCTGGCGGCCAACCAGTCGCAATCGTTGTTCGGCGACAAGAAACTGATCGAGCTGCGCATCCCCACCGGCAAGCCCGGCAAGGATGGCGGCCAGGCGCTGCAGGATTACGCCGCCAATCTCTCGCCCGACAATCTGACCATCATCAGCCTGCCCAAGCTGGACTGGGCCACGCAGAAAGCGGCCTGGGTCGGTGCCCTGCAGCAGGCGGCGGTCTACATCGACATTCCGCTGGTGGAACGCGCGCAGCTGCCGGCCTGGATCGGCAACCGCCTGGCGGCCCAGCAGCAGAGCGCCGACCGGGCCTGCCTGGATTTCATCGCGGATCGCGTGGAAGGCAACCTGCTGGCTGCGCACCAGGAGATCCAGAAGCTGGCCTTGCTGCATCCGCCCGGAAAGCTCAGTTTCGAACAGGTGCAGGACGCGGTGCTGAACGTGGCGCGTTATGACGTCTTCAAGCTCAACGAAGCCATGCTCTCGGGCGACATCGCGCGCCTGACGCGCATGATGGACGGCTTGAAGGGCGAAGGCGAGGCGCTGCCGCTGGTGCTGTGGGCGGTCACCGAAGAGATCCGCACCCTGCTCAAGCTCAAATCCGGCATGGCCCAAGGCAAACCCGTGGGCGCGCTGCTGAAGGAATACCGCATCTGGGGCCCGCGCGAACGCCTGATGGAGCCGGCCCTGCGCCGCATCAGCCTGGCCGCGCTGGAACAGGCGCTGCAGGAAGCGGCCCTGGTCGACCGCATGGTCAAGGGCCTGCGTGCCCGCAGCTTTGCCGGCGATCCGTGGGATGCCTTGCTGCAACTGGGCCTGAAGCTGGCACGCGGACGCTGATCCGGCCGTACACCCGGCATATCGAATACCGAACATCGAACCCGACGCGCGCATCGCGCCCCGGAGAAAACAGCATGGAAAACATCGACCTCTACATGAACCGCATCGGCCAGCAGGCCCGTGCTGCCTCGCGCGCCATGGCGCGTGCCGATACCGCTGCCAAGAACCAGGCACTGCTGCTGATCGCGGCCGCCATCCGCCGCGACGCTGACGCCCTGCGTGCGGCCAATGCGCTGGACCTGGACGCTGCCCGCGCCAACGGTCTGGCCGAAGCCATGCTGGACCGCCTGACCTTGTCCGACAAGGCCATCGCCACCATGGCCGAAGGCCTGGAGCAGATCGCCTCCCTGCCCGATCCCATCGGCGAGATCAGCAACATGAAGTACCGCCCTACCGGCATCCAGGTCGGCCAGATGCGCGTGCCGCTGGGCGTGATCGGGATCATCTACGAAGCCCGTCCGAACGTGACGGTCGATGCCGCCGGCCTGTGCATCAAGAGCGGCAACGCCACCATCCTGCGCGGCGGCTCTGAAGCCATCCATTGCAATCAGGCGCTGGCCAAGCTGGTCAAGGAAGGACTGGCCGGTGCCGGTCTGCCGGAACAGGCAGTGCAGGTGGTCGAGACCACCGACCGTGCTGCCGTGGGTGCGCTCATCACCATGCAGGAATACGTGGACGTGATCGTCCCGCGCGGCGGCAAGGGCCTGATCGAGCGCCTCATGAAGGAAGCCAAGGTGCCGATGATCAAGCACCTCGACGGCATCTGCCACGTCTACATCGACGACAAGGCCGACACCCGCAAGGCACTCGATGTGGCCTTCAATGCCAAGTGCCATCGCTACGGCACCTGCAACACCATGGAAACCCTGCTGGTGTCGCGCAACATCGCCGCCGCCATCCTGCCGCCGCTGTCCGAACTGTATCGCGTCAAGGAAGTGGAACTGCGCTGCGATCCGGAAGCCGCCGAGATCCTGGCCGGCTACCCGCTGCTCAAGGCGGCCACCGAAGAGGATTGGGACACCGAATACCTGGCCCCCATCCTGGCCGTGAAAGTGGTGGCCGACATGGATGAGGCCATCGAGCACATCAATCGCCATTCTTCGCAGCACACCGAGAGCATCATCACTGAGGATTACACGCGCGCCATGCGTTTCCTGCGCGAAGTGGATTCGGCCTCGGTCATGGTCAATGCCTCGACCCGCTTTGCCGATGGCTTCGAATACGGCCTGGGTGCGGAGATCGGCATCTCCAACGACAAGCTGCATGCACGCGGCCCGGTGGGACTGGAAGGACTGACCTCGCTGAAATACGTGGTGCTGGGCCAGGGACAGGTCCGCCAGTAAGACACACGCACGCCCCCCCAAGCCATCACGCACGACAAGGATAGCCATGCTCTGGATCAAAGCCCTGCACATCGTCTTCATCGCCTCCTGGTTCGCCGGCCTGTTCTACCTGCCGCGCATCTTCGTGAACCTGGCGCAGGAGACCGACCTGGTCGCGCGCGAACGCCTGCTGGGCATGGCGCGCCGCCTGTACCGCTTCACCGGCATGATCTCGCTGGTGGCGCTGGTGCTGGGCGTGTGGCTGCTGGCCATCACCTGGTCGTTCTGGAAGGGTCCCGGCAATGGCTGGCTGCATGCCAAGCTGTTCCTGGTGGTGCTGGTGATCGGCTACCAGCACGCCTGCGGCTCGCTGCTCAAGAAATTCGAACACGGCAAGAACGTGCGCAGCCACGTCTGGTATCGCTGGTTCAACGAAGTGCCGGTGCTGCTGATGCTGGCCATCGTGATCCTGGTGGTGGTCAAGCCGTTCTGATCATTCTGCAACTATCCCAGCAGTCTTCGTCCGCTACATTCCACACTCATCCTTCCGGAGCCGGTCATGAGCAAAGTCTGTGAGTACTTCTTCGCGCCGCATTCACCCTTCGCCTACCTGGGCCACGATCGTTTCGTCGCCCTCGCCGAAAAATACCAGGTGCAGATCCTGCCCAAGCCCTTCGATCTGTCCAAGATCTTCGGAGTCTCCGGAGGCCTGCCGCTGGCCAAGCGCGCACCACAGCGCCAGGCCTATCGCCTCAAGGAACTGGCACGCTGGAGCGAATTCCTGGGCAAGCCCATGGTGCTGCAGCCGACCTATTTCCCGGTCAACAGCGACAATGCGGCGCGCCTGATCATCGCCACCCAGCTGGCCCACGGCACCGCCGCCGCACTGCGCCTGACCGGCGCCATCATGCGCGCGGTGTGGGAAGAACAACGCAACATCGCCGACCACGACACCCTGGTCGCCATCGCCAATGCCAATGGCCACGATGGCGCGGCCCTGCTGAAGTCGGCCGAAACGGCCAGCGTGCAGGCCGAATTCGACCGCTTCACCGACGAGGCCAATGCCGCCAGCATCTTCGGTGCGCCGTGGTACGTCTACGACGGTGAAGGCTACTGGGGCCAGGATCGCCTGGACTTCATCGAGCGTGCCTTCGCGAAAGGCTGAGCGGCCAGCGTACAATGACGCCGGACTGCGCAGCGAGCCGCGCAGTCCGGCTTTTTTCATTTTTGTTACTTTGTTTTCCAACGGATAAAAGGTACTCCCATGCAAGCTCCCGACACCAATTACTCTTACTTCTGTCCCTGCCCGCGCGGCCTGGAAACGGCCCTGGCGGAAGAACTCAACGAGATCGCCCAGCACGCCGGCCCCGCCGCCAACCTCAAGGTGCACAACCAGGTGCCCGGTGGCGTGCACTGCTCCGGCACCCTGCTGGCGGCCTACCAGATGAACCTGCACTCGCGCATCGCCAGCCGCGTGCTGCTGCGCATGGGCCATGGTTCCTACAAGAACGAGAACGACATCTACGACCTCACCCTGGCGCAAGCCTGGGAAGACTGGTTCAAGGTCTCGCACACCATCCGCGTGGACCTGACCGCCGTGAAGTCGCCCCTGCGCAGCCTGGAGTTCAGCACCCTCAAGATCAAGGATGCGATCTGCGACCGCTTCCTCGACCAGTTCAAGCTGCGCCCATCGGTGAACACCCGCACGCCTGACATGCGCATCGCCGGTTTCGTCGATGCCCACAATTTCACGGTCTATCTCGATACCTCGGGCGAGGCGCTCTTCAAGCGCGGCTGGCGCGAAGAAACCGGTGATGCGCCGCTGCGCGAGAACCTCGCTGCAGGCCTGCTGCGCACCGCCGGCTGGAAGCCGGGCGTACCGCTGTTCGACCCCATGTGCGGTTCCGGCACCATCCTGGCCGAGGCGGCGCAGATCATCGCCGGCGTACCGCCGGGCGCGCGCCGCCGCTTCGCCTTCGAGAAGTTCAGCAACTTCGATGCCGATGCCTGGTTCGCCATCAAGGGCGATTTCAAACCCAATCCGATTCCGACCACGCCCACGCTGTTCGGCAGCGACATCTCCGGCGACATGGTGGAACTGACCCGCAAGAACCTGGTACGCGCCGGCGTGCATTTCGAAGTGCCGCTCAAGCAGATCGAAGCGCAGGAAATCAAGCCGCCGGTCGATGCCGAGGGCAAGCCGCTGGTCGGCATCATCCTCTCCAATCCGCCCTACGGTGAACGTATCGGCGTGCGCGGCGACCGTGCCTTGCCGACCGAGGAATTGTTCACGCAGTTCTTCAGCGCCTTCTCCAGCACGCTCAAGCAGCGCTTTGCGGGGTGGAGCGTATTCCTGTTCTCGGCCGACCTCGGCCTGCCCAAGCTGATGCGCCTCAAGGAAGCCCGCAAGACCCCGTTCTTCAACGGCGCCCTGGAATGCCGCCTGTTCCGCTTCGACATGGTGGCCGGCTACAACCGCCGCGAGGAAGCCAAGCCGGTCTCGCGCGACAGCGAAGACTGATCCTCTCCGGCGCGGATGGATTGTCAACTTCTCCAAGACAATCCATCCCGCCGCCACCGGTTTATCCGGCCTGCCTTCTTCCCTACAGTGTGGACTTGGCGACTGCCGTTGCGCATGCAAGAAAAAGCAAAAGCGCAACGCTCGCCATCCTTCATCCACTCCACACTTTTCCGGGATCACCATGACCACCGTTACCGTCAACACCCGCGCCGACTACGCCGCCTTCCTGCTGCGCGTCACCATGGGCATTTTCTTCCTGGTCCACGCCGGCCTGAAACTGTTCGTCTTCACACCCGCCGGGACCGTCGGCTTCTTCGCCTCGCTGGGCGTGCCGGGCTGGTTCGCCTATCCGGTCATGGCACTGGAAGTGGTGGGCGGCATCGCGCTGGTACTGGGCTTCTACGGTCGCTGGCTGGCCCTGCCGCTGGCAGCGGACCTGCTGGGCGCGATCGTGCTGGTGCATGGCAAGGCCGGCTTCTTCTTCACCAATCCCAAGGGCGGCTGGGAATACCTGGCGCTCTGGATCGTCGGCCTGCTTGCCGTGTTCCTGCTGGGTGATGGCGCATTTGCCCTGAAGCGTGAAGCGCAGCGCTGATGGCGCATTGATGGCATCATCAGCCAACAATCTCTCGCAGGAACAGCGCCGGGCCCGTGCCCGGCGCACGCCATCCGGCGACAAAGTTTCAAACCGCATCAAAGCAGTCAATGTTCCAAACGTTTTAAATGTTTTATATCGTTTATAGCGATTCACAAGGAAACCATCATGTCCACCGTGTCCACTCTCTCCAGCACCGTCGATAGCCTTCCCCTGCCCTCGCTGTTCGTCTCGCACGGCTCGCCCATGCTGGCCGTCGAACCGGGCCGCACCGGTCCGCTGCTGGCCAGCATCGGTGCGACGCTGCCGCGTCCGCGTGGCATCGTGATGGTGTCGCCGCACTGGGAGACGTTCACGCCGCGCGTGGGCAACCAGCCCAAGCCGCGCGTGATCCATGACTTCGGTGGTTTCCCGCAGGAACTCTATGAACTGGACTATCCCGCCCCCGGCGCACCGGCGCTGGCCGAGCATGTGGCGCAACGCCTGCGTGACGGCGGCCTGCCGGCCAATACCGATGGCGGCTGGGGTCTCGATCACGGCGCCTGGGTGCCGCTGCGCTATCTCTATCCACAAGCCGATGTGCCGGTGATCCAGCTTTCGCTGCAATCGCAGCAGCCGCCTCAATACCACTATCAGGTTGGCCGTTTGCTGGCACCACTGGCCAAGGAAGGTATCCTGCTGGTCGGCTCGGGCAGCTTCACGCACAACCTGCGCGAACTGCGCCGCAACGAGATCGAGGGAGGCGATGCGCCGCATACGCTGGAATTCCTGCGCTGGTTCCTGGACCGCATGCAGGCCGGCGACCTGCAGGCCCTGTTCGGCTACCGGACCACGGCCCCGCATGCGGTGCGCACGCATCCCAGCGACGAACACCTGCTGAGCCTGTTCTTCGCCATGGGCGCGGCCGACGACTGGACACAGCTGGTACACCTCGACAGCGGTTCGACGTATCATAGCCTGCGCATGGACGCCTTCGCCTTCGGCACCGGTGCCCGCCTGCTGGCACAACTTCCGGCAGCTGCCTGAGCCGCCGTCTGTTCCGGGGGGTGCCAGCGCAGCGCCCTCTCGGGGAAAACACGATTTGAACAAACTGCGTGAAATCGAATGCTTCATCGCCGTGGCCGACCTCGGCAGCTTCGTCAAGGCGGCCGACGCGCTGGGCATCTCCAAGGCCGCCGTCTCACGCACGGTACTGGAACTGGAAGCGCGCCTGGGTTCGCGCCTGATGCAGCGGACCACCCGGCGGCTCTCGCTGACCGAAGCCGGCAGCCTCTACCTGGAACGCTGCAAGCAGATAGTTGCAGCGCTGGAAGAAGCCGATGACCTGCTGCTGGCCGGCAGCGCCAAGCCCGCCGGCCTGCTGCGCATCAATGCTCCCGTGACCTTCGGCATCCTGCACCTGGCACCGCTGTGGCCGATCTTCCTGGAACGCCATCCGGAAGTGGAACTGGACATCACCCTCTCGGACCGCATCGTCGACATCATCGACGAAGGCTATGACCTGGCGATCCGCATCGCCCGGCTGGCCGATTCCACGCTGATCCACCGCAAGCTCACCAGCACCAGCCTGCCCATCTGCGCCTCGCCCGCCTATCTGGAAGCGCATGGCACGCCGCGCCACCCGCACGAGCTGGCGCAGCACCAGATCATCAGCTACAGCTACAACCACGGCAAGGACGAGTGGCAGTTCAGCGGGCCGGAAGGTCCGGTGAGCGTGCGCGTCAATGCGCGCATGCACGTCAACAATGGCGACAGCTGCGTGCAGGCAGCGCTGGGCGGCATCGGCATCACGCGCCAGCCGACCTTCATGATCGACCAGTACCTGCGCAGCGGACAGCTGGTCCCGCTGCTCACCGACTACACCGTGCCGGACCTCGGCATCTACGCGGTCTACCCCAGCCGCGCGCATCTGCCGGCCAAGGTCAGGGCGATGCTGGACTTTCTGTCCGAAGCCTTCGCGCAGGTGCACTGGTCCGGACCGGCCGAGGCCTGATCGCCTGATCCCACGGCGGCAGCAACGCAGACGTTCTCGCAGCGCGCCCATGCTCTCCCGCAGGGTGGCTTGAACGGCAGCCATGCATAATTTTCATGCATCCTCACACAAGCTTGCAGGCTCGTCTTGCGGACGCTGCACGCGCGCGCAATTGCAGTGGAGCAGACCGGCGCATGCGATTCTGGCTCGCTTTCTGGCGGGCCTGTCCGGGCTGAAGCGCCATTGACACACCGTCTTCTATCGTCGACATTGACCATATGGCGAACGCTTTGTCCATATATTGAACAAAGTCCGGATTCAACAGAAGAACATCAGGAGACCCCACATGACAGCCACCGGCACCCCCATGCCCGCCGATCTGAACATGAAGCCCTACCAGTTCCCCAACCCCAAGGAAGCGCCACTGGAGATCGTGGTCAATCCGGCGGTCCCGGAGGACGAACGCGTGTGGGTGCCGCAAGCCGAGAATGTCTGGTTCCGTCCGCTCTGCCTGAATGTCTCGCAGGGCTACTGGACCAACCTGCTGCGCGTGCGCAAGTCCGGCGTGCTGTCGCGCCACCGCCATCCGGCACCGGTGCACGGCATGGTGCTCAAAGGCCGCTGGCGCTATCTCGAACATGACTGGATCGCCGAACAGGGCAGCTACGTCTTTGAACCGCCGGGCGAGACCCACACCCTCTACGTGCCCGAGGACGTGGAAGAGATGATCACCTACTTCCACATCACCGGCGTCATGTTCTATTGCGACCCCTGGGGCAAGTTCGAAGGCTACGAGGATGTCTTCACCAAGCTCGACATGTGCCGCAAGCACTATGAAGCGGTCGGCCTGGGCAGCGACTACGTCGATCGCTTCGTGCGCTGAGGATGCATGACATGACTTATTCCCGCGCATCCCATGACTTTGGCGGCTGCGTGGCCGTGGTCACCGGCGGCCATGGCGGCATCGGCACAGCCATCAGCGCACGCCTGGCCGCTGGCGGCGCGCAGGTGGTCGTCTGGGACCAGCAGCATGACGCGGCCTCGCCCTATCGGCAAGAAAGCCTCGACATCACCGACGCCGCTGCGGTCATGCAGGCCGCACAGCGATTGCTGGCCGACACCGGGCGCATCGATTTCCTCATCAACAACGCCGGTTACGCCGGTCCGACCGTGCCGCTGGACGAGTATGACGTGGGTGAGTGGCATCGCATCGTGCAGGTCAACCTGCTGGGCGTCTTCCATGCCTGCCGCAGCGTGACGCCGGCCATGCGCGCGGCCGGACGCGGACGCATCGTCAACATCGCCTCGCTGGCCGGCAAGGAAGGCACGCCCAATGCCTCGGCCTACAGCGCCGCCAAGGCGGGCGTACTGGCGCTGACCAAGTCCTTGGGCAAGGAGCTGGCCGAGACCGGCGTGCTGGTCAACGCCATTGCACCGGCCGCCGTGAAGACCGCACTGCTGGAGCAGATGTCGCCGGCCCATGTGCAGACCATGATCGCCAAGAGCCCCATGCATCGCCTGGGCAGCGTCGATGAGGTCGCCGACATGTGCGCATGGCTGTGCTCCGGTTCCTGCAGCTTCAACACCGGCGCGGTGTTCGATCTTTCGGGCGGACGCGCAACTTACTGAGCGGCTTGCCGCTCAGCCACCAGAATCATCCGGGCAAGCAAGGATCGCATGCCGGGGCAGGCAGCCGCCGCCCGGGCAGCGCCGGACAAGCAACACGCAGGGACGGACTCCACACCGTCCTTGCGACTGCATCCTTGCATGACGCTTCGAACCTGTCCTCGACAGCGAGCTGCGCGACAGACGCAGCCGTTACGAAGCACGCCAATGGCAGCACATCATTCACACTGGAGACGCACACCATGGAAGTCCAAAAGGAAAAGAGCCCCCGGCTCAAACGCATACAGCTCGTGGCACTGAGCTTCCTGATGCTGGCCGGCATCGTCAACTACCTGGACCGCAGCACGCTGTCCATTGCCAATCATTCGGTGAGCCAGGAGCTCAACCTCTCGGCCTCGCAGATGGGCCTGTTGCTGTCGGCCTTCTCGCTGGCCTATGCCTTCTCGCAACTGCCCATCGGCGCCATGCTCGACAAGTTCGGCGCACGCGTGATGCTGGGCGCGGGCATGTTCGTCTGGTCGCTGGCGCAACTGGCGGGCGGCTTCGTCCATACGCTGCAGCAATTCCTGGTGGCGCGCGTGTTCCTCGGCCTGGGCGAAGCGCCGCAGTTCCCGGCGGGAGCCAAGGTGGTGTCCGAATGGTTCGCCATGCGCGAGCGCGGCGGGCCGACCGGCATCTTCGTGGCCTCCTCCACCATCGGCCCGGCACTGGCCCCGCCCATCCTCACGATCCTGATGCTGTCCTTCGGCTGGCGCATGATGTTCATCATCATGGGCCTGCTCGGCATCGCCGTCTCGGTGGGCTGGTACCTGTTTTACCGGAATCGCAACGAAGTCCAGCTCACGCCTTCCGAAGTGCTCTATCTCGCCGATGACCACGACCAGGATCCCAACGCCAATGCCAAGCTGAGCTGGGCCGAATGGAAGAGTCTGTTCACCTACCGCACCACCTGGGGCATGCTGTTCGGCTTCATGGGCGTGATCTACATGGTGTGGCTGTACCTCACCTGGCTGCCGGCCTATCTCGAACATGAACGCCATCTCTCCATCGCCCGCACCGGCTGGGTGGTGGTGATCCCCTACATCTTCGGCACGCTGGGCATGCTCTCCTCCGGCTATATCGCCGATGGCCTGATGAAGCGCGGCATGCCCGCCATCCGCAGCCGCAAGTGGCCGATCTGCGCGGGCCTCATCGGTGCCGGTGCCTTCACCATTCCGGCCGCCTACACACCCAGCACCACCATGGCCATCGTCTACATCTCGCTGGCCATGGCCTTCGTGAACATGGCGTCCGGCGGTGCCTGGGCGCTGGTGTCGGTGGCCATTCCGCGCCGCCTGGTGGCCTCGCTGGGCAGCATGCAGAACTTCGGCGGCTATCTCGGTGGCTCGCTGGCCCCGGTCATCACGGGCGTGGTGGTGGACCAGACGCACTCCTTCGTCAATGCCCTGCTGATCAGCGCCGCCGTAGCCTTTGCCGCTGCGCTGGTCTACATGTTCGTGGTGGACAAGCCGATCGAGGCGCACGCCGCATGACGCAATGCTTCATGCCCCAGTAGCCTGACCCGATGCCGCCGCCCGACGGGTAGCGGCATCCAGCCAGTCTCCTGCCACTCACCAGAAGGAATTTTCATGAGCTTCATTCCCGACCTGCTTCAGGGCAAGACCGCCCTCGTTACCGGCGGCACCCAAGGCATCGGCGCAGCCGTTGCACGCCAGCTCGCCGCACTGGGCGCACGCGTCATCGCTGCCGGCCTGCCGCCCTTTGCGCATGCGCCATTCGAGGGCAGCGGCATCACCCTGGCGGAGATGAATGTGGCCAGCGAAGACAGCGTACGCAATGTGCTGAGCGGTCTCACGCAACTCGATATCGTGGTCAACTGCGCCGGCATCATCAGGCGCGGCGAGGAACTGGAAACGGATGTCTTCGAGCAGGTCATCGCCGTAAACCTCACCGGCACCATGCGCGTCTGCGCTGCCAGCCGCGCATTGCTCAAGCAATCCGGAGGCTGCATCGTCAATACCGCGTCCATGCTCAGCTTCTTCGGCGGCGGACTGGTGCCAGGCTACAGCGCCAGCAAGGGCGG
Organism: Herbaspirillum sp. 1173; assembly: GCF_031455335.1. Taxonomy (NCBI): domain Bacteria; kingdom Pseudomonadati; phylum Pseudomonadota; class Betaproteobacteria; order Burkholderiales; family Oxalobacteraceae; genus Herbaspirillum; species Herbaspirillum sp. 1173. The sequence continues at coordinate 95,672 of NZ_JAVDSP010000007.1, read as the reverse complement.
CGTAGCGCAGCTGACCAAGTCGCTGGCCATCGCCTATGCGGCTGACGGCATTCGCGTCAATGCGGTAGCCCCCGGCTGGATCGCCACGCCGCTGACCCAGGCCCTGCAGGATGACCCGGTGCGTGCCGGCCCCATCCTCGCGCGTACGCCGCTGGGCCGCTGGGGCAAGCCGGAAGACATCGGCAATGTCGTGGCCTTCCTGTGTTCGCCGGCGGCCTCCTTCATGACCGGTGCCATCGTGCCGGTCGATGGTGGCTATCTGGTGGCCTGAAGCGCCGCCGCAATGCTTTCACGTGCAATGCCATTTGCCCGCGCCGGCTCCAGACGGCGCGGGATTTTTTGCACATGGGCTCGGCTATAATCTGGCGCGAATTCGGTACAGAATTCTGTACGGATTTCCGTACTGAATCTTGTACGCAATCCTGCCCCTGTCCTTGATCCACTCCTGCCCCACGATCCCGCGCTCATGCCCGACCACGACAAACAAGCTGACGACAACAAGATCGCGGGCACTGCCGCCTTCTCCAAGTTCATGGCGGTGCTGCAGCTGATCGCCGATCAGGAGGCGCCGCTCTCCATTGCGCAACTGGCGGCGCTGTCGGGCTATCCGCGTCCGACGGTGTATCGCATCCTGGGCGCGCTGATGGCCGAGGGCATGGTAGTGGAAAACCCGCGCAGCAAGCAGTATGAAGTCGGCCCGCGCCTCATCCATCTGGCCAGCCGTGCCTGGGACCGCAGCGACATCCGCACCACCGCCATCGAATCGCTGCGCCAGCTGCGCGACATCACGCGCGAGACGGTGCACCTGGCCGTGCCCAGCGATCACAGCATGGTCTACATCGAGAAACTGGAGAGTCCCCAAGCCGTGCGCATGGATTCGCGCATCGGCACGCGCGTGACCTTGTATTCGAGTTCAGTGGGAAAAGCCTATCTGGCCGGGCTGGCGCAGGCGCAGCGCGAACGCCTGATGCGCACGCTGCACCTGGAAGCCTTCACATCCAACACACACACCACGCTGGAGGCGCTGCGCGCCGATGTCGAAGAGACCCACACGCGCGGCTACGCCGAAGATCGTGAAGAAAACGAAGCGCAGATTTTTTGTTACGGTGCCGCCATCGTCGGTGCCGATGGCGTGCCGGTAGCCTGCGTGAGCGTGAGCATTCCGCTCTATCGCCGCCTGCCCGATGCGCAGCAGGCGTATGTGACACCGCTGCTGCAAGCCTGCGCGAACATCTCGCGCAAGCTTGCCGGACCGGGCTGAGTCCGGTCCGATTCTGCCCGTACTCCCTGCAGGCGATCAGGCCTCGGGCGGCAATTCCACCTTGTAGATTTCCTTGCCGTCGGTGTTGTGCAGCGTGACGGTGAGGGTCTTGCTCCTGGCGTCGATCTTGCCGATGCCGAAGAACTGCAGCAGCTCGGCTGGCGAACGGTTCTGCTTCATGTCCGCCGGGATGCTGACGAAACGCACATCCGGACCAAAGGTGCGATCGATCTCGCCCGGTCCGAAGGTCCCCGCATTGATGGGGCCGCCGACGAATTCCCAGAAGGGCTTGAAGTCGGTGAACTGCGCACGCTCGGGCGCGTAGTGCGTGGCTGATGCGTAGTGCACATCGGCGGTCACCCACACCACGTTCTTGATGTCGTGCTGCTTGATGAAGCGCAGCAGTTCGGCCACTTCCAGTTCGCGCCCGGAGGGCTTGCCGTTGTCAGCATTGGCCCAGGCCTCAAAGGTTCCCTGGGGCACATCCGGGTTCAGGTCCGGCACCACGATGGAGAGCGGCATGTCGCTGGCGATGAGCTTCCAGGTCGAGCGCGAACGCAGCAGCGCCTGCTTGATCCAGCGCATCTGTTCGGGGCCGAGGAAGTCGGCATCATGGCCGCCCTTCTGGCGATTGGGAGAATTGCGGCCACGATAGCTGCGCTCGTCCAGCATGAACACGTCCAGCAGCGGGCCGTGGTTGAAGGCACGGTAGATGCGGAAGGGATCGGCGCTGTCGATGCGGAAGGGATTGTGTTCGAACATGGCCTGGCGCGCGCGGGCGGCGAGCACGTCGATGTTGCGTTCGTCGTAGCGCTTTTCGGCGGCACCGATCACCTGGCCGGGATACCAGTTGTTGCGCACCTCGTGGTCATCCCACTGCACCAGGAAGGGCACCTCGGCGGCGAAGCGGCGCTTGTTGGCGTCCAGCATGTTGTAGGCGAAGTTGCCGCGATAGTCGTCCAGGGTCTGCGCGACCTTGGATTTGGCTTCGGTCACCACGTTGCGCCACAGCGTTCCGTCCTCCAGCTTCACTTCGGCCTGGATGGGACCATCGGCATAGATCTGGTCGCCCGAGTGGATGAAGAAATCCGGACGGAAGCGGCGCATGCTTTCATATACGCGATAACCGCCCCACTGTTCGTTGATACCCCAGCCCTGGCCCGCTTCGTCGCCCGAGAAGGCGAAGGTGATGTCGCGCGCCTGGGCAGGCGTGGTGGCGGGCAGCATGAGGCTGCCGGTCAGCGGTTCGCTCAGTGCGGACTCATGCACCAGATCCTGGAAGCGCACGCGGTAGTAGACACGCTGGCCGCCAGGCAGGCCGCGCAGGTCGATGCGGGCAGTGTAGTCCTCGCGTGCCAGTGCGGTGGGACCGGCGATGCGCACCGGGTTGCTGAAATCCTCGCGGGTGGAATACTCGACCAGCATGCGCGCATTGCGGTCGGTGCGCGCCCAGATCATGGCGCTGTCGCGGGTGACATCGCCGCTCATGATGCCGCCGGGGAATTGCGGGCGCAGGCGCTCGGAGGTGACGATGGCGGGGGTAGCGGAAAAGGCGGCCGGTGCGGCCAAGGTGGTAGTGGCGGCAATCGTCGTGACTGCGCTGTCGCGCAGGAAGCGGCGGCGGCTGTGGTCGGCTGGCGGGTTGCGGTCTGGCATGGCGACTCCTGTGAGGGTGAGGGAAAGAGTGACGAAGACACGGGGGCTTGCAATCTAGCAACCGAATATGACCGTCCGATGAAACCCTGCTGACCAGTCCTGACCGCAGAAACATGCAGCGCTCTTCTCGTAAAAAATGCGGCCCTCGGGCCGCATGATCTCGCCTCTTCCCGATGGATAGTGTCGGGTTCGATCCCTGCATCACACTATCTCAACGACAGCGGACTCTCACGCAAGATCGTTCACCCGAAATCCGTTGATGCCGAGATCGTTTCCCATGCGTCGATTTCCTCGCCCATCCGCGCCAGCTTTTCGCGCACCAGCTTGACGGCATCGCTGCCCAGCAGGAGATGGACCGGCGCGTTGGCATCGCCGGCCATGTCGAGGATCACCTGCGCCGCCTTGGCCGGGTCGCCGAGCTGGTGTCCGCTCTTGGCCTGGCGTGCCGCACGGATCGGATCGATCACGGCATCGTAATCCGCAATGCTCCGGGGCGAGCGCACCATGGAGCGCCCTGCCCAGTCGGTACGGAAGGAACCGGGCGCCACGGCGGTGACCTTGATGCCGAACGCCGCCACTTCCTTGGCCAGGGTCTCGGAAATGCCTTCCAGGGCGAACTTGCTGCCGCAGTAATAGGCGATACCCGGCATGGTGATGAATCCGCCCATGGAGGTGATGTTGATGATGTGGCCGCTGCGTCTTGCACGCATGGTGGGCAGCACGGCCTTCATCATGGCCACGGCACCAAACACGTTGACATCGAACTGGTGCCGCATCTCTTCAAGCGAGGATTCTTCGAGCGCGCCCTCATGTCCATAGCCGGCGTTGTTGATCAGCACATCCACCGGAGCCAGGTGCTCGGCCGCCGCAGCAATGGCGGGGAAATCGGTCACATCGAGAACGATGGCCGTCGCCCGTGCGGGATCAAGCTGCTCGAATTGCTCTTTGGCGGTCTGGCTGCGCACTGTGCCTGTTACTGAATGACCAGCCTTAAGAGCCGCATCCGCCAATGCCCTGCCAAAGCCCGAGCTCACGCCCGTAATCAGGAAATGCAATGTCTTCGAATTTTTCATGGGAATCCTTGTAACTCCTTGATGGTGGCCTCTCCGGAAGGCCGAAGCAGCTTCCCGATGCAGAGGACGATGGGTGCCATCATAGGCAGGACTCCACAAATCCACCATGTCGGTTAGCATGTGGTGTTTGCCTAAAACTATGAGATTGCTCATGTCGGGAAGCACGAAGAAATCCGCGCAGAAAAAATCGAATGCGCATCAGCGCATGGTGCAGCTGCTCACCGAGCTCGCCCCTGACGAGGGCTACAACCTGTCGCTGCTGCCGGATGTGCGCTTCCTCAGGTCCAACCGTGCATTGAGTGAAACGCCGGTCCTCTATGAGCCGGGCATCGTCGTGGTCGTGCAGGGACGCAAGCGTGGATTCCTCGGCGGGCAAACCTATCTCTATGATGCCCGGCACTACCTGGCTGTTTCGGTACCCGTCCCGTTCACGATGGAAACCGACGCCACAGAGAAGACACCTTTGCTGGCGATCTATTTCCGGCTGGATTTTCAACTGCTGGCTGAAGTGCTGGTGCAGATGGACGATGCCGACCTCTCCGCCCATCCGCAGACCATGTTCGCGACCCGGATGGATGCCAGCATGTCCGCCTCCGTGTTGCGTTTTCTGGAAGCGATGCGGGTGCCGATGGAAGCCAGGATCCTGGGCCGTTCACTGGTGAAGGAAATCTACCTGCGGGTACTCACGGGCCGGCAAGGTGCCTCCATGCGCGCCGCACTGCGCACCGACGGGCAGGTTGGAAAAGTGGCCAAGGCCATCAGGAAGATCCATGCCGCCTACGCGGACAAACTGGATGTGGAGCAGCTCGCGCACGAGGCCGGAATGAGTCCGCCTTCCTTCCATGCGCATTTCAAGGCGGTCACCGCCACCTCGCCGATGCAATACCTGAAATCGACGCGCCTGCATCAGGCGCGTCTGCTGATGCTGCGCAATGGCCTGACGGTGGCCGAAGCCAGCGCACGCGTCGGCTACGAGAGTGCATCCCAGTTCAGCCGCGAATTCAAACGCCTGTTCGCCCTGCCGCCGACGCAAGAGGTGGCGCGAATGAAGGATGCGTATGCGCTGCCCGATCCGGAACCGTCGGCGCTGTTCGTGTCATCGCACTAGCGCCTGTTCAAACCGGGTCTGCGAGGTACATGACCGCCAGGGGGCGCAGCGTCCTGGATTTCCCACGGCGGATGATCGCCGAAGTCCTCCGCAAGATAGTCGACGAAACGGCGGACCTTGAGCGGGATTCCTCGCGCGCTCGGATAGACGGCCTGGATGGCCAGTGCAGTGGCGCGGTAATCCGGGAGCAATGCAATCAACCGTCCCTGCCTGATGTGCTCACCGAAAACGAAGGCCGGCCCGTAAGCCACACCCGCGCCCGCCAGCACGCAAGCCAGAAGCATCTGCATGTTGTTGGCTGTCACACGGCAGGGTCCGTCGAGGCGATGTGCCTGTCCCGCCGCATCGATGAATGTCCAGTCTCCGGCAGACACCGCGTCACTGAAGGCCAGACGCGGCAGGCGCGACAAGGCTTCCGGCGTGGCAGGCAGGCCATGCTGCGCGATCAGGCCGGGGGAGGCGCAGGCAATCATGCTGCAGGGTGCCAACCGGCGCGTGACCAGCGCAGGATCGTCGAGCTTTCCGATGCGGATGGCCACATCCACGCCCGCATCGATCAGATCGACATAGCGGTCGCCGAGCACGACCTCGACGTTGACCTCCGGGTGATCCGCCAGATAGCGCGCAACGACCGGGCCCAGGTGCATCGCGCCGAAAGTCACCGGCACCGCCACCCGCAGCAGGCCGCGTGCGCTACATTGCACGGCAGTCGCTTCGCGGTTCGCCTCATCGAATGCCGCGAGGATCTGGCGGCAACGCTCGAAATACGTCCGGCCCACATCGGTGAGGCTCAGGCGGCGCGTAGTGCGCTGAAACAGACGCGCCCCCAGCTCCGCCTCGATCTGGCTGACGTGCTTGCCCGCCATCGCCGGCGACAGCGCGAAGCGACGCGCGGCCCCGGCAAAACTGCCCTCCTCCACTGCGGCCACGAAGACATTGAGGCTCATCAGTTTGTCCATGCAGCTCCCTATTCGATCATCTGAGTATCGACTGTGACTAATAATCTGCCAATTATAAATTTTTCGCATGGAATCTACCATTGACTCTCCCCCCATCACAAAGGAGCAGACACATGCATATCGAAACCAACGGAACGCGCATCCATGTTGCCCTGCAGGGCAGCGGCGAACTGGCGCTGGTGTTCCTGCATTACTACGGCGGCTCGTCGCGGACCTGGGATGCGGTAGCCGCGCGACTTGCGCACCGCGGCCGCATCGTTGCCACCGACCATCGCGGCTGGGGCCGCTCTGATGCGCCGGCCGAGGGCTACCGGATTGCCGACCTGGCCGCCGATGCCGAGGGTGTCATTGCCGCGCTGGGACTGCAGCGCTATGTCCTGGTCGGCCACTCCATGGGTGGCAAGGTGGCGCAGCTGATGGCCTCGCGCCGGCCGCACGGGATCGAAGGGCTGATCCTGGTGGCACCGTCCCCGCCTTCGCCCATGCTGCTCTCCGCTGAACAGCGCGCCATGCTGGTGGGTGCCTACCAGACGCGCGAATCGGTGGAGTTCGTGATCGATCATGTGCTGACGGCACAACCGCTGACGGCGGCCCGCCGTGCACAGGTCATCGAGGATAGCTTGCAGGCTGCGCCGCAGGCCAAGCACGCCTGGCCCAACGTGGCGATGGCGGAGGACATCACCGCGGAGGTGGCCCTCATCGACGTGCCCACGCTCGTCATCTCGGGCGAGCACGACCAGGTGGACCGGATCGCGACGCTGCAGGCAGAGCTTTTGCCGCGCATTCCGCAGGCGGCACTGCACATCTTGCCCGGCGTGGGCCACTTGTCACCATTGGAAGACCCGGAGGCGGTGGCGCAGCAGATCGCAGGCTTCATTGACGCGCTGACCAAACCGAAGCGGACATAAGCAGCGATAGGTAGACAGGGCCTGGCAGCCAACGCACCAAAATGCAGCCCACCCTCGCTACCCGGCACCGATATGCACGGAGTTCGTGCATATCGGTGCCTGACATCGTACAGGCGCACCGAAAAAATCTTTTCGAATCAAGGCACTGTGAATTTTTCACCAAAATGGAACGGAAATTGCTTTAGTCGTGGCTTTCAAGCATTTTCTTGCACACTTTTTGGGAGATTTTCTGGTGGACGATCACAAAAACGGCGCAGACGCCCTCTTCATTTTGCTGGGGGCGATCATGATCCTGGCCATGCATGCCGGCTTTGCCTTTCTGGAACTGGGGACGGTGCGCAAGAAGAACCAGGTCAATGCCCTGGTGAAAATCCTGGCCGACTTCGCGGTGTCGACCATCGTCTATTTCTTCATCGGCTATTACGTGGCTTACGGCGTGAGCTTCTTTGCCGGTGCCGAAACACTGGCCGAGCGCAGCGGTTTCGAGCTGGTGAAATTCTTCTTCCTGCTGACCTTCGCGGCGGCCATCCCGGCGATCATCTCGGGCGGCATTGCCGAGCGTTCCAAATTCAATCCGCAGCTGATCGCCACGGCGGTGCTGGTGGGACTGGTCTATCCCTTCTTCGAAGGTATCGCGTGGAACCAGCACCTGGGCGTGCAAGCCTGGCTGGCGGCCACCTTCGGTGCCGAGTTCCATGACTTCGCCGGGTCCATCGTGGTCCACGCGGTGGGTGGCTGGATCGCGCTGCCTGCGGTCCTGCTGCTGGGCGCACGCCGTGGCCGCTACAGCAAGGAAGGCGCGGTGGCGGCGCATCCGCCCTCCAACATTCCTTTCCTGGCCTTGGGTGCGTGGATTCTGACGGTGGGCTGGTTCGGCTTCAACGTGATGAGCGCGCAGACCTTGGACAAGATGAATGGCCTGGTCGCCATGAATTCGCTCATGGCCATGGCCGGCGGCACGCTGGTGGCGCTGCTGATGGGCCGCAACGATCCCGGCTTCGCCTACAACGGCCCGCTGGCCGGCCTGGTGGCGGTGTGCGCCGGCTCGGACCTGATGCATCCGCTGGGTGCACTGGTTACCGGCGGCATTGCGGGGGCGATTTTCGTGTGGATGTTCACCCGCACCCAGAACAAGTGGAAGATCGACGATGTGCTGGGCGTGTGGCCGCTGCATGGCTTGTGCGGACTGTGGGGCGGTCTTGCGGCGGGTATCTTCGGCTTGCAGGCGCTGGGCGGACGCGGTGGCGTGTCGTTCATGTCGCAGCTCATCGGCAGCATCATGGGAATCGCCATTGCGGCAGCGGGCGGATGGATCGTCTACGGCTTGCTGAAGAAGGCAGTGGGGATACGGCTGGATCCGGAGCAGGAATTTGAAGGGGCCGATCTGGCCATTCACAAGATTTCTTCTACGGCGGAGAGGGAGACCAGCTGGTGAGCCTGTGATTAGCACCAATGAAATCTGGCGAGCCCATTCGAATCGATCGGACTCCTCGGAACTGAAATAAAACTGCAATCACCAAAGCGTCGACGCTTTTGAAAAGGCCACCATTCGGTGGCCTTTTCATATGGAAAATCGATTGTAGCCAGGCCCCATCTGCCCCCTCTCAAGGAGTGGTCAGTGCACCGATCCGAATGAGAATGATCAGTCAGTGATTTGAAAGCCAGAGGCCGTATGATCGCTGCAGCTGTTTTGCCATCACAGCACTATCAATGCATTGACCGCATACATCTGCGCGACGCCAATTACACAACAACAACGACTTCACGAGGACACTCGATGATAAAAACCCGTCCCATCATCGGCTATCTTGCTGCCAGCGCATCCTTGCTGTGCGCTGGCGCCAGTTACGCCCAAACTGCCGATGCGCCATCGTTGCAGGAGGGTGATGCCTGGGTCTATCAAGCCACCGAAGAACAAAACACGGCAGGCATACTCGGCTCTACCACCAGGAAATGGGACGTCGCCATTGTCCGCTCCGGCAGCAAGACCATGGTCATTTCCGCCAAGGCGGAAGACTCCAATCTGCCACCCAAGGAATTGTTGCGCAATGCCGACTGGGCCGTGGTGCAAAACATCAATGGCAAGAATACCGTTACCAATCGTCCCTATGATTTCCCGCTCAAACCGGGCAAGACCTGGAAAGTGGAATACGATACCGCCAACCCTGATGCACGCACGAAGGTGCAGCACATCACCAAAAATTACACGGTCTTGGGCTGGGTCGATATCAAAGTACCGGCTGGTACCTACCATGCAATCAAAGTGGAAATGGAAGGCGAATGGAGCAAGGAATTCAATCCGACTGCCGCCGTCGCCACTTCCACCGTCACCAGCACTCAGGCAGGTTCAGTGGCCATTTCCGCCAGCCGAAACGCCAGCACGCAACAGTCGGCCAGCGGCAGAATGTACGACGCATTCTGGTATGTTCCCGAACTCAAAACTCACGTCAAGTTGATTACCGAAAACTACCAGGCTGGCGGTGCCTTGAATAAACGCGTGACCGAAGAATTGGCAGCATCACCAATACATTGATCTGCTCGCGCAAATTTCAGGCCCCCAACTCCCTGCGCGCCATCTCCGTCCCCGCCCTCAACGCACTGAGCTTGCCGGAGATGAGTTCAATCAGATCCATCGGCGCGAGAGAACGCACGCAAACACGCACTGACCACTGCGGCTGCAGCTACCGCACACGCGGCCAACAAAGCGGTGGTCTCCCATCCGCCGCGCAGTGCGATGCTCCCCGCGATGGCCGTGCCCGCCGCGCCAGCGCCGTAATAGAAGAACAGATATACAGAATTCAGAACGCCAGAGCGCAAGGGATCAATGGCAACGACGCCAGCCTGATTGGCCACTTGCGCGGCAAAACATCCCGCGTCGAAAATGGCCAGCGCCACCAGCGTGGCCGGCACATGATCAAGAACGACGCCCAAGGCGCTCGCCGCAAGTGATGCACAAAGCAGACCGCAGACCATCACGCGGCAATTCCCGAACCGGTCTGCCAGCCCGCCGGCAATCCGCGTCATGGCAAGGCCCGTCAGTCCGGCGAGACTGTAGAGTCCGATGCTCGCGGCATTCAGATGATAGGGCGGCGCGGCCAGACGCACGACCAGGCCCACCCAGATCAGATTGAAAGCAAAAAACCATAGCATCCCGGCGCAGATGCGCAGCCGCAGTTCCCTCGATTGCCGCAGCAGGGATGGCAACGCACGCAACGTCGAAAAGTATCCGATGTGACCAACTGGCCGCTGTGCCGGCAGCAGCGGGAAAACGCAAAGACCGCACACGGCCGTCAAGGCCGCCAATACCAGCAGCGCACTGCGCCAGCCAAGCCACTGCACGAGCAAGCCGCCGATGAATCGGCTCAGCAATATCCCTGCGGAGATGCCAGCGGAAATCGCCGCCATGCTCAGTGCGCGGCGAGATGCATCGGCCAGCTTGCCGACAATGGCGCTGCTTTGCGCTGCCACCGTGGTGGTGGCACCGATCAGAACAAAACATCCAACCAGGGCATCCGGGCTCGCTGCCCACGCAGCAAGCGCCAGAGACAGTGCCAGCGCGAGGAACTGCCCGGGGATCAGGACGCGCGGACTCACCCTGTCCACCAATGGCACCAGCAGCACCAGGCCAATCAGATAGCCGGCAATGGCGCCGGATATCACCGTGGTCAGCGACGCTACCTCCACGCCGAAATCAGCGGCAATCTCAGGCAGCGCCGGTTGCATCGCGTAATTGCTCGCAATGGCGCTGCCCGCTGCGACCGCGAGCATGAAGAGCGCGCGCCCCGCAAGACGGCGATCCTGTCCGGCGCACGTCGTCACTTGGCCGCCCTGACGGCGATGGCCTCCACCTCCACCAGAATCGCATCGTCGACGAACGGCAATGCATGCACCAGGGAGAACGCCGGCCGGATATCCCCGTAGACCTCGCCATGGGCACGGGCTGCGTCTTGCCAGTGCGCAAAGTCTGCAACCACCAGCCGGCTCTGCGCCACATCCGACAGCGCAAAGCCGTGCTCAGTGAGCACCTTCTCGATGGTGGCGAGCGCCTCCTTCGTCTGCGTGTAGGCATCCGGGCCTTGTCCGGCCGTGCCTGAAATGAAGATCGTATCGTTCACGATCACCGCCCGGGAGTAGCCGACCTTGGACTCCCAGGGAGAACCGGTGCTGACAAGTTGACGCATGTGGACTTTCCTTTCATGTGATTTTTAACTACTTGAGTAGTAGTTATACGAATCGTATACTACTACGGTAGTTAGTCAATCCCGGAAAAGAGAAAAATGAGTCGCGCATGACTACAGAAAATGAATTGATCGCTTCCATGACCCGGCTGGGGTTCACCCAGTACGAGGCCCAGGCTTATACCGCATTGGTGGGTCAGGCCGCGCTCACCGGAGCCGAGGTGAGCCGACGGGCGTCGATGCCGCCCTCCAAGGTTTACGAAACGCTGGCCCGCCTCGAAACAAGGGGCGCGGTACTGGTGAATCGATCCGAACCTGTGCGTTACAGTGCCGTGCCGCATGCGGCGTTGCTGGAAGAGCTGCGCACCCGCTTCGAGGCTGACCTGGAAGCGGCGGCATCGGCGCTGGATCAACTACCGGTGGAAGAAGAAGCCGGACTGGTCTGGTCGCTGAGCGGAAGGAAAGTGATCGTGCAGGCCTTTGCACGCGCGATTTCAGGCGCGCAACACACTCTGTTTGCGGGGATCTGGGATGAAGAGCTCGACGAGCTCGGACCGCTGCTGGAAGAAGCCAGTGCGCGCGGTATCGAGACCCATGTCGCGATTTATGGCGACCGCACGCTGGACGGCCCTCACACCTACGACCTGGCCGAATGCGGTGCGAGTGCCAGGCTGCGGCTATCCGGCCGCCGCCTGGCCGTGGTGGTGGCCGATGATGCAGCGGCCGTGGTGGCGGAGCTGGGTGACTCCACCGCGGATCAGGCGACCCTGACTACCAATCCGGTCATCGCGCTGCTGGCCGTGGAATACATCAAAGCCGATGTCAGCGGTCGGCTGATGATCAATGCGATGTCGCCGGCGACCTACAAAAAATTGCTGGCCACGCCAGCGATGCGCGCCATGCTTGCACCTGTCGATCCGAGAGACTGAAACGGACGGGAGGTACGGAAACAGCAAGCGGCCTCAGCCATGGGCCGCACTTCGCGACCTGGTTTGAACGGCATCAGACCCCCAACTCCCTGCGCACCATCTCCGCCCCCGCCCTCAACGCACTGAGCTTGCCGCGCGCCACTTCACGCGGCAAGGGTGCCATCCCGCAATTGGTACTCGGATACAGTTTGTCCGCCGCCACGAACTGCAAAGCCCGGCGCAAGGTCGCCGCCACTTCCTCCGGCGTCTCGATCACGTGATTGGCCACATCGATGGCACCGACCATCACCTTCTTGCCGCGTATCAGTTCGATCAGGTCCATCGGCACGCGCGCGTTGTGGCATTCCAGCGAGACGATGTCGATGTTCGATGCCTGCAGCTTGGGGAACGTTTCCTCATACTGCCGCCACTCCGACCCCAGCGTCTTCTTCCAGTCGGTATTGGCCTTGATCCCGTAGCCATAGCAGATGTGCACGGCAGTCTCGCACTTGAGTCCTTCGATGGCGCGCTCCAGCGCAGCTACGCCCCAGTCGTTGACCTCGTCGAAGAAGACATTGAAGGCCGGCTCATCGAACTGGATGATGTCCACCCCCGCCGCCTCCAGCTCACGCGCTTCCTGGTTGAGGATCGTGGCGAATTCCCACGCCAGTTTTTCGCGGCTCTTGTAGTGATTGTCGTAGAGCGTGTCGATCATCGTCATGGGGCCGGGCAGCGCCCACTTGATCGGCTGCTCGGTCTGGCTGCGCAGGAAGCGCGCATCCTCCACGAACACCGGCTTCTGGCGCGACACCGCACCCACCACCGTGGGCACGCTGGCGTCATAGCGATTGCGGATGCGTACCGTCTCGCGCTTTGCAAAATCCACGCCATCGAGATGCTCGATGAAGGTGGTCACGAAATGCTGGCGCGTCTGCTCGCCATCACTGACGATGTCGATGCCGGCATGCTGCTGCTCCTGCAGCGACAGGCGCAGCGCATCGCGCTTGGCTTCCTGCAGTTCATCGCCCTGCAGTTTCCAGGGCGACCAGAGTTTCTCGGGCTCGGCCAGCCAGACGGGTTTCGGCAGGCTGCCGGCGGTGGAGGTGGGCAATAATTTTTTCACGGTGGAGAACCTTGCAAGTGGAGAGTTCAATGAGCGCCGGCACGCGACCATTGTTCGAGTACGGCGCGATACGGCTTGATGAAATGTTCTTCGGCGAAGCGGCCCTGCTGGACCGCCAGACGGCTGCGCTCCTCGCGGTCATAGACGATGCGTGTGACGGAATAGTCCTCATGCTGCAGGCTGGGCCGGTAAGTCTTGCCGGCCGCGGAATTGGCGTTGTAGATCTCGGGGCGATAGATCTTCTGGAAGGTCTCCATCGTGCTGATGGTGCCGATCAGTTCCAGGTTCGTGTAGTCACGCAGCAGGTCGCCGCTGAAGTAGAAGGCCAGCGGCGCGGCGCTGTCGGGGGGCATGAAGTAGCGCACCGTCAGGCCCATCTTGGCGAAGTAGGCGTCGGTCAGCGAGCTTTCGTTTTGCAGGTACTCCACACCCAGCACCGGATGCAGGTTCTCCGTGCGCTCATAGGTCTTGCTGCTGGCCACGCTGAGGCAGATCACCGGTGGCTTGCTGAAGTGCTGGCGGTAGGCGGGAGAAGCGACGAAGCGCTTGAACAGGTTGCCATGCAGTTCGCCGAAATGCTCGGGGACGCTGAAGGCGGACTGCTGCTTCGTGTGCTCCAGCAGCACCACGCTGAAATCATAATCGCGCACATAGGAAGAAAAATTGTTGCCGACGATGCCCTCAATGCGCTCACCCGTGTGGTGATCCACGATGTTGGTCTTGAGCACCTCGATCAGCGGCAGCGCCTGTGCAGTGTCCTGTCCCGCCATCCCCATTTCCACGGAGATGATGTCCAGCTCCACTGCGTAGCGGTCGGCCTTGGGATTGTCCCAGTGCGCCAGCGCATTGAAGCGGTTGTTGATCATGCGGAAGGTATTGCGCAGGTTCTCCCGGCGCTGCGCGCCCCGCGCCAGGTTGGCGAAGTTGGTCGTAATGCGCGTGTTGTCGCCGGGACGATAGTCCTCGTCGAAACAGATGCTCTTGATGGCAAATGAGAAGTCGTTGCTCATGATGTGTCTGCGCCCCTTTGCGGAAATCGAATCTGCAAGGCGCGCGCCCATGTAGAAGGCGGGGTGCGCAGCAGACTCGATGCGGTCAATGTTCAGGGTGGATTCTATGTCGCCGCATCCATGAATAAAAATGATTTGATCTCATCGATCAATGAGATTCACTCATAGACCATTCTTCGCTGCGGCGCGCACAGGCAAAAAAAAGCCCCGCTCCTTGCGGAGCAGGGCTAACACCTTCTCGGGGGGATGAGAAGGCGGGACAGCGTTCCGGCACCGAAGGCGTGCCGGAGCAGTTGCGTTCTATGACTTGCCAGCCGTGGGCGACTGGCCGAAAAAGTCGGCCATGTTGCCTTCGGTCCAATCCTTCACCAGTTCGCCGTCGCACCACACCCGATAGGCATAGAGCCGATGCTCGTGAAGCCCGCCCAGCGTGCGGCTTTCAATCACGTAGGTCTGGTCGCCCACATTCATTTTCATCCGATGAGAAGCCGGGACTATCCCGTTTTGCTTGCCCATGATCCTTCCCGTCTCTTTCCAACGCTTTGCTACCATCCCTTCCCAACCGTCCTGCCAGCCCCCCAAGGCTTGACGCAGGTCAGCTTCCCGACAGAAGGCTGGCGCTTGTCCGACATCTTTTCGCAAGGGGCACTACAATGCCCGCTTGGCATGAACGTCACCCAAGATGACGCGGCGCAACACGTTCCCGCCATGCGAGAATGTCGCCACCACAAGGAACACGTAAGCTCCTCTGACTACAGTATGAATCTCTGTTTATTTCATATTTTGCACATAGCAGATCCCACAGAAAGTGAAAAATACTAAAGAATCTGTGATTCGTTGCATTTCTGCCATGCGCAAAAAATATTAAATATGTGAAATATACAAATCCTACACCTGCACAGCTATACTTTTACAAGGATCAATCAAATGGGTCGAGCAGTACCATCTGATGACAAGGAGATGCCTCCTGGCGACCCGGCGATGACTTCGAGAGAAGCGGCCCGTCTGCTGGGGGTATCGATCACGACCGCCCAGATGTGGATGGAAAGCGGCATGCTGGCCTCCTGGAAAACCCCGGGCGGCCATCGGCGTACCCGGCTGAGTTCGGTCATGACCCTGCTCGGCCATCGTGAAGTGAAACAACCCGAGCCCACTGCCGGTCACGCTGGGCCACAGATCGAGGTTCCTTATCCGGTCAGCCCGAACGAGCCAGAACGTGCGCGCTTTGTTGAACAGACAATGGAAGACACACATTCCGAGGCCCGCTTTCATCGCCTGACATGGCTCGCCAGCGAACTGCTGGACGTACCCATTGCCCTGGTCACCTTCCTGACCACGGAGCTGCAGATCTTCCGGGCGGCACATGGCCTGAACATCACGTCCACGCCGCGCTCGTGGGCCTTCTGCAATTACGCCGTGATGCAGGAAGACATCTTCACCGTCTCCGACGCCACCAAGGACGCGCGCTTCGTCAACAATCCCATGGTCACCGGTGCGCCCTACATCCGCTTCTATGCCGGTATCCGCCTGATGTACCAGGGACGCGCGTTTGGCTCGCTGTGCGTGATCGATACCGAACCACGCATCCTGCGCGCCCACGAACGACAGGCCCTGGAAGAACTGGCCGCGCTGGCCACCGACATCCTGTCGCTGCAACTGCTGGAAGCGAACCGGCAGTAATCCCCCGAGCAGCGCGCGGGCGTCAGCACACAAGTCCCGGCCCCAGGCGCTGCTCATTGCACCATCCCCAGCCATTCTTCCAGTTCCTCCGCCGGCATCGGCCGTGCGATCGCGTAACCCTGCGCGAAGTCACAGCCGAGGTGATGCAGGATCCGGGCGGTGCGCTCGCTCTCCACGCCTTCGGCCACCACGCTGAACCCCAGCTGGTGCGCCAGATGGATGATGGACGGCACGATCACCTGGTCGGCCTCATCCTCGGCCAGGCTGCGGATGAAGGAGCGGTCGATCTTCATGATGTCGGCCGGAATGCTCTTGAGGTAGGACAGGTTGCTGAAGCCGCTGCCGAAATCATCGATGGCGACCTGCACGCCCAGTTCACGAATGGCCTGCACGCACTGGCGCACCACCTCGGGATTGCTGGCCATGGCGCTCTCGGTGAATTCGATCTCGATCAGGCCCGGCGGCACCGCATGCTGTTTCAGTTGCGACGCCAGCAGGCGCAAGAGCTCGTCGGACTCGAAATCGCGCGCCGAAGTATTGATCGCAATCGGCACCACCAGTCCGCGCGCATGCCATTGCGCCGCCTGTGCCACCGCATGGCGCACCACCCAGGCCGTGATCTGGCGAATCTGCGCCGTCTTCTCCGCCAGCGCGATGAACACCGCAGGAGAAATATGCCCCAGCACCGGGTGCTGCCAGCGGATCAGCGCCTCCACCCCGACGCAGCTGCCGTCGCGCAGGCGCACCTTGGGCTGGTAATGCAGGCTCAGTTCATCGGCGGCCGTGAAGGCCATCGGCAAGGCCGAGAGCAGCCAGAAGGCATTGCGCTGGTTTTCCGCATGCACCGATTCGAACTGGCGCGGACACACGCCTTCTTCACGGCCCACATCGATCACCGTCAGCAGCGAGCGCACCACGTCGCTGCCGGCAATCTCGTCCACCGCCGGCAGCACGCCGATGGCGATGTCGAGCTGATGCGGAATGCCGTGGATCTCCAGTGACTGCACGAACTGCTGACGCACGTTGGCGATATGTTCCTGCCGCTCTGCCGCGCTGCCGTCGTGAAGAAAGACGAAGGTGGTGGTCGTGACCCGATACACGGGCTGGCCGTCCAGCGCCTCGCACAGCGCACGGCTGACCTGCACCAGGAAGGACTCGGCATAATCCCAGCCGAGCGCCTTGACCATATCGAACAGATATTCACGCGAACAGATGTCGATTCCCAGCGCCGCACAGGGGGCGCCGCCAACGCCCTGTGCATGCGCCCGTGCGCGCAGTACCTCCATCAAGCGGGCGCGATTGGGCAAACTCGTCACATGGTCGGTATACCCGCGGTTGCGCAACTGTTCCAGCCGCTCCATGACCATGGCCGCGAGCTGCTCCAGCCGGTCCTGGTCGGTCGGACTGAAATACTGGCGCGGACGATGATCGATCAGGCACAGCGTGCCCAGCGCATGCCCCTGCGGCGACACCAGCGGCGCACCCGCATAGAAGCGGATGTGCGGCGCACCCGTCACCAGCGGATTGTCGCGAAAGCGCGGATCCCGACGGGCATCGAGCACCACCAGGCCATTGCGGGACAGGATGGCGTGGGCACAGAAGGACATCGAGCGCGGCGTCTCATGCGCCGGCAGGCCGGCACGCGACTTGAACCATTGCCGCTCTTCATCCACCAGCGATACCAGCGCAATCTCCACGCCGAAGAGCGTGCGGGCCAGTTCGGTGATCTGGTCACAGGATTTGTCGGGCAAGGTGTCGAGCACGCAATAGCCCTGCAGCGCCGCCAGGCGGGTGCTTTCGTCGTCCGGCAAGCGGGCCCGCACTGCGTAATCCGTATAGTCGGTAGGTTCAAAAAACACGAATCAGCCCATCACCCGTGCGGCCGGTGCCAGCCTGAAGGTCGAGACCAGGCGTGCCAGCGCACCTGCCTGCGAGGTGAGTGCCTCGGCCGCAGCGGCGGCCTGTTCCACCAGCGCCGAATTCTGCTGGGTGGCTTCATCCATGTGGCCGATCGCATCGTTGACCTGCTCGATGCCCTCGCTCTGCTCGCGGCTGGAGAGACTGATCTCGGCGATCACGTCGGTCACCTTGCGCACGCTGGCGACGATCTCGTCCATGGTCTGGCCCGCCCCCTTGACCCGCCCGCTGCCACTTTCGACCTTGGCCACGGAGGCCCCGATCAGTTCCTTGATTTCCTTGGCCGCCGCTGCGCTGCGCTGGGCCAGCGTCCGCACTTCCGAGGCCACCACCGCAAAGCCGCGTCCGCCTTCACCGGCACGTGCCGCCTCGACGGCCGCGTTGAGCGCCAGGATGTTGGTCTGGAACGCGATGCCATCGATGACGCTGATGATGTCCACGATCTTGACCGAGGATTGACGGATGTCTTCCATCGTCGCCACCACCTCGCCCATCATGTTGCCGCCCGTGACCGCAATCTCCGAGGCCGAGGCCGCCAGGGTATTGGCCTGCTCCGCATTGGCCGCACTCTGGCGTACGGCCGAGGTGATCTGTTCCATGGCGCTGGCGGTTTCTTCCAGCGAACTGGCCTGTCGTTCAGTGCGTCCGGACAGGTCCACATTGCCGGAGACGATTTCGGTGGACGCGCGTTCGATGGCATCGGTCCCCTGCCGGACTTCGCCGACGATGGCGGCGAGGCTGTCGCGCATCATGCGCAAGGCGTGCAGCAGGCTGCTCTTATCGTTGGGGCGCGTGGCCACTTCCACCGCCAGGTCGCCATGCGCAATGCGCTGCGCGATCTCCATGGCATAGGCCGGCTCGCCACCGAGCTGGCGCAGCAGACCGCGCGTGATGAGGACGGCGACGGCCACCGCGATCAGGATCGCCACCACGGCCAGCGTAGCGATGAACTTCAGGGCATGGGTGGCGGAGCGCTCCGACTGCTCGCCCGCTGCCGTGCTCTGGCCAGCGATATCGGCGATGAGCTGGTTGATGTCGGCCACGATCTTGCGCCGCAAGGGGCTGCAATCATTGACCAGGAAACTGCGATAGGCCTCCATCGCTCCGCTCTCGCGATACTGGCGCGGACGCTTGAGTTCATCGGCCATCTGCAGCAGCCCTGTGCGTACCGGGGCGAAATGCGGGTTGCCGGCCAGTCGCGTTTCCAGCTTCTGCAGTTCGGCGAGATACAGCGCCTTTTGTTCATCGACGATCTTCAGTTCGGTCTGCGCATCGGCATCGCTGAGAAAGACATAGGCATTGCGCGCCGCGATGCCGGTCTGGTCCAGCGCTTCGCGCGCCACGTAGAGCGGCGCCAGGCTATCGTTCTGGACTTCATTGGCGCGCTCGACGGAGGAGCGCAATCCATTGATGCCGACCATGGCCACCCCAACCAGCACCAGCATCATCACCAGCAAACTGGCGAACCCCAAGCTCAGCTTTGCGCCGATCTTCATGTTTGACAAAACCTTCATCTGCTTCCCCGACTAGCGTCTGCGACGCAAATATAAAAAATATGCAAATAATCACGAAACATCCCGAACTTTCGGTCGCATATTTCATAATTTTTGCAGTATTTACGCACACAAAGGTCTTACCAGCAAATGAAAATTGCGGTATTGTCGTATTTACATCACGTCGTGAGTCATTTTGTTGTGTAAATGCGAGTTTGGGGCGGGGTAGAGCATGCCAGACGCTGGCCCGACGAGAAGGGATAGGCGGTGCAGGCGGAACGGGGCGTTCCGGATGGCACACGAGAGGTGAGGAGAAAAATGAGCTAAAGGAACCGGCCACGAAAAAAAGCGACCGGACAACCCGGTCGCTCGCGATGATGCCACCGCGCTGATTCCATCACGCAGTAAGCACCACCTTGCGGCACTCCTCGCGCTTTTCATTGAAGATGCGATAGCCCTCGGCCGCCTCCTCCAAGGGCAGGCGATGCGTGATGATCGCCTCCGGACGGAGCCAGCCATCCTCGATGCTGGCCAGCAGTTCGGGCATGTAGTGCTGCACGTGGGTCTGGCCGGTCTTGATGGTCAAGCCCTTCTCGAAGATATCGCCGAACAGGAAACCGTGGATGAACCCGGCATACACGCCCGGCACGCTCAGCGTCCCGCCGCGCCGCACCGAGGCGATGCAATGGCGCAGCGCCTGGCCGCTGCTGCCTTCGAGCTTGAGGTTGGTCATTGCTGTCTCCAGCACGCTGCCCTTGGCCTCGAACCCGACGGCATCGATCACCGCATCCACACCCCGGCCTGCGGTGTTGGCGATGATGGTCTCGCCGGGATCGGTGTGGTCGAAATTGATCGGGATGGCCTTGTATTGCTCCGCTGCGAAGCGCAGCCGGTAATCGTGGTGATCGACGATGAAAATCTTTTCCGCCCCGAGCATGCGCGCACAGGCAGCCGCCATCTGGCCAACCGGACCCGCACCGTAGATGGCCACGCTGGAGCCCTCACGCACACCGGCGTTCTTCACCGCCTGATAGCCGGTCGGGAGAATGTCGCTCAGGAACAGTACCTGCTCATCGGCCAGCGGCGAGTCGATGCGGATGGGACCGACATCGGCCTTGGGCACCCGTACATACTCCGCCTGCCCGCCGGGCATGCCGCCATACAGGTGGCTGTAGCCGAACATGGCTGCGCCTGAACGGATGCCCTTGCCATTCATGATGGCACCGCGGTCAGGGTTGGTGGTTTCGCAGGCGGCATACAGGTGCTGATCGCAGAAGAAGCACTGGCCGCAGGCGATGACGAAGGGCACCACCACGCGGTCGCCCTTTTTGAGGCGCTTGACGCCGGGGCCGGTCTCGACCACCACGCCCATGAATTCATGGCCGAGGATGTCGCCGGCCTTGGTGGCGGGAATCTTGCCACGATACAGGTGCAGATCGGAGCCGCAGATGGCGGTGGCCGTGACTTTCAGGATGATGTCGTCGGCCTCCTGAATGATGGGATCGGGAACGGACTCGACCCGCACGTCATGGGCGGAATGGTAGAGCAGTGCGCGCATGGGTTTTCCTTGATGAGCTGGTCACGGGCGGCGCGGGACGCGCCGGGTAATCGACAACGCGGATGCGTCAGCGCGGCGCGCGGGCATCGTCCTGCACGATGTCGAACTCGGGCTTGGCGATTTCCTTGTTGGCGTTATCGGTACTCGTTTCACGCGCCTCGACGTGATCGCTGCGAGCGGGACGGTTGGTGGCCTCGCCACTGGATTGGGCGGGCGACGGATTTTCACGGGAAGGCAGTTTGGATTCGATGGCCATGCGGATCTCCTGGGTGGAAAGAAAAACGACGGAGAGATCACACTAACCACCCCCGCCCCGCACGACCATCAGCGCGCCACGCCTAGCCTTGTGGGTAGCGGCTGTCGGACGCGTCAGCGCGGCTTGATGAGCGCGCCCGCAGCCGGCAGAAACGAAGTCCCGGCTGCCGCACCTCCTGCATCGCTGTCAGCGAAGGTGGCCTGCACGCGCGGCACCGGCCGACATACACGGCGCGCTCTCCGCAGTAGCATCCTCAACGCCTTCCGTACTGCACCCGCCTCCCTGACGAGCGAGCGCGCAGTGCATCCATCCATGCACAAGGAGACCGCCATGACCGACGCACTGAACAAGCATACCCACCCCACCGATACCTCCGGCCCGCAAGACCTGCAGGCCAACAACCCGCGCAGCGGTACCAATGAGCGCGACATGCTGGACCGTGGCGAGCAGACCGCACCGGGCGACAGCGACAAGGCTGCCTCCCGCAACAAGCCGGAAGGCGACAATTATTCGGAGCAGGACATGCGGGAGAACAGCCCGCAGCTTTAAGAAGTGCCCCGTCTCTCTCCCCAAGGGAGGGAGATTGAGCCAGCCGACAGATCAATGAAGCTCATCTGATCGACACTAGGGCCTGTTCCCATTCAATCTGCGAGATGCGTTGCCCCCAGAAGGCGTGTTGGCAAGGCGCGCGTCAGGGCTGGTGGTGGTGCCACCAGCCCTGACGTGCAACGCGGCCAGCGCGCCTTCTGGGGGCAACCCTCCGGGAGAGGCCGCCAAGCGTCGCCTGCCGTTGTTGCAGCTCCTTGCCGTGGCACCACCACGGCGCGTCGCCGCGCCTAGGCAGTCAACGCTTGGCGACCTCTCGCACTCGCAGATTGAATGGGAGCAGGCCCTAGAGATCAATCCTCACGGTCGAACTCGGCCAGCACCATCTCCACCTGCAGGCACTGCAGTTTCAACTCCTTGATGGCCCGGCGATAGCGGCGGAAGTTGCGCCGCTCGGGTACACCCTCCCCACTCTTGCTGACCCGCACCACTTCATGCACGATGCCCTGCAGGATTGCTGCCGCCTGCTCGTGCGAGGCCTTGAGACGGTTCACTCCCTCGATCAGCGCTTGTTTCTTCTTCATGATGGAATCCTGTTTTTTGCCGGTATGGCAGAGCGTCCGACGGGCGACGTTCCAGCCCGGCCATGCACATGCGATGCATTGAACAAGCCATTGAGTGATTTGCCCCGTGTTGGTTCCGGGGCTCGCCTCCCCCGCCTCCAGGCACACGATGGCAGATTGATCGATGCAAGAGATGCGGCGGCATCCATTCATCGTTTCGATAGATAGGTGCGATACCTCTGCGTTCTCTGCTGCCGTGCTGCGAGCCGCCGCGCCAATGCCAGAGCAAAGGCTCTTCTTCAGTGATGCTGGCAAGACTGACAGCACGCACCGCCCCCTGATCGGGAAAGAGACCGATATCACGTCAAGGGCCGGCTGCCTAAGATGAGGACTCGTAGGGAAGACAAAGCCCTGCGGAATTTTCCACCCCTCATGACACAAGGAGATACATCATGGCAAACCAGAACCAAGGCTCGACCAGCAACCGCGGCTTCGCTTCGATGGACGAAAACAAGCAGCGCGAGATCGCCAGCCAGGGCGGCAAGGCCGCCCACGAAAAGGGCAGCGCGCACGAGTTCAGCTCTGAAGAAGCGCGTGAAGCCGGCCGCAAGGGCGGCCAGAACAGCCACGGCGGTGGCAATCAAGGCAACAACCGCTAAGCGGTGCGTTGCTGCAGACAGAGGGCCCTGCGGGGCCCTTTTTGCCATGCGGAGACGGGCCCGTCCTTCTTGAAGGGACCGGCCCGTTGTTCGCGTGACGACTACTTGACCGTGATGTTGATCCCGTGCGCCATCATGTGGCCATAGGAGCGGTGCTCGCCGTCGGCGAACTGGGCCGTCAGCTTGTACTTGCCGGGAGGAAGCGACACCATCGTTTCGGTCTGCCCGTCATCAAGGTGGATATGGGTCTCGTCGTGCGGAATGACTTCGCCCTTCCCCACGGCACCGTGATTGATGAGCAGGTGATGATGCCCGGTGCCCTCCACCACCTTGCCCGCCGGCCGGGTGGTCATGGAATGCGCCGCCAGACGAACCCGGAAGGGACTGGTCACGGTCTGCCCGGTCTTGGGTTCGAGGATGCTGAGCGTAGGCTCATCCGCTCGGGCGGGTGCGGCCTGCAAGGCCAGCATCAGCAGGCTGCCGCAAGTGGCGGTCAACAGGGTACGTCGGAAAACGGGGTTCAGCATGGTGGGCTCCTGGTGAGATGAAAGAAGAGGAATGACGTGCACATGGGGTGCATATGGCGTGAACAGCGCGCGGAAGCGGGTCACAGCAATCCGGCTGCGCTCATCCTTTGCGCACGTCTTCAGATGGACAAGGGGCTGCGCTCCTCGGGCGGCAGCCGTGCATGCAGCTTGGCCAGCAGGCTGCGCAACTGGGCGCGGTAATCGAGCACCACACTGCGCTCGCAATACGGGCTCCATGCCGGGTCGAGGGCCAGCTCGTCCGGGTCGCCTGCCATGGCGGAGAGCGAACGGCGCGCCGTCGATATGCCCGGCGGCGGCAGCCGTACCTGTGTTGCCTGGCCCAGGCTGTGACGCAGTTCCAGCAAGGTCAGCGCCACGGTGCGGTACTTGCGGGGTGGCTCCAGTTCCACGCCGCAGGCGGCGCAGATCAGCAGCAGCTTGCTCCGGGCGTCCTGCGTGCCATGCGCCTGCCGGCCTTCGTTCCAGCCGGCACCGAACAACAAGGGTCCGGCATGGTTGAGATAGGCTTCCAGGCAGAACGACAGCATCATCAGTACCGACAGATAGACCCAGCGCGAACCGGACTGCTCTTCGCCCGCTTTCCTGATGAGCACTTCGGCACCGCGCCAGAGTTCCACGTAGGTGAGTGACCCAGGGGCGAAGTCCGGTTCGGCAACAGTGAGGTCCTTCATGATCGCATTCCTCATGACAAGGCCGTGTCCATCACCATCATCAGCACGAAGCCGATGATGAGGCAGCAGGACGCCGCCAATGCGTCGCGTCGCCGGTGCGGATCGGGAATCACCTCATGCGCCAGCACGAACAGCATGGCACCGGCCGCCCCACCCAGCGCCCACGGCAGCATCGCTGCCGAGAGCGATACCAGCCCCGCACCTGCCACCGCAGCCAGCGGCTCAACCAGTCCGGAGAGGATGCCGCAGCCGATCGCATCGACGCGGGAATAACCGATCCCGCGCAAGGCGGTGGCCACAATCATGCCTTCCGGGATGTCCTGCAACGCGATGCCGAAGGTCAGCACCGAGGCCTGCTCGGGTGCCACGCCGCCATACGCCACGCCGACCGCCAATCCTTCAGGCAGGTTGTGCAGCCCGACCGTGAGCACGAACAGCCAGACACGGCGCAAGGCTGCCTGGCGCGCGAGATCATCATGGCCCTGTCCGGCGCGCTGCAAGGCCAGTACCAGCAGCGCGCCACACAGTACGCTGGCACCGGCGATGAGACTGGCCATCTGCTTGCCGGTCCCGGCTTCCTGCAGGCTGTTCAGGGCGGGCAGGATGAGCGAGAACACCGAGGCCGCCAGCATCACGCCGGCACCGAATCCGGTGCAGCAATCGGCCATGCGCGGCGAGAAGCGACGCGAGAAGAACAGCGGCAGGGTGCCCGCTGCCGTCGCTGCGGCAGCGGCCATGCCGCCGCAATAGGCGCGCCAGATGCGTTCATCCTGCGCGCTCCACCAGCCGATGAGCGCCGCCAGCAGCAGCACGCCGCCGGCCACCATCGGCCAGCTCAAGCGGATCGCGGCAGGCTGCTCGGCCGCCCCTGCAACTTCGGTGGAAGAGGCAGAGGAGGTGGCGGTGGCAGCGGCCGGCTCCAGCGGTGCCAGGTGCGTCAGTGTGGTCACGGAGGGCTCGACTTTCTTGAGCATGTTGTCCTTGCTTGCTTGTGTGCTGTGCTTGAGCCTGTCCTCCGTGCGGAATGATGACAGTCACGGAGGAGGATGAAAGTCTCCGAGTCTAGCGACGCTCCGCCGCGGCTTCCATCGGACTAACACTGAATGTCGGACCTGTGGTCGTCCGACGGCGGCTGCTGCCGCGCTAAGGATCTCCGACACGTTTCATCGTTACCGCGCACCGGAAGTTTTCCGCTCCCGCCGATGGTATGGCTGAGCACTCGCCTCCTAGCATGAAGGCTCTGTTGAACGTATCGCTTCAACGCCACGTGGCGAAGCGAATCGCGTCCGGCATCTTTCCCCGTTCAATCCCTCGACCTCAACAAGGAGTCCGACATGTTCGCTCACAACAAGCGCCTGCAATACACGGTACGCGTCGCCGGCCCCAATCCCGGGCTGGCCAATCTGATGCTGGAACAATTCGGCGGCCCGCAAGGCGAACTCGCTGCCGCCTGCCGCTACTTCACCCAGGCCATTGCCGAGGACGATCCCGGCCGCAAGGACATGCTGTTCGACATCGCCACCGAAGAACTGAGCCACCTGGAAGTGATCGGCAACATCGTCGTCATGCTCAACAAGGGAGCCAAGGGCAAGCTGGCCGAAGGCGTGGAAGAAGAAGGCATCCTCTACAAGGAAATCACTGGCGCCGGCAACGACAGCCACATCACGCAAGTGCTCTACGGGGCTGGCGCACCGCTGGTCAATTCGGCCGGCGTCCCGTGGAGTGCGGCCTATATCGACACCATCGGCGAGCCCACCGCCGACCTGCGTTCCAACATCGCCGCCGAGGCACGCGCCAAGATCGTCTACGAACGGCTCATCAACCTCACCGATGACCCGGGCGTGAAGGAAGCGCTGGGCTTCCTGATGACGCGCGAGATCGCGCACCAGAAATCGTTTGAAAAGGCGCTCTATTCCATCCGCCCCAATTTCCCGCCGGGAAAGCTGCCTGGCGATCCGCGCTTCTCCAAGGTCTACGTCAATCTCTCACAAGGACTGGGTGAACAGACCGGACCGTGGAATGACGGCAAACAGTGGGAACGCCTGGACGGTGCCGACGCACTGACCCCGGTCGACGGCGGCGATGGCCAGGCCACGGTCGAGCTCAATGCAGAGGAACAGGCCATGCTGGACCAGATGGCGGCGCGTACCGCATCGGCTCAGGATGGTGAGCCGCTGACCGGCGCCGAGATTGGCTCGGCCGATCCAGAGATGAACCTCAAGGCCAAGAAGCCCTGAGCACCCTGATTGCCCTGACCCCGGGCGTATCCACGGTGGTGCCTTGTCATCGGCAAGGCACCACCTCGTCACCGAACCTGACAAGGAGAATGCCATGACCACCGACGTCAACGAAAATCTGCTCGCCTGGCTCAAGGATGCCCATGCGATGGAACAGCAGGCCGAGCACATGCTCAAGGCCCAGGCCAGCCGCATCGATCACTATCCCGAACTGAAGGCACGGCTGGAATCGCACCTGCAGGAAACGCTGGGCCAGCAGGCGCTGGTGGAGGGCTGCATCAAGCGGCTCAACGGCAGTGCCTCCGTCTTCAAGGACCTGGCCGGCCGCATGACCGCCTTCGCCCAGGCGGCCGGCGGCATGACCCAGCACGACGAAGTGGTCAAAGGGGCGATTGCCGGTTATGTCTTCGAGAACCTGGAGATCGCCTGCTACACCTCGCTGATTGCCGCTGCACGCGAGGCAGAGGACAGCGAAACCGAACGTGTCTGCGAAGGCATCCTGGAACAGGAAAAATCCATGAGCACCTGGATGCTGAACCACCTGCCCACGGTCACGCACGACTTCCTCGTGCGCTCGGCCACACCGGGCCAGAAGGCGAAGGTGTAGTGCGTCGGATGCGGTCCATCCGCATCCGGAACTGCGACAGTATTGCGAGGAGATTTCGATGACGACGCAGGAACCGACCGTGGCAGCCTTTCCCTTCCCCACGCTGGACAGTGCCCAGCGCGCCTACGACGCCTTGCGCGAACGCGGGTTGACAGCGGAGCAACTGGAATTGCGCGTGATGGATGACGAGGCCGGTCCGTCCAGCGGCAACTTCATCCTGGAATACAAGGAAACCGATGTGCACTTCGACAGCAGCTGGATGGACATGCTGGGCAGCCGCGATGATCCCAACGTGGGAGCGGGCCGGCAAGATGTGTTCTGGTCCTGCGAAGCACTGCTGCTGGTGAGCACGCGCGACCCGCACATGCTCAATGCCCTGCAGGAAGTCTATGGTGCCAGCAGCACGGCGTTCGATGCCGCGCGTCAGCCGCGCAAGGGCAGGCCGGACTGAAGCATGGCCGTTTGCCGCGACTGCAGCCAGGGTTGGACCTGGTCCGCCGCCAGCGGCACCGCAAACAGGTAGCCCTGTCCATACATCGCCCCCAGGCCGCGCAAGCTCTGCAGATGCGCCGGCGTTTCCACCCCCTCCACCACACAGGCCAGTTGCATGTCATGCGTGAGTGCGAGCAGTGACTTCACGATCTTGTGGCTGACCGCATTGTGCTCAATGTCGGCGACGAAACTCTTGTCGATCTTGATGCGCGTCAGGGGCAAGGCGTGCAGGTGGCTCAGGCTGGCATAGCCGGTGCCGAAGTCATCGAGCGTGATGCCACAGCCCAGCTGACGCAAGGTCGTGACCAGCTGGCGCGATTTTTCCAGATCCTGCAGCACCGCCGTCTCCGTGATTTCCAGATCCAGCCGCGCGGGATTGAATCCGGACGAGCTGATGACCTGTACGATCTGCGCCATGCCTTCGCTGGTGTTGATGTCGTTGGCCGAGAGATTGAACGACAGCCGGAGCGAGGGCGGCCAGCTCGCCGCAGCCTGCAGCGCCTTCTTCAGCAGGATCACGCTCAACTGGTTGATGATGCCCATGCGTTCGGCAGCGGGAATGAATTCCATCGGCGCCACGCTGCCCTTGACGGCGCTGTGCCAGCGCGCCAGGGCTTCAAAGGCGATCGGCTGGCAATCATCCAGGCACACGATGGGCTGGAAGAACACCGACAGTTCGCGATCGAAGTCGGCCAGTCGCAGGGCCTGCTCGATGTTGGCATTGCGCTGGATCTGCGCCTTGTCCTGCTCCGAGAACAAGGTGACGGTACCGCGCCGTTCGCGCTTGCCCTGATACAAGGCATAGTCGGCATGCTCATAGAGCGAGCTGGCATCCACCGCCATGTCGGGGAAGGTGGCCACGCCTACCGAGGCAGCAATCTGCACCGTCGCCTTGTAGAGTACGAAAGGCCGGCGCAGCGCGGCGCAGATACGGTCGCCGAATTCGGTGAGGACCGCATTGCTGAGATCGGCATCGATGATGATGGAGAACTCGTCGCCGCCCAGGCGTGCCAGGTGGAAACGCTCGTCCAGGCACACGGCCGTCAATCGCTGTCCCACTTCCACCAGCAACTGGTCGCCATGGGTGTGGCCATACAGATCATTGACGGCCTTGAAGCCGTCGAGGTCGAGGATGGCCACGGCAAAGCGCTGTCCATTGCCGGTGGCGCGGGTACAGATCTCGTTGAGCTGGGCGAAGAACTTGCGGCGATTGGGAATCTGCGTGAGCGAGTCGAGGTTGGCCAGGCGCAGGTTCTCGTTGCCCAGCAGCGCCGTCTTGACCTGCGCTTCGATGAGCCGCGTGAAGTCGTTGTAGTGACTGTTGACGATGGCCAACATGCCGATGGTCACCAGCACCACGTTCATCGCTGCCGCCACGAAGGTCGGGATATGCGTATTGAGGAAGAAGACCGTGAAGATGCCGTTGACGATCAGCGCCACCGACAGCGCCGCCGAGCGCAGGTACATCAGGCAGAAGATACAGCAGATGACGGTGATGCCCATGTAGAAGGCCACGTGGGCCTGGGCATAACTGTCGCCGTAGGGAAACAGCATCACCGACCACAGCGAGAAACTGAGCGCAATCGGGGTTGCCAGGAAATTGGTGCGCTTGAGCGCCGCCGCGGCCATGCCGGGCGTCGGGTCGACATGCCGTCCGCGCCACCAGAAGATCAGGCGCGTCACGCACAACACCGTCAGCATGGCCGGAAAGTACAGGCTCAGCCAGTGCGGTGCCAGCGGGTAATAGGTTTGTGCCAGTGCCCAGCTGTTGATCAGCAGGATCAGGTACATCATCGGCATCTTGCCGGAGAACGCACGGTACTGCGCGATCAGCAGCTCGGGCTGATCGTAGCCGACGCGCCAGTAGGCGCGCACCATGCTCATCAATGAAGAAGCAGACATCCTGTGCTCTGTGCCTTTTCTACTTGTATGCCGCAGCCAAAGGAGCCGCAAGGGTCGGCGTCAGCGATGCAACCATTTGTCGACCGGGCTTCGATTATAGGCGGGAGCGGAACCCGGCAAACTCAGGAAAAGCCTGATGTAACCCCGCTTTCCGGCCGATGAGGCGACTTTGTCACGCATGCCGGAACGCTGCGTTCCGCGTGCACCCATGGGTCAGCGCCAAGGAAGAGCGTGATCGCATTTTCGGAGCCAGCGGCCTGCAAGTCAGCCGCTTGTCCTACAGCATCCTCACAAAGGCTCATCTACAATCGGGCGACCACAGAAATCAAGGTCCGCCATGTCCGAGCATTTTTCTCGCGCTGATTCCTTGCCGCCTGCCGCCGGATCAGCCGTTGCCCTCCTCCCCGCCACGCCGCCGGCCCGCTACCCGGCCGCCTATCTTGCGCTCGATGCGCACTGGCGCGTGGTGTATGCGGACGACGCTGCGCGGGCGCTGCTGGGCTCATCGCCGGGGTCGGGCGAAGCGACGGCGGGTGCCGTGCTGTGGCAGGTCTGGCCGGCACTGGCGGGCAGCCTGCTGGAAGAGGCCCTGCGCGCCACCCTGGCCGATGGCCAGAGCCGCCAGTGCCTCTACACCCCCGCCGGGCAGACGCAATCGTATGAGGTAATCTGCACGCCGCAGGCGCAGGGCGTGGCGGTCAGCCTGCGGGCCGGACGGCGCGAGTCCCTGCAGGTCCACCAGCAACGCGCCGACCGCAAGCTGCACGAGAGCGAGACGCGCTTCCGCCTCATGACCGGCGCGATTCCCCAGATCGTCTGGATCACCAATGACGCAGGCGTGCTGGAATTCATCAATGACCAGTGGCACCAGTACACCGGAGAGGCGCTGCACGAAGGGCTGGCCAGCCTCGGCACCATGATCGCGCGCCACATCCATCCCGAGGACCGGGCGGACACCATGGCGGCCTGGCAACACGCACGCAGCGCCGGCCTGGAAGTCGCCATCGAACACCGCATCGCTGATGCCCGCGGGCAATACCGCTGGTTCCTCACGCGCGGCAAACCGCAGCTGGAGGCCGGGAGCGGGCGTATCCTGCACTGGTACGGCACCTCCACCGACATCCATGTGCAGAAGGAAGCCATCGCCGAACTGGCCTGCCTCACGCGTGAGTCCGAACGACGACGGCGCTTCTATGAATCCTTCCTCTCCACCACGCCCGACCTGGCCTATGCGTGGGATCTCAATCACCGTTTCACCTACGCCAATCGCGTCTTGCTGCAGATGTGGGGCAAGACCTGGGATGAAGCCATCGGCAAGAACTGCCTGGAGCTCGGCTACGAGCCCTGGCACGCCGAGATGCACAGCCGCGAGATCGAACAGGTGCGTGCCACCAAGCGCCCGGTGCGGGGCGACGTCCCCTTCAACGGGACCTTCGGCCGCCGCATCTATGACTACATCATCTTCCCCGTGCTCGGGCCTGACGGCGAGGTCGAGGCCGTGGCCGGCACCACCCGCGACGTGACCGAGCGCAAGAACAGCGAGGCGCGTCAGCACGCCCTGTTCCGGCTGGCCGAAGCGATTCGCTCGGCCGGCTCCCTGGGCGACATCGCCAGCGCCGCCGCCCAGATCATCGGCGATGCGCTGACCGCACGCTGGGTCAGCTACAAATCGCTGGGGCCTGCGCAGCAGGTCGAGGAACTGGGCCAATGGAGCTTCCACCAGGACGACAGCGCCGTCGCCGCCCTGGCCTTGCATGACGAGCGACGCGTCGCGCAGACCGTGCGCAGCGGCAGCGTGATGCTGGTCGCTGACGTCGGCACTGATGCGCGCACCGCCGCGCTGCGGCAGGAGCATCTGGCCTGCGGAGTGGCGTCGTACATGGACGTGCCGCTGCTCGACCACGAAAAACTGGTCGGCATCGTTCATGTCAGCAGCAACGTGCCGCGCACCTGGACCGACAACGAGCTGGCCATCGTGCGCGAAGTCAGCGAACAGACCCGCGCCGCCTTCGAACGCATCCGCAACCAGCAGGCGCTGGCGGCCAGCGAAGCGCGCCTGCGCGAAATCAACGAGTCGCTGGAAGCGGAGGTCAGCGCCCGTACCAAAGAATTGATGGCTACCGAGGAGGCGCTGCGCCACTCGCAGAAGATCGAAGCCATCGGCCAGTTGACCGGCGGACTCGCGCATGATTTCAACAACCTGCTCGGCGGCATCACCGGCAGCCTCGACCTGATGCGCGTACGCCTGGTCCAGGGACGCGGCGACGAGCTGTTCCGCTACATCGACCTGGCCGCGCGCAGCGCGCAACGGGCCGCCTCGCTCACGCAGCGGCTGCTGGCCTTTGCGCGGCGGCAGACGCTGGATCCGCGTCCCACCAACGTCAACGCCCTGATCGGCGGCATGGAAGAACTGATCCGCCGCACCATCGGCCCGGCCATCACGCTGGAGGTTGTCACGGCCGTTTCCCTGTGGCCGACCTTCGTCGATGGTCCGCAACTGGAAAGCGCGCTGCTCAACCTGTGCATCAATGCCCGAGATGCCATGCCCGACGGTGGACGCCTGACCATCGAGACTGCCAACAAGTGGCTGGATGAAAAATGGGCGCAGGAGCGCGATTTGCCGGCGGGCCAGTATGTCTGCGTCTCGGTGACCGATAACGGCAGCGGCATGCCGCCGGATGTGCTGGCGCGCGCCTTCGATCCTTTCTTCACCACCAAGCCGATCGGTGAAGGCACCGGCCTGGGCCTGTCGATGGTCTATGGCTTCGCGCGCCAGTCCGGTGGCCAGGTGCGCCTCTATTCGGAAGTCGGACAAGGCAGCACGGTCTCGATCTACCTGCCCCGCCACCAGCAGAATGCGGACACCGAGGAAGCCGAACCGGCCCTGGCCCCGGCGGCCGCCGGCAGTGGCGAAGTGGTGCTGGTGGTGGACGACGAAGCCCCGATCCGCCTGCTGGTGGCCGAGGTGCTCAACGAGGCCGGCTACGTCACCCTGCAGGCGGAGGATGGCCCGTCGGCGCTGCGCATCCTGCACTCGGCGGCGCGCATCGACCTGCTCATCACCGATGTCGGCCTGCCGGGCGGACTCAATGGCCGCCAGGTGGCCGATGCAGCGCGGGCGGCACGGCCCGGATTGCAGGTGCTCTTCATCACCGGCTATGCGGAAAACGCCGCCGTCGGCAATGGCCACCTGCCCGCCGGCATGCAGTTGATGACCAAGCCGTTCAAGATGGACACGCTGGCACGGCGGGTGCAGGACATCCTGGAAAGCCGCACCAAGGCCGAGCAATTACCAAACAATATAAATAATTATGAATGATTAATCGTTGCGATCGCTCGGACCATTCTCATCGTTCTCATCGTTCTCATTGCCCTGACCGCTCGCCTGCGGCGATGCTTGTGCAAACGCACCCAAGCGCCACGATACGTTATGCGCCGCCGCCCGCAGCAGGCGTGCCACCACGCCGTCGGCTGCGGTATCGAAACTGCCGCTGCTGCCCATGACGGCCATCACCAGCGCCAGTTGTCCGGCGTGATTGAAAACCGGCGCGGCCAGCGTATGGATGCCCGGCACCGGGCGGCCCAGTGCCTGGTCCAGGGACAGTGTGCGAATCTGCCGCAGGCGCTCGGCGTAGTCATGCCGCAGGCTGCCGTCTGGATGGCTGACGCTGTCGGGCTGGGCCCCTTCCATGCGGATCGGGTCCATCGCCAGCGCACCGGCCAGCATGTCCGGCGGCAAGTGCGCCGCGCACACGCGCCCGATGGCGGTGTGCACCATCGACAGCACCGTACCGATGCGCAGGCTCACATGCTGCGGCCGTGACGATTCCTCCAGCCGCACCACCGTCGGTCCCAGCGGACCAAACACCGCCAGCGCGACTGACAGGCCGGTGGCCTGCACCAGGGTAGCCACTTCGGCCTCGGCTTCGCGCAAGGGCGAGAGGCGCTGCAGCGCCGCCAATCCGAGGTCGAGCGCCAGCGCACCGGGAAAGAAATTGCCCTGCGCGTCGCGCGCCAGCATGCCGATCTTCTGCAGGCTCACCAGATGCGGAAAGGCCTTGGCCGCCGGCATCCCGGCCAGGCGGGCCAGATCGCCCAACGGCAGCGGACGAGCGGCTTGCAGCAAGGCATCGAGCAAGGCACCGGTGCTGTCGAGCGACTGGATGCCACGCTGGCTGCGGGTGCCGTCCTGATCGTTGTCCTCCGGTTCGGCTGCGGAACGGGTGC
Organism: Herbaspirillum sp. 1173; assembly: GCF_031455335.1. Lineage (NCBI taxonomy): Bacteria > Pseudomonadati > Pseudomonadota > Betaproteobacteria > Burkholderiales > Oxalobacteraceae > Herbaspirillum > Herbaspirillum sp. 1173. The sequence goes on along the minus strand of NZ_JAVDSP010000007.1, from coordinate 62,132 downwards.
GCTTCATGCCGCCTCCTCTGCGGCTGCCGAAGCCTCGGCCAGCGTGGCCGCGATGGCATCGATGCAGAGCCGCAACTGGCGCGCCACCGTGCCGCGCCAGCCGGCATCGATCACGCCGCTGGAACCGATCACGGTGACCAGCAGCAGCAACTGCTGCTGTCCATCCAGCAAGGGCATGCACAGACTGGTCACGCCCGGACTGGGCAGGTCGACGGCGCGCTCCATGCCCCGCTTGCGGATGCCATCGAGTTCTTCCTGAAATTGCCTGAAGCGGCTCTTCGGCTGGCCCGGATGCTGCACTTCCCACAACGCGTGCCAGTGCGCGGGCGCAACGAAGGCGCAATAGGTGCGTCCGGTGGCGGTTTCCGACAGGGCCATGACGGTTCCCACATGCAGGTTCACATGCAGCGGTTTGCCGGCATGGGCGTAATGCACGATGGTCGGGCCGGCCGGGGTAGGCAGCGTGATGGCCACGCTCAGGCCAGTCTCCTGGCTCAGCTGCTGCACCTGCGGCAAGGCCAGCCGATAGGCCGGCTCCTGCGCCAGCCGCGCCATGCCCAGGCGCAAGGCCAGCGGGCCGGGTTCGTAGTGGCCATCGCCGGGGGTGCGCTTGATCAGGCCCAGCCGCAGCAGGCTCACCAGATAGGTATGGGCTTGTGCCGAGGACAGCTCGGCGGCAGCTGCCAGCGCCACCAGCGGCAAGGGCTGGCGCGCTGCTGCCAGCGCCTGCAGCAGACGCCCGGCCACTTCCACGCTCTGGATGCCACGTTGTGTCTTGACGGGGGATGCACTCATCCGATGTTTCCAGGTTGACGATTTGCAATGCGGCCAATGTGGCACAACGGTCACGCCAGCGCGCTTCCTGCCCCATGGCACGGGAGCCTGGATTTTAATCCAACTCACGTGCAGCGCAGCACAAACAAGCCTTGGTGCAGAAAACGTCAATTAATCTTCAACAAGCACATTTGCCATTGACTAATCAAATGGCGCTGACTAAGATGCCATCACCCTGCTCACCACAGGCAACAACAACAAGATTTGACCTGCATTGATCCATGACGGGTTGGACGGAGACCTCCCTTGATGGCGCACGCCATGTCCAGCCACGTCTCCAACCCATCGACACTGAACGAGGCAGACATGGCCAAGGCTTTTGCATCCCAGGCGGATCTCGACGCCAAGAAGATCACCTTTGAACGCATCTCGGAAAACGCCTACGCGTACACCGCCGAGGGCGATCCCAACTCCGGCGTCATCATCGGCGACGACAGCGTGATGGTCATCGACACCACCGCCACCCCCGCCATGGCGCAGGATCTGATCGCACGCATCCGCAGCATCACCGAGCTGCCCATCAAGTACGTGGTGCTGACGCACTACCACGCCGTGCGCGTGCTGGGCGCCTCGGCCTACTTCAAGGAGGGCGGCGAGCAGGTCATCGCCAGCCGCGGCACCTACGAGATGATCGTCGAGCGCGGCGAGGCCGACATGAAGTCCGAGATCGAACGCTTCCCGCGCCTGTTCGCGGGTGTAGAAACGGTGCCGGGCCTGACCTGGCCGACCATGGTGTTCGAGAAGGAAATGACGATCTTCATGGGCAGCCTCGAAGTGAAGATCGCCCATCTCGGGCCGGGCCACACCAAGGGCGACACGGTGGTGTGGATCCCCGGTCAGAAGGTGCTGTTCTCGGGTGACCTGGTGGAATACGACGCCGCCTGCTACTGCGGCGACGCCCAGCTCGAACCTTGGCCAGCCACGCTCGATGCGCTGGCCGCGCTGCAACCCGAAGCCCTGGTGCCGGGACGCGGACCGGCGCTGCGAGGGCGCGAACAGGTGGCGCAGGGCATCGCCTACACCAAGGATTTCGTGTCCACGCTGCTGCGTGCCGGGCGCGAAGCGGTGGCCGGGAAGATGGGCCTGAAGGAAGCCATGGCCCACACGCGCCAGCTGATGGATCCCAAATTCGGGCAAGTCTTCATCTATGAGCACTGCCTGCCCTTCGATGTCACGCGCGCCTATGACGAGGCGTCCGGCATCCGCCATCCGCGCATCTGGACTGCCGAACGCGACAAGGAAATGTGGGCCGCACTGCAGGCCTGACCCGATTTGCCCGCGCCAGAACACAGAAGAGAAAGGACAGCGAGGAGACACCATGCATTCCACCCCAGCCATCGATTACCAGCAGCAACGTTTCATGTACCAGCCCTGCCTCGAACAAACCCGTCCCGCCGATGCGGCCTTGCATCCGGTGGTGGTGATCGGGGCCGGTCCGGTCGGGCTGGTGACCGCCATCGACCTGGCCCGCCAAGGTATCCGCGTGGTGCTGGTGGACGATGACGACACCGTCTCCACCGGCTCGCGCGCGATCTGCTTTGCCAAGCGTACGCTGGACATCTTCGACCGCATCGGCTGCGGCCAGCGCATGGTGGACAAGGGGGTGGGATGGAACCGGGGCAAGGTCTTCCTGCGCGAGGAGGCCATCTACGAGTTCGATCTCTTGCCCGAATGCGGCCATGCGCGCCCGGCCTTCATCAATCTGCAGCAGTACTACGTGGAAGGCTATCTGCTGGAGCAGGCGCGACAGCACAGCCTGATCGAGCTGCGCTGGAAGAGCCGGGTCAGCGCCATTGCCCAACATGCCGATCACGAGGCGCTGACGGTGGAGACTCCCGAAGGCAGCTATCTGCTCAAGGCGCGCTACGTGGTGGCCGCCGATGGCTCGCGCAGTCCGCTGCGCAAGATGATGGGGCTGGAGAGCGTGGGCCATACCTTCCGCGACCGCTTCCTCATCGCCGACGTCAGGATGGCGGCCCCCTTCCCGGCCGAGCGCTGGTTCTGGTTCGATCCGCCCTTCCATCCCAACCAGTCGGTACTGCTGCATCGCCAGCCCGATGATGTCTGGCGCATCGATTTCCAGCTCGGATGGGATGCCGATCCGGTGCTGGAGAGAACGCCCGAACGCGTGATCCCGCGCGTGCAGGCGCTGCTGGGCAAGGACGCTCAGTTCACCCTGGAATGGGTGAGCGTCTACACTTTCTCCTGCGTGCGCATGGACCGCTTCCGCCATGGCCGGGTGCTGTTCGTGGGCGATGCCGCGCATTGCGTCTCGCCGTTCGGCGCGCGCGGTGCCAACAGCGGCATACAGGATGCCGAGAACCTGGCCTGGAAGCTGGCCTTCGTCCTGCAGGGCAAGGCCCCCGACAGCCTGCTGGACAGCTATGCCAGCGAGCGTGAATTCGCCGCCGACGAAAACCTGCTCAACTCCACCCGCTCCACTGACTTCATCACGCCCAAGAGTGCGGTCAGCCGCTGCTTCCGCGATGCCGTACTGGCGCTGGCGCGCGAGCATGCCTTCGCGCGCAGGCTGGTCAACAGCGGACGTCTCTCGTTGCCGGCCACGCTGCACGGTTCGCCCCTGAGCAGCGCCGACAGCGCGCCTTTCCACGGCGCGATGCAAGCCGGCGCCCCTTGCACCGATGCGCCGGTGCTGACCGACACCATACCCGGCTGGCTGCTGCCGCATCTGGGCGACCAGTTCGTGGCGATGATCTTTGCCCCGCCGGCCTCCCTCTCTGCCGCGCTGCTGCCGGCGCTGGTGCGGCTGACCGAAGGCAGCCTGCCGCTGCGCCTGCTGTTCGTCAGCGGCGCGCAAGCGAGTGCGGAAGACCACACCGTGCTCTCGGCACTGGGAGACGGTGCCGTGCAGGTACAGGACATCGAGGGCCTGGTGGCGCAACGCTACGACGGCCAGCCGCATACCTGCTACCTGATCCGCCCCGACCAGCACGTCTGCGCACGCTGGCGCACGGTCGATGCGGCGGCGCTGGCGCAGGCCCTGCAGCGCGCCACCGGCCGCGTGCCCGCTGCGCAGCCGGCCACGGTGCTGGACGCGGCCTGATCCCTTTGCATGACCTGACAACACTTTCAACAAGGAGACGAGCATGAGCCTCAATACCGCCCCCAACCTGACGCGTCCGGACGACTTCTATGAAGCCCTGATCGAGATGCATCGCGGCCTGGACGACGCCACCAGCCAGGACGTCAATGCCCGCCTGATCCTGCTGCTGGCCAATCACATCGGCGGCCACGAGGTGCTGATCGAAGCCATGCAGCGCGCGCGTGCCGGGGTGGACCCGGCAGCATCGGCTGCGCTGGCCGAAGCAGCCTGAGCGACCCACCTCTTTCATCGACATCCACAAGAGCACCGCCACAGGTGCCTGTTCAACGGAGACTTTCATGATGACCCCATCCCCGGGTGCCGGCACGCTGGCCGCCCCTTCCGCAATCAAGCTGAGCGTGGCGGCCGAAGACGCGATCTATCGCAAGGTCTGGCTGCGCATCATTCCCTTTCTTTTCATCTGCTATGTGGTGTCCTTCCTGGACCGCATCAACATCGGCTTCGCCCAGTTGCAGATGAAGCAGGACCTTGGCTTCAGCGACGCCATGTATGGCCTCGGCGCGGCGGTTTTCTATGTCGGCTATGTCCTGTGCGAGGTGCCCAGCAACATGCTGCTGGCCCGCTTCGGCGCACGCCGCACCTTTTCGCGCATCATGGTGCTGTGGGGCCTGGCGTCGGTGGGCATGATGGCCGTCAGCGACGCGACGCATTTCTATGTCTTGCGCTTCCTGCTCGGCGTATTCGAGGCAGGATTCTTTCCCGGCATCGTGCTGTATCTCAGCTACTGGTTCCCGGCACGCCGCCGCGCGGCGGTGATGGCGATCTTCTTTGCCGGGGTGGCGGTAGCGGGCGTGTTGGGCGGACTGGTCTCGGGCTGGATCATGCGTGACATGGCGGGCGTGATGGGCCTCTATGGCTGGCAGTGGATGTTTGCCATCGAGGGCGCACCGGCGGTGGTACTGGGGGTGCTGGTGATCTTCCTGCTGGCCGACGGACCGGCGCAGGCCACCTGGCTCACGCCGGAAGAACGCAGCTTCCTGCAGAACCGCCAGAGCCAGGAAGCACTGCGCACGCATCACGTGAGCGCCCACTCGCTGACGGCGCTCAAGCAGGCGCTGTCGCATCGGCCGACCTACCTGTTCGCCTTCATCTACTTTGCGCTGACCTGCGGCTCGCTCACGCTGAACTTCTGGATGCCGCTGATGATCCGCGACTTCGGCATCAAGGATGTGGTGCAGGTCTCGCTCTACACCGTGATCCCCAACGCCATCGGCGCCATCGGCCTGATCCTTATCGCGCGCCGCTCGGATCGCCGCAATGAACGTCACGGCCACTTCCTGGTATGTACCACCGGCGGTGCGCTGGCACTGGCGGCGCTGACGCTGCATCCGTCGAGCTTTGCGGTGTCGCTGGGGCTGCTGTCGGTGGCGGCGGTGCTGATCTTTGCGGCCCTGCCGATCTTCTGGTCGCTGCCGCCGGGCCTGCTGCCGTCCCAGACCATCGCGCCCGGGATCGCCTTCATCTCCAGCGTGGGCATCACCAGCGGCATCGTCAGTCCCTGGCTGATCGGCCTGGTCAAGACGCGGACCGGCAATATCGATATCGCGCTGTATATCCTGGCGGGATTGCTGTTGCTCAGCGGCTTGACGATGTGGACGATGATCCCGCGAAAATCTGATAAACACTGAATTCAACGGTACCTACAGCCAGCGGCATGGAACTGAAGATGGAAGCGGCTCAAGCAAAAGCAAGAACCGCTTCCACCTCAGTCAAGTATTGCCTGCAGCCGTGCCAGCGCATCGTCGATGACGAAATCTGGAGCGGTTTCCACTTTCTTTGCGCCACGCGCCTCCAGATCCAGCATGCGAATCTGGTTGACCAGCGCAGCGCCCTGAGTCCTGGTCGCTGCTCCGCTCAAGGTGACGGCAAAACCAGCGTGACGCGCAAAATCTCCTCCCTGAGTAATCGGAGCAATCAGTGCCGTTCCCATGACGTTGAATACTGAGGTCGACAACACCAGAGCCGGTCGATGCTCACCTCTCTGCTCCCTCCCCTCAGTCGGCTCAAGGTTGACGACCACGATATCGCCGCGGTCAAACTTGACGCGCCTTACCATTTTTCCCGTCCCACTGGCTTCAACTTGCGCCAAGCGCCCATGTCTTCGGGTTCGGCCGCATCCAGATCGCATTGAGCTACGAGCTCTTCCAGCGCATAGACGTGCCGCTTGGGCTTGAGCAACGCACCCTCTGGACGGATATCAACGGTCAGCTTGTCACCGAGCTTTACGTTCAGCAGGCTCAGGAATTCAGTCGACAGCCGAACAGCGGCGCTGTTGCCCCATTTCTGAATCGATAGTTCCATAATTTCTCTCCATGATGTAGATACATTGTATAAACCTCCCATTTCAAGTCAATGACCACGTATATACAAAGTATCTACTTTGCAACAACCTGATCGTGGTTCTTTACACGAATCCGGACCTCGATGACATGCTGGTCAAGAAACTGTCAGAATTCCTTGATACAGTGACGCGCCGGTCCCGGGGGCTGACGGATCGGTCATGAATGGATCGTGCACGACCGGTCTCGGCGCGCCTGACCATGCCTTGCCAAGCCAACACCGCCACAACCGCACTTACCGCCAACACCGCCATCCAGCCTCGCCGCCATGACAATGAAGACCACCTCGCCGCAACTGACGGCCTATGAAGAAGTCAAGCCTGGCTTCGGCTGGATCGATGCGCTGGTGCTGGCGGTGCTGTTCGGCCTGCTGTGGAGCGCCCTGCACTTCGGCAAGGGCATGCTGGTGCACTTCGATCCGTCCGACCAGCTCGAAGTCGACAGCTCGCCCGCCATGATCCCCTATTACGCCGGCCGCACGCTGCTGCGCATGTGGATCGCCTTCGCGTTTTCGTTATTCTTCGCCATCGGCACCGGCTACCTGGCCGCCAAGAGCCGCCGCGCGCGTGCCCTGATCCTGCCGGCGCTGGACATCCTGCAATCGGTGCCGGTGCTGGGCTTCCTCTCGGCCACCGTGGCCGGCTTCATGGCACTGTTCCCGGGCAGCCTGATGGGCGTGGAATGCGCGGCCATCTTCGCCATCTTCACCGGCCAGGTGTGGAACATGGCCTTCGGCTTCTATCACTCCATGGTCACCATCCCGACCGACATGCAGGAAGCCGCTTCCACCTACCGCCTCACCGCGTGGCAACGCTTCCGCACGGTCGAGCTGCCGGCTTCGGCGCACAGCCTGATCTGGAACTCGATGATGTCCTTCGGCGGCGGCTGGTTCTTCGTCGCGCAGAGCGAAGCCATCAGCGTCATGAACAAGGACCTGAAGCTGCCCGGCCTCGGTTCCTACATGGCACAGGCCATCGACCAGGGCGACCATACGGCGGCACTGTGGGCGGTCATCGCCATGCTGGCGCTGATCCTGGTGAGCGACCAGCTGGTCTGGCGGCCGCTGCTGGCCTGGGCCGACAAGTTCAAGATCGAACTGACCGAATCGACCTCGCCGCCGACCTCGTGGGTGTATGACCTGCTGCGCGGCTCCTACGTCTTTACCTGGCTTGATGAAAAACTGTGGCTGCCGCTGGGCGACTGGCTGGCGCGCCGTCGTCCGGCCACCTCGGCCGCGCCCACGCCGGCCCGCATCACCCGTGAGCGCTGGACCAAGCGCGTCATCACCGGCGCGATCTGCGGCCTGCTGATCTTCGAAGCCCTGCGCGGACTGGTGGCCGCCATCGATGCCTTGCACGGGGCCATGAGCTGGAGCCTGTTCGGCCACATCGTCTGGCTGGGTTTCCTGACCATGCTGCGGGTGCTGGCCATGACCGTGATTGCCACCCTGATCTGGACCCCGGTGGGCGTGTGGATCGGCTCCAAGCCGCACATCGCCCGCTTCGCCCAGCCGCTGGCGCAGATCGGCGCGTCCTTCCCGGTCAACATGACCTTCCCGCTGGTGGTGGGCTGGTTCGTGGCCGCCAACGTCAGCATGAACTGGGGCAGCATCCTGTTGATCGCCATGGGCACGCAGTGGTACATCCTCTTCAACGTCATCGCCGGTGCCATGGCCATTCCCAATGACCTGAAGGAAGCCGCCCGCATGTATGGCCTGTCGCGCTGGAATTTGTGGAAGACCCTGATCCTGCCGGCCATCTTCCCGTTCTGGGTGACCGGTGCCTGTACCGCCGCCGGTGGCGCATGGAATGCCTCCATCGTGGCCGAGCTGGCCAGCTGGGGCGATGTCTCGCTCAAGGCCGATGGCCTGGGTGCTTATATTTCGGCAGTCACCAAATCCGGTGACACGCCCCTCATCATCGCCAGCATCGGCGTGATGTCGATGTTCGTCGTGTTGATGAACAAGTTTGTCTGGCGTCGCCTGTATGCCTTCGCCGAACGCCGTTTCCGCCTCGATTGACCTTGAGCCACGCCATGACCATGACTTCTCCGCAACAACGTCCCGCCGTCGCTGAACTGTGCGCCGTCAGCAAATCCTACAACACCGCCGGCGGCCACGAGCTCAAGGTGCTGGACAACATCGACCTGGCCGTGCACGAGGGCGAACTGCTGGCCCTGCTGGGCCAGTCCGGCTCGGGCAAGTCCACCATCCTGCGCTGCCTGACCGGCCTGGTCGAACCCAGCTCGGGCCACACCATGGCCGCCGGCAAGCCGCTCTATGGCGTCAATCGCGATGCCTCGGTGGTGTTCCAGACCTTCGCGCTCTACCCGTGGCTGACGGTGGAACAGAACGTGGCCGTGGGCCTGATGTCGCACAACCCGACCCGCGAGGAACGTGATGCGGCAGTGGACCGCGCCATCGAACTGATCGGCCTGGGCAACTACCACAGCGCCTATCCGCGTGAGCTCTCGGGCGGCATGCGCCAGCGCGTGGGCATTGCGCGCGCGCTGGTGTCCAAGCCCAAACTGCTGTGCCTGGACGAAGCCTTCAGCGCGCTGGACGTGCTGACCGCAGAGAACCTGCGCCAGGAATTGATCAGCCTGTGGCGTGCCCCGGACAGCGGCCTGACCTCCATCTTCATGGTCACCCACAACATCGAGGAAGCGGTGGAAATGGCCACCCGCATCGTGGTGGTGTTCCCGCGTCCGGGCCGCCTGGGCCTGGTGCTGGAGAATCCGCTGCCCTATCCGCGCGACTCCAAGAGCCCGGAATTCCAGCGCCTGGTCAACATCATCCACGAAGCCATCACCACGCTCTCCCTGCCCGACCTGCCGCCGGAAGTACACGTGCCGGGCGAACCGATCTCGCGCGGACGCAAGCGCATGGAATCCATCCCGCTGATCCCGGTGGGCCAGATCCTGGGCCTGATGAGCCTGCTGCACGACGAGCCGGAACTGAACAACATCTACGACATCTCGGACGAGATCGGCAAGGAGTTCGGCGAGACCATCGGCACCGTGAAGGCCGCCGAAATCCTGGAACTGGTGGATACGCCCAAGCAGGAGGTCTACCTGACCGACCTCGGCCGCCGCTTCGTGGCCGCCGACCGCAAGGGACAGCGCGCCATCTTCGCCGAGCAGGTCTACAAGCTGCGCCTGTTCCACATCATCCTGGCGGTGCTGGGCGAAGCGGAAGAAATCGAGGCCGAGCGCGTCTTGAAGGACATCGGCAGCGCCCTGCCCTACGACAATCCCGAAAAGACTTTCGAGACCATGATCGCCTGGGGCCGCTATGCCGGTCTCATGGATTACAACGCCAAGACCGGCATGGTCTTCGTCCCCAAGGACGAAGACGAGGAAGACGGCGGCCAGGGCTGAGGCTCGCTGGGCCGGCAAGCGCCGGCCTGCAGCTGCTTCGCGCAGCCAGTCTCAGTGCAGGGCCGCCAGCGGCGCGCCCTGCAAGCCCGGTGCAGCAGGCGATGCATGGCCACTGCCGGGCATGGTCGAGGCATCCTGGCGGATCTTGAAGATCGACACCACCTTCAGCAAGCCACTGGCCTGTTGCGACAGTGACTGCGCTGCCGCACTGGCTTCTTCCACCAGTGCCGCATTCTGCTGGGTCACCTGATCCATCTGCACGATGGCCGTGTTGATCTGCTCGATGCCGCTGCCCTGTTCCTGGGTCGCGGTGGCGATCTCGTTCATGATCTCGCCGAAGCGCTGCACCGAGGCCACGATGCCGCTCATCTGCTGACCGGCGCTGGCCACCAGTTGCGAGCCAGCGCCAACATGCGCCATCGATTCCCCGATCAGGTCCTTGATCTCCTTGGACGCCACCGCACTGCGCTGCGCCAGCGAGCGCACTTCCGAGGCGACCACCGCAAAGCCGCGCCCCTGCTCACCGGCACGGGCCGCTTCCACCGCTGCGTTGAGGGCGAGGATATTGGTCTGGAAGGCGATGCCTTCAATCACGCCGATGATGTCGGCCATCTTGCCCGAGCTGGCCGAGATCTTGTCCATGGTCGAGACCACGCGATCGAAGGCTTCGCTGCCGGTGGCTGCCGTCTCGGCCGCACCACCCGACAGGCGCAGCGCCTCGGCGGCGTGGCTGGTGTTCTGGCGCACGGTGGTGGTCAGCTCTTCCATGCTGGCGGCGGTTTCTTCCAGCGAGGCGGCTTGTTCTTCGGTACGTTGCGAGAGGTCGAAGTTGCCCTGTGCGATCTGGCCGCTGGCCACCGAAATGGTCTCGGCCGCCGACTTGATGCCGTGTGCGATCACGTTCAACTGGTAACGCATCTGCTCGATGGAAGCCATCAGGCTGGAGCCGTCGCCGTCCCGCAGGCGCACCGTGGCGGTGAGATCGCCCGAGGCAATCTCGCGCGCGATGGCCTGCGCCTCCGACGGCTCGGCTCCCAGCTGGCGCAGGATGCTGCGCGCAATCAGAGCCGAGGCGGCAATACCCACCAGCAGCGCCAGCGCGACGGCGGTCAGCATCACCGTGCGCAGCCAGGCGTAGGTAGTACGTGCATCGGCGGCAGCTTCCTCATTGAGCTGGTCTTCAAAATCGGCCAGCTCGGTAAGCGAATTGATCCAGGCCAGTTGCTTGGGCCGCACTTCGGTGATGAGCACCTTCACGGCATCGGCCGGCTTGTTGTCCAGACCCAGTTGCAGCGCCTTGGCCATCAGCGGCACGGTGGCGGCTTCATCGGCCTTGATCTTCGACAGCAGCTGCTTCTCGCGCTCGGTGGTAGCGGCTTCCGTGCTGAACATCTTGTCGAGCGCAAGCAAGGCATCGGCGTAAATCTTTTCCTGCCGCGCCAATGTCTGCGACTCCACGCGCATGCTTTCCTGATCTTCCAGCAAGGCAATATTGCGAATCGCGATGGCGCGCTGGCTCAATGCATTGCGCAAGACAGTGACCAGTTTGGTTTCCGCATTGTTGATGGCGGTAATGTCGGTGAGCGCATCGTTGATGCGCGACATGCCCACCACGCCGAGTACGGAGATGCCCAGCAGAAACACGAGAATCAGGCCGAAGCCCAACGCCAGCCTGGTCACGACTTTCAACTTGCCCATGGTATTGCCCCCTTTTGCGGTATCCCCCGGCCGATGGAAGGTGAGGCCGGAGAGAGTTTGACGGAGCTTGCCCGGGAAGGACTGCGGGACCTGAACGCTTGAGTGGGCGAGGAGGGATGAAGCGGGACGCTGTTGTGATTGTGGTTCGCCCTGATGCAGTCAGTCCGCCGGCAAGCAGAACCAGTCTATGCTCCTGCCTGCCGTGACAAAGCGAGAATCAGCGAGGATTTATCGGCTCACTAAAAAGTTACCAATTTAGGTACATTTCAGTCACTGATGAGCTCGGCGAGCGTTGACGTTTTCTGCACCATGGCCCGCCAGGCCAGATCAGGCGGGCGATTGCGCCTTGCGACGAAGACGGCTGGCGCTGACCGCAGTCGCCAGCGCCGTGGCCAATACCGCGATCCACAGTGCGAGACGAATCGCCTCGCCATCCTGCGCCGCACTCATGCGCACTTCCCCTTGCGCGACGGCACCGGCGGTGTAAATCGCCAGGACCGTGCCCAGCAAGGCAGCGCCCAGGCACTGGCCGAAGGTGCGCATGATGGCCAGCACGCCGGAGGCATTGCCGCTGCGTTCGCGGGCAACGTTGGACAACATCTCGCGATTGTTGGGACTCTGGAAGAAACCGAAGCCCATGCCGCACACCAGCGCGCGCCAGCCGATGTCCCAGGCCTGGGCATGATCGGGCAGCAGCGCCAGCAAAGCCAGGCCGACCGTAAAGAGCGCCAGGCCCAGGCTCGACAGCAGCGCGGGTGAATGACGGTCCGCCAGTTTGCCCGCATGCGGCGCCACCAGCACGATGCCCAGCGGCCAGGGTGTGAACAGCGCCGCCGATTCAAACGCGGTATAGCCATAGCCGTTCTGGAACAGGAAGGGCAAGGCCACGAAGGCGATGCCCTGCCCCACGAAGGACGCCAGCGAGGTCAGTGCGGCCAGCGAGAAACGCGCATTGGCAAAGATGTCCAGCGGCAACAGGGGCTCCGGCACACGGCGCTGCCCGCGCACGAACGCGGCTCCGGCCAGCAGCGCCACCAGCGCGTAGGCTGCCGCCTCCAGCATGGCATGCGTGCCCTGCCCCGGTTCGGCAAAGCGCGCACAGGTATCGGCGGCCATGATGATGGCACCCATGGCCAGCGCCGACCACAGCGCACCGGCCACGTCGAAGGGTGACTGGGCCGGTTTGCGTGTTTCCGGAATGGCACTCCAGGACAGCAGCACGGCGACGATGCCCAGCGGCACGTTGATGAGGAAGATCCACTCCCAGCCCAGCGCGGCCAGCAAGGTGCCGCCCAGTACCGGACCGACGGCGGTGCTGGCGGCCACCAGCACGGCATTCAAGCCAAGGATGCGGCCCAGCAGGCGGTTGGGAAAGACGGTGCGATGGATGGCCGGCGCGATGCTCAGCATGGCCGCGCCGCCCAGCCCTTGTAGCACGCGCATGGCGATGAGCAGATCCACTGAGCGCGACAGGGCGCAGCCCAGCGACGCCAGCGTAAACACGGCGAGCCCGGCCGTGAACTGGGTACGAAAGCCCAGCCGTGAGGACAGGGCCGCAAACGCGGCCAGCGTCATCGCGGTGGCCAGCAGGTAGGCGTTGGCCACCCACACGGAAGCCGCCGCCGAAGTCTGCAGGGCCAGGCTGATCTGCGGCAGGGCGACGTTGATGATGGTGCCGTCGAACACGGCCATGGTGGTGGCCATCATAACAGCCAGCATGGCGCGGCGGCGCTGCACGCCCGGCAGGCCTTCGTCGCCGGGCAGGTCGGTAAAGAGTGACATGGGGATCGCTTGGGAAGATCGAATCAGGTCTTCAATATAGCCAGCCGCGAGACAAGGCGGAAGACGCATGGCTTGCATTGGATCATTGCACGGGACGCCATGTCAGCCCTCGCATGCTAGGATGCCCCCATGCCCGATACCGACCTCAACCTCCTGATCGCCCTGGATGCCCTCATCGCCGAAGCCAGCGTGGCCGGGGCAGCGCGCCGCCTGGGCCTGAGCGCCTCGGCCATGAGCCGCACCCTGACGCGCCTGCGCCAGGCGACCGGCGACCAGTTGCTGGTGCGGGCCGGGCGGCAGATGGTCCTGACACCCTGCGCGGAAGCGCTGCAGGAGCGTGTGCGCAACGTGGTCCATGAAGCGCGCTCGGTGTTGCGTCCGTCGGTACCGGAACTGGATGTGGCGCGGCTGGAGCGCGACTTCACCATCCGCGCCAACGAGGGCTTCATCGAAGCCTGTGGTGCCGCGCTCATCCGTGCCGTCACCCGCGAAGCGCCGCTGGTGCGCCTGCGCTTCGCGCCCAAGGTGGAGCGCAGTCCGCTGCCCCTGCGTGAAGGCAGTGCCGATCTCGAAATCGGCGTGGCCAGCGAGATGGGACCGGAGGTGCGCCTGCAGACCCTGTTCCGTGACCGCTTCGTGGGCGCAGTCCGGGTGGGGCATCCGCTGGCGGCCCTGCGGCGCGTGAGTGCCGAGCGCTATTGCGCCTATGAACACGTGAGCGCTTCGCCGCGCGGCGACCGCGCCAGTCCGCTCGATGCCGCGCTGGCCGAGCGCGGTCTGGTGCGCAAGGTGGTGGCGGTGGTGCCGAGCTTTCCCGGTGCGCTGTCGGTGGTGCGCAACTCCGACCTGGTGGCCATGGTGCCCCGCTCCTTCCTGACCACGGCCGGCGCACCGCGCAAGGATGGCAGCGCGTCCGGCATCCATCTGTTCGAATTGCCGATCGCGACCGCTCCCATCATCGTCTCGCTGATGTGGCATCCGCGCGTGGAGCTGGACCCGGCACATCGCTGGCTGCGCGACAAGGTGCGCGCGGTCTGTGCCGGGCTGGCGCAGCACGGTGCGGGTGCCAAAGGCCGTCCCGGCTGAACCCTTTTCCTGAAAGCATTCCATGCAACTGCAAGGCATTCATCATGTGGCCGTCATCTGTTCCGACTATGCCGTCTCCAAGGCCTTCTATGTGGACCTGCTGGGTCTGCGCGTGATCGCCGAACATTACCGCCAGGCGCGCGATTCCTGGAAGCTGGACCTGGGCCTGCCCGATGGCAGCCAGATCGAGCTGTTCTCCTTCCCTGCACCACCGGCCCGTCCTTCGCGCCCCGAGGCCTGCGGTCTGCGCCATCTCTCCTTTGCCGTGGCCGACGTGGCTGCCAGCAAGGCTGAGCTGGAGGCCAGTGGCGTGGTGGTGGAAGACATCCGCGTGGATGAATACACGGGCCGGCGCTTCACCTTCTTCGCCGATCCGGATGGGCTGCCACTGGAACTGTATGAAGTGATCCGCTGAACTGGCCCGTCCGCAAGCCGCGCCACAGCTGAGCTTGCGCGGCATGGTGCAGAAAACGTCAAGCCGCCATGCGCGCAGCGCAAGGGCAACGGCTATACTCGCGCTGCATTCCTGACCGGCCTGCCTTCCTGCCCACATCCACGCCATGCAAAACCTCAAGACTTCCGCCTTCTCGCGCCTGAGCTCCACTACCCTGCTGGGGGCTGCCGTGGTGCTGGGCATGCTCTACTTCGGCCGCGACATCCTGGCTCCGCTGGCCGTAGCCGGCATCGCCAGCCTGATCATCCTGCCGCTGGTGAGGAAACTCGATGCCCTGGGCCTGAACCGGGCGGCGGCGGCCATGGTCTCGGTGCTGCTGGTCGGTGGCTGCCTGGTGGCACTGGCGGTGGTGCTGACCTTCCAGCTGGTGAGCGTGACCAGCGACCTGCCGCAATATCGCGAAGGTATCCAGGACAAGGTGGAAAGCGTGCGCGCCATGGCCGAGCGCCCCTTCGCCAGGCTGGAAGCCGAACTGAGCGCGGTAATCCCGCAGCCGGTTCCGGAGAGTGCGCGCAGCGGCAAGAAAAACAGCCGGACCGCAGCCGCCGCCGCTGCAGCGGCGGCCACGCCCGAAGCCGATACCCGCATGTCGGTGCGCGGTGCCTTGCGGCGGCTGTTTGCGCTGGCCTGGGGGCCGATCGGCCAGGCCGGCATCGTGCTGGTGCTGCTGGTATTCATCCTGCTGGAACAGGAGTCCCTGCGCGAACGCCTGATCCGCCTGGCCGGGCTGACCGAGATGAGCCGCACCATGCAGGCGCTGGGCGATGCCGCCGAGGGCGTGTCGCGTTTCTTCTTTTCGCAGTTCGTGGTCAACCTGGTGTTCGGACTCATCATGGGCGCGGTGCTGGCCGCCGGCGGCGTGCCGCATGCGGTGCTGTGGGGGGCGCTGGCCGGGGTGCTGCGTTTCGTTCCTTACCTGGGCGCGCTGGCGTCCGGACTGATGATTTCGGTCTTCATCGCCGCCATTGATCCGGGCTGGTGGCTGGCGCTGTCCTTCCTGGCCTTCTACGTGGGGCTGGAAGTGATCGTGGCCAACTTCATCGAGCCGCGCGTGTATGGTCACAGCTCCGGTCTCTCTCCGCTGGCGGTGATCGTCTCGGCGCTGTTCTGGGGCACGCTGTGGGGCCCCATCGGCTTGCTGCTTTCCACCCCGTTGACGCTGTGCCTGGTGGTGGCCGGACGCCACGTGGCCGCACTCGAACCGATCACCATCCTGCTGGGCGAAGCGCCCGACATGACTCACGCGGAGCGCTTCTACCAGCGCGCCCTGGCCGGTGAATCCGAGGCCATCATCCGTGATGCACGCGGCCATCTTCAGAAGCAGAGCTTCGCCAAGTATTGCGACCAGATCCTGCTGCCGGGCCTGGCCTTGGCGGCATTGGACCTGCGCCATGGCCGCATCGAGGGTGCGCAGCAAGAACGGCTGCTGCATTCGGTGTCGCAACTCACCGAAGTGCTCACGCAGAGCCCGGGGGCGCCACGCAGCCTGCGTCGCCGGCGCGAAGTGCCGCTGCTCAACAGCGGCGTGGGCGCGCACCTGCGCGAACTGCGTCAGGCGCGGCTGGGCCGCTGGCAGGGGTCGCTGGATGTACCGCAGGGTTCGGTGGTGCTGTGCGGCGGCTTGCGCGGGGAGCGCGATGACCTGCTCTCCGAACTGCTGGTGCATGCACTGCGCGTGACCGGCATCGATGCCCGCAGCATCACGCTGGACCAGCCGGAGGAAGAACAGCCAGATACCAGCAAGGCGGAACTGGTATCCATCGTATTCCTGGTCTATCCGGTGCGCGAGAAGCTGGAGGCGTGGATGGCGGTGGTGCATGACCTGCGCGAGAACCTGCCGCATGCGCTGCTGGTCACCATCCGCCCCTCATTCTTCAATGAAGAGGTAGAGGCCACGACCGTGAAAGAACAGGTGGACATGGTGCTGTCGTCCTTCGAAGAAGGGCTGGCGTTTGCGTCTACGCATATGCGGCCGGCGATCAAGGCGTAAGCCCGCGCAAC
The DNA here is from genome assembly GCF_031455335.1 of Herbaspirillum sp. 1173. Taxonomy (NCBI): domain Bacteria; kingdom Pseudomonadati; phylum Pseudomonadota; class Betaproteobacteria; order Burkholderiales; family Oxalobacteraceae; genus Herbaspirillum; species Herbaspirillum sp. 1173. The sequence continues at coordinate 45,436 of NZ_JAVDSP010000007.1, read as the reverse complement.
CTCAATGCGCAGGAGAAAAAAAACCGCCCGGCTCGCACCGGGCGGTTTTGCTTTTGCAGCGTCGTTTCGTCGCGGTCAGTGAGGTCGCACGTATCAACGCTTCAACTGCGACAAATCACGCACGGCACCGCGATCAGCCGACGTGGTCAGCGCCGCATAAGCCTGCAGTGCCTGCGACACCACGCGCTGGCGGTTGCCCGGCTGCCACGCGGCATCGCCACGGGCGTCCATCTCGCTACGGCGCTTGGCCAGTTCTTCACCGGAGATGCGCAGGTTGATGGTGCGGTTGGGGATGTCGATATCGATCATGTCGCCCTCTTCCACCAGGCCGATGGCACCGCCTTCGGCCGCTTCCGGCGACGCGTGGCCGATCACCAGGCCCGAGGAACCGCCGGAGAAGCGGCCATCGGTGAACAGCGCGCAGGCCTTGCCCAGGCCCTTGGACTTGATGTACGAAGTCGGGTACAGCATTTCCTGCATGCCGGGGCCGCCCTTGGGGCCTTCATAGCGCACGATGACCACATCACCGGCCTTGACCTTGTCGCCCAGGATACCTTCCACAGCCGCGTCCTGGCTCTCGAAGACGCGTGCGGTGCCGGAGAACTTCAGGATGCTTTCATCCACGCCTGCGGTCTTGACGATGCATCCCTTCTCGGCGATGTTGCCGTACAGGACCGCCAGGCCGCCGTCTTGCGAGTAAGCGTGTTCGCGATCGCGGATGCAGCCGTTGGCGCGGTCCAGGTCGCTATCTTCAAAACGCTCTTCCTGCGAGAAGGCCGTCTGCGTGGGCACGCCACCGGGGGCGGCGCGGAACAGCTTGTGCACGGCCGGATCGCTGGTGACGCGGATATCGAATTTCTCGATGGCTTCGCCCAGGGTCTTGCTGTGCACGGTCGGACGCGAGGTGTCCAGCAGGCCGGCACGGGCCAGCTCACCCAGGATGGCGATGATGCCGCCGGCACGGTGCACGTCTTCGATGTGGTACTTGTTGGTCATCGGCGCGACCTTGCACAGGCAGGGGACCTTGCGCGAGATGCGGTCGATGTCGGCCATGGTGAATTCCACCTTGGCTTCGTGGGCTGCGGCCAGCAGGTGCAGCACGGTGTTGGTGGAGCCGCCCATGGAGACGTCCAGGGCCATGGCGTTTTCCCAGGTTTCCTTGGTGCAGATGTTGCGCGGCAGGATGCTGTAGTCGTCCTGTTCGTAGTGGCGCTTGGCCAGTTCGACGATCAGGCGGCCAGCGCGCAGGAACAGTTCCTTGCGGTCGGCGTGGGTCGCGAGAACGGTGCCATTGCCCGGCAGCGACAGGCCCAGCACTTCGGTCAGGCAGTTCATCGAGTTGGCGGTGAACATGCCCGAGCAGGAACCGCAGGTCGGACAGGCCGAGCGTTCCACTTCGGCCACGTCGGCGTCGGAGATGTTCTTGTCACCGGCCTGGATCATGGCGTCGACCAGGTCGAGCTTGATGACCTTCTTGTCGGTGTTGACGGTCTTGATGACCTTGCCGGCTTCCATCGGCCCGCCGGAGACGAAGACCACGGGGATGTTCAGGCGCATGGCGGCCATCAGCATGCCCGGGGTGATCTTGTCGCAGTTGGAGATGCAGACCATGGCGTCGGCACAGTGGGCGTTGACCATGTATTCCACCGAGTCGGCGATCAGGTCGCGCGAGGGCAGCGAATACAGCATGCCGTCGTGGCCCATGGCAATGCCGTCATCCACGGCGATGGTGTTGAATTCCTTGGCCACGCCGCCGGCCGCCTCGATCTCGCGCGCGACCAGCTGGCCCAGGTCCTTCAGGTGCACGTGGCCGGGCACGAACTGGGTGAAGGAGTTCACGACCGCAATGATGGGCTTGCTGAAATCGCCATCCTTCATGCCGGTGGCACGCCACAGCGCACGCGCGCCGGCCATGTTGCGGCCTTGGGTGGTGGTATAGGAACGGTAGGTCGGCATGATGGGTGTCTCCTCAGGGCTGCTTAGGGAAAAAGGGAGCACAAGAGTGCCTTCGGGGAGAGTGTTTGTCCAATATATAATTCGATGCCTATTAATATCCGTTGGATATTATTCCAAAACAACATGGATAGCCTCTTCAGGCAAGCAAAAGGCCCGCACCATGGCGGGCCCTCAGCGCTTTCACGGCTCAGATGAGACTCAGGCTTCCTCTTCGGCCTTCCTCACGGTAATCGGTTCTACCACGCTCAGCAGCAGCACCAGGCACAGCAGCGAGGTGCCGACCATGTAGAGGAAGACACTGGTCCAGTCATAGCGATCCAGCAGCATGCCCACCGCCAGGGGGGCGCAAGCCCCACCGATCTGCCCCAGCGAATTGACGATGCCGAACGCGGTCGGATAGGTGGACTTGGTCGCCAGCCCCATCGGATAGGCGGAATACCCGGCAAAGCCGATGCCCAGCATCAGGCCCGACAGCATCAGCATGGCCCCGAGATACAGCACGCTGTCCGGCGCTTCCACCAGCATCAGCGTCATCACGGCCGTGCCCAGCGCACCCAGCAGCATCATGGGCTTGCGGCGGCCACCGAGCAGGCGATCCGAGATGATCCCGCCCAGCATGTTGCCGGCCACCGCACCGATGAAGGGAGCCGAGGCCAGGAAACCCATCTTCACCGAGGCAAACCCCTTGACCGTCACAAGGTAGGTCGGGATCCATGACATGAAGATGTTGCTGATGCCGATCATGCAGCCATAGCCGATGGCCACGCCGATCACGTTCCAGGAGGTGAAGACCTGGCGCAGCGTTTCCAGACGCGGCACGCGGCGGGTGCGGTTGATGCCGTCCAGCCAGGGCATCGGTGTCACTTGCGCGCCTTGGGCCGGGCGTGCGCCGCTGCTGGCCGGACCGGCCGACAGGTCCTGCGTGATGTAGCGGCGTTCGGCCTCATTGCAGAAGCGATTCTCGGCCGGCGAATTGGTCACCAGAAAGAACCACAGAATCGCCAGGAAAATGCCCGGCACCGCAAATACGTAAAAGATTTCGCGCCAGCCCCAGAGCTGGATGACGATGATGCAGACCGTCGGCACGATCAGCGGGCCGAGCTTGGAGGCGGCAATCCAGAGCCCGGTGGCAGTGCCCTTTTCCTCGGGCGGGAACCAGCGGTTGATGACGTTGGTACAGCCGATGCCCAGCGGACCTTCCGACAAACCCAGGCCGACGCGGTAGAGCTGCAACAGCAGCACCGAGGAGGTCGTGCCCATGAGGCCGGTGAAGAGCGAGGTCAGCAGCATGAAGACCGAAAACAGAATGCCGGTGGTCTTTTCGCTCAGGCGCTTGTACATCAGCCCGACCGGAATCTGCACGATGCCGTAGGCAAACGAAAACAGGCTCACGATCAGCCCGGCTTCGGTATTGGAGATGCCGTATTCCTTCTTCATGTACGGCAGGGCGATGCCGAAATTGGCGCGATCGGCGCAGGCGATGGCCCAGATCATGAAGATCAGGCCCATCACCACCCAGCGATAGCGGGTCGGTTTCTGCTGGGCCAGCGGTGCGGACGCGCTGGCGGCCGGGGCTGCGGATGAGGCGGATGCGGCGGAACTGCGGCGGCCGACCGGGTCGGCGGCGTCGACGTGATTCATCGTCGGACTCCTTGGGCGTGTCTCGTGTTTATCGTTATGGATGGCGGCAATGGCGTGGCACTGCCGCGCTCAGGACGGCAGCGTGCGGCCGGTCCGGGGTGATCCCAGGTTCATGCTTGTCTCCTGTGCGGGTGGCGGGCTTTGTTGTGTGTCCCTTGAGGGATCTGTTGACGCCCGGCATTCTTTGCGGCCCCTGCGTGTCTCGGTGGCCGACGCTGGGAATCATGGCGGCGGCCCTGCATGGCGTCCAATCTTTTCTGGCTATCAGGTGATGTGCGGATTGAATCGATACTGATACCGAATCAGTCACCATTTCGTGAATCAATTGATAGCCTTTTCGGATTGGACGCCCTGCCCGAATGCCCGCATCATCCGCCGGCATTGCCACCGAACGAGAAGGAGTCCCCCCATGAAACGCCACGTGCTGCAGCTCAATCCCATCCTGGTCCCGGCCATCAACGACAAGCTGGAAAGCCTCTATCACATGCACCGCCTGTTCGAGCAGGACGACAAGGAGGCCTACATCGAGCGCCATGGTGCGGTGATCGAAGGCGTCATCACCGGCGGCCACACCGGCATCAGCAATGCGCTCATGGATCGCCTGCCGGCGTTGAAGGTGGTGGCGGTCAATGGTGTCGGGACCGATGCGGTGGACCTCAACCATGCGCGCAGCAAGGGCCTGCCGGTGACCGGCACCTTCGGCGCACTGACCGAAGATGTGGCTGACCTGGCCTTGGGGCTGATGCTGGCGGTGAGCCGGCAGATCTGTCCGGGCCATGCCTTCGTGCAGCGCGGTGACTGGGTGCGCCATCCTTCGCCGACGGCCATTCCACTGTCGCGCCGCCTGAGCGGCAAGCGCGTGGGCATCGTCGGCATGGGCAAGGTGGGCCGCGCCATCGCCCAGCGCGCAGCGGCCTTCGGCTGCCCGATCGCCTATACCGACCTGCGCGCCATGGAGGACCTTCCCTACACCTTCCAGGCCGAGCTGCTGCAACTGGCGCGCGAGAGCGATGTGCTGGTCCTGGCGGCCGCCGCCGACAAGGCGCAAGGCATCATCAACGCCGCCGTGCTCGATGCGCTCGGACGCGAAGGCGTCCTCATCAACATCGCGCGCGGCAAGCTGGTGGTTGAAGAGGATCTGGTGGATGCCCTGCAGCGCGGCGTGATCGCCGGTGCGGGTCTGGATGTGTTCGTGGATGAACCCAACGTACCGGCGGCCTTGTTGCAAATGGACCAGGTGGTTCTGCAAGCCCATCGCGCCAGCGCCACCGTGGAATCGCGTACGGCCATGGGCGAGATGGTGCTGGCCAGCCTGGCGCAAGGTCTGGCCGGACAGCGGCCGGAGGGCAGCCTCACCACCTGAACAGGATCATGGCCGTGGCCGGGAGCGTAACTGCCTATAATGCACGCTCCCCTTACCGGCGAATCCCCATGCTCGATCTGGCTCAAGTCCGTTGTTTCGTGGTCGCTGCGACCGAACTCAATTTCCGTCGTGCAGCGGCGCTGCTGAACATGACCCAGCCGCCCCTGTCGCGGCAGATCCATCTGCTGGAACACAGGCTGGGCGTGCAATTGTTTGAACGGGTCGGACGCACCGTGCGCCTGACCACCGAAGGCCGGGTGTTCCTGGCCGATGCTTCACGCCTGCTGCAATTGTCGGAACAGGCCGAGAGCACGGTGCGCCGCGCCAGCCAGGGCAAGACCGGGCGGGTGCGGGTCGGCTTTACTGGTGCGGCCGGCTATGAGCTGATTCCTGAGCTGCTGATGCAGGCGCGCAAGAGCCTGCCCGAGATCGACGTGGTGCTGTTCGAACTGATTTCGGTGTCGCAATTGGAAGCCTTCACCGCCAACACCATCGACATCGGCTTCCTGCGGCCGGTCTCATCACGCCAGCCGCTGGAGTTGCAACTGGTGGATGACGAGCCACTGGTGCTGGCCATGCCGCAAGGCCACGCGCTGGCCGCGCATGAGCGCATCGCCACGGCCCAGCTCGATGGCCAGCCCTTCATCATGCATTCGCCCACGCATGGAAAATATTTCTACGAACGCATCATGGCCATGCTGGGTGCGGCGGACGTCAAACCGGATTTCACGCAATACATCGACCAGAGCCACACCATCCTGTCGCTGGTGCGTGCCGGGCTGGGCGTAGGCATCCTGCCGGCCTCGGCCCAGCGCTTCCATTACGACCGGGTGGAATTCCGTCCGCTGGCAGGCGAAGTGCCGCGTGCCGAGATGAGCATGGCCTGGCGTGCGGACCAGGACAATCCGGCGGTCACGGCCTTCCGCCTGATGGCCGCCGACTACTGTGCCGAACGCGCAGCCAGGCTGCGTCCGGCGGCACCAGCCTGATATCAGCCGCCCGCGCGGCTCAGGTGTTCATAGAGGATCGCCGCACCCACGCCAATCAACACCACGCCACCGATGATCTCGGCACGCTTGCCGATCAGGTGGCCCAGCACGCGGCCGACCATCACGCCGATGGTGACCATGGTGGTGGTGGCCAGGCCGATCAACAGCGCGGCTTCGAGGATGTTGACGTCGATGAAGGCCAGGCCCACGCCCACGGCCATGGCGTCGATGCTGGTGGCCACCGCAGTGAGGGCCAGCATGACCACGGATTGCTTCTGCGGGGTAGCACTGGCCTCTTCTTCCTCATCATCGTCGCTCAAGCCTTCGCGGATCATGCGCGCACCCAGCACCAGCAGCAGCACGAAGGCGATCCAGTGATCCCATTCCGAGACCCACTTGGTGGCGACAGAACCGGCGAACCAGCCGATCAGCGGAGTGATGGCTTCGATCACGCCGAACAGCAGGCCGATGCGCAATGCCTGCAGGAAGCGAGGCTTCTGCATGGCGGCGCCCTTGCCGATGGCGGCCGCAAAGGCGTCCGTGGACATCGCCAGCGCGAGGAGAAGGAGAGCGGGGAAATTCATGAGCGGGGATTCCTTGGCCGGGCGAAAAGTCCATGGACGCGCCTGCGCGCCCAGCCTGGCCGCAGGATACGTCTATGGTCTCGCCTACCTGGATGGCTACCCGCGCCACGGCAGCGATGCTGCCGAGAATGTTGACACGGGCTCTTCCGGATGACCCGGAAGCTGGCTACTCCCCAAAGAGAAGCCCGGATTTTAAACGAAGACGGCCGAGCTAGACAAGTTGTCGTGCCGGGTTCGTCAGAATGCTGCGGCGTACGCTACACAATGTATTGCCACATGGACATTTTGATGAAATGTACGACGCGACTCGCACAAGCACGCGCACCAGATCGTGAATGGTTCAGTCCAGCAAAGGAATGCGCGCACGAATCCAATCGAAGCGTGAAGGCGGGATCGGGATGCGGATATCCGGCCCAAACGCATTGGGCGCAATGATCTCCTCATCGTCGAATTGCAAGGGCTCATGGAATGAAATACCGGCTTGCCAATTAACCGAATAATGCCGCCGCGCCAGTGTTTCCCCGTGCTCGTCCAGCACGCTGAGTTCGAGCTGGTCATTGTCACCATCCTGGGGGCGCGGATTGGAACCGCATATCCGGATCTCATAAGTAACGCCGTTGAAGTCCTTGCGGCCTGCATTGAGCGTAGTGGGAGAATTGTAGAACTCGCAGCGGCCATATTGCGGGCCGAACAAACTGGTAGCAGAGACGATCAGCCCATACGAAAGCAACAGAGCATACGCAACGGTCGCGGTCCGATATCCACGTCGCAGAGAGGGTGATGCCACGACGGACGTTTCCCTTGCGATCCACGCCAGGAAGCCTAAGAGCGCAATGATCAATGCACCCGCTTGACTGATCGCCATGAGATTCCAGCTTGCATCCTCGCTGAGGTGCCACATCAGGACGGGAGTCCTGACACCGAACAGCGGTGGGACGATGAAAAGCAAAATCAGGATCGCCGGTGGCACAGCAACCACGAAGAGTACCGTGCAAAGGGTACCTAGCAGCAAACGCCTCACATAGGTTCCGGGGCGCAACATAGCGTCTCCAGCTTGAATCGAATAGCTTGTTTCAGCTTCAGATACTTCGGTTTTGAATACACCATGAAATCGCCACCTTGCTCGTGCCGTTCTCGCCATTCGTTATACGTTCGGTTGAACACGGGAAAATAGATGTCTTTCGCGCGCTGCCTGCGTATCCACCCTTGCCGGGTATCAACCAGCATTTCGATTCCTTTATCGGTGAGATAGGGAGTGTGCAAACCGCTGCGATCTTGTTTGGCACTCCCTAAATCTGTTTGTACGTCCACATGAAGATTCCACGTAGGTGGAATCACTTGCGCCAGATATCTCCCATCGACCCGATCACTGAACATGCCACCCACGGTAACGATGACGCCGGTTTTATTCCAGTGGCCGAGATACTGTGACTTGACCTTGCCATCAGCGTCATTGAATGAATAGTTATCTTTGACATAGACGAAGACGTGGGTGATCTCCACGATGGGATCCATACAAAACGTCTTGGTTCTTCCTTTGTTGTCATATCGATGGTACCGCTCGCCGGTCACTGTGAAATTACCCACAGCAGCATAGATATTGAAGTTGGCCAAAGCACCAGTCAAATCCGACATGGCATTTCCATTTGCCGTATCGGAGGTCGACACCGCGACGAACTGGAATTGCCAGTCGTTGGCAAACTGTCTCAAGTCCTTGGTTTGATCGCCTGTGTTGAAGCTCATTGCGCTCATGCTCTTTTCTGCAAATGCCTCCCTTAGATAACGGCTGATTTTCTTGCGAAGTACCAGCAAACTGTTTTCGCTGTAAATCCCCGTGGAAAGCAACTCTTCATACCGCTGCCTGACCTTTCCAAATCCCAAGACCCAATCCAGGGTGACGGTCGTATCGTCGATGGGTTGTATCGAAGAACTGTCATCGTCATAGACATGTCGCTCCCGACCAAACCAGCTTCGTGCCAATGCAGCTGCGACGGGCCATCGTATGTTCTCCATCGCGATGGGGACATCCTGAAGATCAAACACGGGGGGCTTATCACAGGTCTCGATAGAGTCTTCTCGGCCTGATACCGCTTCAGGCAATACTTCGGAAGATTTCTTCCGGCTGCGGTCAGCCAGCTCTTTTTCTTGGCCTTTCGTCATTGGGGCCTGTTGTTTCTTTTGCTGCCCCTCTCGAGAGGAAGGCACCGAAGATTTCTTTTCGCGACCAGGAGGCAGGCGGTCCAGACTCACGCCCGAAGGGGAATCAAGGGGAACACATCCGCGCTCAGTGCGACGAAAGCGCAAAATATTTCCACCGGAACCGCGAGAGTAAGCATCGAGCTGGAAGTAAGGTAATTTTCTTGAACCCATGGAAATTCTCGAAAGAAGAGAATTTGCGATGGTATTTCTTGGCAGATAGCCAATTCAAGGTAGTTGAAGGTCGCCAGAAATGAACGTTTTGGGTAGCCCCCATTTGCCAGGTGTCATATCAGGCAACCTGATGCATGAGAAATTCATGGATCGGTTCAAGCGAAACGAAACAGATGCAGCGGTACCCCGTTCATGATTGTTCCACCGGATCCACATGCGTCATCACATCCAGCACAGGATGCGCTTCCAGCACCCGGCGCCGCGCGTCGATGGCAATGGCATGGCCTTCGGTGACGGTGAGCGTGCCATCGATTTCCAGATGCACGTCCACCAGCGTGAGATCGCCCATGCGCCGCGTGCGCAAGTCATGCACCCCCTGCACTCCGGGCGTGGCGAGGATGGTAGCGCGGATGGCCTCGCCTTCTTCAGCGGACACGGCGCGGTCCATCAGGTCATGCAGCGCGCTCCAGAAAAATCCCCAGCCGGTGCGCACCACCATCAAGCCCACCACCGCCGCGGCCACCGGATCCAGCAAGGTGAAGCCCGCCAGGCTGCCGACGATGCCCAGCGCCACCACCAAAGAGGAAGCCGCATCCGAACGCGCATGCCAGGCATTGGCCACCAGCATGCTGGAACGCACGCGCTCGGCGATGCGCAGCATGTAGCGGAACAGCAGTTCCTTGGCCAGCAAGGCCGCCAGCGCCACCCACAAGGCCGCCACATGGACCGGCGGCGTCTCGCCATAGTGCTGGATCTTCTGGGCCGCCGACACCAGCATGCCCAGGCCCACCGCCAGCAGCAATGCACCCAGCGCCAGCGAGGCCGCCGTTTCGTAACGCTGGTGACCATATTGGTGATCGTCGTCAGCCTGCTTGCGGCTGTGATGGCCCGCCAGCAGCACCACGAAATCGGAAATGAGATCGGACAGCGAATGAATGCCGTCCGCAATCAGGGCCTGCGATCCGGAGAACACGCCGGCCGTGACCTGCAGCATCACCAGCGCGATGTTGACCACGATGCTCACCAGCGTACTGGTGCGGCCAGCGCGATAACGGGCCGCACTCAATGCCTCATCGCGAGGATCTTCCCCCTTGAAGTCTTCTATTTGGGTACTTAACATAAAACTAACGATAAGAGCCTAATCTAGAGCCAAAATTGGCAAAACTTGTGCTATCGAACAAATTACTGGATCATCTTGCCACATTACAATGTCATCCGTATTGCGTCAGGGGGACTGCCGCCGCTTTTTTGCCGGTGCGGTCAGCAACGCGCCGGATCACGGCCCGCACCTCCATCGCACGACAAGACATCCCCGCGTACCTGGCTGGCGCCATGACACGCGAGCGATCCGAGACAGACCCGGTGCAGCCTTACATCGAGGAACAGCATGAACCAAGCAACTCCGCAACCGCTGTCGTTTGCGTTCGACAGGGCCAGCGGCGAACTGAGCGCCACCTGGCAACCCATACAGGGATTCCCGCCGCTGACGCTGGCCTTCCTGAAACAGGCCATGACCGATCATGGGCTGACCAAACTGTTTTTCCAGGATTCGGTCCTCAATGGCTTCGTGCGCAAGGCCGAGGATGCCAAGGAACCCGTCACCCAGGTCATCGCCGAACGGCGCGATGGCGAATTCTCGCTGGATGTGTCCGATGACCTGATGATGGCCTCGCTGACCCTGGTGCCGCCCTACGGTGGCCGCGCCAAGAGCGTGGAAGTGGTCAACGCCATCCGCGCCGCCGGCATCACTTACGGCATCCTGCACGAGCAGCTGCGCGGCGCGCTCTCGGCCGGCTTCTGCAACAAGCTGGTGGTGGCGCAAGGCCTGATGCCCACGCCTGCCGAGCCGGCCCGTTTCGAGAGCCTGCTGGAAGAGAAGGAAGAAGAGCTGGCCGACATCGACGAAGATGCCGTGGTCTCCTATGCCGACATGGGCCACATCCTGCTGGTCAAGGTCGGTGATCCGCTGATGCGCCGCACGCCACCGGTACCGGGCCAGGATGGCATCGACATCCGCGGCGGCAAGGTGCCGGCACGGCCGATTGCCGACGTGCCCTTCGCCAAGGAATGCATCGGTGCCGAACCGAGCGAGGAAGACCCCGACCTGCTGGTGGCCATCGTGCCGGGCCAGCCCACGGTCATCAAGAATGGCGTGAAGGTCAACCCGGTGCTGGATGTGGAAAACGTCGACCTCTCCACCGGCAACCTGAGCTTCGAAGGCACGGTGCGCGTCTCCGGTGACGTGCTTACCGGCATGAAGATGAATGTGGGCGGCGACGTGGTCATCAACGGCACCGTGGAAGCGGCCGAGATCGTGGCCGGCGGCAGCGTCACGGTCAAGGGCGGCGTGATCGGCCACAGCGAAGGCGTCACCGCGCAAGCCGGCACCACCGCCATTGCCTCGCGCATCAGTTCGCAGAAATCGGTGCAGGTGATGTTTGCCGAGAGCGCCCACATCGAAGCTGCCGACGACATCCTGGTACTCGGCAACGCCCGTCACTGCGAGCTGCTGGCCGGCAACGAGATCACGGTCGGCAAGGGCAATCCGCGTACCGGCCACATCATCGGCGGCCGCGTGGAAGCGACCAACATCATCCGCGCCAACGTGATCGGTGCGTCCACCACCACGCATACGCGCGTCCAGGTCGGCCTCGATCCGTATCTGGAAGAGAAGATCGCCATCAAGGAACAGGAATACACGCGCAAGGTGGCCGAGCTGGATCGCACCATCAAGCAGCAGAGCTATTACAAGCTCAATCCCGAAAAGGCCACCCCCGAATTGCTGCATGAGACCAGCGACAAGCGCAAGGCGCTGGCCTACGAGGTCAAGGTGCTGCTGGAAGAAGTGAGCCAGATGAAGGAAGGCATGGTCGCTGCCGAGGACGCACGCATCATCGTCGCCAAGGCCGTCTACGAAGGTACGGAATTGCGCATCGGGCACGAAGTGTGGCCGGTGCAATCCGACCTGGGTGGCGGCACCGCACAGCTGTTCGAAGGCGATATCCGCTACAACCCGAAAAAGTAGTTTTCCAAGGTTTTTCTTGTTTTCCGCCAGCCTGTGGATAAATCGTTTATAGCATTTGCACTTCGGTTATCCACAGGCCGTTCCGCGCTCACGCACTGATAGCTCCCGCTCATGCAAGACCTGCTCCCCCATCCGGACCTGGCGCAACTGCGCGCCCTGGCGGCCGACAGTGCGGCCATCACTATCGATTGCAATTGCCGCGCGGCCGACAGCAGCGGCTGGATCAGCCTGCCGCTGTCGCTGCCGGAAACGCAACTGGTGGACGTGGCCACGCTCATTGCCGATCCCTACGACGAACCGACCTTCACCGAATACCATCCGCAGGGCACCCGCTACGCCTCGCCCGAGGCTCCCATCGCGCCGGCCTGGTATCCGTACAACCGCTGCAATATCGCGCGTTGCACGCAATGTGCACGCCACTACCTGCGCTACATGGAAGCCGGTGGTTATTTCGTGGATCGCCGCATCCGTTCACTGAATGCTCCGGCGCTGATCGTCGAGGCGGCCTGAAAACCGCTCCCGCTGTGCTGTTCAGCCCCGGCTCAAGCGGCTGGCCATCAGGATCTGGTACAGCGTATCCGCCGGCCGCGACAAGCGCCGCGCGGTGAGCGCCACATATTCCACATCCGGCAGGCGCGGCAGCGCCGCATGATTCAACGGCACCACAAGATCACGCGAGGCCAGATGCTGCGGCAACGCCGCCAGCCCCAGCCCGCCGCGTGCCGCCGCCATGCAGCCCGCATGACTGCCGCTGGTGCAGACGATGCGCCAGTGATGGCCTGACTTGCCCAGTGCCTGCAAGGTGGCCGCACGCGTGATGCTGGGCTCGGGCAGCAGGATCAGCGGCAAGGGTTCGGTGAGGTCAACCAAGGTATCGGGCCGCGTGAGCCACTGCATGGGCGTGGAGAACATGCTGTGCCCGCGCGATTCGCCGGCCCGCCGCTTGCCGACCAGCAAGTCCAGCTTGCCTTGGTCCAGCGAGGCATAGAGCTCGCTGGTGAGGCCGATGGTGATTTCCAGTTCGACTTCCGGATGCTGGCTGCGAAAGGCCGCCAGCATGTCCGGCAGCGGGCCCATGGCGAGGTCGTCGGAGGTGCCGAAGCGCACCCTGCCACGCAGGCGCGGGGCGCTGAACTGCGCTTCGGCGCGGGCATGCGCCTGCAGGATCAGGCGCGCATGGACCAGCAGGCTTTCACCATCAGCGGTCAGTGCCAGCGAATGCGTATCGCGCACGAAGAGGCGACGGCCCAAGCTCTCTTCCAGGCGGCGGATGTGGTCGCTCACCGTCGATTGCGTCAGCCCGAGCTGGCGCCCGGCCTCGGTGAAGCTGGACGAGGTCGCGGCAGTAGCGAAGGTCTGGAGCCAGAGCGGATTGAGCATGAGGCCATTATCATCGGAGTTTCCGATGACAGTCAACGTGATCAGAGGGGTTCCCGATGGCCGTGCGCTTTCCTATCATGAGGGCAAACCCGAATCGTCCCTTCATTTTTTCCGCGAGCGCGCCATGAACCGCTTTCTTCCCGACCGCTTCACCCAGTTGCTCATCGGCACCGTGCTGCTGGCCACCTTCTTCCCGGCCACCGGCAGCTTCGAGCACTTCATGCACATCGCCAGCAATGCGGCCATCTCGCTGCTGTTCTTCCTGCATGGCGCCAAGCTCTCACGCGAGGCGGCCCTGTCCGGACTGAAGCAACCGCGCCTGCACCTGCTCACGCTGGCCTCGACCTTCCTCCTGTTCCCGCTGCTGGGCCTGGCCTTGAAGAGCATCGTGCCGGATCTGCTGACGCCGCAACTGTGGATGGGCGTACTGTTCGTCTGTACGCTCTCCTCCACCGTGCAATCCTCGATCGGCTTTACCTCCATCGCGCGCGGCAACGTGCCGGCGGCGATCTGCGGTGCCACTGCATCGAACCTGCTGGGCATCGTCATCACGCCGCTGCTGGTGACCTTGCTGCTGCATCGTCATCACGAAGCCAACGGCATGTCGCAGGTGCTGAGCATCCTGCTGCAACTGCTGCTGCCCTTCGTGCTGGGCAACCTGATGCGTCCCTGGATCGGTGACTGGATCAATCGCCACAAGGTCATCGTCAATGTCGTCGATCGCGGCGGCATCCTGCTGTCGGTCTATGCCGCCTTCAGCGTGGCCGTGGCGCAGGGTGTGTGGCACCTGTTCCCGCCGGGGCAGCTGGCCTTGCTGGTGCTGGTCAATGCGGTGCTGCTGGGGACCGTGCTGCTGGCGACCACCTATGGCGCCCGCGCCCTGAAGATGCCGCGCGGCGATGAAATCGTACTGGTCTTCTGCGGCTCCAAGAAGTCGCTGGCCTCGGGCATCCCCATCGCTTCAGTGCTGTTTGCCGGCAGCGGGGCAGCGGTGGTGCTGCTGCCGATCATGCTGTTCCACCAGATGCAGCTGATGCTGTGCGCGGTACTGGCGCGGCGCTATGCGGCTCGCAAGGAAAGTGAACAAAGCGGCGAGCACCCGCAGCAGGAGGGCGTACCAGCGGCGGCGACGCGCTGATTGCTGACCGTTTCTTCCCGCGGGCGCGAGGGCTACTGACAGGACGGTGTCAGTAGCCCTCGCGCATGATGCGTTCCATGCCAGCCGGCATAGACAACGCTCCCCTCCCAAGAAAAGGAAGAACATCATGCAAACCCAAGTCAACTGGTTCGAGATCGCCACCAAGGACCTGCAGCGCGCCACCCGCTTCTACGAAGCCGTCTTTGCCACCAGGCTGCGCCAGGAGCAGCTGTCCGAGGAAGGCCCGATGGCCATCTTCGTGCGCGATGACGGCCAGTCCATCGGCTGCCTGACCGGCCCCGGCTGGCTGGAGCCGACCCGCCAGGGCACGCTGATCTACCTCGATGCCGGCCCCTCGATCCAGGCCGTGCTCGACCGCGTCAAGGCGGCCGGCGGTGAAGTGACCATGGAGCGCTTCCAGCTGCCCAACGATATCGGCTACATCGCCCAGTTCATCGACAGCGAAGGCAATCGCCTGGCCTTGCACGCGATGCATTGAACGGACCGGATCGGCTCGCCAGGCCAGCGCCATGCCCGCATCTTGCACAGCAGCATCGAAGTTCGTGGCGGGCCGGGAGCATGCGTGCCAGAATGGCGCGCATCATTTTTTCCTCTGCCTGTCATGCGTCGAGCCGACCGCCTGTTCCAGATCACCCAGTACCTGCGCGGACGCCGTCTCACCACGGCGCGCCAGCTGGCGCAATGGCTGTCGGTGTCGGAACGCACGGTCTATCGCGACATCCGCGATCTTTCGCTGTCGGGCGTGCCGGTGGATGGCGAAGCCGGGGTCGGCTACCGCATCAAGCCTGGCTATGACCTGCCGCCGCTGATGTTCAACGCCGATGAAATCGATGCGCTGGTGATCGGCATGCGGATGGTGCAAGCCTGGGGCGGCCCGCAGCTGGGCGCCTCGGCGGCCTCGGCACTGGCCAAGGTGGTGCTGGCCCTGCCCAAGGAAAAACGCGATTTCGTCGAGGCCACGCCGCTCTTTGCGCCGGCCATGCAGGACGACTGCGGCCAGGGCGAGCGGCTGGAAGCCATCCGCCAGGCCATCAACAGCCGTCACAAACTGCTGCTGCATTACACCGATGCCCAGCAACGCAGCAGCCAGCGGGTGGTGTGGCCGCTGGCGCTGGCCTTCTTCGGCGGCACCTGGCTCTTGGCCGCCTGGTGCGAAACGCGTGACGATTTCCGCTCCTTCCGCCTGGACCGCGTCCGGCAGATGAGCGAACAAGGCCATTATCCTGACCGCAATGGCCGCCGCCTGCCGGACTTCGTGCGGGCCATGCAGCGCCAGGTGCGCGCACAGCAATCCTCCGCGGCGGCTCCGGCAACACCACCGGCGCCTGCCGCCCCGCCGCCCGCTGCCTGACCGGGCGTGGCGCTGCGCCAACGCAAAGCGCATATGCTGCTGCAAATTGATTCGTTCGCAAGCCGGGGCACCGGGGTTAGGCTGGGACCGTCACTCACTTCCTGCGAGTCCCTTCATGCGTGCTGCTGCCTCTGCTTCCGCTTCGGCCTCCACGGCCGGCCCCATCGCCTTGTCCCTCGGTGACCGCTGTGTGCTCTGCGTCGGCGGCCTGACCGGTGCCCGCAATCACTACCGGGCCGAGATCGAAACCCGCGCCGGGCGCTTCCTGCATCACGATGGCGGACGCGAGGACAACCTGCACCGGCTCACGCCCATGCTGGCCGCCGCCGACATCGTCATCTGCGCCTCCGGCAACATCAGCCACAACGCCTACCACCTGGTCAAAAGCACCTGCAAGAAGCTGGGCAAGCCCTGCGTGCTGGTCAAGGGCACCGGCATCGCCTCTTTCCTCGATGGCCTGGGCCACCTGGCCGCCAGCGAAGCACCGCAGGAAGGACGCTCGGCCCGCGGCGACCGGGTGTTGCGCGGCAAGCGCTAGGTGATTCCTGCCGACAACAAAAATATCCTGCTGTTTGGAAAAAATCTCAAATCCCCCCTACAATCGACTCCCCGGCCCGCCCTGCGTGCCGTACCGACAACATGCCAAGACGGCAATTTCCGGGAGTTCGTTTGAAGATCGTATCTCGCCTGCGCACCTGCCTGCGCCCGCGCCTGTGCGCGCTGGTGCTGACGCTGGCCGGTGCCGTGGCCGGCGCACCGGCGGCGCAGGCCGCGCCACAACCCAGCTTCGGCATTGAGGTCGGCAATGCCTTGCTGTGCCTCAACCAGCTCAACAGCAAGTATTTCTTCGATTACCTGGTGGCCGCCTTCGGCCCGCCCTACAAGACCGAGGGCGGAGCCTACTGGTTCAAGGCCACCAATGTCACGCTGTGGGGCATGCAGGCCACCGATTTCCTGGTCAATGACAGCAGCAGCCAGGCCGACTTCATCGGCGCGTATTTCAACACCACGCCGGTCAAGCTGACCGATGCCATCAAGGGCGCACTGGGCATCCGCTTCACTCCCGAAGATGATTCAGCCTATCCGATGAGGCAGTCGCAGGCCGGCAGCAAGATCGTCTACAACGATACCAACGCCAAGATGTATTGCGCCAAGTCCAAGTTCCTGGTGCCGGGGCCCGAGCAGCCCTGAACGCGGAGCGTCGAAGAACCATGAAAAATGCGGCCCGGTGGGACACCACGGGCCGCATTTTTCATTGGGGCAGCGGGTAGCGGCTAGCGCTATGCAGCTCAAGCCTTGCGGAAATCGTCGGTGGTGCGGATGCAATCGCGCCCCGCTGCCTTTGCCAGGGCCAGCGCCTTTTCCGATTCGCGCAGCACGGTATCGGGTTCGTCGACCTGACGCTGCGGGGCCACGGCGGCGATGCCGATGCTGATGGTCACGCGGCCGGTCGGGCTGGCGCTGTGCTCGATGTTGAGCTGTTCGATCGACTTGCGGATGCGTTCGGCCACGATCAGTGCGCCGTCCAGGCGCGAACCCGGCAACAGCACGGCAATCTCCTGGGTACCGAAACGCGAGAGCAGATCTTCCGGACGCACGTTGGTATCGCGGATGGCGCTGCCGACCCGGCGCAAGACCTTGTCGCCGGCCATGCGGCCATAGCTGGCGTTGTATTCATCGAAGAGATCGATGTCGATCATGATGATGGCCAGCGACAGGTTGGTGCGCGCCGCGCGGTTGAATTCTTCCAGCAGGCCGCGCTCGAACTGGCGGCGGTTGGCCAGGCCGGTCAGCGCATCTTCCAGGCCGACGCGGGCCAGGGTCTTTTCCATTTCTTCCAGGTGGGTGCGGGCATCATCGCGTTGCTCCACCAGTTGCTTGTGCTCTTCCTGCAGCTGCTGCATGCCGGCCTCCAGACCGGACAGCGGTTGCAGCAGTTGCCGCGCCAGCACCCAGGACAGCAGGGCCGACACCAGCACCAGGACCACGGCAGCGACCGCCAGGCCCTGCGTGCTGCCATTCATGGCCATGGCGGTCAGCACGATGGCGGTGAGCAGCGCAGCGGCGGTGCCGGACAGGGTCAGGCGTGTTTGGAGTTGACGGGACAGGGACATAAGCTGAAAACCGACTTTCCTAAAAGAGAGGTTCGGCACCGGCAGGACAGGCGCGGCAGGCACGGCAGTGATGGGCGGCAATATGGCCACGCGAAATCGTACAGGCTAGTTCGCTGCGATGCAACGCGATTGCCGCCCTGCACGCAGGATAGGCGTGCTTGTCAGGGCGCTGTCATGAGGACGTCAGGCCGGGTGTGAGGAATTCACGACAAACGCGGCGGCAAGCTCATCCATGGCATCGGCACGCGCATCACGCCACCTGCAGCGCCCGCAGCAAGGGCAGCCTGGTACGCGCGAAGAGCCGCGCCTGCGTCGCCAGTTCAGCCAGGTTCTCGTCCTCGGCTTCCAGCCGCACGCCATCGCGCACCAGCCGCTTGCCCTGCGCAGCGATGTGCTGCCAGGCCTGGGCGGGCCAGGCTTCGACATCGTCGCCGCAGACATCGCGCGCCAGCAGGAACAACTGCTCGACCCGCTCCACCTTCACCCCGCCTCCGGTCAGCGGGCTGACCAGATGAGCGATGTCGCCCTCCTGGCTCTCCGGCAGCACCAGCGCTGCGCGCTGCAGGAGATAGGCATTGAGGTCGGCCGTGCGGCGCGCGATCTGGGCCTGGGTCGCGGCATCCAGCTCGGGAGGCAGCGGGGCCGCGTGGCCGGTGCCGATCAGCATCAGCGCCGAATCGATCACCTGCGACAGGTTCAGGTTGCGATGCGCCAGCGAGGCCGCCAGGTCCACCAGCGTGTGCGGCTGGTAGTCCGAGAGCGCCTGCAGGATCGGTTCGTAGATGAGCCGGTTGAGGGTGATCTCGGCGGCCACGTTCTGAATCGTCAGCGGCACCTTGTCCGGCTCGGTCAGCAGCACCACGCTTTGCAGCGCCAGCGCCTGCACGCGCTGGCGCTCATCCAGCACCTGCCCGCCGCGCACCCAGTAATCGCGGCGGAAGGTCTGGTTGACCATGAAATCGCGCGTGCTCTGGTACAGCACCGGGTCGTCGATCTCGGCCAGGCACTGGCGCTGCGCCGGGGTCAGGTTGGCCATGTCGAGGTGATCGATGTAGTGCGCCGGGCAGGCGAACTGCAGACCGGCTTGCGAGAAGCGGCGATGGATCTCGGCGAAGGGCTCGGCGTGCCAGTCGCGATTGAAATATTCGTGCGCGAGGTAGCTGCGCGACTGCTGCTGCAGCATTTTGAAGCGGTCGCGCATGAAGGGGTTGGCCTGGGCATAGACCGGGTCGGTCTCGAAGAGCCGTGTGGCAAAGGCCAGCGCGGCCTCGATGCGAGCGGCCGTGGGCAGGCCGCGTTCCTCGTTGCCGGCCAGTTGCGTGTGCTGCACCAGCAGGTCGCGCAGCGGCATGAAGGCCGACCAGCCCGGCTGGGTGTTGTAGCTCAGATAGAGCACGCCGCCCGGCTTGAGCTTGCGGTCGATGAAGTCGAGAATGATCTCGCGGTTGTCCTCGGAGACCCAGCTCCAGATGCCATGCAGGGCGATGAAATCGAAATCCGGCAGATCGTCGCGGCGGCAGAAATGCGAAAAGCTGGAATCCTCCAGCTGCGCGCCACTGCCACTGGCCGCCGCCAGTTCCTGGGCGAAGGCCGCCTGCAAGGGATTGAAATCATTGCCCCACCAGCGCGTGGTGGATGCCGCTGCGTGAAAATTGGTCGACAGGCCCTGCCCGAAACCCAGCTCGCAGGCGGTCTGGATGGCCGGTGCCTGCAGGCCGTGGAAGGCGAAGGCCAGCGGCAGGCGGGCCGGATTCATGCCGGGGTAATAGCCGTAGGTGTAGGCGATGTCGACGACGTAACCGTCATTCCAATTGGTCAAGGCGAGCTCCGGGCAGCGAACATGAGAGGGAGGAAAGCAAGGACAGCGCCAGCCTCAGCCGGCACCGGAGGCATCATCGCCGGCGTCGGTACCGGCAGCCGGCCCGGCCAGCGCGTTGTATTTGCGCGCATTGCCACGGGCCAATTCAACCGGATACTTGCGACGATTCAGTTCCATTTTTTCCAGCACGGCGCTGCGCAGGTCGACGCCGGTATGGTCGGCCAGCTGGATCAGATAGACCAGCACATCGGCCATCTCATGACGGATGCCTTCGCGCGCGGCGTCATCGAGTTCATGATCGGCACCCGTCGGCAGCCACTGGAAGTGCTCCATCAGCTCGGCCACCTCCACCGAGAGGGCCATGGCCAGGTTCTTGGGCGTATGGAAACGCAGCCAGTCGCGTTCGCTGGAAAAGCTACGGATGATCTCGCGCAATTCGTGCAGATCGGAGGGGGCAGCAGCGGGCTGGCCGGAGGGGGAAGCGGTCATGGGCTTGGCGTGGGTCTGGATGTTGTCGTCTTGGCCTTGTTGTCGGCAAGGTACTTTATCACCAACCCACACAAACCGGCCTCCACACTTGATCTGCGACAGCTTGTATCCCACAGGAATGATGCACAATGTAGCGCAACACACGACATTCTGACGAACATGCTGACACTTTTACGATCTCCGCTGCGTCTTCTGTCCTGCACCCTGCTGGCCACCACGCTGCTGGCGACCGGCTGCGACCGCCACATCGACCAGGAGCTGGCGGCCCACGAAGCCGCCCAGACCACGCTGGGCCTCACACCCAAGCAATTTGCCGATCGCTTCAACAACCGGCTGGCTGACGTGCTCAGGGACATGAAAGTGGAAGAGCCCGAGCACATGGCCCACCTCTACATGCTGGACGCGTCGCGCCTCCATCCGGGCAAATATGAATACGTGCTCGACACCCAGGTCGGCCCGGCCCGGACCACGCTCATCGGCACGCTCAACAAGAAGGGTGAGCTGCGCAACGTGGGCGTGATGATGACCAACAAGGTGCCCGGTGCCCGTGACGAATTCCTGATCTGCGCCTCCAGTGCCGCGCGCAGTTTCATCTCCGGCAGCGAGGACAAGCTGCTGCCCCTGATTACCCGCCTCACCACGGTCGCCCTGGACAATCCCGGCCAGCGCATGACCGAGGTGGTGGCCGACCAATTGCTCTCGGTAGAGCTGGTGCCGCAAGGCGTGCTGTTTCAGGTACAGCCGCGCCAATAAGCGACCACCGTAATGCCGATGACGATGATGAGCGGAAACAGTTTCCGTTCATCATTGCCCCTGCCCCGCCCGGCAGGAATGCTGCTCCCGTTTCTGGTTCACCCATGGAAAGTCCCGCCTTTTTGACCGATTGAAAGCGCGGTACAGCGTTTAGATTCTGGTCATCATGGTTTCCGTGTCGCGCCGCCCAAGCCGGATACAGGCTGGCGTCGCACATCTTTCGCGGAAATGCCATGGAACGCCATGACACCGACACGCAATTCCACACCAGGCCGCACGCGGCCCGGTATGAAAACGGGGTCGCCGCGCTTGGGGACGAAGCACGGCGGCTTTCTACAACAGCGGCAGGACCGTGACCCCGCAAGGTCAGCAACGGTCAGGGCAACGGGGGCAAGCATGCGCACGAATCTACCGATCACCACCACCGAGCGGTTGCTGGAGGATGGCAAGTCCATCGTCTCCAAGACCGACCTGCAGGGCAACATCACCTACGTCAATCCTTACTTCGTGGAAATCAGCGGTTTCGACGAAGCCGAACTGATCGGGGCCCCGCAGAACATCGTGCGCCATCCCGAGATGCCGCGCGAGGCCTTCGCCGACATGTGGGCCACGCTCAAGGAAGGCCTGCCCTGGAACGGGCTGGTCAAGAACCGCTGCAAGAATGGCGATTACTACTGGGTCCAGGCCAACGTCACGCCGGTGCGCGAGAACGGCCGCGCGGTCGGCTACATGTCCGTGCGCACGCGTCCTTCGCGGGAGCAGGTGCAGGCGGCCGACAGCGCCTATCGTGCCTTCGTCGGCGGGCAGGCACGCGGCCTGCGCATCCGTCGCGGCGCAGTGGCGCGCACCGGCTTCATCGGCTGGCTGCAGGGCCTGCGTGATCTGCCGTTGGCCAAGCGGCTGGGCTGGATGATGGGCGTGCTCACGCTCATGTTCATCCTCGGCGGTGCGGTCGCGGGCAGTGCCGTGCAGACGGCCGGAGGCAGCCCCTATGCGGTGTGGCTCGGCACGCTTGGTGGCGCTGCGCTGCTGCTGGGCTCGTGGGCGGTGCTGCATGCGAGCGTCGTGGCGCCCTTGCAGCGCGCCATCAAGTCCGTCCATGGCCTGGCCGGCGGCGATCTCGACCTGCATATCGATACCGATGCGCGCGGCGACATGGGCTTGCTGCTGCAAGCCCTGCAGCAGCTCAACGTCAACCTGCGCGCCATCATCGGCGACGTGCGCCGCAACGTGGAATCGATGACCATCTCCACCGGCGAGATCGCCAGCGGCAACATGGATCTCTCAAGCCGTACCGAATCGCAGGCCTCGGCACTGGAAGAAACGGCCTCCAGCGTCGAGCAGTTCGCCGCCACCGTGCGCCAGAATGCCGACTCGGCGGCCAACGCCGATCGCCAGGCGCAATCGGCCTCCTCCATTGCGCAGCGTGGCAGCCACTCGGTGCAGCGCATGGGCAAGACCATGGACGAGATCGACGCGGCGTCGCACAAGATCGTGGACATCATCGGGCTGATCGACGGCATCTCCTTCCAGACCAACATCCTGGCGCTCAACGCCGCCGTGGAAGCGGCGCGTGCCGGCGAGCAGGGACGCGGCTTTGCCGTGGTCGCCGCGGAAGTGCGCACGCTGGCGCAACGCTCGGCGGCCGCCGCCAAGGACATCAAAGGCCTCATCGACGACTCGCGCGCGAAAGTCGAGAGCGGCAACCAACTGGTCCGCGAAACCGCGCAAGCCATGGGCGACCTCGGGGGCGCGGTGGAAAACATGGCCGTCACGATGGCCGAGATCACGGTGGCCAGCAATGAGCAGAGCGGCGGCATCGAGCAATTGAATCAGGCCGTCAACGCCATCGACGAAACCACCCAGCAGAATGCCGCCCTGGTGGAACAGGCTGCCGCCGCTGCCGAGAACCTGCGCGACCAGTCGATCAAACTGAGCCAGGCCATGTCGGTGTTCAAGATCAGCTACAGCGGCCCGCGCTCACCGGCCTCTGCGAGCGCGAACACTGCCACGCGCCAGAAGGAAAACACGCTGGCACTGGCGCAGTAAGGCCCGCTGGCACGCCGTGCAAGCGGCATGCCTACACCGCTTTACAAGGCATTGCATTTCTTTACCCGATAAGGGGGTGTCCGCATCTTTGCACGGCCACCGCGCTTGCCTATGATGAACTCCTGTCCGCATCTTCCTCATCAGAGGGGGATGCTGGCTGCCTACCACTACAAGGGAGTTTCACATGAGCGTGTCTTCGGTCTCCTCCGGCAACAGCAGCTTCTACAACACCATCATCCAGCCCATCAAGAACGTCGCCTCCGAAGTCGGTGACGAGATTGAAAGCGCCTACGACACCACGGTCGATGCGGTTTCCTCGGCTGCGCATTCGGTGGCCGACAGCGTGACCTCGGGCGTCAAGGCCATCGGCAACATCATCGATACCTCCGCCTGATCTTGGGTGCCGCAGCATGGCGCCCGGACCGCGCCATGCAATAATTCGGGCTTCGCGACTACCGCCAGCCCGGACCCTGCCATGCTGCTGCATACCATCTACCTCATCGCCATCTGCGCCGAAGCCATCTCGGGCGCGCTCATGGGCATCCGCAAGGACATGGACATCTTCGGCATCTGCCTCATCGGCACCGTGGCGGCGCTGGGTGGCGGGACCGTGCGCGACATCCTGATCGGCCACTATCCGCTGGGCTGGGTGGCGCATCCCGAATATCTGGGCTTCACCATCTGCGCGGCGATCGTGGCAGCAGTCGCGGCGCGCGCCCTGCATCATTTCAAGTCCGCTTTCCTGGTAGTGGATGCACTGGGGCTGGTGGCTTTCACCATCATTGGCTGCGATATCGCGCGCAGCTTCGACAACTTCCACCCGGCCATCGTGGTGATGCTGGGCATGGTCACCGGTGTCTTCGGCGGCTTGCTGCGCGATGTGCTGTGCAACGAGATTCCGCTGGTCCTGCGACGCGAGATCTATGCCAGCGTGTCGCTGCTGACCGGCAGCCTGTATGTGCTGATCCTGCACTGGCAGATCGATGGCCGCATCGCCACCCTGAGCTCCCTGCTGCTGGGCTTTTCGGTGCGCCTGCTGGCGATCCGCTTTCACTGGGAATTGCCGCGCATGGACAAGGAGCGCGTACGCGGCTTCGACTGAAGCGAACGCCCTCCCTTGGCAAATGACATCCTTTGTTGCAATTGCCTGACTGCGCTTAGCAGACTCACGTAGTTCAATGCTGCCTCACTGCATCTCTTTCCATTTCTTTGCATGAGGTTGACCATGAAACGATTGACGACGCTGCTGGCTGCAGCGCTGCTGCTGACCACGCTGGGGGGCTGCGTCTGCGCGCCCTGGTTCTGCGGACCCGGCCCGGGCGGCGGCGGACCACGTGGAGGCTGGGGCGATGGCGGACCAGGCGGTGGTCCACGCTGAGATTTTTCCCCGGTGACAGACACGGAAGGCCGGAGCAAACTGACTCCGGCCTTCTCTTTTCCGCATTCTATATTTTGTATTCTGAATTACGTATTCCCTCTGCGGAGTTCTGATGCAGCTCCTCAGCCCAGTGTGCCGACGCTGGATTCCAGCAGCTTCCACGCCTCCTCGCCAAACCTGGCGCGCATGTCCTTGTAGAAATTGGCCTGTGCCAGCGCCTGCTTGAAGGACTCCTTGTCCGCATCGACGATCTGCAAACCCTTGCCGGCCAGGTCATTGCGGGCCATGCCGGAGAAGCTGGCGATGTCGGCGCGCTCATCGGTGGCGGCCTGATCGAGTTCGCGGCGGACGATCTCCTGGATGTCCTTGGGCAGCTTGTCGAAGGCGCGGCGGTTGCCGAGAATCCAGTAGGCGTCCCAGACGTGATTGGAGAGCGTGCAGAACTTCTGCACTTCGTAAAGCCGTGCGGTGCTGATGATGGCGAGCGGATTTTCCTGCCCTTCCACCAGCTTGGTCTGCAGCGACGAATAGACCTCGTTGAAATTGATCGGCGTGGGACTCGCGCCCAGTGCCGAAAACAGCGAGGTCAGCATCGGTGCTGCCGGCACGCGCAGCTTCAGGCCCTTGACGTCGGCGGCACTCCTGATCGCCTTGGTCGAGGTGGTGATCTGGCGGAAGCCGTTGTCCCATGGCTTGGACATGGTCAGCAGTCCCACCTTCTCGATCTGCGCGCGCACGTGCGCGCCCAGCGGGCCGTCCATGGCCTTCCACACGGCCGCGTAATCCTGGAAGGCAAAACCGGTATTGACGATACCGGCGGCCGGCACCAGCGTGGAGAGCACGGTATTGGCCTGGTTGAAGAATTCCACCCCGCCATTGCGGATCTGCGACATCAGGTCGGTATCGGAACCCAGCTGGTTGGCCGGAAACAGCTTGATCTCCATGCGCCCGTTGGTGGCGTTGCGGATGCGGTCGATGGCTTCCTGCGCGCGCTTGTTGACCGGGTGCGAAGGATCCTGGCCGGTCGCGAATTTATAAGTAAACTCGGCTGCATTGGCGGGCCGCGTGAGGATGGAAAACAGCGGCAGTGCAGCGCCGACAGCGCCTGCCTTCAGGATCTGGCGACGGCTCATCTTCTTTGATGCGATCTCGTCTTTCATCTTTTGTCTCCTGGCATTTTTTATGGTGGGAATCGATGAAACCGCGTCGGGCCACACGACCGAGCGGCGCGTGAACAACTCAATGGATCAGCATGCCGCCGTTGACATCCAGCGTGATGCCGGTGCAGTACTGCGACAGGTCGCTGGCCAGGAACACGCAGACGCCGCCCACGTCATCCGGCCCGCCCAGGCGGCCCAGGGGAATGGTCTGGGCGATCTCGGCTTTCTTCTCGGCACTGAGGATGTCCTTGTTGATGTCGGTCGAGATGAGGCCGGGCGTGACGCAATTGACGCGAATGCCGTCCGGTCCGAACTCGCGCGCCATGGCCCGCGCCAGACCCAGCACGCCGGCCTTGGCCGCCGAATAATGCGGACCACCCAGGATGCCGCCACCGCGCTGGGCCGAGACCGAGGAGATGCAGACGATGGAACCACCCTGCTGCGCACGCATGGCCGGCAGCACTGCCTGCGACATGTAGAGCGTGCCGCGCAGGCTGACATCGAGGATGCGGTCATAGTCCTTGCCGCTGATGTCGAGGAATTTGGCGGGCTGGGTGATGCCGGCATTGTTGACCAGAATGTCGATGCGGCCGAACTGCTGCAGGATCGCTAGCGCTGCGGCCTCGCAGGAGGCCTTGTCGGTGACGTCGGCCACCAGGCCGAGATGGCCCTCGCCCAGACGGGCAGCAGCGGTGGAAGGCTCGGCGCGTTCAAGGTCGAGGATGACGACGCGCGCGCCTTGCGCAGCCATCAGGCGCGCGGTGGAAAATCCCAGGCCGTTGAGCCCGGCACCGCCGGTAATGACGGCAACTTTGTTCTTGAGCAGCATGGTGTGGTCTCCTGAAAGTGGCATGCGAATGAGCAACGGTGAAGACCTCCGCGCAGTCCTCCTGCGAGCGGATGCCGCGCCAGATAGCGCGCATGGACGGATGTCTCCCTGTTGTTCTGGCGGCGATCTTCGAACTTTCATCCGGCTGCGACAAGTGATGCTTTGTCATGAAAATGTGACGAAGCTTCATCTGCCGGATCGATGCGCTAAAATCGGCCGCGAGCCCGCGCCCGCGCATGCCGTGACGCAGCAGAAACATTCACAAGACCAAAAACCGAGACACCATGATTCCTCCACTGACCTCTCTGATGGCCTTCGAAGCGATCGCACGCCGCAAGAGTTTCAATCTTGCGGCGGCTGAATTGCATCTCACGCCGTCGGCCATCAGCCACCAGGTGGCGCGTCTGGAAAAGCTGCTGGGGCTGCGCCTGTTCGAGCGTTCCACCAAGGGGGTGGAGCTCACGCCGGCAGGACAGAGCTATCTCAACCGCGTGGCCGGTGCGCTCGGGGCGATCAATTCGGCCACCGACGATTTGCGGCATGGCGTGGAAAATTCGCTGCAGATCCATTCCAGCCCCAGCTTCGCGAGCCTGTGGCTGATGCCGCGCATCGGACGCTTTACGCAGCGCTATCCGGAGATCGCCTTCGGCTTGTCGGCCTCGCCGGAAATTTCCGATTTCGAGATCGGGCAGGTGGATCTGGACATCCGCTGCGGCGTACCGCACTGGCCGGATCTGGAAATCGAACCGGTGTTGTCGGAGCAGGTGATCCCGATGGCCAGTCCCGATTTTCTCGCGCGCCATCGCATCGAGACCCCGGAAGACCTGGTGCTGGCCCCGCTGATCCAGTCGCGCGGCAGCCTGCTGCAATGGCCGGAATGGTTTGCCCGCTACGCGCCGGACCTGCGTCCGGAACGCATCGCCCTGCGCTTCGACCGCGCCATGATGAGCATCGAAGCAGCGGTACAGGGATTGGGCGTAGTCTTCGAGAGCGATGCCTTCGGCGCCGGGCATCTGGCCAGCGGACGGCTGCAGCCGGTGTTTTCGAATGGCATGGCGCTGGAGATCACGCAGCACTTTGCGGTTTGTCCGGCACGCAACAAGTCGCGGCCGGAGGTGGTGTTGTTCCTGCAGTGGTTGCGTGAAGAGAGCGGGAAACTTGCGTCTACTTGACGCCAATTCAGCCAAGCCTGAATTTTCATCGCTTGCCTGTACCCGTACCGACCGCCAAGAATAAGTCTCCACCATTACAACGGAGACTGACGCATCGCCCTGTTCTGCCGGGCAGATGCGTCTTGCTGTCATGACCCCACATCCCCTGCAGCCGCTGGCGCATGCCATCCGCTTTCTTTCCATCGACGCCATCGTGCGCGCCACTGAAGGCCATCAAGGCGTGCCGCTGGGCATGGCCGAGATCGCCACCGCCCTCTACGCCCGCCACCTGCGCTTTCATGCGGCCGATCCGACCTGGCCGGACCGCGACCGCGTGGTGCTCTCCAATGGCCATGGCTCGATGCTGCTCTACAGCCTGCTCTACCTCACCGGCTACGAACACATCACGCTGGAGCAGGTGCGCAACTTCCGTGAATTCGGTTCGCACTGTGCCGGCCATCCGGAATACGATCCGCAACTCGGCATCGAAGTAACCACCGGTCCGCTCGGCCAGGGCATCGCCAATGCCTTCGGGATGGCGGTCGCCGAGGCTTACCTGAATGCGCGCTTCGGCGATGGCATCGTCAATCACCGCACCTACGCCTTCGTCGGCGATGGCTGTCTGCAGGAAGGCATCGGACAGGAAATGATTTCCCTGGCCGGCCATCTGCGCCTCGCCAAACTGACTCTGCTGTGGGACGACAACCAGATCACCGATGACGGCGCCACCGAACTCTCCATCAGCGAGAACGTGCCCGAGCGTTTCCGCGTGGCCGGCTGGCACGTGGTGGAGGTGGACGGGCATGACATCGAGGCAGTCTCGCGCGCACTCGATGCCGCACGCGCCTCGGACCGTCCCTCGATGATCGCCTGCCGCACCATCATCGGCCGTGGCATCCCGCGTGTGCAGGGCCAGCGCGGCGGCCACAGCGCACGGCTCCACGCGGAGGATGCACAAGCCGCACGCGATCTGCTGCAATGGCCGCATGCCCCCTTCGAGATCCCGCAGGACATCCTCACGCCGTGGCGCAACTTCGGCCAACGCAATCGCGATGAACATGCCGCCTGGCATCAGCGCCTGCAGGCCCTGCCGCCCACGCAGCGCGCCGAATTCGAACGTGTCCTGCGGGGTGACTTGCCCGATGGGTGGCAGGAGGTGTTGCTGCAATTCAAGCGTAGCGCGCACGAGCCTGCGCAGGCGCAGGGCGGCATCCTGATCTCGGCCGCGCTCAATCAGCTGCTGGCCGAAGTGATCCCGGAACGCATGGTGGGCTGTGCCGATCTCGAAGCGCCCACGGCGCACAAGGGTTCGCTCAAGGCCTTCACCGCCAGCGACCGCAGCGGTGCCTACGTGCACTGCGGTGTGCGCGAACACGTGATGGGTGCGATGGCCAATGGCATGGCCGCGCATGGCGGCGTGATTCCGCTGGCCGTGACCTATCTGGCTTTCTCGGACTATGAACGCCCGGCCATGCGCATGGCTGCGCTGATGGGCTTGCCGGTGAAATTCGTGTTCAGTCATGACTCCATCGGCATCGGCAAGAACGGGCCGACACACCAGCCGGTGGAAATCCTGGCCTCGCTGCGTGCCATGCCCAACATGCTGGTGATGCGTCCGGCCGATGCCAGCGAGGCGGTGGAATGCTGGGAAGTCGCCATGCAGCACCGCAGCGGACCGGTCAGCCTGGTCTTCGCACGACAGAGCCTGCCGCCGGTGCGCAAGCGCTTCGAGGTGAGCAATCTCAGTGCGCGCGGGGGATATGTGCTGGAAGAGGCGCAATGCGGTCCGCGCCAGGTGAGCTTGCTGGCCACCGGTTCGGAGGTGGCCATCGCTTGTGCTGCGCGCGACCTGCTGGAAGCGCGGGGCGTGGCCACCGCCGTGGTATCGCTGCCGTGCTGGGAATTGTTCGATCAGCAGGACAGCGCCTATCGCAACGCCGTGCTGGGCAAGGACACGATCCGTATCGGGGTGGAAGCTGCGGTACGCTTTGGATGGGACCGCTACCTGGGCGCACGCGGCGGCTTCGTCGGCATGGCGGGCTTCGGTGCGCCGGGGCCAGCGGATGTGCTGTACCGGCATTTCGGCATCACGCCGGAGGCGGTGGTGGCGCAGGCTTTGCAGCTGCTGGACAGTCCGCACAGCCAGACGACATAAACCATTTATATGATTTATATCGGTTCCAGAACGCAAAAAGCCCATCTGAAACCAGATGGGCCGTTCATTGATTAACGCTGGATTCCCTCATGACCCTGGCGATCTGCCAGGTGCTGCGAAGGTGTCCTGCCCGGCCTATCTGGCCGGTGCTGGACTCAATCCAGGTGTTCGTGTTGTGGTCCGGAGGCCGCCGTTGGTGCGGGCCGGTGTCACGCTCTACGAGCGATTAATTAACTATTTGCTACACGGTTTGCGCCGTGACTGACGCGCTCCTGCCTTCGTGGTTCACCTGCCCGCGCTATCTGCACGGCCACAGCTGAGTCTCTGGCAGGAACGACGTCCTGCGCTGCCCTGACCTTCGGTACCGGCCCTCCCTGGCTATCTGCCAGGTGAGAGTCTGCGACAAAATCGCGCCGACATGAAAGGACTGCGGAGTCTGCCGGCCTGGCCTCTGGAGCGTATGGAATTCCGGAGGCGTTCAGGCGCGGTCAGCGAGGATGTTCTGCTTCGCTTGCGCGAAAAGCTTGGTCTTAGATGACCTTGATGTTGGTGGCCTTTTCACCCTTGGGGCCGACACCGCGGTCGAAGGACACGCGCTGGTTTTCCGACAGGCTGCGGAAGCCGTTGGACTGGATGTCCTGGAAGTGCGCGAAGACGTCAGCGCCGCCAGCATCAGGAGTGATGAAGCCGAAGCCCTTGGCATCGTTGAACCATTTGACTACGCCGGTTTGAGTGCTCATGTTTGTTTCCTTTGGAAAAGTTTGGGACGAATGAAGGCAGATGCCTGATAGGCACTTGAAACCAAGAACTGAAACCGAAGGAAAGAAAACAGAACGACCGAGGAGGGAACGACAGTCAGGCGGAATTGGAACCAACAAGAATACAACTTGATGCAAGTACAGGTCGTATTGTACACCACATGCGACATCTTGCAGGTATCTGTTGATAAATGTGTGGTTTTTCTGTAGGCATCGCCCGCTTGGCCGCCCCGGCAGGGCGGCTCCGCCCGGCTACTGCGTCGCCACCGGCAAGGAGCGTCACGCCATCAAGACGCCCGGCATTGCCGCCGACAGTGACTTGACCGCTTTTTGCTGGCCCAACGTAATTCCGGTATATTGGCCCGAAGAAAAAAGAGGCCGTGTCCCGTTGTGCGCCGGAGGTGGGCGGCGCTGATGGCATCGCGGGTTCCGTTGCATGTCACCCAGTCACTGCGTGCTCGATGCCCCTTCCCGAACGCCCCTTGTTTGATCCGTCCGACGACGATGCCACCGTGCCTGGCTTGCCGGTACGCTTCGGCATTTCCGCCCTGGTGATGGCGGGCATGGTCCTGCTGGCCGTGGTGCTGGTCTCGGTAGGCTGGTGGGGCGCGCGCCAGGTGCTGCTGGACATGGCCGAGCGCTCAGCCGAGGATGCCGGGCGCATCATGACCGAACGCTCGCGCCGCATCATCGATCCGGCCGTGGCTACGCTGCGCCAGCTGGCCTTCGATCCGATCACGCAAGCCACGCAACTCGATGAGCGCCTCACGCGCATCGCCGCCTTCTCCATCGACCTGGTCGCCAATCCGCTGGTGTCGGCAGTCTACGTGGGCTACCCCAATGGCGACTTCCTGCTGGTGCGCTCGCTGCGCGGTGCCGACCAGCGCGCCTTCTTCTCGGCACCGGCGGCATCGGCCTTCCTGGTACAAAGCATCGTGCGCGATGCCGATGGCACGCAGCACGGGCAATACCGTTTCTATGATGCCGAACTGAAACTGCTGGCCCTGCGCGATGAGGCGGACTATCTCTTCGATCCGCGCACGCGCCCCTGGTATGCCACGGCGGACCGCTCGCTCATCCCTTCCATCTCGGCCCCTTACGTCTTCTTCACCACGCGCCAGATCGGCATCAGCCTCTCGCAGCGTGCGCGCGACGGCGAGGCCGTGGTCGCCATCGACATGACGCTGGACGACCTCGCCGCCAGCCTCGGCAACCTGCGCCTGACGCCCAACAGCGAACTGGCACTGGTGGACGAACACCAGCGCGTGATTGCCTACAGCGACATGGCGCGCGTACTGGAACAGGAGGGCGAGAGTTTCCGTTTCCGCAGTCTCAAGGATCTGGAAGTCCCGAGCCTGTCACGACTCTCCGCACGTGCGCTGGCCGGCGAGACCAGCGCGCTCTACAGCGTGAACGGGCGTGAGTGGCTGGGCTTGTCGCTGCCCTTCGACGTCATCGATGGCCATGCACTGAGGCTGCTCATTGCCGCGCCCGGCGACGAACTGCTGGGCCAGCTCGACCGCAATCGCAAGACCCTGGTGCTGGTGGCCTTCCTGGTGGTGCTGGCGTTCCTGCCGCTGGGCTGGTGGGCCGGACGCGCCATCGGACGCAGCATGGAGCGGCTGGCGGTGCGGGCCGGACGCATGTCGCGTTTCGACTTCCGCACGCAGGACCGGCGGCGCAGTACCCTGCGCGAAATCAACATGCTCACCGACATGGTGGACCACGTGAGCCTGACGGTAGAAGCCTTCCTCGACATCAGCGCCATCCTCAGTACCGAAACGCATGTCGAGGAGATGCTGCAGCAGGTGCTGGAGAAATTCGTGCAGGCCACGCGCTGCGACGGCGGTGCCGTCTATCTGTGGCAGCGCGAAGACGGCCAGATGCAGCGCGCGGCGGCCTACGGCCAGCAATGCGGATTGACCGACAGCATGGCGTATGACGCACAAGGCACAGGTGCAGGCCCTGCCGACACCATCGCCGCACGCGCGACCGACGATGGCCGCATGCGCGTGGAACTGGATCTGCGCGGCCGCAACGGTTCACTCGAAGGTTTGCTGGTGCTGATGCATGCCCATGACAGCGTGCACGAGGATCCGCGCTTCCTGGCCTTTGCGCGGCGTCTGTCGGGCATGCTGGCGGTGGCCATCGAAACGCGCCAGCTGATCGCTGCGCAGAAGGCCCTGCTGGAATCCCTGATCCGCCTGATGGCTGACGCCATCGATGCCAAGAGTCCTTATACCGGCGGCCATTGCGAACGCGTACCGCACCTGGCCATCCAGCTGGTCGACCGCCTGGCGCAGGAAAGTGAAGGCCGCTACGCCGGCTTCACCCTCAACGAGGACCAGCGCTATGCCTTCCAGCTGGCGGCGCTGCTGCATGATTGCGGCAAGGTCACCAGTCCCGAACACATCGTCGACAAGGCGACCAAGCTGGAGGTGATCCACAACCGCATCCACGAAGTGCGCATGCGTTTTGAAGTGCTGTGGCGCGATGCCGAACTGGATCTGCTGCGCGAGCTCTACGCTGCCTTGCCTGCAGCCCGGGCCGAATCCTGGCGCGCAGAGCTGGAGCGCCGCCGGCATCAGCTGCGCGAGGACTTTGCCTTTGTCGCGCAATGCAATGTCGGGGGCGAAGCCATGTCGGACGACGCCATCGCACGGCTGCGCCAGATCGCCATGCAGACCTGGCAGCGGCATTTCGATGACAGCCTGGGCCTGGCCGATGAAGAAAGCCGGCGGCTCGCCGCGGCGCGTGGTGGACAGAGGCAGCAGGAACTGCCCTGCACCGAGACCTTGCTGGCCGACAAGCCGGAACACAAGGTCGCCTGGGAAGACGGACACCGGCCGCCGGTTGAACGCGGCGACCCGCGCAATGTGCTGGGCTTTGACATGCAGCTGCCGCAGGTCCGGCAGAACATGGGCGAGCTGCACAACCTGACCGTGCGGCGCGGCACGCTGACCGAAGAAGACCGCTTCGCCATCAACAATCACATCGTGCAGACGCTGGTGATGTTGAAGAGCCTGCCGTGGCCGGATTCGCTCAAGAGCGTGCCCGATACCGCCGCCAATCACCACGAAAAAATGGATGGCACCGGCTATCCGCGCCGCCTGCGCGCATCCGGGCTGCCCTTGCAGGACAGGGTGATGGCGCTGGCCGATGTGTTCGAAGCACTCACGGCGGCGGACCGTCCGTACAAGCCGGCCAAGACCTTGTCGGAATCGCTGCGCATCATGGCCAGGATGTGCCGGGAACAGCATCTGGATACGGAGTTGTTCCGCTACTTCCTGCACAGTGGCTTGTGGCGGACTTATGCGGATGAATTGCTGCGGCCGGGGCAGCGCGATGCGGTGGATATTGCGGCGATTGAAGACTTGCTGGAAGCGCATCCCGCGTAAGGCAGGCGATGCGAAGCTGAAGTCCGCCTTTATCGTAGAATCTCTGCTCACGTTTTTGAATGCATCGGCAGGCTCATGACCTGCCGATGCTACCGCTGATCATCTATTGCTATCCCTGCCCGCTGACAACATGACGCACAAGTTATTCTGGTCCGCCCCCTATCAGACTGAACTCGACACGACCGTCACGGCAGTCGATGGTGATCAGGTACAAATCGCGCAGACCATCTTCTTCGCCTTCTCCGGTGGCCAGGAGAGCGATGCCGGCACGCTGGGCGGCCATCCCGTGCTGCAGGCCGAGAAACGCGACCAGACCATCGTCTACACGCTGCCATCCGGACATGGCCTGCGGGTCGGTGATGCGGTTCACCTGCAGATTGACTGGGCACGCCGCTATCGCCTGATGCGCCTGCACTTTGCGGCCGAGATGGTGTTGCAGCTGGTCTATCAGATGCGGCCGGGGATCGAACGCATCGGCGCACACATCGCCATGGACAAGGCGCGCGTGGACTTCGCCAGCGACACCAGCCTGGCGCCGCTGTTCCCCGCCATCGAGGCGGCGGCGCAGGAGCTGGTGGCGGCGGGATTACCCATCGTCACCGCATTCAGCGATGAAGCCGCCGGCCGGCGTTATTGGGAAGTGGAAGGATTTGCGCGCATGGCCTGCGGCGGCACGCATCCGCGCACCACCGCCGAAGTGGGAACACTGCGACTCAAACGCAAGAACACCGGACGCGGCAAGGAACGCATCGAGATCCTGCTCGATGCGCCCGCGTGATGCCGCTGAGCCTGGGGAATTTTTCGCCTCGCTTGAGGACGACGACTGAGCGGAAGGCTCAGGTCTTGTAGTCGTACTTCATCTGCTGCGCGATGAGGATATCCTTGCTGGTGCGTTCGCACAGGGTCACGTAATCGGTGAGCGGCTGCGGAGGCCGCATGCCCTCCTCGATCAGGCGCTGGTTGTCGAACAGCACTTCCTCCGCCGCAAAATAGCCATACGAACGAATCGCCTTCAACACGATGCGCTTGTTGCAGGGACCGATCAGGTCCTTGAAACGGTCCTGCATCTGCAGGAAGCTGTCGTAGTGGGTCTGGCGGTAGCGTGACATCTTTTCCTCACCGGTGCCGACGCTGATGGCTTCATCGATTTCGCCGAAGGTGCAGGCATGATTGGGACCGGACGAGATGTTGTAGGCCGAGTATTTCAGCGTCGGTTTTTCCAGCAGCAGGTGCAGGGCTTCGGCGCAATAGTCCACCGGGATCACGTCGATCTTCTGGTCCAGCTCGCAGGGGAAGGCCTGCAAGGCGCGCGCCAGGCGGAAGACCCAGTAGATGCTGCCCGAGGCGGCGCATCCGAGTTCGGTATGGCCGACCACGATGGACGGCCGCGCGATGACCAGCGGCAATTCCGGCAGTTCGGTGCGCAGGCGTTGTTCGGCCTCGTATTTGCTGGCGGTGTAATCGAGGTAGTGCTCGACGTCATCGGCAGGAGAATAGTCTTCCGACACCGGGCGCGGCGCGTTGCGGCCACAGGACATGCCGGTACCGATCTGTATGAAGCGCCGCAGCGGGCGTCCGCGCGAGAGGCCGTGCGCCATGGCGAGCACGCCGTCGACGTTGGTGGGGAAGATGGAACGATGACTGCCGAAGGAGGCCAGAGCCGCCGAGTTCACCACATCGCTGACCTGCAGCAGGCGCGGATCATCGATCCAGCGCTCCACCCCGGTGAGGTCGCCGCACAGGATCTGGTCAGGCAACAGGCGCTGCAGTTCGTCCTCGCTCACGCCGTGCAGGCGCAGGTTGGCCGCCAGGCGCGCGCGCCCTTCGTTGCGATTGGCCGACCTGACCAGGAACAGCGAGCGCTCCCAGCGTGGCGTGCGGATGAGACGAGCGGCCAGCGCGCCGCCGATGAATCCGGTACTTCCGGTTAGCAACAACATAGACGATGAGAGTTCCACAGATAAGGAAGCAAGGACCGGCAAGCCCCCATGCCGGCCGGTGAAATGAGGGCGCGAATCCGTGCCTCTTCCCCTGAAAATGGGGCAAAAAATTATAAGTGAGACGATCACGGAATTGAACCAGTCCAATTGGACTGGGCGCGCCTGCGTACCGCTTCCAGCTGGAAAAAATTTACATCCTGCATCAGGCATTTCAGTCCAAACGGACTGATTTCTTTTGCGAGTGCGGCCATTAGAATTCGGTGGATGTTGCCTCGCCCGATTTCCCTCCCCCACCTGACCGCCACTTCATGGCAACGAGGAGTTTCCTCATGCCGCTTGCGCCCGCGCTTCTCCTTCCCAGGTCGTCGGCCGTGACGGAGCACGTCCATGTGCTCCCCATCCATCGCCGCGTGCGGCTGGGGATGGAAGGCGGCATCGTCGCTGCCAGCGTACTGCTGCTGGTGGCCACGCTGGCGGCGCGTTCGCTGTCCACCTACACCGCCTGCACGACGTTGCTGACGGCGCTGCTCTGTGGCGGATGCTTTGCGCATCTGCTGGTGCGCGAACGATGCGGGCTCCCTGATTCACCGCGGAAATCGACGATGCTGGCGACGCTGATCGTGTGCGTTTTCCTGGCGGCGCTGTCGGACACCGGAATGGTCCACGGACAACGCGGGAATGCGCCGGGGGCGCTGGTGAGTGCCTTGCGCCATGGGGTGCTGCCGCTGGGCCTCTTCAGCTATTGGCTGGTGTTCTGCGGCCCCATGTCCTTGCGCTGGCGTGCGGTGCTGCCGTTTGTGCCGATGCTGGGATGGCTGTGCTTTGCGGCGATCCGCTCGGCGCAGGCCAGGCAGGTGCGCTGGCCGTGGGCCTCTCCGGGTCTGTCGGCGTGGGGCGAGGCGGCGGTGCTGGTGGCGTTGATGGTGATGCTGTTCGCGGCGGGGCTGGTGTTGTTGAAGCTGGTCAAGGCTTATCTGGTGGATGCGGGGATGCGGTCACGGGCGTTTGGGGATTGGGATGCGGGGGCGGTGTCGCGGTCGCCCAGATAGGTTCGGGTGATGCGGTTGAGCAAGATCCTTCATCACCCTCATCACCGATAATTAAGCGCGGTTGGCCGTCTCAGCGGGCCGCTCCGGCAGGCGCAAACGTGGCCTCTGCACGCATCGTATAATCGGTGCCGACGTATTTTTCTGCCGCTACTTTCCCGTCCCCCGTATTCCATCACCTGGAGTCACCGTGCGTGCGTTCCGTCTTCCGCTGCTGTTCGCTGCGACCTTCTCCGTTTTTTCTTCCTTCGTTGCCCTGCCCGCTTGTGCGGACGAACTCCGGGTGCTCGCCGCCGGGGCCATCGCGCCCATCGTGCGCACGGTGGCCGCCGACTTTGAGCGGCGCAGCGGCATTCACGTCACGGTAGCCAACGCAACGGGTGGCGTCGTGGACAAGCGTGTGCGATCGGGTGCGGCAGCGGATGTGGTGGTGGCACCGGATGGCGTGTTGCGCGGACTGGGCAAGGACGGCTATCTGAATCTGGCCAGCGAGCGGCCGATTGCACGGGTGGGGATTGCCGTGGCGGTCAGGCAAGGCGCGCCCTCGCCTGCCATCGCCACCGTGGCGCAATTCAGGAAGGCCTTGCTGGACGCGCCTTCCGTCGCAGTGATCGATCCCAAGGCCGGCGGGTCGAGCGGCATCTATCTGGAAAAATTGTTTGAACGGCTTGGCATCGCCGGTCAGATGCACGCCAAGGAAGTGCTGGTGCCTGGTGGACTGGTGGCGGAAAAACTGGCGGATGGAAGTGCGGCGCTGGCATTGCATCAGCAGAGCGAGATTCTGCTGGTCAAGGGGGCGAAGCTGGTGGGGCCGTTGCCGGCGGACATTCAGAATTACACGGTGTATGTGGGGGCGGTGGGGGCGCGCACTGCATCCGGTGCGACAGGGCGGGCGTTTCTGACCATGTTCGGAGAGGAATCGGCGCGCAGGGCAATGGTGGAGCATGGGTTGCTGCCTGAGGGGGACTGACGCATCTGTTCTTGCGAAGGACACCAGACCATCCCGGGAGTAAGATACCGCGAACAAACATCCCCCAGCAGGAGCCAGGCATCATGAGCGAACGTCGCGTCCCTCCCGTCAGTCCGATTCGTGGCATACAGCCGCTATCGGAGGTCAGCGTCAAACGGACTTATTTTAGGCAGCTGAATCAATGGCGCAAGATGTCCGAGAAATATGCCAAGGAGAGGAAGGCGCGGGAGGCCAAGGAGCAGGATAAGTAAGCCGGAGACTGAATTTGCCGGGATGTGGCAACGCGCTGACAACATCCATCGCCCATCCCAGCTGCTCCTGTCCCAAAGGCCCGGTTTGCCGGAGCAGGACAATCCCGCGTAAAATTCGCGGCCTCGCGGGTGAAGCTCAATGTTAGAGCAGAAGCTTCCCAATTTTTTTAATGGGCCAGACACGCTTTTCCACGCGAGACCTGCGTCCGAGATAGCAAAGCCTGCCCTTCATCGATTACTTCGGTGCGCATAACTCCCTCCGGACTTTCACCCGTATATTTCAAAACCACACCTTCCTGTTCTACGTCCATTCGAAAATAATAATCCCACGGACAGCACTCGATCTCCCCCTGGGTCTTTGTCTATGGAATCGACGTCGCCCGGAGAATATTCGGATGTCAAACATGATATGTTCGAAGCTTCAGGGGAGGTAAGTTCACTCAAGAACGACCTATTCACATAAAGAAGATCGGGCTGCCCGATAAAATTGACAAAAATACAATGAACAGCAAGGCGGATACTATAGTAATCGGTGGCGGACTCGCGGGTATGACTGCCGCTTTACGTCTATCGAGGGGCGGAAACAAAGTCATACTCGTGGATCACGGCCTACCGGACGCAAAGGGGAATTTGGGAGGTTTCGCGAAGTTCTCCGGGGCCAAATTTTCATTGCCACCTGCAGGTCTTGGTTTGCTTCCGGCCGTGTCCGGCTCTCCGCACACCCTGCAAGAAAAAATAGGGGAAGTTTGGTCTCTTCTTGGTCTGACAGACTACAGTGCGGGAACCTCGCTTGATTTTTCCCTGGAAGAGACTGTTTGTCTGCCCCTCGGTACCGTCTTGCGTCAATACCGTTCTGTATTGCTATCACCGAGCGAAATGGACACTCTTTTGCAGCGTCTAACCTCAGCTCTTGCAGAATGCGTCCAGATTGTAAAAGGTCAAGCAGTCAAACTGATGAAGCGGGGTACCAGTTGGGAAGTAACGGTCTCCGACAACAATGCGAATAAGTTTGCGATTTCTACCTCCACAGTTTTTTATGCGGGAGGACGCCATTCTTCTGCGATCCTGAGGGCCGCGGGCGCATCAACCGTATCCGGCAAAGGGCTCGATCTAGGTATGAGGATCGAATTCGCCGACTCTCGCGCTCTATCAAATTTGCGAACGTTAGGACCAGACGCCAAATTAATCAGTGGCAAATGCAGAACTTTCTGTCTGAATGTGCCGGGCTCAGTCTACCGTTATCCGTACGGGAACATAACTATTCCTGGCGGAGTGGTCGCAGGCAAACTAGAAACGAAAGCGAACGTCGGATTATTGGCTCGTGTGTCTGACAAAGCGATCTTAGGAGACGTCGCAAAGAAGTGTGAAAGATCCTATATGGAACTGCTTACATACTCGGACCAGTGGCGGACAGGCCCTCCTCCCGAGGATAAAAATTTTCTCGCTCAAATATATGGCGGGGAAATTTCCTCCCAGCTGCAAGATTTCGCCGCTGAACTTGAAAGATCAAGAATGCTTGATTGGTCCGTTCCCTATAAGATACATCTGCCTCTCATTGATTGGCATTGGGACGTTTTTTGCCATCCGGGCTCACACCGCACGACCTTAGAGGGAGTCTTTGCACTTGGCGATAGCGCAGGACATGCACGCGGTCTCATGCAGGCGGCCTTATCAGGATGGATTGCTGCAGAGGAGCATTTAAATGCAAATACCAACTAGGGTTTGGGATCCGTTATATGGTCGAATTGATTTCTCAAGATACGAATATAAATTGATCATGCTCCCGGAGGTCCAAAGGCTACGTAACGTTCGGATGTGCAATATAAACTCTTTACTGGTAACCGGGGCATCTGAGATATCTAGGTTTGAACACACGATCGGAGTACTTCACCTAGCTAATGAATGGCTGAAAAAACACCATGTATCAGATGAGGACGGCGCTGCCTTCAGGGCGGCCGCAGTTTTGCATGACATGCAAACTGGGCCATTCGGACATTCGCTGCAATATGTCCTTGAAGATAATGAAATCGATGGTGATTTTATCCATGATGATATCGATCATGGCCGCCGCAACTCATTTCACCAAGACTTAAGTGCTGGTGCGACCTTTGCAGGACGCACCTTCGGCGCCAATGAGCTTTTAGGCAGCGTCCTAGTGAATGTAAGCTCCCTAATAAAAGGGAAAGGTCGCTTAGGTCCGTTGATTGCGGGAACTATGGATCTGGACAATATTGATAATGTCGTTCGATTGGCATATCACGTGGGCGTTGCGACACAAGCTGATGCGAATCTCGCACGTCATCTCGCGGGTGACATTGATGTGGCAGATGGAATTCTGACATTCTCGATGTCAAGCGTAGAAAAAATTGAGCGATGGCAGGAGATAAGGAAGAATTTGTACAACTTGCTCTTACTGGACTGGGCTGAATTCTCAGCAAAGGCGATGTTTACAAGAGCAGTTGAACTTGCGATAAAAGATCATCTATTAGGTGCTAATAGCTGGGTGCATACGGATGCGGAACTCTTATCTATCCTCGAAAAAAAAGGAATCGGGGAATATCAATTCGTCGGAGAACTTATTAAGAGGATTCGCCTAGGGGACCTATTTGAACCTATCTGCCTTCTAGAAAGTGAGTCAGTAGATAAATACAAAGTTCTTTCCGCTGCTGAAGAAAAAGCGAGGGTTGAAACCGCTCTTATCGAGTTTGGAAAAAACATTCTTGGCATCAATATCCGCGTTATTTTCCATTTGATTTTAGATGTTGGAAAAACTCGGCGTTCTGTCAAGGTAAAAATCAGAGACTCGCACGACGGCATTGTAGAAATTGGCGGCGAGAGTAAAAGGCTACTTATCGGCGTCTTCGTTTCAAAAAAAGGCCTATCCGAAAAGGCAATGAATATGCTCAATCAAAAAATTTTGGAGCTACTAGCAGCTTATGAAGTAAGAAACATTACCCCCATCGCAGATCCGATGGGTGAGCCGATCATCGAAAAACTGGATAAAGGCCAACTTGACCTTCTATGATCTCTGCAAGAATCAAACGGCAACTAGAGACCTTGGATTGGGACTTTTCTGAACACCTGCAAGGCACTAGCAAAGCAATACATTGGTACCCTGGAACCTTCCCTTCTGAGATACCTACAACCTTAATTCAAGCTCTTTCTGTAAAAGGCGAGCTAGTCTTCGACCCATATGGTGGCGTAGGAACGACTGCTCTAGAGGCCCTTCGTCAAGGAAGAAAGGCGTGGCTGGTCGAAGCGAATCCGGTGGGATGTCTGATTGCATACACCGCATGCGGCCTAATTTTATTGAAATCACAAGAAGAATCTATTCCGTCGATTCTTTTCGAACTGTTACGAACGAAAATAACTGCTTGCATCAACAGCTCGGAGGTACCGGATCGAATAGCTACTGACGAGCACATACCTAAGATTTCTGATCGCTTTCTTACTCAAACTGTAGAGCCCTCGCCAGCTCGATTTTTAAGGGCGCAAAATAGAGAGATCAACTGGAAGAGTTTGGAGAATTGGATCGCCAGAGAGACCATTACTGACATAAGAAAGCTTACTGATACGCTTAACAGCAAGTCTTTAGGTAGCTTTGGCCAACTCCTTGCGCTGACGATGATTTCAGCGGTACTTCGGCCAGCATCTTCGCAAACTCAAAGTTGGGGGCACATTGCCGACAACGTTTGGCCTAAAAAATTTGAGAAGAAAGACTTTTATAAATTGTGTCTTAATTGGTTGAGCCGTACTGAGGGGATTATAAAAAAAACGGTGATAGACAATCATCCCGGAAAGTCGCAAAGCGGTATCGTATTCTGGCTTTCCTCTCATTGCTGGCAGAAAGGCAAGAAGCCCAGAGTTTCTCCAAGTGTACCTGCCAGTGTTCTGATCACCTCTCCTCCATATGCAGGCGCAATTGACTACACTTTGTCTCAGCGGCTATCGCTCTACTTACTTGGCTATACAGAAGAAGAAGTTAAGAAACTTTGCGGCCTGGAGATTGGCGCAAGACGCAAGCGATTTTTGGCAACGTCAAAAAATGATTGGGCGAATGATCTCGTGGAGGCGTTAGAACAACAAGCATCTTACATGTCCGAGGACGGATCGTTTGCATTCGTCCTGCCACATAAAGATTCTGGACGTGAAATCGGCCCTTCCAATATTGAGGAATTCTTGGATTCAAAAAATTGCCCGAAGATAATGGAAATTGAACGATCAATTATTCAAGGTCGTGCAAGGCAATCGTGGACTTCCATCAAGAAAGAAATAATTCAAATTTACAGCTATTAAAAACTTAACAGAGCTGCGATGAGAAAATTGCTAATACTCGTTGGTTTACAAGGTGCGGGGAAGACCACGGCATTAAAGTCAGTGAAGAATATCCAGGTTCTGCGGCCATCAACCTCCAGGCCGAAAAGAGCGGGAGAAACGGATGAATACCATTTCGAAAGTAAATGGCAAGCAACCGACATGGCTTGGTCCATAGATCGAGGGGTGAATAAATATGGAATGCGCCAAACCGAACTCGATCAAATTAGGGAGGCGGGCATCACAGTTTTTGATCCCGGCAGCATTGGAAAGTTAGAGTCACTAAGAGCGACTTTGGCCTTTGAGGTTATTACAATCGGATTAGATACATTAGAAAACTGGGACGATCAAAAAACTCGCGTCAACAAAGACTCTAATAGGATTGCTAGAGACCAAAGGACATTCGACCTTGAGCGCAAAGTAGTACTCAATTGCGATGTTGTTTTAACCGGCGACATGGTGCAAATCGAAGATGGTCTCGATGCGGTTATTCGAACAGTCTGTGGACGAGGTGGTTTGCTAGAAAAAGAGTCGATCAAGCGATTGATTTCTGCCGGCACCTTATTGAGAAACGCCGAGTTAAGCGGCGCGGAGACCGCCAGTTACGACCTCAGTATTGCTGACGTTTACTGGTGCCAAGGAAAATATCTGGATGTAAAAAATACCAATGGCGCAGTGCTTATTCCCCCCTATTCATTC
Source organism: Herbaspirillum sp. 1173 (assembly GCF_031455335.1). Taxonomy (NCBI): domain Bacteria; kingdom Pseudomonadati; phylum Pseudomonadota; class Betaproteobacteria; order Burkholderiales; family Oxalobacteraceae; genus Herbaspirillum; species Herbaspirillum sp. 1173. The sequence goes on along the minus strand of NZ_JAVDSP010000007.1, from coordinate 2,345 downwards.
GTACTGGCGCAATCCGTAGAAGAAGCATGCCTCCCTCGTTTTATCGCCGCCAATTTTGACCTTGCGGTTTCCATGTTTCTCGATGGAGTAATTCTGTCTAATGGACCGCAAGTTGATCCAGGCTACCGAGGTGCTCTATTTTGCATGCTTTACAACACTAGCGATAATGTGGTGCCAATCACACCAGGAAAAAGATTTGCCACCATCCAATTCTGCACGACGGCGAGCATTGCGCAAGGTTATGACGGACAGTATCAAAACAAAAAGACCTTCCGCGATTTTGTCACAGCGAGGGCTGCAAATAGTCCAGGCGGGAAGATTCTAGAGCGAATGACCGACCTTGATTCCAAACTGACAGGCATGTTTGGTGGACTACGAGATGAGGTCACTAAAACAGCAAAGGAAGGGAGAGATGAACTCCATAAATTTGCATCTCTATGGGCAACGATGCTTACGGGTGGATTATTGACAATTGCCATTTCTGCGGCAGGTTATGCGTATTTCATGGCTGATAAGGCTAGCAGTGCCGCAGATAAAGCAGCAGCTGTAGTTGAGACAGCAACCAAACAAAGCGAAAAATTTGAAGCAACATTAAAGGCCGCCGAAGAAAAAATTTCCGCGATGGACGTTCGCAAGAGTCGAGCAAAGTAATATCAAACGGCAGTCTAGGTATGATTTTCACATTATGTTGAGGGACTTTATGCTTTCCATTGCGGTATTTTCAGGGTCATCTTCAGGCCTCGATCCGAGTTATGGGGAAAGCGCACGAGAACTGGGCCGGGCACTCGCGAAGTTAAAAATTCGTTTGATTTGCGGTGGCGGTGATACTGGTTTGATGAAGACTCTTGCGGACGCTGTATTAGAAAGCGGAGGGAATGTTTTAGCTGTGGTCCCTGAAGAAATGGAAGGCAAGGAAGCTGTCAATAAAGGGGTTACCCAAGTACAAATCGTGCCCACTATCAGTGATCGGAAAAGAAAGATCCAAGAAATGGCGGATGGTTTCTTAGTGCTACCCGGGGGCGTTGGGATGATGGATGAATTCTTTTATGTTTATTCTCAGGCGAAGTTGGGCGTTCACGCCAAACCAATTGCTCTATTGAATACGAACAGTTTTTTTTCGCCTATTGCTGCGATGCTAAACAACATGGTTTCTCAAAATTTCATCAAGGAGAAGCATATGGCTTTGATATCGTTTTGTGATGATCCGACGAAACTGTTAAGCGACATTATCCATAGTCTCCAAGAGTAAAATGATAGCGTTTTCCCCCTCGAGAACAGTGTTAGGGCAGTTGCCTTCCGACGGAAGATAGAATGATGCTTTTCGAAAAATCACATCATATTTTCGAAATGCCTCAACTCACCAATGCGGCAAAGAAGCGGCTTGACCGGCCTTGATCTGCCCCGAATTGAAATGACCCAGCCAGACCTGTTCACACTATGCGGCTAAAGCAAACGCCTCAGCCGGCGTCTCCATCCCCAGCGCCTGATGCTGTCGGCGGTGGTTATAGAAGCTGATCCAGTCGCCGATGATGCAACTGGCATGCTGCAATGTTTCGAAGAGATGCCGATGAGCGCATTGCTCCTTCAGAGTTCTCAGGACGCGCTCGACCATACCATTCTGCTGCGGCCAATGCGGCGTGATGTGATTAAACAATGCGAAACGGCTGTTGACCGCAGACATAACCCTGCGCTCAGAACGCAATGCACCTGCATAAGGGCCATATGGCTATCCATCGAAAATATGCCGCTAGGCATGAAGCCATCTGTTTGCCCACCTATGCTAATCCCGCGTAAAATACTTGGTCCCGCGGGTGTAGCTCAATGGTAGAGCAGAAGCTTCCCAATTTCATTCTCTTGGCTTGCAAGCGGCTTCTACGCTCGTATTTGCGCGTCCTCCCAAGATTTCTCCGCGGACTGGGGCGTCTGGCCGAATCAAATTACCATCTTAGTATTCACACTAGACAAGAACGTTCTAATCTTATGTACGGTCCTCGAAGACTGTCCTCGTAGACACTTAATCTTGGGACAGCATTCCGGCAGGCCACTTGCAGCCGACATCATCCGCTCCGAAATTGTGAGGAGCGATGTAGGTAACAATATGGTCCTCATCAAAATCACTTCAAGGGGGCAAGTCACTCTCTTCCCTTAGGTTAGTACTCCCATCTCCGAAGGACATACCTCCCCTCGGAGATCTACGCCCGGTATTCTCCGGCGACTTGCACGTGGGTCAATTGCATGCAAATTGACCCATGTTGAATTGCATTGAAATCTGACCCACTTTCTCAGGAAATTTGCATCCTAAGTTGACCCATGTTTAGACCACAATCCTGCTCATGACAGCGAGC
>NZ_JAVDSP010000006.1:0-386872 GCF_031455335.1 Herbaspirillum sp. 1173 | reverse complement strand
GGATATCAAGGGTCGTACGACCGTGTGGCCGCCTTTGGTAGACGATGGAAGGTGGGTCAAATGGAGAGGGTCAAATCTGCGAGCAAATCAACATATATTCCGCTCTCATTCGCTCCTGGAGAGGCATTTCAGTTTGATTGGAGCGAGGACTGGGCCGTAATTTCTGGCGAGCGGACAAAACTACAAATTGCCCATTTCAAGCTCAGCCATAGCCGAGCATTTTTCTTGAGAGCCTATTTGCTCCAGACCCATGAGATGCTTTTCGACGCACATGGACACGCCTTCGATGCCTTCGGCGGAATCCCTCGCCGTGGCATATACGACAACATGAAAACGGCTGTTGATAAAGTGAAGTCCGGCAAACAACGAGAGGTAAATGCACGCTTCATGGCTATGGCCAGCCATTATCTTTTTGACCTGGAATTCTGCAACCCGGCATCGGGCTGGGAAAAAGGGCAGGTCGAGAAAAATGTCCGTGATAGCCGAAATCGAATCTGGCAGAAGGTCCCGGCATTTGCCACGCTTGATGAGTTGAATCGATGGCTAGCAGTGGAATGCAAAAGGCTATGGAAGCAGGCTAGGCATCCTGAGCTAGACACCGCCGTGTGGGACGTATGGCAAAACGAACGATCACATCTCATGCCACTAGGAAAGATATTTGACGGTTTTGTTGAGCAGTCCAAACGCGTATCACCGACATGCCTCGTGACGCTTGACCGCAATCGATATAGCGTTCCTTCGTCGTTCGCCAATCGTCCCGTAAGCCTCCGGATCTACGCAGATCGCCTAGTCTTCATAGCAGAGGGGCGGCCGATAGCTGAGCATCGGAGGGTCATTAATCGCGATCACGGGCCTGGTCAAACAATCTACGACTGGCGTCATTATTTGGCGGTTTTGCAACGGAAACCAGGGGCCTTGAGGAACGGAGCACCGTTTTCTGAGCTCCCAACTGCCTTCAAAGAGATCCAGTCTATTTTGCTACGGCGCGCCGGCGGAGATCGCGAAATGGTTGAGATTCTTGCCCTAGTTATGTTTCATGACGAACAGGCCGTTCTAGCTGCTGTAGAAGGAGCGCTTACGAGCGGAGCGCCTTCTAAGCAAGTGGTGCTCAATATACTCAGTCGGTTATTGGATACCGGCCCTGCACCCAAAATCACAGCGCCACAGGCGCTCCAGTTGACGAAAGAGCCGACGGCGGACGTTGGACGGTATGACGCTTTAAGAGGAAAGGACGACGACCATGTCGACGCAGCCTGAATCTATGATGGAGATGTTCCGCGTCCTCAAGTTAAGAGGCATGGCACAAGCCGTGGCAGACTTAGCTGAGCAAAATTCGCCTGCATTCCAAGCGGCGCTGCCTGTTCTTTCAGATCTCGTCAAAGCAGAGGTTGCGGAACGAGAGGTGCGTTCACTCGCTTATCAAATGAAGGTCGCTAAATTCCCGGCCTATCGAGATCTCAACGGCTATGACTTCCGCGCCAGCGAAGTTAATGAGCCCTTAATTCGGAAATTGCATTCTTGCAATTTCATGGAGAGCTGGCAAAACATCGTATTTCTCGGTGGTCCTGGCACAGGGAAGACGCACTTGGCCAGTGCTATTGGCATTCAGGCTATAGAGCGCCACAACGCCCGTGTCCGCTTTTTCTCGACCATAGAACTAGTGAACTTGCTGGAGCAAGAAAAACAACAGGGAAGGGCGGGAAACCTGGCTACTCGGCTGAAGCACACAGATCTCGTTGTACTTGATGAGCTTGGCTATCTCCCCTTTAGTCAAACAGGGGGGGCTTTGCTTTTTCACCTCATCAGCAAACTTTACGAACATACTAGCTTGATCATTACAACGAACCTTGGATTTGGAGAATGGGGAGCCGTCTTCGGAGATCCCAAAATGACCACGGCCCTCCTTGATCGTCTTACCCATCATTGCCACATCGTAGAAACAGGCAATGATAGCTACCGCCTTAAGACCAGCTCAACTCGCAACATGAAGAAAGAGAGGACAACAGACTAAATCACTGCTCGAACACAAACTTCTGCGGGTCATGATTCGATGCAAAGCCAGGGTCAGTATTAAATGCAATATCACACTTGAAGAACGGAAAATTGCAAAACGGCATACGTACGTTCAACCGAAGAATTCCACAAGTAACTATCCGCGTGCAGCCTGTCTAATTTCCTGAAGTTCTTCAATGGTTCGCACTACTCCCAATCGATGAATCATTGCATGGCAATTGGGACATAACGGGCGTAAGTCTTTGATTGGATCAACCTCATATTCCTGCGCTATTTCGGCAAGAGGAATCAAATGATGCACATGGATATAACGTTTCCCTAGTACCCCATACTCTTCCTCAAAGTCAAATGCGCAGACACTACATTTAAATCCGTAGTGATCAAGGCATTTTTTTCTCGCCTCTAAATTACGCTCATAGCCGTTAATCAACACTTGAAATACTGCACCCTCAATGTATTTCAGCGACGGATCAACTTCATCAGGAGCAGACAAATTCAGGTCATCAACTGCATACCAATCACCTTCTACTTTTCTTAATAATTTATCAGTAAGAACTCTTTCAAAGCCTTTGATCGTTGAAGGCCCCTCGCCATCCATATTCTGTTTTTCATCAGAAAATATGATGCGGAAGACCTTCAAAGAATATCCCTCCTCCTCTATTAAACGAATGTGTTCTCGCGATTGAGGATAGGCCGACCGCTTACTCCCATTCCGCTTACGTTGCCATTTCTCGCTGAATATCAGAGCGCCATTTTCTTTGGTGTTTGTATCCCACGCACCAAATATGATGAATTTTTCATTGTGATTTACAAATGACCAACTCCATGTCCAGTTGTCGCACACAGCTCCGTTGGACAATATAAATTTTTTTCTATTCATTTCTTCACCTAGAAATCAGCAAACAGCTTTTCATCTTGGCACCGGAAGACATTTGCTAAATGGTCTTCTAAATAGCTCGCTTGCTCCACATTAGGTGTTACGCGAAGGTGACGTGGGATACCGCCAAGCAGAGTCTCCTCATCACTTAGCTGGTCAGAAATGCGCATCTTCCCATCTTCATCGAAGCCAATGAGCCCAGCGTCAAATAAAGCATCTAGATTTGCAACGAGTGGCAGGCCATTGTTTGGATCGAGGCGCTCGCTATCATTGGAAATACGCCACGGTTTTGCGTGAGATGCACGAAGCACCTCACTTACGGCACAACCTGTTACAGCACATTTTCCATCCCACAGCGCTAGAAGTTCCTTTCGATACTTCCCCTGCCCCAGTCTCGCCATCACGAGAGTCGCCCTAACAGTCGGATTATCCTGATGCGCGCGATCAATTTCTTCGATATCTGACTCAATGAATGCGCTCTGACCTATTTCGGAAACTTGCGTAGCGACGGTTCCTTTCGGAACGATGAGAAAACCGAGGGACTTAAACAGTCTGTGCCACTTCCCGTCTTTGACTCCAGCAAAATCCGATGGCATCAGTTCACCAAGTCCAGCGAGCCTGCTCGAAATTGCAGCTATAGCTTTTGGTGGATAAGGCCTGCCATTAACTAGCACATCGTATGTTGTGCTGTCACGAAATCCGCTGTAGCCCGGACTTTCCTCCCAAAATAACGCTGCTTTCTCAACGTGATGTTGGAGTATTTGCTTTTCCTTGCGAATTGCCATCCGTATCCCCCTTTAGAATTATATGTAGTGCATACGACAAACAAGATCGATGTGATGCTTATACTGACTAACAAGCGGCGGATATTTTGCGCGAAAGCATTGCGGTACGAATCCAGCGTTGTCTGAAAACAAAACGTAAACGATGCTTTCCCATATTATTTTCCGACAATCGAAATGGATGCACTCAGCGCCACAGAAAAGAAAACGCTAGTAGAAACAATCCAGTGCAATAGCGGTACGGATTTAGATTATTTCGGCTTCGTCGAAACCGCGCTTGCCGCTTTCGAAGACATCCCCGGCTTCGAAACGAAGTCGCCAGATATCGATTTATTAAACGATCTCTGGCACATTTATTCCCCTACCACTGAATAACAGCCTACTTCCGGCGCTTTGCAAGTTGCTTCGCCCATACCTGCAGCTGCTCCATCAGAAACAGGCGGTCCTCATCATGCAATGGCGCTAAATGCGTAATGATGCTATCTGCGAGTGCGGTGGAATTCGCGGACACTCCACCAAATAAGCCTCCTAGGGGCACATTAAGCTCGCCGGCAATCTTGTCTAGTGTTGCAATCCCGGCAGTCACTACCCCGCGCTCGATACGGGACAACGAGACCGTATCCATACCTACGGCTTCGGCCACCTCTGCCTGCGTGCGGCCCTGTGCCTTACGAGCTTCAGCGATGTTTCTTCCGATTCGGACGGCAATATCGTTGCTCATGAGATAAACATAATTTGCATAGAAGATGCAAGTTATGTTGTCCTAGGGCAGTAAAATATGTAATATCACAATATGCCTACAAAAGGCATATTACGATTATAAAATCATGGCGCATCTCTAGTTGCCTGGCGGACCTCCACCGGTGCAGCTTCATGAGAACAGAAGGAGCCTCTTTTGACCGCAGAATGTTCCATATGCAGAAGCGCAATTTCCCCCTTCGCGCGGAAGTGCCCGTATTGTCAGACTGATTTCCGATTTGATGAGGGTTATGTAATTGGCGGCGCTAACTACAGCAGCGACGTTGACCAACTGCTGGAAATCCTTGTAACTCCAGGACTTTACCTATTGGTATTGCTAATTCCTCTCTGCCTCTTGCTGGACTATTTCGACGTTCCCTTCTGGCTTGGATCAATCATCACGCTCGTATTTGGATGCGTATTATTAATAAATCGAAAAAAACTCCCCGACTTTTGAGCGGGAGGGGCGTGCGCCGCGATTCTGGAACAGACTGATTTCAAGAAAAAACCCATGCCGCAATCTACCCACAAAACTAAGCTGGTCGCTCTAGCAGCTATTGGATCTGCCCTCCTTGGGGGGGTGTTCTTCTACTTTTTTTTCCCCTCGTCGAGCGCTTCACCAAATTTGCCTGATGACCCGCGAATAAGTGATTCCATTTTTTCAAATGCGGTGGTGATTGCCGCTCATTTAAGAGATGACCCGCGATGTATTCCTTTGGGTAAGCTGATCATCGGCTACGCCGATCCTCGTCGTGGCCCCGAAGCCTACCGAGAACAAATACTTTATAAGATGACAGAGCGAATTCCTCGCGCTTGCTTCGATGAAAAGGCAACTGCCGCACCGCCTGAATTGGTCGCTTATATCAACAATACCAACCCGGCATTGCAGCAGAACAAACAGAGCCCGTTATCAGTAAGCGACAATAATCCGCCAGTCGCTAACGCTCCATCCGTGGTTCAGATTGAGCCTCTTACTGTTGTCTTGGCTGATCCAGAAAAAGCCCACTATTTCCAAACGATTTTTTCCGTCCAAGTGAGCGATAAAGAGTCCGCGGAAAAAACAAAACGTGCCATGGCGGAATTGAAGGACAGGGCCCTTAAGCTTCTGTCTACAAAAACATCTTCTGACATCACCACAGTTCTCGGCAAAGAAGCCCTGGTAAAAGAATTAGTCTCACTCTTTAATCAACCGATGTCCAGCATCGGTGGCGAGAGCATTAACGCGCAGAACATTTACTTCACGACGTTCGTAATCCAAACAGAATGAAATATACGGGGACTAAATGTACTTATTATTGTGGCTGATTTTCATCTTCGGTATTGATACATTTGCTAAGAAGGTACGGGGAGTAGCTGGCTGGCCCTGGGTTATCGGAGCCACTGTAATCAATGTCGTCGCATATCTGGCTGGAAATTTTTCAGACCTTGCCTTCACCGCTTGGACAGCCGCTGTCGGCCTAGTCACGATTATTTTTATCGTGGCCTTCACCAAAAATCCAAATGATGCCGATGTACCAAAGAAGAAATGTACTTACTGCGCTGAAACGATCAAGGAAGAAGCCCAAATATGCAAACACTGCGGCAGAGACTGTCTGCCCACTGAACTAGAGCAATCGTCATCTTCACAACCATAGCAGCGGAAGAATACGATGAAGAAAACACTCATACTGCTGGCACTCATTTTGGCCTCTAGTCAAGCATTCGCTGTGGGGGATAATCAGTTCTACACCTATGCAGAAGTCTTTGAGTCAGCCCCTGTTCATGGGAAATCTTCGCTTGATTGCATCACATGCCCTGATGTTCTTCTTGGCTATAAATTAGGCATCAGATTAGTGCAACGAACAAAAACGAATGACCTTCCGATCATCTTCGATGTGGTCTCGAAAGAGCCAATAGCGGCGGGAACATGGATCAAGGTAGGCATCAAGATGAATCTCGTTACCCCCATTAAGACCGCCCGATAAAAATTTCCAGTGCCGTTTCCCGGAAATACACACCTGCGGAGAACATACTATGGCACTCCCAATTCGTAGATGAGACTTCTCCAGCCCGTCGACGGAAACGCCACGTTTCGTGCAGTCTTTAGCTGACCTATAGCACAACATTTACTTAACCAGATTGCGGCTAAAAATCGGCAGCCAGAGAAGCTCACGGATATGGGTATAAGATCAATTGAATACCATCTACCCGCGGTCGTCCCTCCCAGTTGTAGAGAAGGTCGTATAGCTTTTTGAATTTCGGATCATCCTCGTTCCACGAAAGATCAACATACACCTCCCCGGAATATCCTTCTATCCTTCCAGAGTCAGAAAAAGGACCACACGGTTGAAAATCGATCTCCTGATCTACAAGCCAAGAAAGAATGTATTGACGAACCGCATCCTGCTCTGGCGGAACCAACAGCTTCTTGCCGGGAGAATCAAATTGAATTGTAACGGCACCACGTCTATTCGCCGCGGTAAGTTCATCGATATACGGAATCAGTAAAGGCATGAAATTGCTCCTGAAAATTATATTTATTTACTGATCGACGTACTCGTGAGGGTGAAGTGGCAGTATCACACTGCCCTTCATCACTTCAAGCTGCCTGCAATCCATCGAGCACTTGCACCGCGAGGCGACTGGCGTCGTTAGGAGCCAGATGCGCATAACGCTGGGTCATCTTCGAATCTTTATGCCCCAGCAGCGCAGAAACTTGGTACAAGCTGACTCCATTCGTTACCATCTTCGATGCGAAGGTATGCCGCAGCGTGTGAATGGAAACTTTTCCACCTTTCTCGGCAACGATATCGGGACGATTCAGACCGGCTCTGTCGATAGCCTTCCTGATTGCTTGGACGGCATATCCTCGAGCTTTACCCTCGCGGTTTTCGAACACGAATCGACTTCCGTCCCGTCGCTCGTTGGCTCTGCGTTCGATAACGGCACGCAAGCGACTCGGCATATAGAGCATATCTTCATTGCCGACCTTTGACCGATAGAGGCTAATCGTTCCTTTCTCTACGCTGATAGCAGACCAAGGGATATTGGCGGCTTCCGAATAGCGACAACCGGTATCCAGCAAGAAGACGACAAGATCGTAGTTGTCCTGCAAATTGCGCTGCATTTCTGCGGACCACGCTTCAGAACGCTTAATACCGCTTCTCTGCGTATTAACATCGAGCGCGCGCAGCAATGCCGCCTCTTCTTCCGAATCGAGATATCGCAGCCTAGAATGCGTTTTAAGCGTGGGGAAATTAATCTCCTTATTAACTCGGAAACCAAGCCGCGCCATCTCGTTAATAGTTGAGCGAATCAATCCAATTTCATGCTTGATGGTCTCAAATGAAAGGCGTTCGGATTTACGCGCTTGCACCAGACGTTCAATGTCCTTCGTCTGGACATCATGCAGGTCCGTTGTGCCCGGCAAACCATAGCAAGCAATCTTTTGCTGGGTCTTCGGTTGCAGTTTGTAGCCACAAATCTTGCGAGCCATGCCTTGCATCCCCTTGTAGTACGAGGCAGAACGTCGAGCATTAACATATTTGTTGAGCGCGTCCTCCAGCGTAATGGTCTCTGCCTCTCCGAGGAAGACTTGACCATGAACTTTATTGCGCATTTCACGCTCGACTTGTAGCGCCTTGGTTTTATTGGCCGTACCGGTTGTACCGGTATAGCGTTTGCCGTTTACTTGAAATTGGTAGTGCCAGCGAGAGCTGTTTTTTGGCTTATGGAGAGACATGTGAATCACCGTTATTAGAAGTCAGTGCTTGCACCATCCGTTCTCTTCAAGTTGAAGAGAACGGATGGGCTGAACAGAAGAGAACAGAGGACAACTACTCCTTCTAGCCCTCGTCGCTTTCTTCATCGGTGATTGCAGAGATCCCCATCATCGTAGCGGCTAGTCGACGGAATTTCGCTCGCCGCTCATCCTCCTCATCGGTAATCAGCCCGCTCGAACGCGCTGATTGGTCGTACTTAACGAGGTCTACCTTGCTCACGTTATCGCGCAACGTCAGACCGAGATATACGATTTTCGGTGTCTTCTTAGATTTGAACCCATGCTCCGCGAGTTTCCTACCAAAGCGATTCTGGCTCCAGCTCCAAGAATGGTAATTCTTCGCCCATTCGCTGAATGACGCATACAACTCAGCGGAGCTAGCCCGATACTTGCTGTCAACTACGACATGCTCGGCCATCCAAGCCTTGAGGATGTTCATCTCGGCTTCATACTCCTCAGTTGCTCTAACGACCGCCTTCGGCGATGTCAGGCCGTGCTTCTGCCATTCCAGGCAACCCTTAATCGCCCAATTCAAGATGCCGGGGGCCTCTTCCCGCAACTTGTGTTCCAGCTGGGGATCCTGATCTTCTTTCTTGATAGTCATCTCAAAGGGGATGAGTCGCAGCCGACGATAGAATCCGTGGCCTCCGCTCTTTGCAATTGGCTTATGGTTTGCCGCCAGAAACAACTTGAACGCCGGCAGATATTCAAACATCCCCTGATAGAGCCGCCGCGCAGTAATCGGCTCGCCACCCGTCAACGACTTGAACAAGCCTTCGGCAAAAGCTTTGCCGTCATCAACTTCGCTCAGGGCGACGAACCGTTTTCCACGCAGACGGGCGAGATCTTCGGAAGGCCCATTGCTAGAGCGATTTTGCTCCAACAGCGTCTCACCGGCTGCTTGAGCGCCGTAGTCGCCAACCACAGCACGGACGATATTCAGAAAGGTACTTTTCCCGTTTGCACCATAGCCGTAGAGGAAGAACAGGCATTGCTCCGAAACCGAACCACTCAACGAGTAACCAACGGCCTTTTGCAGGTACTCAACCAGTTCCTTATCCTTCTTCATGATCTGCATCATGAAGCTCTCGAACAACGGGCAAGTTGCATTTGGATCATAGGTTACTGGCGATACCTGGGTGATGAGCATTTCGCGCTTCGCCTCCTTGAATTCCCCGGTTTTCAAGTTGATCACGCCATTTTGGACGCCAAACAAGAAACGATTTCGATCCAGGTCGTCGATGGATACCGCGATATTTGGTTCAGACTTGAAGAGCTCAATCATGTGCTGCAACTTCAACGCACCTTCACTTGCGCTAGCATGGCGCTTCATCTCTTTGCGCAGGTTGTCGTCAGCGACTTGATCGGCTTCGACATGTAGTTCCATAGGAATAGTCTTTGCCATCGCTACAATGTCGAGATTGTTGATTTCCATCCAGTAGTTGCCTGTCCAGATCAACCACTGCTTAGTCTCGACGACGTAGCGGATATCGGCGCCATACTTCATGGCCATACGTTTGGCATTGCCCATGTCGGTGAAGTGCGTGCTCTTTTGGTCTTCATAGTTGCGGAAGACGTTATCGATAATGTGCAGCACCTCAGTATTTTCCAGCGGTGGGTCACAGAAATCGTTGTTGGCATCCATGACCAACTCCGTAACCTCTTCGCGGGAAGCCCCTTTCTTCAACTGTTTCATCGCCAATCGCATGAGCTGGTCGTTGCGACCACCTTGTGGGATGGCGTCAACGGACGCCTCCGCGTCCTTATCCTTTTTCTGACGGGACTTTGCCCAGGCAATCAGGGCTTCAGGTGCTTCAGCAATCAGCACAGTATCGTCAACCCATTCGTAACTGGTTCCAGCAATGACGGAAGGTGCTGCAACGACATAGCCACCATCCGCGCGGATATCAATGCCAGGCATGATATTCGTACGATTTCTCAACTTGGTATCGAGGGGGAGACGGAAATACAGATGCAGACCGCCAGAGGGAGTCTTCGCTGTCAGTGTTTCAGCGAAAGGAATGTTTTCGCGCAGGTAAGCGAGCGACTCCATGCCTTTCGCTTCGCCTTTAACATCAACATCTACGACGAAGAAATTGAGGCCTTCTTGCTGCCCGGTCGCAACACCGACGTTTGCCCAAGGCATGGTACGCGCCCAGGAAGACACTTGAACCGCATCGTTGGTTGCTTGCTTGAAGCCGTGCTCTACGGCTGGATTTTTCCCGCCATGCACCAGCGGGAATACCTTGAAACCGCGCTCTACGAGGGTAGACGCTGAGAGGAAAGGAGTAGCTTGGGAATTGGGGGAAGTGCTTGCGTTTTGGGACATGATTCACTCGGGTAATAACCGAGTATGCCCACAGTGCAAGCAGATGAATTGGGCACACTCGTAGTTGGAAATACAAAACGCCAAAGGGCGCTTCGCATCCAACTAGAGGTTATACCCACCGAGTAATCTAAACTTCAGACCTGACTTGAATCAGACCATCTTGCGAGGACGGCTACCACGGCTTGAATTCTCATTTTCATATGAATAATTCATACGAAAACAAATCGTCGCCTGCTTCCACTAGTTGTGCTGCACTGTTGAGACCGAATTAAGCCACACTTAGATTTTTTTTGCAAGCCCCCTCACCACGCGATGAATTTTCGTTTTGACTATTAAACGATTGTTCGTACTTTTTACAAACTGCTGCTACGACTCCTCTTCGTTTTTTCCAACTTTTTTATTTAAAGAGAAATCGTCAAATCGTTTAAATAATCTTCTCTCTGGCAGCAACATGACCAGCGGTGGCCAGCGCTGCAATGTATGCCAGAAGCTAGTTAAGCTTCGAGCCGACATGCCGACCACCCACGGAGAAAGCAGATTAGCGGCCATATGAGTAGGTGACTTCGGTGGAAAAGTTGGGTGGTCAGCCGCAAAAACATGCGGCACAACATAAGAAATAAATTGGTGAAGCGTCCGACATGTTGCCCAGCTACTAAAAACGGTAGGACGGTGGCTGCTCCCATCAATCGAGGAGCCCACATCATGCAAAACAATCAGACCAAGTCCAGCACCACTGCCCAGCAAACCAAGCCTGCTGAAAACACGACCACGCCATTGCAGACGGTAAAGATCACCGATGGCATGTCTTCGTCCAATGCGGTAAGCAAGTCCACAGAACATTCAAGCCAAGAGGCTAAGGCTGATTCAAAGGGTAAGGAAGCGAAGGCACAAGCCCCCGTAAAAATGAAAATCGCTACGGCGATCTACGTGCGGATGCAGAAGAATAAAAACGTCACACGCAAGGAAATTATCGATGAATTCGTCAAGGAAGCAAAGCTATCGAAAGCTGCTGCATCGACTTACTACCAGCTGATTAAGGCGAAATTTAGCTGAAAGTATGCAACAAAAAAGCAAGCATCGGAGGGCTTGCTTTTCCTATGAGATTCCGTAGGTTTCGGAAAATCGACATCCAGCCAGCCCTTGTAACTTCTCACCTTATTTTGATGAATTTGCTGTGCCTGAACGACTTAATCAGTTCATTCTTCATCTCAGCGACTAGCTTGTCGGCATAATCGTGCGCGATAGAAATCCCTATTGCCTTAGCAACCACAAATAAAGACGTTACGTCATTCTCGTTGCCGCAATTCGCACATACAACTAGACTTCCAGCTGAAGGGGAATAACCAGCATATGGCAATGCGAACTCATGAGAGCGGCAAAAAGTGCAGCGCAATCTGATAGTTTCCTTCAGATCTTCCATGACTATGGTAGTCCCGCCAATGACCCGGCGAGGCCCCCTAAGATTGATGCTACTAATGGATGCCTGAGAAACTCTGTCAGCCGACCTTTGGCCTCTTTTTTCTCATCCTCCGAAGCAGAGGATTCATCAATTTTCTGTACGAGCTGATTAAACACCGTCTCAATATTCTGCACATTACCGTTTCCGACTTGTGCAGGCCCATGTACATTCAATGTTGCAATTTGCATGCTAGCTCCTAGCTCATACGAGCGGTTTTTTCCATGCTTTATTGAGATCGCTCTACTTTGGCCTTCTTCGGTGAGGGAGATGTGTGAGAAATCCCCAAACGTCTTCTTCAAAAGCGATCGCGAATTACAGATATTGATAATTCTAAAGAGATGCTCTTCAGACCAATGGAATTTCTCATCAAACGCTGCTCGATCACTCTTGCCCATGACGAAGGAGAAATAAACGGAGTTAATTGTGCTTCCCGTTCCCTCCATATCGTCATTCATAAAACTCAATAGGGAATCTATGTCGGATTGTATTTTTTCTGCGTCCATATTTTAAAAATTGGTGATCAAAATACCGTCTGGATTCTTATGGGGCCCAAGCTCTAATTCATTTCCGAAAGTACGAAAAGGATCTGAATAAACAACAGCCAGTTAAGAACTAAAGATCTTCCTTTAACAATATATTCTCTGCGAGATCAAATATCACTTCTTCTGCACTCACCACAGTAAATATGGTTGAAGAAGGATGCGACGCATTATTCCGTTTATTCAGCTTCTCAAGCAAAACCTTATAAGACGAAACGCTAATCATTCCACCGGCTTTCGCAATCTCCAATATTCGACCTTCCTTCATATCTTCAAAGTCAGTACGTTTGGTAATCGGCTTATCTTTGGCCCCCATCTTTATCAACTGAGCATTAAATTGTTCAATACGCGTGAATAGCCGATCACATACATAACTGAATGTGAGATTCCACATCATTACAATCGCAGCACGGTAAGCCTGAGCGTGGAAACACCCGAGTGTTTCATCAAAAAAGGTTTTATGGATTTTCAGTGTCAGCCGATCAGGTATCGAAGACAAAAGGCTGGATGCGGCTGCTTGTGACGCTCTAGTTCTGGGATAGCGAGCATCACACTCCGTACGTGCTACCAGCGACAAACGATAGCCGCGGTGGTCTTTCAACATGCGTGCAGGCTTCTTTACGCAAAGATTTCGCAACAGTCCAGATGTGTTTTCCGGTCGCTTAATGTGCAACAAATCGAAGCATGCGTTGAGGTCTGCGGCAGAAACGCGCTCCCGCCCGTCCTGAGTATGCAGAAACCATGCGAATAACTCCAGTTTTGCCGTTGCGGACTGAGACTCGAAACGATCCACCCCTGCGACGAAAACTTCAAGCTTCTCCATTGCACTTAAAGTTTATCCACGGCATTTTCGCCGAGGTGATTAATAGAGGCAAACCCTGGTGCTGTCCCACCGCTGAATTTCCCGTTCCGTGAGTTACGCAAATCCCGTATCGGCTGAGAAATATCTTTGGGGACTGGCCACTTCATGAACCGATAGGCTGTGAAAAAATGATCGGCGCTCAGTTCGCTAATTTTTTTATGGTGCTTATACCAGTACGCTATAACTAGATAACGCGTTAAATCGCTCGCCGGCTTCTTTGACGCACAAAACTCCTCCAGTCCGGGCTCAACATCATCAAATCGCACGTTATCAATTATTTTTCCTGGCGTTATCTTTTTCGGAGCTCGTTGAGTTACTCGCTTCGCAGGCGCTCTAGAGACATCCACATCGGAAATCTCCCCTTCTGCTACAACCGCATCTCCAGCAGCATCAACTTCATCAGGAAGGGAATTTAAAGAAGGGGCAGTATCGTACTTGACCGGTTTAGCAGCATTTCCGCTTCCCCGCATCAGCGCAGCAGCCATCGTCTTTAAACTGTCTTGAAGAGACTCGTCTGATCCTTCAACCTCGAACTCAATGATGCGAAACTTCACTTTTCCAACTTGTTCCGAAGGTTTGTGCCCTTTAGCCATCAATTTTCCCCTGCGTCAATGAAACCGGATATTTCAACCACTCGTGGAAATCGATGAACATCTGAAGCTCATCGTTAATTAATTGTAGCCGCCTCCTGCGAATTTAGTAACTATTAAGCAAGAAACAGGGTTAATTGCAGTACCGCAACATGTTAGTTATACCTTATTGCCATGTGTTTGAATTACACGTAGGTCACAGAGCATCAGATCCGGAGCCACCTCAATATCGCCTCTACGCACGAAGTTCACATGTTTGCACGTCCTTGCTGAACCCACGTAAAATACGCCGTTTCGCGGGTGTAGCTCAATGGTAGAGCAGAAGCTTCCCAAGCTTAAGACGAGGGTTCGATCCCCTTCACCCGCTCCAGATCGCTTCCCTGCGGCCCTGTTCGCCCGTCCCTGACCGGTGCGACTTTGCGGGCCGCGCCTCAATTGCTTCGAGTCATCCATGTCTGAAAACAAATCCGGCAAGCCGCTGTTCTATGATCCCAGCGAGCGCCGCATCCGCAGTTTCGTCACCCGCGCCGGGCGCGTGTCGGTCGCGCAAGGACGCGCGCTGGAAGAACTGGGTCCGCGCTTCCTGGTCCCCTACGACAAGGCCCCGCTGGACCTGGCTGTCACCTTCGGTCGCCAGGCTCCGACCATCCTCGAAATCGGCTTCGGCATGGGCGAAACCAGCGCCAAGATCTCGGCCCTCATGCCCGAGAAAAACTTCATCGGCGTCGAAGTCCATACCCCCGGCGTCGGCAGCTACCTCAAGCTGATCGGCGAAGGCAACCTGGACAACGTGCGCATCATCCAGCACGATGCCGTCGAAGTGCTCACCAACATGATCGCCCCCGAGTCGCTCGCCGGCGTGCACGTGTTCTTCCCCGATCCCTGGCACAAGGCGCGCCACAACAAGCGCCGCCTGATCCAGTCGCCCCTGGTGCAACTGATCAGCTCGCGCCTGGCCCCCGGCGGATATCTCCACTGCGCCACCGACTGGGAGGAATACGCCATCCAGATGCTGGAAGTGCTTTCGGCTGAACCCACCCTGAAGAACACCGCCACCGATCCCTCCGGCTACGTGCCGCGTCCGGATTACCGCGATACCACCAAGTTCGAAAACCGTGGCCTGCGCCTCGGTCACGGCGTGTGGGATCTGGTGTTTGAAAAGCGCGCCTGAATACGCGCGCTGCATGCATGATTCAACGCGCAATCGTGCATGCGACAGGTGATGAATGAAAGCGATCACCTACGGTGATCACTTAAAGATCGCTCCGATGGCATGCTCCAAGGCATGCCATTGTCATTTCTGTGACGGCCTCACTGAAGCTTGAAGACCGCCACCGCGCGTGACAGCGATTCCGCCTGGAACTGCAGGCTCTCCGCCGCCGCAGCAGCTTCTTCCACCAGTGCCGCATTCTGCTGCGTGACGCTGTCCATCTGCACCACCGCCTTGTTGACTTCATCGATGCCCGCGCTCTGCTCGCGGTTGGCGACGTTGATGTCATCCATGATCGCCGCCACTTTCTGGATGGCCGTGATGATGTCTTCCATGGTGCCGCCTGCACCGCTGACCAGGGCCGAGCCAGCATTGATCTTGCCGACCGAATCGTCGATCAGCTCCTTGATCTCGCGCGCGGCCGTGGCGCTGCGCTGGGCCAGGCTGCGCACCTCCGAAGCCACCACCGCAAACCCGCGCCCCTGCTCGCCGGCGCGCGCGGCTTCCACGGCGGCATTGAGCGCAAGGATGTTGGTCTGGAAGGCAATGCCGTCGATGACGCTGATGATCTCGACGATGCGATGCGAACTCTCCTCGATGGCCTGCATGGTCTGCACCACCGCACCGACCATGTCGCCGCCCTTGCGTGCCACGCCCGATGCCTCATCGGCCAGTTGATGCGCCTGGTGCGTGTTCTCGGCGTTCTTCTGCACGGTGGAGGTGATCTCTTCCATCGAGGCGGCCGTCTCTTCGAGCGAACCGGCCTGCTCTTCGGTGCGCTCGGACAAGTCCCTGTTACCGCTGGCGATCTCGGTCGCGGCCACGGTAATAGCACCGGTGCCGCTGCGCACCTCAGAAACGATGCCGACCAGGTTGTCGTTCATCTCTTTCAACGAGCGCAGCAGTTGCGCCGTCTCATCCTTGCCGTGAATGACGACCTGTGAGCGCAGATCGCCCGCCGCTACCGTCTGTGCAATCTGCACCGCTTCGCCCAGCGGGCGCACGATGCTGCGCACCAGCGTCCAGGTGATGGCCAGGCCCACCAGCAGCGACAGGCCGATCGAGACCAGCAGCAGCACGCGCGCCTGCTGGTAGTCGAAGAGGCTGTCGGCATTGATGGCGTCACGCGTCTTGCGGCTGTGGTCCAGCACGGCGACGACGATGTCATCGATCATCTTGGTCGGCACGCGATCCACACCCTTGACCTGTTCATCCACCCGCGCCACCGAGGCAGGATCGTCGGAGGCGTAGAGCTTGAGCGCTTCCAGATATCGATTGAGCAACTCGGCATGGGCCTGCTGGGCCTTGCGCGCAGGCTCGGCATCCATGCCGATACGCGGCATCAGCGCTTCAAGGGTCTTGAGCTGCTTCTGGGTGGCGGCGCTTTCATCGATGAAGGCCTGGCGGTATTTGTTGAAGGCAGCGGGATCCTTGCCGCGCAGCAAGGTATTCTTCCACTCCTGCACCTGGATCTTGAATTGCACCTGCGCACTGCGGGCGGCATCGACCGATTGCTCGATGAGGGCTCCCGTCTCCATGCCCTGCGCCCCCTGGCCGTAGATTTCCCCGACCACCATCACACCCCGTATGCCGATGAAAGCGATGGCTGCCAGCAACAGTGCCGACAGCATGCCCAGGCGCACGCCTATCTTCAGATCATTGAGTTTCATGTAGCCCCCCGGCTCACCTTCGTTGGTGTTGAACCCGATTCCCCGTGCTTGATCATATCGCCAAGCAAGAGCCGCAAATCAGGGAAGAGGCCGGTAAAAGTGCCGTATGAAGGAAAGTTGTATTACCGCCGCAACGTCGGCCGCAAAGGCCCGTCCGGCGCTGCACAGCGCTGGTGCAGGTGACGCAGGAAATGAAGAGATTTGACGAGAATCAGGGAGAATCCGCCGTCGCCCTCTCAGGCGTCGGCCGACTCCATGCCGGCGATCAGGTCGATGATCTGGGCGCCATAGGTTTCCAGCTTCTTCTCGCCCACACCGGTGACATGGCGCAGGTCGTCCAGCGATTGCGGCCGGGCCTTGGCGATCTCGCGCATGGTGGCATCGTGGAAGATGACGTAGGCGGGCACGTTGTGTGTGCGCGCGGTTTCCATCCGCCACCAGCGCAGCTTCTCGAAGAGTGCCTGCTCTTCGCTGCTGAGATCGGTCTCGACGAAGCTGGAGCGCTGCGAGCTGCGCTTGGCTTTTTCCGGCTTGCGATAGCGGCGCAGCTGCACCTGCTGTTCTCCGCGCAACACCGGGCGCGCGGCCTCGGTGAGCTTGAGGGCGCTGTAGTTCTCGGCATCCACCGTCAGCAACCCCAGCGCGATCACCTGGCGCAGGATGGCGCGCCATTCGGCCTCGCCGCGATCGCTGCCCACGCCAAACACGGAAAGCTGATCATGACGCCATTGCTTGACGCGCTCGCCATCGATGCCGCGCAAGACCTCGATCACGTGACCGGGGGCAAAGCGCTGTTCGACGCGATAGACGGTGGAGAGCAGCTTCTGTACCTCGACCGTGGCATCGAAGGAGACCGGGGGCGTGAGGCAGGTATCGCAATTGCCGCAGGGGCTGGATTTCTCGCCGAAGTAATCCAGCAGGTGCACGCGCCGGCAGTGCAGCGTCTCGCACAGGGAGAGCATGGCATCGAGCTTGGTGCCGAGCACGCGCTTGAAGGTTTCGTCGGCTTCGGATTCGTCGATCATGCGGCGCTGCTGCACCACGTCCTGCAGGCCGTAGGCCATCCAGGCGTCCGCCGGCAGGCCGTCGCGGCCGGCGCGGCCGGTTTCCTGGTAGTAGCCTTCCACGCTCTTGGGCAAATCGAGGTGGCAGACGAAGCGCACGTCGGGCTTGTCGATGCCCATGCCGAAGGCGATGGTGGCGACCATCACGATCTTGTCTTCGCGCAGGAAGCGCGCCTGGTTTTTGGTGCGCAGCGCGTAGTCCATGCCGGCGTGGTAGGCCAGCGCATTGAGGCCTTCGCCGCGCAGGAACTCGGCGGTCTCTTCGACCTTCTTGCGCGAGAGGCAGTAGACGATGCCGGCGTCTTCCGGGTGTTCGTTCTTGATGAAGTCCAGCAACTGTTTGCGGCCATTGGCCTTTTCCACGATCTGGTAACGGATGTTGGGACGATCGAAGGAAGAGACGAACTGGCGCGCATCTTCCAGTTGCAGGCGGTGGATGATTTCTTCGCGGGTCTGCTGGTCGGCGGTGGCCGTCAGCGCAATGCGCGGCACCTGCGGGAAGCGCTCATGCAGGATCGAGAGCTTGATGTATTCCGGACGGAAATCGTGGCCCCATTGCGAGACGCAATGCGCCTCATCGATGGCGAAGAGCGAGATGCGGGCGGACTCCAGCAGGTCCAGGCAGCGCGGCGTCATCAGGCGCTCGGGGGCGACGTAGAGCAGGTCCAGGTCGCCCTGGCGCAGGCGGCGCTCGATCTGCAGCGCTTCGTCGAAACTCTGGGTGGAATTGAGGAAGGCGGCCCGCACGCCGACTTCGGCCAGTGCATCGACCTGGTCCTGCATCAGCGCGATCAGCGGCGAAACCACCACGCCGGTGCCCTCGCGCAGCAGCGCCGGCACCTGGTAGCAGAGCGACTTGCCACCGCCGGTGGGCATGAGGACAAGGGCATCCCCGCCCCCGGCGACGTGCTGGACGATCTCGCCCTGATGACCGCGGAAGGACGAGTAGCCGAATACCGTTTCCAGCACGTGCAAAGCACGTTCTTGCTGGGTGGCACCGGGAGGCAGGGAATCGAAATCGACCATGGAAAAACCTGAAGCTGCTGCGTAGCGAAGGCGCTATTTTATTGCAGCCAGCCTCGCGACACCGCCAGCAGCAGGAAAACACCCAGCGCAGCTCGATAGACGATGAAGGGCCATGTCGAGAAACGCTCCAGGAATTTCATCAACCCCCAGATGGCGGCGAAGGCCGACACGCTCGCCACGGCCAGCCCGAACAGCAGCACGCCCCAGGCTTCCAGCGGGATATGGGCGTGCAGCAAGACCGCCAGTTCCTTCAGTCCGGCCAAGGCGATGGCAGGCAAGCCCAGCAGGAAGGAAAAGCGCGCCGCTTCCTCGCGGCGGAAGTTCAGGAACAGCGCCGCCGTGAGCGTGGAGCCGGAACGCGAGACGCCCGGGATCAGCGCACCGACCTGGGCCAGGCCGACGATGAGCGCATCGCGCAGGCGCATCTGGTCGACGCTGCGGCGATGGCGGCAGACCATTTCCGAGATCGCCAGCAGCACCGCCATGACGATGCAGGACCAGCCGATCACGGTCAGGCTGCGCAGCGGCGAGCCGCAGGCGTTCAGGACATGCGACAAGGCCAGCCCGGCAATGCCGATGGGGATGGTGGCCAGGATGATGGCCACGGCCAGCTTGAACATGGGATCGTTGAAATCGCGGCGACGCCAGGCCGCCAGGCTGCCGCCGGTGACGGCGCTCACGTCGCGCCGGAAATAACTGATGACGGCGGCCAGGGCCGCCAGCTGCATGGCCGCGGAGAAGGCCGAGCCGGGATCATGCCAGCCGAGGAAGGCCGGTACCACGCGCATGTGGGCGGTCGAAGAAATGGGGAGCAGTTCGGTGATGCCCTGGACGATGCCGAGGAAACCGATCTGCGCGTAACTGAGGGAGGCAAAGCCGATATCAAGCCCGGCGCTGCAGACGTTGGCCATGGGGTGTGCTCTGAAGGGAGTTGGCGAAAAGGAAGTTGTAGACCGCCGCCGGCAGCGAGGCCGGCCACGGGTGCTGCAGTGTACCGCGCCCGCCAGGGCGCTGGCTGACAGGCGCCTGACGCCCGCACAGTCCATGCACGGGCATCAGGCAGGGGGGTTACTCCACCCAGGCAACGGCGCCCGTATAAGCGGTCACCAGGACAATGATGCCGAAGACGATGCGATACCAGGCGAAGATGGTGAAATCATGCGAGCTGATGTAGCGCAGCAACCAGCGCACGCACAGGAAGGCCGAGACGAAGGCAGCCACGGTGCCCACGGTGAACAGCGGGACGTCGGCGGCCGACAGCAGGGCGCGCTCCTTGTAGAGCGAATAGATGGTGGCAGCGAACAGGGTCGGGATGGCCAGGAAGAACGAGAATTCGGTCGCCGCCTTGCGCGACAGGCCGAACATCATGCCGCCGATGATGGTGGCACCCGAGCGGCTGGTGCCGGGGATCAGCGCGAAGGCCTGGGCGATGCCGACTTTCAGGGCATCCAGCGGGGTCATGTCATCCACCGTTTCGACGCGCGCCGAGCCCATGCTCATGCGGTCCTTGTTGCGGCGCTCCACCCACAGGATGATGAGGCCGCCGACGATGAAGGCGATGGCCACCGAGACCGGGTTGAACAGCACTTCCTTGATGCGGCGGCTGAACAGGAAGCCGAGAATGGCCGCCGGCAGGAAGGCCACGATCAGGTTGATCACCAGGCGCTGGGCCTTGCGGTCGGTGAACATGCCGGTCAGCACGGTGGCGATGCGGACCCGATACTCCCAGCACACCGCCAGGATGGCTCCGGCCTGGATGACGATCTCGAAAACGTCGGCCTTCTCCTTGGAAAAATCGGGGCCGGTGAATTGCAGCAGGCTGTTGGCCAGGATCAGGTGGCCGGTGGAGGAAATGGGCAGGAATTCGGTCAGGCCTTCGACGATGCCCATGATGAGCGCCTTGAGCGCGAGGAGAGTATCCATACGGGTGCTGTGGGTGGCTGTTGATGTGGGGTTGACGGGAAATGAACGAAATGAAGGAAATGGCTGCTTTCAGGCCCGAAAGCCCGGCAATCCGGCCATCGGAACACAATAAGCCGCTACAACATGAAGCAAATGGCCTTTTTCCGTCCCGGCCAGGGGCAAACCCTGCAAAAGTGGCAGCGAAGGACCGTCCGGGATGGCTGGCGTCGCCATAAAGCGGCCTTTCGACCACACCCGGCAGCAAAAAGTGCACTCGGTGCGCTGCAACAAAATCGGATTTTACCTTAGCAGGGTGACAAAACTTACATTTTGCTGTCAGGAATCCGCGCTAACATGGCTTTTTATTCCCTTCCTCAGCTGACGATATGAGCAAGAACACCGGCATCACGATCTATCACAACCCCAAGTGCGGTACCTCACGCAATGTCCTGCAAGGGCTGCGCGACGGCGGCGTCGAGCCGACCATCATTGAATATCTGAAGAATCCGCCCGACCGCGCCACGCTCGAAGGCCTCATCAAGGCCATGGGCGTGCCGGTGCGCGAGGTGGTGCGCAGCAAGGAAGCGCTGTTCCAGGAACTGGGGCTGGATGCGGACGGCGTGACAGACGCCCAGCTGATCGATGCGATGCTGGAACACCCCGTCCTGATCAACCGCCCGATCGTGGTGGCACCGAAAGGCACGATGCTGGTGCGTCCCAGCGAGCGGCTGGCGGAGATTTTCCCGTAAGCACCGAAACGGGGCGTATCGGGCCGGCATCCGCTGTCATTTGATGCCAAACTCGCCAGAAGCGCCCGATCCGTGGTACAAAGGCAGAGTTCCTCCCTCCCCTTATCGACTCAGGAGCAGCGGTGCATCATCGACACGAAGAAAGTACTGCCGATCTGAAGGAGCTGACCACCATCGCTCCCATCAGCCGTGAAGCCCATGCCGCACACCTCAAGGAAAAGGTGGATACCCGCCGGCTCATCGAGGATATCCGCGAAGAAGCCCGACGGCGGCGCGAGGAAGCCTTCTAGACAGGCTTCCCAGCTTCAGATGCTCTCCCCTCGCCGGCCAGCTTGGCTGCCCGGCGCTGTCAGCGTCTCCAGTTCACTGAGCCAGGCGATGGCCTGACCGCGGTGCTCTCCACACATCTCCACTGAAGGCTGCAAGCCGGCACAGAAATCCGGACGTTCGGGCTGGCCGAAGATCTTGCAGCGCATGTCCTCGCCCAGTTGTACGCACGGCACGCCGGCCGGCTTGCCGTCGGGCATGCCGGGGATCGGGCTGGTGATGGAAGGGGCAATGCAGCAAGCGCCGCATGCGTCTCGGCAGTTCATGGACTTTCCTGATGGCGGTTGGCGCGGAGGGACTGCATTGTAGTGCATCGGGCGGCGCGCAGTGCCGGCGGCTTGATCTGGCCGCTTGACGGCGGCGCGGCTTGCCACTTACAGTGCCCCGTCCCGGTAATCTTGTTTCTCATGTCTGCATCGGCCAAAGAACCGCGTTGGGAACGACGCAAACAAGACCGCCCCCAGGAATTGCTGGCGGCGGCACTGGAATTGTTCGTCGAGCGCGGTTACGCCGCGACCCGGCTGGAAGACGTGGCCAGCCGCGCGGGTGTCTCCAAGGGCACCCTTTATCTCTACTTCGATGGCAAGGAAAGCCTGTTCAAGTCGGTGGTACGCGCCAATGTGCTGCCCCTGCTGGACCAGGCCGAAGCCCGCATCGAAGGCCACGCCGGCAGCAGCGCCGAACTGCTGCGTGATCTCATCCTGCACTGGTGGCAGTCCGCCTCGCACTCCGGCGTGGTCGGCATTGCCAAGCTGATGGTGGCCGAATCCGGCAATTTCCCTGAACTTGCACGCTTTTACCATGATGAAGTGACCGCGCGCGGTGATGCGACGATAGTGCGCGTGCTCGAACGCGGCATGGCACGCGGGGAATTCCGACGCATTAACGCCGACGCCATGAAGAAAGTCATCGTCGCCCCCCTCATCATGCTGATGCTGTGGGAGCAGTCACTCGCACCCTGCGCGGCCACGCCCATCGATCCGCTGGCCTACCTGGAGAGCATGATCGACCTTTGCCTGAACGGGCTCAAAGCCTGACGCCAGCCTGTCGCGCTCGCATTGCATTGAGGAAAACCCGCAACAGAAGCGCCTCCAGCGGCTTTTTCGGCGCATAGATGGGCTGATTAGCCGGGCGGTGTTTGCTAAAATGCTGCCTTTCCGTCGCTATTAGATTAGATCGAGCCACCGCCATGAATATCGAACAAGCCCGCTTCAACATGATCGAGCAGCAAATCCGCCCCTGGAACGTGCTGGCGCAAGACGTGCTGGACCTGCTGATGGTCGTCAAGCGTGAAGAATTCGTCCCGGCCGCCTATCGCAGCCTGGCCTTCTTCGACACCGAGATCCCGCTGCCGGGTGGTGAAAACATGCTGGCTCCGAAGATCGAAGCGCGCATCCTGCAGGAAGCCAATGTGAAGAAGCACGAATACGTGCTGGAAATCGGCGCAGGTTCGGGCTACATGGCAGCCCTGCTGGCGCACAAGGCGCGCCACGTGACGACCGTGGAAATCTCGCCGGAACTGAAGGCCCTGGCCGAACAGAACCTGTCGGACTACGGCGTGGCCAACGTCGACGTGCAACTGGGCAATGGCGCGCAAGGCTGGACCGGTGCCGATGGCAAGGCTGGCGAATACGACGTCATCGTGATCTCCGGCTCGCTGCCGCTGCTGCCGGAATCCTTCGGCAAGCAACTCAAGATCGGCGGCCGCCTGCTGGCCATCGTCGGTTCGGCCCCGGTGATGGAACTGCAACTGATCACCCGCACCTCGGAACACGCCTTCGAGACCGTCAACATCGTGGAAACCCTGGCCAAGCCGCTGCACGCAGCGATCACGCCGTCCCACTTTACGTTCTGAGCCTCAGGGCCGAGACAGGAAAAGCATCATGGAGCACATCTCTGCCCCGGAACTGGCGGCCTGGATCAACGATCCGGACCGCCCCACGCCCCTGCTGCTGGATGTGCGTGAACCCTGGGAACACCAGACCTGCCACATCGCCGGCTCGCAGCTGGTGCCGATGAACACCATTCCCGGCCGCTTCGCGGAGCTGGACGAGGAACAGCCGGTGGTCTGCATCTGCCATCACGGCGGCCGCAGCATGCAGGTGGCTGCCTTCCTGGAGCGCCAGGGCTTTACCAAGGTCATCAATCTGAGCGGCGGCGTGCACGCCTGGGCGGCCCAGGTGGATCCTTCGATGCCGACCTATTGAGCCTGGTCTTTTGGTTTATTGATTCATATCGCATTCTGGCCGGCGGGCGTCATGCACATGGCGCAGGCCGGTCAGGCGGGGGCCGGGTTCTCCGGCCTGCCTGAATTCCCTTACGTTTTATCCTGATCCTTCATATCGCCTGAAAACCACCCGGGTTTCGAGGCTTGGTCCGGCTACGCCTTCTGCAGCGACGGCGCGGTCTTGAGCGCGTAGAGCGAGGCCGCCAGGATGCGCTCGCCATCCTTGACCAGGTCGAAACTGTCGGGGGAAAAGAACCAGTCAGTGAGCAGACCGCTGAAGGTCGCATGCGCCGCCAGGCAGGCCAGGCGGATATCGAGCGTGGCCGGAAGCTGGCCGCGTGCCACCGCATTGAGCAGGATCTGCTCCAGCCGCAACAATCCATCGACGTGGCATTCGCGCTGGCGAATCAGGATGGGGTCCTGCGCGTCGGCGAATTCGCATTTGTTGAAGATGATGTCGAACACGCGCCGGCAGCGCTCATCGGTCGCCGCCATGGTCAGCACATAGATGCCGCTGCGCAGGAACTGGCCCAGCGGATCCTCCACCTGCGGGCTGGCGTTTTCTTCCAGCACCGCTTCCATGGGCAGGCGCACGCGCTCGCACATGGCGTCGAACAGATCGCTCTTGTTCTTGAAGTGCCAGTAAATGGCCCCGCGCGTGACTTCAGCGGCCTTGGCCACGTCGGCCAGCGAGGTCTGCGAGACGCCGCGCTCATGGAACACCTGCTCGGCCGCATCGAGGATGCGGGCACGCGTTTCCAGCGCTTCTTCCTTGGTCGAACGGGCCATGTCAACAGACTCCCGGGCAAATGGCCATGGCGCAGCCCCTCAGGCGCGCCACTGGACGGCCGTGTTGCGGATGCACATCACCCGCAACCGGCAGAGTTTCGTCAAAGGCTTCATGTGCGCAATGATCGTCATGAAGAAGTAAGTGAGTTTCGTGCACAATATCAGGGCGTCAAATTCGTCTTCCCAGCAGCTCGGCCTCAAGCCCGACGGCATGGAAGAGCTCGGGTTCAGACCAGCGGAAACGGCATCAGAGTAGCTTTCGAATCAAAATGCAAGGAATCGCTCATATTTTGCTACGCCGTTTCGAACAAGTTTGTTAAATTAATGTGATGTTTGGAAGAAATACATACATTCATGGATGTATGTATAATAGCATCCGCTTCAAGTCCCTGCCGTTCATCATCTGCAAAAAAATTCATCACCCTGGCATGAAGGGGTGGGGACTTTCTTGCATTGCAACAATCTGTAGCCCGGCTCATCCATCCCCTCCATCACCGGATGACAGGCACAGCATCATCGTCGTGACCGGTTCTACCGAATTCGTTTCATCGCCGCCCCTGGCGGCTTCAACTTTACTTTCGTGCGAGATATCTATGAGCTCAGTCAGTCGTTTCACGCGCCTCACCATGACCGTCGCCGTTGCCGCCGCGCTGGTTGCCTGCGGACAGAAACCCGCCGCGCAAGGCGGCCAGATGCCGCCGGCCGAGGTGTCGGTGGTGACCATCGCCCCGCAGCGCGTGGCCATCACCAATGAACTGCCGGGCCGCGTGGAAGCCTTCCGCGTGGCGCAGGTGCGTGCACGGGTGGCAGGCATCGTGCAAAAGCGCGTCTTCAAGGAAGGCAGCGAGGTCAAGGAGGGCCAGGTGCTCTTCAAGATCGATCCGGCCCAGTACAAGGCCAGCCTGGAAAGCGCGCAAGCCACGCTGGCGCGCGCCCAGGCCAACCTGACCCAGACCTCGCTGACTGCGCAGCGCTACAAGCCGCTGGTGGAAGTCAACGCGGTCTCCAAGCAGGAATACGACAACGCCGTGGCCGCCCAGAAGCAGGCTGAAGCCGATGTCGCCGCCGGCAAGGCCGCGGTGCAGACGGCCAACCTGAACCTGGGTTATGCCACCGTGACCTCGCCCATCTCCGGCCGCATCGGCCGCGCGCTGGTGACCGAAGGTGCGCTGGTCGGCCAGGGGGATGCCACCCAGCTGGCCCTGGTGCAGCAGCTCGATCCGGTCTACGTCAACGTGACCCAGTCCAGCGCCGACCTGTTGAAGTTGCAGCAGGCGATGGCCGCCGGTCAACTCAAGAGCGTGGGCGACAACAAGGCCAGCGTGACCCTGGTGCTGGAAAACGGCCAGGCTTACGAACAGCCGGGCAAGCTGCTGTTCTCCGACATCAGCGTGGATGAAAGCACCGGTTCGGTCTCGCTGCGTGCCGAATTCCCCAACCCCAAGCGCCTGCTGCTGCCGGGTACCTACGTGCGGACCAAGATCGAGCAAGCCGTGGACGAACAGGCCCTGCTGGTGCCGCAACAAGCCGTGGTGCGTGATGCCGGCGGCTCCTCGGTGATGGTGGTCAATGCCGAGAACAAGGTCGAGGCGCGTCCGGTCAAGACCGGCGGCGCACGCGGCAACAACTGGCAGGTCATCGATGGCTTGAAGGAAGGTGATCGCGTCATCGTGGAAGGCCTGCAGAAGGTCCGCCCGGGTGCCGCCGTCAAGCCGGTCCAATGGAATCCCGCGGGCGCTCCCGCACAAGCTGCTGGCCAGCCGGCCAAGCAAGAGGCGAGCGCCCAACCGAAAGCTAACTAAGAGGCTGCCAGATGGGAAAGTTCTTTATTGATCGCCCCGTATTTGCGTGGGTGCTAGCGATCTTCATCATGCTGGGCGGTGCGCTGGCCATTACCGGATTGCCGGTAGCCCAGTACCCCAGCATCGCGCCGCCGACCATCGTGGTCACGGCGACCTATCCGGGTGCGACCGCGCAGACCCTGGACGATTCGGTGACCAGCCTGATCGAACAGGAAATGAACGGTGCCGATGGCCTGCAATACATCGAGTCGCAAAGCCAGGCCAACGGCCAGGTGCAGATCACCATCACCTTCTCGCCGGAAACCAATCCGGACCTGGCGGCGGTGGATGTGCAGAACCGCCTGAAGCGCGTCGAGGCCCGCCTGCCGGCAGCCGTGACGCAACAGGGCGTGCAGGTGACCAAGTCGCGTTCCAACTTCCTGCTCTTCATCGGTCTGTCTTCCACCGATGGCAAGCTCGATCCGGTGGCGCTGGGTGACTATCTGTCGCGTAACGTCCTGAACGAAATCAAGCGCGTGCCCGGTGTGGGCCAGGCGCAGCTGTTCGGTACCGAACGCGCCATGCGCATCTGGATCGATCCGAACAAGCTGATCGGCCTGAGCCTGACCCCTGCTGACGTGACGGCCGCGATCCAGGCGCAAAACGCGCTGGTGGCCGGTGGTACGCTGGGTGCCCTGCCCAGCCCCGGCAGCCAGCAGATCGCCGCTACCGTGGTGGTCAACGGTCAGCTGACCTCGCCCGAGCAGTTCGGCAACATCGTGCTGCGTGCCAATACCAACGGTTCGAGCGTGCGCCTGCGCGACGTCGCCCGCATCGAAGTGGGTGGCCAGAGCTATGACACCTCCGGCCGTCTGGATGGCAAGCCTTCGTCCTTCATCGGCGTGCAGCTGTCGCCGACCGCCAACGCGCTGGGTACCGCCACCGCCGTGCACAAGAAGATGGAAGAGCTGGCCAAGTATTTCCCGGCCGGTGTGAAGTACACCATCCCTTACGACACCTCCAAGTTCGTCAAGATCTCGATCGAGGAAGTGGTCAAGACCCTGATCGAAGCCATCGTGCTGGTGTTCCTGGTGATGTTCCTGTTCCTGCAGAACATCCGTTACACCATCATCCCGACCATTGTGGTGCCGGTGGCGCTGCTGGGTACTTTTGCCACGCTGCTGCTGTTTGGCTTCTCGATCAACGTGCTGACCATGTTCGGCATGGTGCTGGCCATCGGTATCCTGGTCGACGATGCGATCGTGGTGGTGGAAAACGTCGAACGCATCATGAGCGAGGAAGGTCTCTCGCCGGCTGATGCGACCCGCAAGGCCATGGGCCAGATCAGCGGCGCGCTGATCGGTATCACGCTGGTGCTGATCGCGGTGTTCATCCCGATGGCCTTCTTCGGCGGCGCGGTGGGTGCGATCTATCGCCAGTTCTCGCTGTCGATGGTGGCTTCCATGGTGTTCTCGGTGCTGATGGCCTTCACCCTCACGCCGGCACTGTGCGCGACCATCCTCAAGCCTGTTGAGAAGGGTCACCACCACGAGAAGAAGGGTTTCTTCGGCTGGTTCAACCGCAAGTTCAACACCACCGCCAATGCCTATCAGGGCGTGATCGGCAAGATGCTCAGCAAGGCCGGCCGCTACATGATCGTCTACGTGGTGATCGTGGCCTGCGTGGGCTTGCTGTACGTGCGCCTGCCGGCCTCGTTCCTGCCGAACGAAGACCAGGGCTACATCATCACCAACGTCCAGCTGCCGCCGGGCGCAAGTACCGCGCGCACGACCGAGGTGGTCAAGAAGATCGAGGAGTACTACCTCAAGGATCCGGCCGTGGAACACGCCATTGCGGTGCTGGGCTTCTCGTTCTCGGGTAATGGCCAGAACGCGGCGCTGGTGTTCACTCCGCTGAAGGACTGGGCCGAGCGCGACAAGTCGCAGTCGGCCGATGCGATCGCCGGCAAGGCCTTCGGTGCCTTCTCGCAGATCAAGGATGCGATCGTCTTCCCGCTGAACCCGCCGCCGATTCCGGAACTGGGTAACGCGACCGGCTTCACCTTCCGTCTGCAGGACCGTGCCGGTCTGGGTCACGACGCGCTGGTGCAGGCGCGCAACCAGATCCTGGGTATGGCCTCGCAGAGCAAGGTGCTGGCCGGTGTGCGTCCGGAAGGTCTGGAAGATGCGCCGCAGCTGCAACTGGACATCGACCGCGACAAGGCCAATGCGCTGGGCGTGCCGTTCTCGACGATCAACAGTGTGCTGTCCACGGCGCTGGGTTCGTCCTATGTGAACGACTTCCCCAACCAGGGCCGCCAGCAGCGCGTGATCGTGCAGGCCGATGCCAACCGCCGCCTGCAACCTGAAGATCTGACCAGCCTGTACGCCCGCAACGCCAATGGCGGCATGGTGCCCTTCTCGGCCTTCGTGACGGCCAAGTGGATCAACGGCCCCGTGCAGCTGATCCGCTACAACGGCTATCCGGCCATGAAGATCGCCGGTGGCGCAGCGCCTGGCCGCAGCACCGGTGAAGCCATGGCCGAGATGGAATCCTATGTGGCCAAGCTGCCGCCGGGCTTCGGTTTCGAGTGGACCGGCCAGTCGCTGGAAGAAAAGACCTCCGGCAACCAGGCCCCGGCGCTGTATGCCCTGTCGCTGATCGCCGTGTTCCTGGTGCTGGCCGCGCTCTATGAAAGCACCTCGATCCCGCTGGCGGTGATGCTGGTGGTGCCGCTGGGTATCCTCGGTGCACTGCTGGGGGTGACGCTGCGCGCCATGCCCAACGACGTGTACTTCAAGGTGGGGATGATTGCGGTGGTGGGTCTGTCGGCCAAGAACGCGATTCTGATCATCGAGTTCGCCAAGGATCTGCAGGCGCAGGGCAAGGGCCTGATTGAAGCGACGCTGGAAGCGGTTCACCTGCGTTTCCGTCCGATCATCATGACCTCGCTGGCCTTCATCCTCGGCGTGCTGCCGCTGGCCATCGCTTCGGGTGCCGGTTCGGCCAGCCAGCGCGCCATCGGTACCGGCGTGATGGGCGGCATGATCACTGCCACCGTGCTGGCGGTGTTCCTGGTGCCGATCTTCTTCGTGGTCGTGCGCAAGATTTTCAAGGGCAGCGAGCGTCAGCGCAAGTTTGACGCCGACCACTCGCCCAAGATCAATAGTGGAGAATGACAATGGCTAATCTGTCGTTGCCGCGCTCGCCTCGCCTGCTGCAATTGTGCGCAGCGCTGATGGTGGCCGGCGTACTGGGGGGCTGCTCGCTGGCTCCCACCTATGACCGTCCGCAAGCCCCGGTGGAGACGGCCTACCCGGCCGATGCTGCCGGCCGTGCCGAGCTGCAGGCGGTCAACCTCGGCTGGCGCCAGTTCTTCCCGGACCAGCGCCTGCAGCAGCTGATCGCGGCTGCCCTGGAAAACAACCGTGACCTGCGCACGGCCGTCCTCAACATCGAGGAAGCCCGCGCGCAATACCAGATCGCGCGTGCCGATCTGCTGCCCAACCTGAACGTCAATGGCAGCGCCGCCCGCACGCGGACTGCGGCCAGCCAGTCGCTGACCGGCCAGCCGTTCATCAGCAACAGCTATCAGGTCGGCCTGGCGGTTCCCGCCTACGAGCTGGACTTCTTCGGCCGCGTGCGTAACCTGAAGGATGCGGCACTGGCGAGCTACCTCTCCACCGAAGAAGCGCAGAAGTCGGCGCAGATCAGCCTGATCGCGCAGGTGGCGCAGGCTTATCTGTCCGAGCGCTCCTATGCGGAACAGCTGCAGCTGGCCAACGACACGCTGAAGTCGCGCGAATCCAATCTGGATCTGGCGCAGAAGCGCTTTGACGTCGGTGCCAGTTCGGCGCTGGATTTCCGCCTGACGCAGACGCTGGTGGAGTCGGCTCGTGTATCGAAGTCCCAGCTGGAACGCCAGCGTGCCCAAGCCGAGAATGCACTGACGCTGCTGGTCGGCAAGAAGGTCGGCGACCTGCCGCCGGCACAGCTGCTGTCGGATGAAAAGATCGTGACCGATATTCCGGCGGGCTTGCCTTCCGATCTGCTGACCAATCGTCCGGACATCCGCTCGGCCGAGCAGAGCCTGCTGGCGGCCAATGCCAACATCGGCGCGGCGCGGGCGGCGTTCTTCCCGCGCATCTCGCTGACCGGCAGTTACGGGAGCGCCAGCAGCACGCTGGGTGGATTGTTCGAGTCGGGTTCGGGCGCGTGGAGCTTTGGTCCTTCGCTGTCCTTGCCGATCTTCGACTTCGGCCGCAACAGCGCCAATCTGGATCTGGCGGAAGTGCGCAAGAACAAGGCCGTGGTGACCTACGAGAAGACCATCCAGACCGCCTTCCGCGAAGTGGCCGATGCCCTGGTGGCACGCGGTACGCTGGACGATCAGGTCAAGGCGCAGGAAGCTTTCCTGGCGGCCCAGCAGGAACGCCTGAAGCTGACCGACCTGCGATTCAAGAACGGGATTGCCTCTTCGCTGGATCAGCTTGATGCGCAGCGAGACTTGTTCTCGGCGCAGCAGGCATTGATTCAGGCACGGCAGTTGCGCTTGAACAATGCGATTGATCTGTACAAGGCGTTGGGTGGTGGCCTCAACGAAAATACGGTGAGCGTGGCTGCCAAGCAGTAAGCGACAAACCAACTGCCATTCATCGTTCGGACGTCGAAAACGCCGAAGCAAAAAGAGCAGACCCGAGGGTCTGCTCTTTTTTTTTCCTTCAGATCCAGTTCTGCTGGCGCTACTTGCTGGCCGCCTGTTCCAGGCGGGCCAACTCCCAGCCCGCCGCCTGGTACTCGAAATAGACGCTCACGCCCGGCTTGCGCGCATTCTCGAATGCCTCCCGTGCGGCCGGGACATTGCCGCTGGCCAGGCGCATCTGGCCGATGAAGAACCAGGCTTCGGTCAGTGCCATGTCCTTGTCATCGCCCTGCTTGCGTTGCGCTGCCTGAAGCACGCCGTCCTCGCCGAGGCTGCCGGCCACCAGCGCCAGCAGCGGGTTCGGCCAGACATCGTCGCTGCCCTTGCCGCGCGCCGCCTGCAGCAGCTCTGCACTGGGTGGCTGACCGGTTCGCCGGGCCGCCAGACCTTGCCATAGCAGCACGTAATGGCGGGACTCGGCGTCATCCTTGGAAATCAGAACCGACTGCGTGAAATCGGCCAGGGCCTCCTGGTACTTGCCCATGAAGAAACGCGAGATCCCGCGCGACTGGTACAGCGAGCCTTCATTGCCGCCCAGGGTCAGCGCCCGTGTGTAATCGGGAATGCTGCGTGCAAAATCACGGCTGTCACGCGCGACGTGGCCGCGGCACTCCCAGGCACGGGGATTGGACGGTCCCTGGCGCACGGCCTCTTCGGCGTCGGCCATCCCTTTGGCCGGCTCGTCCATCTCGGCGCGCACTTCGGCGCGGCGGCACAAGGCCTCGACCAGGTCATTGCCACGCAGGCGGCCAGCCGCGATGACGCGGTCGTAGGCGGCCAGTTCCTCCTGCAGGCGACGACGCACGGTGTCCTTGAGCGTGCTGCTGCCCATACCCAGGAAACCGCTCGTCTTGATCGCCTCGCGCTCCACGAACTCGCCTTGCGCCGTGATCGAATCCAGCTGCTGGAGCGCGCTGTTGAGTGCCAGCAGCTCGTCGGGAGTGACCGTGTCCTTGAGCACTTCCAGGCTGCGTTCGACCTGCAGCACGTTACCCCGGAAGACCCGCTTGGTCGAATACGTGAAGAACTCGTTACGCAGGTTGCGCTCCAGCGGATCGCGCATCATCGAGACATTGGAGGGCCAGACCATGCGCAAGGTGTAACGCAGGCGGTAAGGGGCACGCGAGACCTTGGCCGGGTAGCTGCGCTTGAAGTTGCGCGGCAGATCATAGATGCCCTGCATGATGCTGGCCCCGTACTTGACCACCCACCCATCCGGATAGGCCTTGGCCGGCTTGGGCAGCTTGAAGCGGGCACGCGCGATGACGCGGTTGTTGGCGGCATCGTCCTCCAGCACCGGCACGCCCACCAGGTCGATACCGGGATAGCGGCGCTCGTAGCCACCGAGTGCGAACTTGCGCAAGCGCTCTTCCGGCAGGCTGCGGGAGACTACGCGCATGGTTTCGGCATCACTGCCGACCCAGGTCCAGGTCGCGCTGAGCGTGCCATCGGCATCCAGGGCGGGAATCTCGATCACTTCATCCAGGATGGCGGTATTGCGCGC
Organism: Herbaspirillum sp. 1173; assembly: GCF_031455335.1. NCBI lineage: Bacteria > Pseudomonadati > Pseudomonadota > Betaproteobacteria > Burkholderiales > Oxalobacteraceae > Herbaspirillum > Herbaspirillum sp. 1173. Next base: position 353,972 of record NZ_JAVDSP010000006.1, on the reverse strand, counting down.
CACGGCATCAGTCCAGTGCATGCTCTCCAGGGCAGTCGTCTCCGGTGCCACCGCCAGTATCGCTGCGCCTTCAACACCGCTGCCCTGCTTGCTGAGCGAGCCGGACTGTCCCTGCATGGTCGGGTCCAGGTAGTAATCCGCACCATCGAGCCGCAGGCGCACCAGCACATGGTCGAAGACCAGGGGACTGGGCAGATAACGCGCAACGGTGCGCGGCTCGGCCAGCGAAGTCAGGATGGGAACGGCGTTCATCCCCATGGCGCGCAGCAGCGTCACCAGCAGATAGGTCTTGTCCTTGCAGTCACCGTAGCGGTCACGGACCACGTCGGCGGGCGGGTGCGGACGGTGCGAGCTTTCTCCCATGGAGACGGAGAAGTAGCGGATCTCGTCCTGCACCCAACGCAGGGCCGCCACGGCCCGCTGCTCATCGGTGGGTAGTTTCTTCCATTGCTCCAGACGGGCTTGCAGCGCGGCCGGCACCGGCGCGGGCGGGAACAGGCCATCGGCCCAGCGGGCGACGCTGTTCCAGCTATCCCAACTGGTGAACTGCAAACGACGCAGGCTGAAGTCGGCCGGGACCCAGCGATCGGGTTCCTCGATCCGGATGCCGCGCTCGGTGAAGCGAAGCTTGCGCCAGCCGGCGGCCTGGCTGATGTCGGGACGGATATCGGTGTTGCCAATCTCGCCCACCATTTTCCAGTCCACGCGCTGGCCGACAGGATGGCTCAGGATGACACTGCGCAACTCGACCGGAATGGGCCAGTCCCACCCTGCCTCATTCGCGTAGGTGCTACCGAAGACCGGATTGGTGCCTTCGACCGAATACGCGTATTGCACCGTATCGCCCACGCGCAGGTCCGGCACCAGCATGACTGCCTGGACCGAGCCGCTGAAGACGCCGTTTTCCATGCCCAGTTCGCGCTGCAGGAAGCGCACCTGAACCCGGCTGGTGTGATCCAGCACTTCTTTACCGCGCAACACGCGCAGGCTGTGCAGATGCATTTTCTGATACTGCGGCACGAAGTCGATGATCAACTGCCCGGCCGAGGCCAGGGCGCTGCTGTCATTGATCTGTGCTGCGCGATTGACGTAGAAGACCGGCTGGCTGTCGGCGCGGAACTGTGTGTCCCACAGGCGCATGACGATGGCCTCGGTACGCCGCGTCGCGGGCACCTCGATGGGTTCCACCCAGGAAGGAATCTTGTCGCCGCGCGTGAAGGCTTCGGAGGCGACCTGGATCTCGCGCACGGGCAACGACGGGGCTTCCGTGGATTCCGTCGCTGCCGCGCCGGGAGCGGCTGGCAACTGGGCATGGACGACGAAGGACAGACTGCACAGGAGGGTGGCGAGCAGCCCTCTCGGCGACACGAATCGCATGAATTTTCCCCTGATGATTTGCCGACGCATCGGAGGCCAACGGCCGGCTTGATTTTGGTGCTGAGATTGTACGATGGCCACCGGGCTTTTGTGCAGGCATGACGCAACTGCCCAACGGGGCCGGACGATGGCGTCCGGCCGCGACGTGTTTCCGGATCATTGCGAGCCGGATCGGATGTTAGTATGGAGCCCCTTCTGGCCATCACGACCCCGCACTCCTTCATGCGTATCCTCGTTACCGGCGCTTCCGGCTTTGTCGGCAGCGCACTGCTGCGGCACCTCGCTCCCCGTCCCGATCTCGCTCTGCGTGCGGCCCTGCGCACCGCGGCGTCCGGCGGCTTGTTGCCTGCTGGTGTGGAGGTGGTGGAGACCGGCGACCTCGGACCGCAGACAAACTGGCACACGGCGCTGACCGGCGTTGACACGGTAGTGCATTGTGCTGCGCGCGTTCACGTGATGAACGAGACCGCCGGCGATCCGTTGAGCTTGTTCCGCCGGGTCAATGTGGAGGGCAGTCTTGCGCTGGCAAGACAGGCCAGGGACGCGGGCGTCAAGCGACTGGTGTTTCTCAGCTCGATCAAGGTCAATGGCGAGCAGACTGCGCCGGGACACCCGTTCACCGCCGACGATACGCCGGCCCCCGTCGATGCGTATGGCATTTCCAAAATGGAGGCCGAGCAGGCACTGATGGCTCTGGCTGCCGAGGGTGGCATGGAAGTAGTGGTGATCCGGCCGGTGCTGGTCTACGGGCCGGGCGTGAAGGCCAATTTCAGGAGCATGATGCGATGGCTGCAAAAGGGGATCCCGCTCCCGCTCGGTGCCATCACCGGTAACCGCCGCAGCCTGGTCGCCCTGGACAACCTGGTCGACCTGATGACGCTGTGCATGCATCACCCGGCGGCAGCCAATGAAATCTTTCTGGTCAGTGATGGGGAGGATCTGTCGACCACCGAGCTGTTGCGCCGCATGGGCCAGGCCTTGGGCCGGCCGGCCAGGCTGATCCCCGTGCCTGCGCGGGTGCTCGAATGGGGGGCAAGGTTGTTGGGGAAGGGAGCGGTGGCGCAGAGATTGTGCGGGTCGTTGCAGGTGGATATCGGGAAGACCAGATCAGTACTTGACTGGTCACCGCCCGTGTCCACCGACGTCGCGCTGCGCCGCGCGGCCTCGGCGGTGTATGCCGATGCGGAACGACGTTAAGAGCGCGATGCCTTCAGGGTACTGGTCAGGATATCGATGACCTTGTCCTGCTGTTGAACGGTCAGCCCCGCCCATAGTGGCAGACGAATCAGACGTTCGGATTGCTGATCGGTGACGTCCAATGCACCGCTGACGCGGCCGTAGCGCAGACCTGCGGGCGACGAATGCAGCGGCACGTAATGGAAGACTGCGCCAATCCCTTCCTGCTTCAACGCATCCAGGACCTGCTGACGCTGCCCAGCTTGCGGCACAATCACGTAATACATGTGCGCATTGTGGACGCATCCGTCGGGCACGACAGGACGACGCAAGAGACCGTCCTGTTCCGCCTGGGCCAGTTGTTCATCATAGCGATGCCACGCCGCCAGGCGCGCGTCGGTAATGGCGTCCGCACCTTCAAGCTGGGCCCACAGGAACGCCGCTATCAGTTCACCTGGCAAGAAGGATGAACCTACTTCCTGCCAGGTGTATTTGTCGACTTCGCCCCGGAAGAAGCGACTGCGGTCGGTCCCCTTTTCCCGGATGATCTCGGCACGCTGCGCGAGCGCCGGCTGGTTGACCAGCAATGCGCCGCCTTCGCCGGAAATGACATTCTTGGTTTCGTGAAAACTGTAGGCACCGAGATCACCGATGGCACCCAGCGCCCTGCCCTTGTAGGTCGACATCACGCCCTGGGCGGCATCCTCGACGACGTGCAGGCCATGTTGTCGGGCGATGGCAAGGATGGCGTCCATCTCGCAGGCCACACCCGCGTAATGGACCGGGACGATCGCTCGCGTGCGCGATGTGATCGCCTGCTCAATCAGCCGCTCATCCAAGTTGAGCGTGTCCTCCCTGATATCGACGAACACCGGAATACCCCCCCGCAATACGAAGGCATTCGCGGTGGAGACGAACGTATAGGAGGGCATGATGATTTCATCGCCCGGCTGGATGTCCAGCAGCAGCGCCGCCATCTCCAGGGCTGCGGTGCACGAATGGGTCAACAGGACCTTGTGACTCGCTGTCCGCTCCTGCAGCCAGGCATGGCATTTGGCAGTGTACGGACCGTCGCCGGCCAGCTTGCCATTGAAATGCGCCTCGGCAATGTAATACAGCTCCTTGCCGGTCATGTGGGGCCAGTTAAAGGGGATATTTTTCCCTTTCATCGCTTCTCTCTCAGAAAGCGCGCCTAGCGGCGCAACAGCATGTAGTGATTGATTTCCATGACGGGCTTGTAGCCGGCGGCCCACACCTTGTCCGTCACGCATTGCCGGGCCTTCAAATGGCCCTCCGGGGATCCCACCACACCAACGGGATCAAACATTATCCCGCCGTCGGCCTTCTTTTCAAAGGTCACCAGAAGATATTCGCTGACCCCGGTACCGACCGGGAAAATCTGAATGGAATTGTGGTTCCTGAACAGTTTCCAGACGTTGAACGGCGGCATGAACGTCACCGATGCCCCGGCTGGTATGGCCGCAACCAGACGATCAGCGCGATCAGTCTCGTAGCGATTGGAGGAAAACTTGGGGTCGATCACATAAAGGTCATTCACCGGCCGCCACAAGCCTTCCTTGATGAACGCGGTTCGCCATGACAGGTCGGGGCCATAGGGATTGAGAAAACTGACGACAGCCCCGATCAGGGACAACATGACGACGGCCGCCAAGCTCCTCGGCCACCGGCCTTGAGTGCCAGCATCGTACTGATCGCGCCGGGCAGCAAGCAAGCCGGTCAGGCCAACGGCACCCGCATAGATGACGAACGGGAAATAGAAGCTGTGATAGTGGGTGATCCAGCCGTCCTTTTCCGCTCCGCCAATCGACACGATGACATTGGGGAAAATCGTGATGCCGGCAATCAGCGCGGCACGCCAGTTGAACAGGGCTGCCAGCAAGATGAAAGGTAGATTGAATGCGATCAGCTTGACCAGGCCCGGACGAAAAACGTTGTTCAGGAACCGGGGAAGATCGAAAAAGCTCTTGTAGACCTCGGCATTGTCGACGTTGTGCTGAAGGACGCTGTAGACGGCGAGATAAGCCATCAGCGCCGCTGACACGGCCAGCACGAACAGAACGTTGCGGCGAGGTGCGGACCGGTAAAGTATCGCATGGCCGAGCGCGACTACCAGCATGAGCAAGGCACCGCGTTCGTGAATCATCGCGCCAATAGCGGCAATCACGACGACCAGGATCATGCGCGAGCGTCCCATCACCTCCTTGTTGGTGAACGCGTCATGCATCAGGAATGCAAACGCCAGCGCGAAGGGCATGAACAGACGATCAAAGTAGATCCAGCCTTCCGTCGCGATACGCCAGGCCGGATGCAGACAGACGATCACGGAAAAGAACAGGCACAGGAAGGCAGGCACGTTGCGCCGACGCAGGAACAGATACGAAATGGCGGGCAAGGCAACAAAGGCTGACGCGGTAGAGATCGCGGCGACACGCTCAGCGCCCAGCCACTGCGCCAGCGCACTCAAGGGATAGACGATGAGATTGGCATGGCCAAGCAGAATGTTGGCAGGAATGGTGGAGAACTGCGTCTGATCGATCGCACAAAACTTGTCCGGATCCATCAGGATGAATGGGTACACATTCAGAAACGCACGCACCGCCGATGTCGTGGGTAACCCGAGGTGCCAGGTATTTTCCAGGACATCAAGGAAAAATGCAGTATCCGTATCACCGATGCCGTGATGCGCCTTCCAGAAGGTATAGGCGTACAGCAGCCCCAGCATGCCCAGCAGGAACAGACACATCGCCACGTCGATGACACGGCCCGACAGCGGGGCGCGCACGCTTTTCGAATTGCCTGGTTTGAGCGAGAACATTTGCATTGATAGTGATGCAGTGGGCGCCTGGATCAGCCGCGGGCGGCCACGACGGTGCCGATGATGATGAGTGAAATCCCGAACAGCTTGGGCATCGTCAACCCCTCATTGAGCAGCCAGACGCTCAGGATCAAGACGATGGCGAAATTGAGGCTCATGAAAGGATAGGCATGGCTGAGCTCGAATTTCGTCATCGCTGCCATCCACGCCAGCGACGCCAGAAACGCGGAAAAGAATCCCGAAAAGATGAGGGGATCAAACAACAGGCCCAACAGAAACTTGAGCTTGTCGGCACCGCCCAAGGGCAACGCGCCAAAATGGCCGATCCGCCACTTCAGAATCAGCTGGCCATACACCGTGAATACGATCGTGGCCAGGATGTAGAGGTAATCAAAGAGACGATTCATGTGATCCGCCTGCTCAGCCTTCCAGCACGGCGATGCCAAAACCCGTCTTGCCGTATCCGTTGCCGTTGTAGAGCATGAAACGCTGTCCCTTGTGATCGAAGACGAAAGGATATTCGACCATCTCGCTGTCCCAGCCCTCAGCGGAGACGTCGATGCCTGCCGCATCATCCATGCGGCGCCATTGCTTGGCATCGTCCGACTCGGCATAGCCGATCCGGTAACGATCGCCCCGATACGAATACCACATCTTCCAGACGCCACCATCGCACAGGACAGAGGGACGGGAAATGGCATATTCACCTTCATCGGCATAATCGATGGCGACGATACCTTGCCGGTCCCAGGTGATGCCGTCGGCGGACTCCGCGTATTTGATGTGATAGCGATGTTGCGGCTTACCCTCGCTGATACGCCAGCCGGTGCAGGACAGGTACCACATGCGCCACAGATCCTCGCCAGGCATCACGCTGCAGCTGGCGCAGAAGTGCGGTTCCTTCATGGAGCGATCCACGATGGGACCATCAGCGTAGCGTTCAAAACGGCCAGAGCCTTGCCCCATGGCCAGGCCGATCGAATTGCGGAACGGCACGGTCACACCCAGATTCCATCCGATGTAATACATGTATTGCTGGCCGCGGTAGGTCGTCAGCCAAGTCGCCATGGTGCCGCTGTCATCGAACTCACCCAAGGCACCGGGTGCCAGCACGGGTTGATCCGACAATTCCAGGATCTCCTGCGGACGGGCAAGATCAATCACCACGTAGCCTGTATGACTGCGGTTTTCTGCATCACGCGAGCTGAAATAGATGCGATACACGTCATCCCGGACGTGCTCCGCGATCGGGACCGCAGCATGAGTATGCAGCCATGGCCGCTCGCCAGCGGGACTATAGATGAGCCCCAGTTTTTTCCACTTTTGCGTCATATTCCTCTCAACCTGTTGCTTGGAACCCTGGAACGTTCCGTTGCCGTGCCGACGTACACGCCATTGGGCTCAGCATCTGCCAGGAGCAACGCCCCCGCACCGATCACGCATTGTGCCCCGATCTTGATCCTGTCCCGCAAGGTGGCATTGACGCCGATAAAACATTGCTCGCCGATCTCGACACCACCCGAGATGACCGCATGGGAAGCGATGAAGCAGTGATCGCCGATCAGGCTGTGATGGCCAATGTGATTGCCGCTCCACAAGGTCACGTTGTTGCCGATCCTGACGAAGGGCTGGATCGTATTGTCTTCGAAGATGAAGCAGTTCTCACCGATGTTTCCCTGGTTGCGGATAGTCGCATCCGGGCTCAGGTAACTGGCCAGCCGGTAGCCTTTGGCCTTGGCCGCCAGGTACTTTTCCTTGCGCACCGCGTTCAGCCTGGAGTAGCCCAGGGCGATGAACATCGCATGCTGCTGCGGCCCATGCGTACGCTCAAGCTCCTCGAATGGGACCACCGGCAAGCCGCAGAAAGTGGACTCCTTGATGTAATCGCCATCGAGAGTGAACGCCACGATCTCATATTGCCCGTCCAGTCCGAAATAGAAATGGGCGAGCTGGGCAAAGTCGCCTACGCCGAATATCACGAGGGGCGTTTTCATCGGGTCATGCTCCGGTAGTGTCATGTCGGGTATCTGCCTGGCGATCCGTACCATCGGCGGCCACATGTACGGGCATACGCCGGTAGACGTGGCGCACGATCGTGTACGGCCGCTGCTTCACCTCGGAAAATATTCTGGAGAGGTAGAGACCCACCACTCCGATGAACGAGATGATCATGCCGCCCAACAGCCAGACGGAGGCCATCAATGAGGTCCATCCGCTGACATGGCGCGCAATGAGCAGCCATTGTCCCACGATATAGGCGATGCATAGCATTGCCAGTACGGAGATGCTGACACCGATATAGAAAATGCCGATCAGCGGGGCGTTGCTGAAGGACGTCACCGAATTGACGAATTGAGACATCTTCTTGCGGAAGGTATACGTTGTCTCGCTGGTACTGTGCTTTTTGACCAGCATCGGCTGCTGATCAAAACCGGTGATATGCCACAACCCGGCAATGAACACCTCACGCTCGGTGTGCAGCAAAAGCGCATTGACATAGCGACGCGACATCAATCGCGCCGTCACCACGTTCTGGGGCAATGCGATACCGGTCCACGAGCGGAAGGATCTGTAAAACAATTCCCCGCTCCAGCGTTCGAACCATCCACCCTTGCGCTGCTCCTGAACGCCATACACCACGTCGCAATCGCTGCCGTTCATTTTCTCGGAAAAAGGCAGGAGAAACTCGGGATCTTCTTCCAGGTCGGCATCAATCAGGAACACACGCTCTCCCTGCGCGTGGGCCAGCCCGGTCATCATTGCCTTGTGGTGACCAAAATTGCGCGAGAGATCGACGACCACGACGTGGGGATCGCTTTCACCGAGCCTGATGGTCAAGCCCAGGCTGTCATCAGGAGAACCATCGTTGACGAAGACGATCTCGTAGTCGTCACCGACCAATGCCTGGGCGCAACGGCTGCAACGCTGGTAGAACTCCTCGATGTAGGGTGCCGACTGGTAGAGCGTGGCAACAATGGAAAGCTTCATGACGGGATGTTCCTGAGAAATTGACCTGCATCGCTTCCGCAGTTGAACAAGAGATCCAATATCGTAACGGTTGGCAGAAAGTCGCCCCACTGCTGCGGGTAGTCCTTGAAGCCTGCGTAATCAAACCATTCGAGGGTGATTCCCGCGCGGAGGAATTGCTCCTCCTCCACATACCCTTTTGCAGAAGGGCCGGAAATGTAATGTGTTGCACCCGCCTGCAGACACAGATCGACCAGGCGTTCCGTCTTGCCATCGACCAGTTCGTAATCCCAGGAATTGGTGATCCTGGTCTTGATATGCAGGAAGCCACAGATGGCCTCGATGAAGCCGCGATTCAGTTCGGACAGGTGCGTATGCTGGCAATCTTGGTACAGCGGATGCAACCACTCGGCTACCTGATCGAAGTGGGCAGCCCGCCGATAGTTCTGCTGCAAGGATTTCCAGTGTTCAGCGGCCCAGGCAGTCCCTTCAATTTCCGTCTCGCGGATCTTCTGCAGATACTTGCCCTTGACGCGAACGGGCACGGTCAGCCACTGCAAACCCTGTGGCGTCTTGATCTGGTTGCGGTTCCGCCAGTCACGCCGGGTATATTGCATGTCGTCGTAGAGAATGAATTCATCCACGGCAGCGATCATGTCGAAGTAACCGCGCCAAGGGATGTAGTTGGACTGCAGGATTGCGATTTTCTTCATTTCTCTTGGGTCTGTCTATGGTCACGCACGATGGCGCAGGTCGGCATCATTCCGGCCTCTTCGCGGTGTTCCTGACTCCAACGCAATGGCCGGGAACGTGCGCGATCTCGTGAAAAGTAAAGCCAAACTGCTGTTCCAGAACGGTGGAGACCGGCTTTCCGGCAACCCAGTTGGCATCATCGGGAAGCTTGCCGTCCAGTTCCCCGCAGTCGATGTAGACATAGTCAGCTTTGCGCAGACCGAGGGGATAAACACCCACCTTGACCCGTTGATGCAGCATGGCCATTCCGGCTTCATTGGTAACGACGAGACTGCCGGCGGCAAACTCGGCGTTGATCAGACGTCTGGTGTCATAGCCGGTGGGCGTTCCCCGCCGGTTTGCCTGATACATCGCAACAAACTCCCTCATGACGCTGGAGGGGACCGCGATCATGTTCCAATTCAGTTTTTCTTGGGTGTACCACACGAAGGCGGAAGCCAAAGCAAATCCGGCAATCAACGCACCCTTGAATGTTGCCCGCGAGCAAAGAAGATAGAGGTTGCAAACACCGGAGGCTGCCGCGAAGCAGAGCACCGGGAAGTAGTAGGAATGGTAGTGGGACAGCCATCCCACCTTCTCCGCTCCACCGATGGAGCCGACCAAATTCGGCAATAGCACCACCAATGCGATGAGAAGGTAACGCGGCGCGAACACCGCCAACATCAGAAGCAATGCGTTGTTCTTGAGATTGATGAAAAGATTGTCGGCAAAGCCCGGAATCTGGGTATAGCGATAGACAAGATCATCCCAGCTGACGGGCAAAAATGTGTCGTAATACAGATTGGTCAGCACCAGTTTCTTGATCAGAAAAGCATATGCGACGAGCAACCCGGCGACGGCCAATTGCGTGAGCAAGCGCTTGCGCTGGTGCCAGCCGAACAAGATCGCATGCATTCCGACCAGCAGGCCACTGATCAGTGCAGCACGCTCGTTGACGAGGGCCAGCAAAAGCGCCACCAATGCCACATACCTCCACCGCAACTGGAAGTGCAGGCAACACAAGAGGATGAAGCCGAGAGGTACGAACAGCCGATCAGGATAGAACTGGCCCGCCAAGCCGAGGAACACCTGGGGACTGAAGAAAACGAGTCCGCAAGACAGAACGGATAGCACCACGCTTCGAGTACGCACCATCACGTAAGCCGCGGTTGCCCAGACCAGCAGCGCATAAGCCGTGGTCTGCAGCACGACCAGCGCCATGGAAGACGACATCATCCACAGCAGCCAGGAGATGGGATAAAGAATGTAATAGGCGTGGAAACCCAGCATCGAACGTTCGTCAGCTGCAGGATGGACCAGCATGCCCTGCAGTTCCCGAGAAAGCAGCTCGGTGTTGGGAATTCCGATGTAACGGTGGTCGATGAAGTTCTGCGTATTGGCAAACACGTTGGAGACGGCACCTTTACCCGCATGGATGTTTTCGATGAGCTGCTCGAAGAGAGCAGCATCACCCATACGGTTCGTCTGCATGGCGTCCTTGCCGATGCAAAGGATGCAGGCGGCGATTGCGATGAGCAGCGCCAGCAAGCCCAAGGTCAAGCGTTGCCGCGTCATTGCTTGGACTTCCCCAGCAATCCGACGACATGCCGTCCAATCTTGCGCCCTTCACGCACCGCATAATTGGTACCGCGATCTTCCGGATAAATCTGCGCCATGGAGGCAATGTGCAGTCCCGGCAGAGGTCCTTCGGCCGACGGAATCAGGCGGCTGTAGTGCTTCTCCACCACGGGCTGCGACCAGCGCGACTTCCATACCTTGTGGTCGAGGATCCAGCTCTCGTCGAAGCGCGGGAACATGCGTTTGAGGTGCGGCATGGCATAGGCCAGGACTTCATCGGCACTCATGGAATACAGCGCCTCGTCGACCGGCAGATACTTGGACAGATAGACGATGTGACGTCCGCCATACGTGTCGGTGGACTCGAAGTTGGTGTGCTCGATCACCCCCACGAACGGGAAAGTCGGATCGTTGACGTTGAGCCAGTAGGTACTGGAGAGACTGTTGTTCAGTTCCAGCACCAGGCAGACGTTGCCCAGGTATTCGATGCGACGCAGCTGCTGCAGGTAGTCGGGGCTGGCCCATTCCTTCACCATATCGGCGATCAGTGGCAGCGCCGGCGTGGCAATCACATGATCGGCGACGATGACACCCTTGGGCGTCTGCACTTGCCATAGTCCATCGTCGCGACGGAAGCTCTGCACCGGTGCCCGCGTGATGACGTGGCCGCCGGCCTGCGTGATGCGCTCTGCCAGGCGGGTCGCAATCGAGACAAAGCCGCCCTTCAGATAGGCCAGGCGCTCTTCCCCACCCTTGCCGCGGCTGCCGCCGCGCAGCTTCAGCTTGTTCCAGAACCACACGGCCGAGACCTTGCGGGCGGCCGCTTCACCGAACTTGCCCTTGAGCAGCGGTTCCCACACCACGCGGAAGACCGACTCGCCGCCCAGTTCCTTGAGCCATTGTTCTGCGGTCTTGTCTTCCAGCTCCATCCAGTTCTTGACGCGGCGCGCGCGCAAGGCCAGCAGGCCCAGGCGAACGCGGTCAAAGAAACCCAGCGGCGTGAAGCGCAGCAGATCCATCGGCGTGGAGAGCTTGAAGAACTGGTTGGCATAGTACATGCCGGTATTGGTCGGGTTGATGGTGACCTTGTCGGACAGGCCGATCTCATCGATCAGGTGCATCACTTCGAGGTCATTGGTAAACCAGTGATGGTAGAAGCGATCCAGCTTTTCGCCTTCCACATCGAAGGCAGCAGCCAGGCCACCCAGCTCTTCTTCAGCTTCCAGCACGGCCACGGAGGCACCGGCCTTGGCCAACTCATAGGCTGCGCTGAGCCCGGTAAAACCGCCACCGATGACGGCAACGCTGACGCGGATCTGTTCACTCATGTTCCAGCACTTTCTTGGGGCGCAGCGAGCGCACCAGCAGGTAAAGACCACCGCTCAGGGTCGGCGGCAGCCACAAAAGAAGATGGACCAGCAGCGCATAGGCCGTCGAGGCAGCCATATCGTTGCCGCCAATGGCAAGGGTCTTCGCGGTAAAGAAATCAAAGGTGCCGACGTAGCCGGGCGTGCTGGGGATCAGCGTGGCCAGGGTACCGACCGGCAGCGCCAGCCAGGCACTGGCAGGCTCGCTGACGGCGGGCAGTGAAAGCGCCGCCAGCCAGAACAGCATGCCTTCGCACAGCCAGGCCAGCAGCGACCATCCCACCAGCACCAGCATGGTCGGGCCACGCGACATCGACTCCAGCGTGTCGAATGCCTTGCCGATTTCATCGCCAAGGCGCTTGGCCAGCCCCGGCAACACCTTGGCCAGCAAGGCCAGGAAGAAGCGCGCCAGCGGACGCATGGCGTGCGGAAACAGCAGCACCGCCATGATCGCCAGCGCCATCAGCAGCAAGGCACCGGCACCCAGATCGACATAGCTGTGCAGGCGCGCGCCCACCAGCAGGACCGCTGCACCCAGCATGACGATGACCATCAGCAGGTCCAGCAATCGCTCCACGAACAAAGTGGCCACCACCGTCGCCGCCGAGGTGCCCAGTTGCTGATTGAAGGCGACCATGCGCATCAGATCGCCGGCCCGGAACGGCAGGACGTTGTTGGCGGCAAAACTGGCGAGGAAGGGGCCAGCACAATCGGACCAGCGCAAGGCCGGTCGCGACACGCGCAGCATGGAGGTCCAGCGCGCGATGCGGCAGGCGTAACCGACCGCGAAGATCAGCAAACCAAGCAGGATCAGGCTCTTGTTGGCGGCCAGCAGCGTCGTGCTGAGCTGATTCCAGTCGGTGTGGCGCAAGGCCAGCCAGCCGAAGACCAGCGCAACGCCTACGCCGACGGCAAGGCGGATCAGCTGTTTGGCGGAAAATCGATTCATCAAGGGGGCATCCCGCTCAGGCCGATGCATCGACGACCGCCACCACCGGGCTGCGCGAGCCCTCGATGCGGGCCTCGGGTGCATATCCGATGTATTCCGACACCACGTACAGGGGCCGACGCTTGATCTCGCTGTAGATGCGGCCGATGTATTCGCCCAGGATGCCGATCGACACCAGTTGCACGCCGCCGATGAACAGGACCGCAATCATGAGCGCGGTCCAGCCCTCGACCCAGACCTGGGTGAAGATGCGCAGGAACAGGGCATAGAGGATGCCGAGAAATGCCAGGCCCGCAGCGCTCATGCCCAGTCCGATGGACATCTGCAGCGGCTTGCTGGAGAAGGACAGGATGCCGTCGGTGGCGAACTTGAGCATCTTCTTGAGGGGATACTTGGTCACGCCGGCCACCCGGCGCGCGCGCGCGTACGGCAGGGCCATCTGCTTGAAGCCGACCCAGCTCACCATGCCGCGCACGAAGCGGTCGCGCTCCGGCATGGCGCACAAGGTGTCGACCACACGGCGGCTCATCAGACGGAAATCGCCGGTATCCAGGGGAATGTCGACTTCCGACATCTTGTTGAGCAAGCGATAGAAAGCACGGGCAGTGGCAATCTTGAAGGCTGACTCGCCTTCGCGTTCGCTCCGCACGGCGTAGACGACGTCATAGCCTTCGCGCCAATGGGCCACCATCTGATGTACCACGGCCGGCGGATCTTGCAGGTCGGCATCCATGAGCACCACGGCGTCCCCGCGCGCAGCGTCGACGCCAGCCGTCACGGCGATCTGGTGACCGAAGTTGCGCGACAGGCAGACCACCCGCACCCGGGCATCTTCACGGGCGATGGCCTTGAGTTTTTCCAGCGTACGATCACGGCTGCCATCGTTGACGAAGATGAGTTCAGCATCGAGGCCGTCCAGCTCATCCATGAGCTTGAACAACTCCAGCTTGGTGAAGTCGATCACCTCTTCTTCGTTGTAGCATGGCACAACAATTGACAACAACATTTACTCCCCCCCTTGTGGGCTCCCGCCCTCTTCCAGCCATGCATCCCGCCCGGTATCCATGCGCAGATGCCTATCTTTTTGCAGAGTTTTCCCGCAAAACCCAGTATTTTAACCACGCCGGGTGAGAATTCCGAAAAATTCACGGCAAAAATGTCCCGCCGCACCGCTCTTTGCAACTGCGTGCAGAGAAGACCCGCCAGAAGCGCGTCGGAAGAGCTTTTCAACGAGTACGCTGTTGCCGCAAGGAACGATAGGCCGGGGAAGTGAAAAAGCGAATGACGCTGCTGATATGCCAGCGCAGGTAGCGCAGCTTGCGGTGACTGTCGCGCTGGGCGTTATGTTCGACCGGTACGGCGCGCGCCACGCGTACTTCGTGCCCGGCCAGCCTGGCGCGCGCGCACAGATCCACATCCTCGTAGTACATGCGATAACGCTCGTCGAGCCCGCCCAACTGCTCCATCATGGTTTTGGGCAGCATCATGAACATGCCTGCCACCCAGTCCGGATAGGCCACCTGACCACGCGTGGGAATACTGTCATTGGCAAGGTGGACGCCAAACAGCCGGGCGAGATAGCGTTTGAACGGTTGCAAGGGAGAGGGAAAGTGACGCGCACTGTCTTCTTCCTGTCCTTCAGCATTGACGATCAGCGGTGCGACGATGGCAGCCGGCACCATGCGCGAGACCTCCAGCAGGGCGTCAAAGGGATCGTCATGAAAGCGGATATCCGGATTGAGGATGACGAACCATTGCCCGCTTGCATGCGCCACGGCCGCATTCTGATTGGCGGCAAAACCCTTGGGTTCAGGATTGTTGGCCACGACCACCGGGAACGGGAGGTCCGCCAGCAAGTCGTCGAAGGATTCCGGCAAATTGACCGTCAGGATCACTTCGATATCCGTACGCCCCAATCGCGCCAGATCGGCCAGCAGCAAGGCAATGTGCGCGCGGTGACCGTGACTGACGACTGACAGGGAAATGAGAGCTGGGGACATGGAGCGGTCTCGCGTACGGACGGGCAAGGAGTGAAGGCGCAGACGCTCAGCGCATCAGCACGTCGCGCAACGCACTGAGCGGACCGCGGCCGAAACGACGGTAATCACTGGTAGACACGGCATGCCTGAGGACAGCCAGAATGCGCAACGGCAGATACCGCGACAGGCCGGCACGAAAACGGGCAAAGCGCAGCCAGTCAGCAAGCATCGCGGCCAGGTCCGGGGTCAGGCGGCCCTCGCGTTCGAGGCGTGCCTTGAGCTGTTCAACACGGGTCAGCCGCAGCAACTGGAACTTGCTTTCGGGGAGCGCCATCACGAACCTGAAGCGCTTGACCAATCTGGCCAGGCCTGGTGCTTCCATGCCGATGGCATTGCGTCCATGCTGACGATATTGGACCGTGCTGCTTGGTTCGGAGCGCATCTTGCCTGTGGCAGCTGCGAGAATGGCCAGCCATTCATCGTGCACCCAATCGGGTGAAAACGGCAGGGCCAGGGGCAGCAGATCGCGGCGGAACACTGCCGCGGCTCCGGTGACGATATTGCGCCGGCACAGCACGTCCAGTGCGCGGCCTTGCGCCACCCAGCCGCGCTCTTCCTCACTCAGACCGAGCGACTGGAACAGCGAAGCCTGCATGTCGACGCCTTGCGCATCGACCAGCCGGGCGTCGCTGTGCAGAAGGGTCAGCGCCGGATCCTGCTCGAATTGCTGGCTGAGCAGACTGATCTTGAACGGCAGCCACACGTCATCCTGATCACACAGGAAGATCAGGTCCGTCTGCAGCGACTGCACTGCAGCCTCAAAATTCTTGACCACCCCAAGGCGGGGCTCGTTCCTGACCAGCTTCACGTCGATGCTCTGGCGCGCAGCCCATTGCTGCAGGTATTCCCAGCTGCCGTCATCGGAGGCATCGTCATGAATGGCAATCTGATCGGGCAAGCGGTCCTGCTGAAGCAGGCTGTCGAGCTGCTGCGGCAGGTAAGGCATGCCGTTGCAGGTGCACATGGCAATTCCGCACGTCAGCCTTGCCGGACCTGCCAAGGACTTCGCCACCATCAATGCGCCACCGGGCTGGTGTCCAGCATCCATTGCAGCGTCGCGCGCAGGCCAGGATGATGCAGGGGGCCTATGGCCTGTTCCAGCAAAGCCGGGCTGCCGCACAGCGTGCGCACCTCGGAGGCACGGACGAAGGCCGGATTGACGCGCACTTCCAGACTGTGTCCCGTGATCTCTTGCAGCAAGGCGATGACGGCGCGCAACGTCACGGGCTGGCCCGAGCAGACGTTGTAGCACTGCCCTGGCGCGCCCTTGTCGAGCAGGGCCAGATAGGCGTCGCATACCGTACGCACATCATTGAATTCGCGCTCGACATCGAGGTTGCCCAGTTCCACCACGCTGGCCCGGCGGGCAAAGTGGTCGACCAGCTTGGGAATGACGAAGGACGCGTGCTGCCCTGCCCCGGTGTAATTGAAGGGACGCGCGAACACGATCGGCAAGCGGTCGAGGTAGTTGCGCGCCATGTATTCCATGGCCAGCTTGCTCATGGCGTAATGATTCGCAGGAGCCGGGGGCTGGCTCTCGCCAATCGGCGATACATCGCAATTGCCATAGATGTTGGCGCTGCTGGCCAGCAGCACTGCCGCCGGACGCTTCGGCACGCGCGCCAGAGCATCCAGCAGATTCATCGTGCCCAGCACGTTGACATCGTAAAACGCACCGGCATCCGCGTGGCCAACGAACGCAATGGCCGCCAGGTGGACCACCGCATCCGCCTGCGCTTGCGCAAGCTGATGCTCCAGTCCCGCCTTGTCATCCAGTTGCCCGGTCAGGGCGATCACTTCATGTCCGCGCGCAATGGCACTGGCAGTGAAATGCCTGCCAGTGAATCCATCACTCCCGGTAAGGAATATCTTCAAAACGAAGTCCCCGCCTGATTGCGACGCACATCGGCTTCCACCATCAGCGCGCACAGCTGCTCCAGCGTGGTCTGCGGCTGCCAGCCCAGGATTTCGCGGGCGCGGGTGGGGTCACCGATCAGCAGCTCGACTTCGGCCGGACGGTAGAACTTCGGATTGATGCGCATGACGGTCTTGCCGGTGGCCACGTCCACTGCAGTCTCCTGCTCGGCGGCACCGCGGAACTCAAGATTGATGCCCACACCCTTGAAGGCCATCTGCACGAAGTCGCGTACGGTCTCGGTACGGTTGGTGGCCAGCACGAAGGTATCGGGCTCGTCCACCTGCAGCATGCGCCACATGCCTTCCACGTATTCCTTGGCAAAGCCCCAGTCGCGCTTGGCGTCCAGGTTGCCCAGTTCCAGGCAGTCCAGCTGGCCCAGCTTGATCTTCGCCACCGAGTCAGTGATCTTGCGGGTCACGAATTCGCGGCCGCGCAGCGGGCTTTCATGGTTGAACAAAATGCCGCTGGTACCGAAGATGTTGTAGCTCTCACGATAGTTGATCGTCATCCAGTGCGCGTACAGCTTGGCCACGCCATACGGGCTACGCGGATAGAAAGGCGTGCTTTCGCGCTGGGGAATCTCCTGGACCTTGCCGAACATTTCCGACGTCGAGGCCTGGTAGAAGCGGATGCGCGGATTGACCAGGCGAATCGCTTCCAGAATGTTGAGCGCACCCAGACCGGTGATGTGGGCGGTGGTGGTCGGCTGTTCGAAGCTGACGCCGACGAAACTCTGGGCGGCCAGGTTGTAGATTTCGTCAGGCTGCACCTTTTGCACCAGGGACAGCGTGGTGCCCAGGTCGGTCAGGTCGAATTCCACCAGATGCAGGTTCGGATGATCCTGAATGCCCAGCTCGTTGATGCGCCAGAAGTTGACCGAACTGGTGCGTCGATAGGTGCCATAGACTACGTAGTTCTTTTCAAGCAGAAGTTGCGCCAGGTAAGCGCCGTCTTGTCCTGAGATGCCGGTAATGATTGCGGTTTTCATAGTCTGAGGGATAGCTGAGTCTGGATTGATAAAGGATTTATGAGGGGGTCTTGAAGGAGATCTCGCCTACGGTCACGGGACGCTCATCGTGCGAACTGCCGAACACGATGCCCTGAACCGTCCCGGCAGGAATCGCCACAGCGCGGTCAATTATAGTGTTTTCACCGTGACAAGAATGCACTTCGATGTCGGTGCTGCTCATTTCACCGCGGGAATTGATCCAGTTAACCTGGGATCGGAACTGTGTTCCCTCAGGGCAAGACACCTTCACGTGCAACAGGCCACGGCGCTGTCCTTTCACGTCGATGGTCTGATAGACCGGATGCGTGACGGTAGCGGTCACGCCGCCTTTGACCACGGCATTCCCGTTGAGATCCCACTTGGGACCAGGTTGATCGAGCACCGGTCCTGCGACGCGCTCGACCCGGAACAGGCCATCGGTCTTGACCAGACCGACGCGCATGCCATTGAGACGGAACAGCTCGGTGGTCACCGACATGATATCGGCCTCATGCGATTCGTTTTGCCCCACCGGGTGCACGATGACCTCGATGTCGAAATCGCGCAGCAATTTCTTGAAATTGGTGTCGCGCTCGGGCGAGGAGAAGAACGGCCACGAATGCCAAGAAAACGCGATGGTGCCTGCCGGGTAATGACTGTAGACCGGATCGGTGCCAACGATGAGAATCTGCTTGCTGCGGATACTGTCCATCTGCTGCAGGATGTCCCCGATGATCACCGCGGGCTTGCTGCGCTCGAGCATTGCACGATGGGCATCACGATCCACCAGCAAACGCGGAGAGAACTGCATCAGCGGCCAGTAGACCACCGGATAGCGCGCCAGGCTGACCAGGCACAACAGCAGCACCAGCGCGGATGCCGTCAGCGCTGCCTTGGACAGGCGTGCCAGAGCCCAGGCACCGAACACGATGAACCACGGAAGCATCTGGTACACATAGCGCAAATAGGCCTGCGTCTGGAACACCAGCGCGCAATAAAAGGTGGTGGCCAGCAAGCCGCCCAAGACCCACCAGTGACGCGTCAGGATGGCGGTGAGCAAGGCGAGCGGGATGAGCACCAGGAAAACGATGCCGATGGCACCATCCGCACCAAACTCGCCGTACCCCATGGACTTGATGCTCGCATCCCAGAACATGCCCGGTCCCAGCGGGTGCAAATAGAGCGGATTGGCAAACGCCTGCTCGTTCTTGAAGACGCTGCCGATGGTGAAGAACGGCGATTTGAAAATATTGTTGTAGAAGGGGAAGAGCGGATTGCCCGTCTTCAGATAGGCCACGACGTAGGGCTGGCAGCTGACAAGCAGGAACACGGCGACCGCCGCCGCCACCACGAGGAAGGTCGGCCGCTGGAACTTGCCCTGGCGTGCCAGCAGGCACACTGCCAGCAGCAGGATCGGCAGCAGCGGCGCGCCCAGCAGCTTGGAAGCACACAGGTAACCGGCAATGGCCCCCAGATACAGCCAGGCACCATGCGGCTTCTCGCTGGTGCCGGTCAGCTCGGCCAGACACAGCAGGAACAGGAAACCGATGACGGGCTCCACGAACATCGAGCCGGACACCAGCATGCTCAGCGGCAAGGTCAGCATCAGGGCCGGTGCGGCCAGCGCGGCGACCCCGCCAATGCGAGGGGCCAGGATGCGGAACGACAGCCAGGCCGTCGCCAGCACGAAGGAGGTATCCATCAACTTCGCCGCCTGTTGGCCATCCAGGAAGAAGGGCGGCAACGTCAACCAATTGGCACCGAACGGCATCACCGACCAGATGTACTGGGTCACATCAAAGTCCCAGCGCCTGGCCGCCAAAATACGTACCGGCAAGTTCAGGTGCATGGCCAGCGCATCGTGTCCCAGCTCGGGCAGCATGGTCACGAACAGCACCAGCGAAATGCCGGCCAGCACCAGGGACAGCAGCAGGGATTCCTGGAGACTACGCCGCCGGCGGACCAGCAGGTCGCGCAGGGGCGAGGGCCGGCCGGCGGTGCGCCACACGCCGAGACGCCAGCTGGCCAGCAGGGCCCAGCCGCTGAAGAGCAACAGATAGAGCGTCGGTGTATTGATCGGGAAATGCGCCATGAGACCGATGAGACTGCCGGTGATCACGAATCCGAAGCCGCTGTTGCGAACACTCCAGACGGTGGCCGAATCATCCTTCCACCACGACAAGGTCCAGGCACCGATCAGGGTGGCGCAAGTCCAATACCAGATCACGGCGACGAAGGGTCCGAGTCCCGCCAGTGCCACGAACAGCGACGCACATGCACCCAGCAGAAGCAGGAATGGCAAGCCTGCGGCCAGGCCCGCAAAGCACAGCACCAGCAGCGTGCCGACGGTGTTGTAGAAAGAAACACCAACGGCGGGGGAGACCCAGATCTTCTGCTGCCACCAGCCTTGGGAGAGCGTTCCCCAGAGTGCCACGGCCGCCAGAATGAATGCGACGATGGTCAGCAGCACGGGTTGTGCGACGCCCGGGGATCCCGGTTTGCGATCAGGAAGAGAGGGGTTCATGACGTTCATGCGGAGTGAAGACGCTGCAATGCGGCCCGGGCGATACGATCGGCGTTGGCCATGATGGTCAGCGTATGGGATTTTTCTGTCAGGTTGGGCAGGCTTGCGCCGTCGACCACGAACAGTCCGTCGAGCCCGGCGAGTTCCCCGATGGCCGAGGTCTCACCGGCTTGCGGCCGCTCACGCATCGGCAAGGTACCCGCGTAGTGAATGTCGCCGCCCGGCTGTCCGGCCGTGAAACTCATCGGCAACATGTAGGCCCCCAGGCGCGCGTAGGCGCGGCGCAGGCTTGCCGCGGCCTGCTTCAACAGGGTCGGAACGTCTTCATGGTAAGCGCCCCGGATGTGCAGGCGTCCGTCTGGCGTGAGATGTGCCTGGTTCGCGGAGAGATGCCCGGGAAGGAACATGTTGCCCACCACGCAGGAACTCATCAGCGAACGCAAGACGTCCACCGCCAGCCTGCGACGCAGCGGCAGATGGCGCGCGAACTCGGTCATGGGCAGGCCGACGGTCGAGAAAGTCGAACCGAGTGCGGTCACATCCTCCCGCAGGGTCTGGACAAATGCCAGCTGCCCGTAGCCGAAGGCGTCGGCGCGTGGCTTGCCCAGGAAAGACGGCATCCAGAGAATGAAGGCGGCCGTGGGGCAGGACAGCAGCCGCACCGGTGCTTCGTGCTTCAGGGCAGACAATGCCAGCCGGGTGGTGGCGACAGTGCCCGCAGCCAGGTGCACCTGACGCGCGCTGAAAGTCTTGCGCTGACGGTCCTGCGGATCCTCCCCGTACACCTGCCAGCCCTGCCCTGCATCCTGCCGGAGCGACTCCACCTGCAAGCGTGCATGGCGGAAGTTGGGGAATTGACGCAACGTCGCCAGATCTTCACTGGCGGAATACAGCGAGCGACGCTCACAACCAAACAGGCAGTTCCCGCTGCGATTGCATCCCTTGCGCGCACCACGGTCCTGGCTCAGCACGGCCACGGGAAAACGCCCGAGCCTGAAACCCTGCCGCAGCAGATCAGCACCATGTCGGCGATACTTCTGGTCCAGTGCCGTATGCAGCTTGTCGAGCGTGATCTCGGGCTGTGCTTCGCCCTGCATGCCGAAATAGTCAGTGAGTTCATCCTGTTGCGAACGGCTCACGCCAATGCGTTCCACCACGGTGCGATAGGAATCGTGCATGGCATCGCTCGGGCAGGGAAACGCCGCCAGCTCCTGGGGAGACAGTTGCGCCACACCGCAGCCCCAGGCATTGGACAAGCCGCCGGGAGCCAGCGACCCCAATGCAATGAATCCCTGTGAATCCACTCGATTGACCTGCGCAAAGTCTGCAAAGACGTGCGCATGGGTCGGCACGCGCAACTTGGGAGAGATGGCCTCGCGCATGCCGAGGGCATGGAAGCGCTCGCCGACCATCCACTCCCACTGCCGCGGATCGGTCGCACGTTCTTCCAGAAAGCTGCGTGTCGGGCGCCGCACGTCTTCCTGGCGTCCGCCATCGACCATCAGCACTTTCACGCCTGCCTCGACCAGCGGAAACGCCGCCGATACGCCGGCCGGGCCACTTCCCACGATGATGACGTCAAACTCCGGGCTCACGGGAAACTCCTGTTGATGGCGTCACGCAAGAACAGCGGCATGCTCACCGGGCGGGCAATCCGCCAGAACACTTCCGATGCGACGGCACACGCCAGGCCAAGACCATAGCGCAGCATTCCCGCCGGTTGCCGGATGCCGATGAAACGCTCTGCACCCGCCTGCGTTGCCTCTGCCAGCAAGGTGGCCGCGTCCAGTCGCCATGCCAGTTCCTGCCCGCGTTCGCTGGCCAGGAAGGCGCGATCATCGAGCAAGGCCAGCAGCGCCGGATGACGCAGCGTAAAGCCTGGCAGACCCAGAGCGCGCCCTTCCCGGAAGCGCCCGATGGCAGCGATGTAGCGTTCGACGAGATCACTGTCGGGACGGCGATTGAGTACGTAGCACAGCATTGCCGCGGCTTCGGCGGCGAGCTGGTCGCCGGGCGCGGCGGGCTGCATGCCGCTCTCCAGCGAACGCAGTTGCAAGCCGAGCAGCGCCAGGCTGCCACGGGTATCCATGACCGGTAGGGCAAACAGGGAATCCAGACGGGACAGACCGAGCCGATTGCTGCGCTCAGCGCCCAGCAGTCGCACGGCCAATCGGACCAGTGCGGTCGGCACTGGCACGAAAAATCGTGTCTTGCGCACATGGCTGGCGGCAATCGCGCGCAGGAAAGTTGTGAAACTCAGCGCTTGCGACTGCGCGATCAGATGCACTTCGGGTGTCGCATCCGGCAGCTGCGCGATGCGCAACAGCGCCAACGCGAGATCATCGACATGGACCGGTTGTATCAATGGCGCAGGCAGAAATGCGGGCAACATCGGGAGCCGGTCCACCAGATTGACCAGCAACCCGAACAGTCCCATCGCGGCGCCGCCGTACACCTGGCCGGGACGCACCACGCTGCCGCCACGCTGCAGCACGAGCTGCTCGATACGCCACTTGGTGCGTCCATAGGCGGTAGGCGCATCCTCGCGCGCCGTCTGGCTGGAAACGAACACGAAGTGCGCACCCACGGCGGCAGCGGCGTCGAGCAGGCGCAGGGCGGCCACCATCTCGGCGTCGCCATCGGCTTCGGTCGCCACGCGCGGATTGAAGGCAAGATGCACCACGGCCTGCACATCGCCCGGCAGGGTCAGGGCGTCCGTATCAAAAAGATCGTAACGAAGCCATGCGCCGGCATCGGCCGCCGGTGCGGTCCGTGTCAGCAGCAGCGGATGATGCCCTTGATGCAAGGCCAGAGCCGCCAGCTGCCGACCGATGTAGCCTGTGGCTCCGGTGATGGCGATCTTCATGGCCGCAGCTCCTTGACATGGCCAATGCTGGACGCGATGAAAGGGCGGGCCGCACGGAAAAAGTCTTCCTGACTGCAGAATCCGCGACGCTCATACAGGGGGGGCCCGTCATGTGCTGCCTCGTGGATGCGCGCGAGCGAACAGGGCTGCAGCAGCTGCGTACCACGGACCACATAATGAAGGAACAAAAATGGAAAAAGTCCCACCCAGGTCTTCGCCTGCGAGGGATACAGGAAACAGTAGCGCATGAAGCGCAGGCGCTCGGTCCACGACATGCGCCGCGCCATGACCTCGCCGTTGGCGGCCAAGGGCGCAAACAGCTTGAACCAGGGTCCGCTCAGCCCGGCCCCGGTGTAGAGCGTGAACTGGCGGGTCTGCGGCAGGCAATGCGAGGACTTTGCCAGCGCCAGGCCAATCAGATGGGCGGCGTCATGATCCTGATGACCGCCTTCCCAGGCCAGCAGGTAAAGCAGCTCCGGCTGGCCAATGCGATGGCACAGCGCAGCCAGCTCGGCCAGTACGGCCGGCATGTGCTCGACCAGTTTGCTGTCCGGCACGCCCAGCTTCTCTCCGATGAAATGCACGCTGCTGGCCGCTACGCCCAAGCGTCCGAGCACATCGAGGCTTTCGGCATTGCGATCGGGACGCGGCCCACCGTCGAGCGCACCTGAGGTCAGATAGACGACCGAGACGCGATCGCCGGCCGCCAGCAGTCTCGCGATTTCGGCGAAGACACCGAACTCGTCGTCCTGATGCGCGAACAGGAAAAGGGCGTGCTTAGAAGGCATCGAAGTCCAGGAACGTGATGTAACACTTGTCCAGGGACAGCTTGTCGGTATTGTCCACCAGATTCTTGTAGATCAGATTCAGCGGTGACGGCTTGAGACGCTCGGGGATAGGCTGGAAATTGACACCGAAGCGGTACCCCGGAATGTTGCCCACGAACACCTTGGCCGAGAGCAGCCCGGCACCCAGTCCATTGGGCTGGACCTTCTCGTGGGCCGCCGGCGGCAGCACCGCCAGCGCCGTCATGCCTGGCTTTCCTGCCGAGGCAAACACGCGCAACTGGCCATCGGCACCGCGCTGGAGCGCGACCGGATTGACCGGGCTCTTGCTGCGCCATTGCAGGGCGGCTTCGCCCCACTCCTGAAACAGGTCCGCCTGGGCCAGCCCTTCTTCGCAGGCTCGCGCGTTGAGCGCACCTAGTCCCACCCGGGCCTGCAGCGGGCCCACCAACTGGAAGCCCATCTGCCGCACCCAGCCTGGCGTCGCCGCCGCATTGGCCACACCGATGACAAACTCGAATCCGCGCAAGGCGCCGAATTCGCACATCTTCAGTCCCAATCGCTTGAACAGGTGCTTGCCCTGGAAATCCGGATGGACCGCAACGTTGACCGCCACCAGCCCGCGCACCTGCCTGCCACGTAGACGATAGCGGCCCGGCAGCGCAATCACCTGTCCGATCACCTTGCCATCGCAGACGGCATCGGCACCCAGTGCCCGGCCTTCCGGGTTATCGATGTAGAGCCAGTTCAGATACTGGCGGCGCAGCTTGTCTGCTTGCGGAAAACAGGCCTGGTACAGCGCGATGTAATCATCCATGCGCGCGGTATCGGATTCGATCAGTTCAATTTCCATGGTGTCTCGGGTTCAGTTCTTCTCGTTGGCATCGACACTGCCAACGGCGGCCGCAGCGCCGGATTTCTTGCGGGTAAAGGTAAAACTTGACGTCACCCAGAAGGTCACGATGAACAGCAGCACGTCAGCAATTGCTTTGGCATAGACCGGATGCGGAATGACCAGCATCAGAAGGTACAACACCACCGACGAGATCGGGGTATAGAGCAGCGCCAGCCCGAAATACTTGGTCGCATGGGCCATCTGTCCGTCGGCTTCCTTGATCTGGTAGGTGAAGCGGCGATGCATGAAGAAACCGCAGATGGCCGCCAGGATCTTGACTGCCACGTTGGCCCAGATAGGATCGACGCCCATCTTCAGCAGCACATAGTAGCCGCCCATGTCGATCACATAGGCCAGCACTGCCACGATCAGGTATCGCACCAGGGTGCTCATGCTGCATCCCTCTTGCGCAGCATGCGTGCGGGCGCGCCGACCATGACTGCATATTCTTCCGTATCCTTGGTTACTACGGCATTGGCACCGATCACGGTGCCCCTGGCAATGGTGACTCCGGGCATGATGACGGCACCGGCACCGATCCAGACATCGTCACCGATGACGATCTTCTTCGGAATGCTCTGGCGGGCAAACACCGGCGGCAGTGCACCTTCAATCGGATGCTGTCCCGAGGAGATGGTCACGTTGCTGCCGATCAGTACATAGGAACCGAATTCGATACCACCCACCCCGTTGATGTAACTACCCGAATTGACGCCGAAGTTGCTGCCCATGGTGATGCGGTCGGCATGCACGATGGTCACGCGCGGCTGAATCCAGGCAAAGCCGGCGCAGCGCTTGAAGAAGACCTTGCTCACCAGGGCGCGCAGGATCACGCCACCGGTGGTGGGCACCAGCGAAAAGATGCCGAAGAAAAGCGACTCGAACTCCAGCCTGAGCATGGTGCCGAGTGAATATCCCTTGGCTTTTTCTTTCAGGAATCGCAGATATTTCATGAGATCACTGCTCCGTGGCCGGGAGCTTGTCCTTGGCCGGCTTGCGCAGTCGTTTCAGACGCCCAAGGTGGCGCGCACGCTTGGGCACCGTCGAGATGTCGTGACCAAGAAAGGCCAGCAGCAACTGCAAGCCGGTCAGGATGGGCAGCGCGGCCATCATCACCACGCCGGCCGGCGTGGCGGTTCCGGAACCGGCCGCAACCAGCCAGTGATAACCGCCATAGATTACGCCGAAGCCGAGCAGCAGCAGGCCGATGGGCAATTCCAGCGAGGCCAGCGTCAGGTCGCGCAGGTAATAGTTGTAGAAGATGCGTTTGCCGAAGTTGCGTGCATGCTTGACGAGGAATTCGCCGACGATCTTTGAAATCTTGAGGCCACTGACCTCATCCCCATACTTGGCCGCCATGGGAATATCGATGACGGCCGCGCGCAGCGTATTGAGGCGGAACAGAATGTCGGTCTCAAAGAAGTAGCGCCGGCTGATCTTGTCATAAGGCAGATGGCGCGCCACATCCGCATGGATGGCAGTGAATCCGTTGGTGGGATCGAACAAGTCCCAGTAGCCGGTGGAGAATTTGGCCATGAGCGACAGCACCGTATTGCCAAACAGGCGCATCGGCGGCATCGCGCCGATCTCTTCGAGATCGTAGAAACGATTGCCCTTGGTGTAGTCGGCAATGCCATCGACGATGGGCTGGACGAAGTAGGGAATCAGCTCCGGATCCATCTGGCCATCACCATCAACCTTGACGATGACATCGGCCCCGCCCTCGACCGCAGCCTGGTAGCCGGTCATCACCGCACCGCCCACGCCCTGGTTCACTTCATGCCGCAGGATCCGCACGCGCGGGTCAGTGCAGTGCTGGGCGACGAAGTCACCTGAGCCGTCGGGGCACTTGTCGTCCACCACGTAGATCTGGGCGACATCCGGACCCATCGCCTCGATCACGCCCAGGATGTGGCGCGTCACACGGTAACTGGGAATGACGACGGCAACGACGGCATCGAAGCGGGCACCGTCACCGGCTTCGGTCACGGGTGTCACATCGCGCACGGTGGCTTGAACTTCGGTCATGCTTGTTTCATCCTTTCAATACGTTTCTTCTTCAAGCCCGCCAGGGGCCGATCGACCAGACGGATCACCAGCCAAGACACCAGCAGGGTGATCACGAAGGCTACGCAGAAGAAGGGGAACGAACGCATCTGCATGCCTGCGGCCACCAGCCAGATGGCGGCGGTGGTATGAAACAGGTAGACCGGATAGGAGAGGTCACCGAGGAACTGATCCAGCCATCCCGGCTTGCTGGGTGCCAGCGACAGGACCACCCACGCCGACAGCAGCAGGGATACATACAGGCCATAAGTCCACGGCCAATAAGGGAAACGCAGCCAGACCAGGCAATGCAGCCCCCAGGCCAGCAGGCTCAGCCAGGGCGCACGCAGGCGCGACAAGGGTTCACGATACTGCGACAACAAGGTGCCTGCGGCAAAGGCCATGAAACAGGTCAGGAAGCCCGAGTAGCGATCCCCGAAGGTCTCCAGGCCAAATCCGTATTTCACGTTCAGCGCAGCACTCAGAATGAATGCCAGCCAGGCTGCGGAACGGTTCATGGCCATCAGGGGCATCAAGACATAGGCCCCGATCTCCACCGCCAGCGCGCCAGCCACCGGCACGAACAGGCCCGGCGTCGGAATGGGCAGCAGGAAGGCGTTGGACAGCCACTCCAGCGCGCCGTGCGGGCGCACGAACTGCGGGTTCAGCGCCGAGGGCAGCACGCCGATGCGCGGCAGAATGTAGAGCGTGGCCGCACCGGCCACCACCGCAACCGCATAGGCCGGATAGATGCGCAGGAAGCGGTTGAACGCATAGTCGCGCAGGCCGCCTTCTTCGTGGCCGTACTTGAAGCACAGCACATGCGTCATCAGATAGCCGCTCAGGATGAAGAAACCCCATACCGCATAGGCGGCAGGACCGTGAATCATCCCTTCCCACAAGTGGGAGATGGCCACCAGCACGGCCAGCAAAAACCTCCAGGTACCCAGTCCGACTTTCACGTATTCCCCCTATCCGCTTTTTATCAGTTTGATGTCGGACGCCACAGCGACAGCGGCCGCTTGCTCTGGCGGACCGGCAGATCGACGCTGTCGAGGATCTTCTCGAAGGCCTTCCATGCCGCGCGCGCTCCCCATGCCTGATCAGCGAAACTGATACCGGCTGCGCTCATGGCGGTCCACAGGGCCTCATCGGTGTAAAGCTGGCAGACCTGATCCGCCAGCGCCTGTGCATCATCAGCGACCAGGACGTCGCGGCCGGACACCAGGCCCATGCCTTCGGTGGCGATGGTGGTGGCCACGCTGGGCAGGCCGACGGCCATGGCACTGCCGATCTTGCCCTTGATGCCGGCACCGTAGCGCAAAGGCGCAACGTTGACACGCATGCGGTCCTGCAGGGGCTGCAGATCGTCAACAAATCCCGTGATGATCACGCGCTCGCTGGCCAGTGCCTCAATGCTGGCAGGCACGTTGCTGCCGACCACATGCAGGCGCACGTCGGGCAACTTCTGGTGAATCAGCGGCAGCACCTCGGCCACGAAGTACTCGACGGCGTCCACGTTGGGCGTGTGCTGGTAGCCGCCCACGAAGATGATGTCCTGGCGCTCGGCAAAGCCGACGCGGGTACCCGGCACATCCATGATCAGGGGCAGCACGTGCACCGGTGCTTGCGGCAACTCCTGCTTGAGCAGCGCCTGCTCGGCCGTACTCACGACGATGCTGGCGTCGGCGCGGCGAATGGCATCATGCTCGATGAGCTTCATCTGCTCGACGTCGCGCTTGTTGTCGATGCCGGCAACGGCGGCCTCGCGCTGCATGCGCAGGTAATGCAGGTCCACGGTGTGATAGATCAGCTTGGCATGCGGGCAATGGCGGCGCACGGTTTCCAGATGCTTCTCGATGACGCCCGGGCGAATCAGCAGCGCCAGGTCATAGCGGTAACCGCACTGCTTGACGTGCGCCTCCACCGACGGGCAGTAAGGTTCATAAAGCACCTCGACACCATAGGCCTGCAGCTCATCGGTGTATCCGGGCAGATACAGATGATTGTCCTCGGCCACGAAGGTGACCTGGAAGCCCATCTCGCGCATCAGCAGCATGAGATTGAAGATGATCACCGATCCCGCATCGCGGTCGGGCGTCGGCGTGCAATGATCCACCACCAGTACGCGGCGCGTGGCCGTGCGGTCCTTGGCACGGTCGACGTCCACGCCGTTGTCCTGGTAGGTCGCCAGCAAGTCCTTCCAGCGCTCGTATTGCTTGCGCATGTTCTCGACCTGATAGGCCTTGACGCCAGAGTTGAGGTCGGTGCCGTTGCTTACGCCTTCATAGTGGACGATCACGGACTGCGGCTGGTAGATCACCCGATAGCCGCGACTGCGGATGCGCAATGCCAGATCGGAATCCTCGCAGTAGGCCGGCAAGTACAACTCGTCAAAACCGCCCAGCTCGGCATACAGAGCGGCCGGCACCACGATCGAAGCGCCCGAGCAGTAGTCGGTTTCGCGGGCGTAGCAATAGACGGGGTCGAGCTGGTCCTTGTAGCGGCCGAAATTCCAGGCGCTGCCATCCTTCCAGATGATGCCCCCGGCCTCTTGCAGCACGCCGTCAGGGTAGACCAGCT
This sequence comes from Herbaspirillum sp. 1173, assembly GCF_031455335.1. Taxonomy (NCBI): domain Bacteria; kingdom Pseudomonadati; phylum Pseudomonadota; class Betaproteobacteria; order Burkholderiales; family Oxalobacteraceae; genus Herbaspirillum; species Herbaspirillum sp. 1173. The sequence goes on along the minus strand of NZ_JAVDSP010000006.1, from coordinate 324,346 downwards.
TGGAACCGACCAGGCCGGTCCCCGGGAACTGGTCGAAGGTGGCGATCAGGGTATCGAGCCAGCCTGGCGTGACTTCGGTATCGTTGTTGAGGAAATACAGGTACTGCCCGCGGGCCTGCTTGGCACCGAGGTTGCAGGAGCGCAGGAATCCCTGGTTGGTCTCGTTGAGGACCAGGCGAATGCCCTTGACCTTCGCCAGGATGTCACGCGATTCGTCAGGCGAGCAGTCGTCCACCACGATCACCTCGAACGGCAGGGCCGGCAGATGGCGCTGGATCGACGCCAGGCAGCGCAGGGTGTAGTTGTGCTTGCCGTAGATGGGCACGATGACCGATACCACCGGCTGCGCGTGCTGCGGCAACTCGATGGTGGTGGTCTGCCACGGGAACTCGGTATAGGGCGTTCCCTTGATGGCGCGTGCCTGGTTGCCGACACGGCCGCGATCGACACGGGTCAGCAGACGCCAAAGCGCCGGCAGATACTTTTGCACGAAGCGGCGATGTCCCACCCGCGCTTGCGCCGAGAACGGAATGCTGCGATAGATCCAGCGCGCCCCGCCAAAACCATACCCGCTGTAACGGCGAATCTGGGCGCCGGGTGTCATCACCCATCGGCGAGCTTCGCGCAAGGGCAAGGAGGCCTTCCAGGAAATACTGGTGGTCACCGTAGTGAAGGCTTCCTGCGCGGCCTCCAGCTCGGCATTGAGGCGCTTGATGTGTTCGGCGCGTTCCTCCAGCTGATGGGCACGCTCATTGAGGATGCGATCCCGGTCCTTGACGGCGGCTTTCCACTGGCGCAGCAGTTCGGATCTGAGTGGATCCTGCTCGAACAAGCCGGTCGACAGCGCCGGCAGCTCCACATCCGAAGCCAGCGCAACCCAGTAGAGCGGACGCGGCAGTCCAGTGCTGGGACGGATCTCGCGATCCTGCATTTCGTAGTGGATCGACTCCGACGCCCCGGCCTCCGGGAAGATCGCCGAACCGTACACCAGCCGTTGTCCAAAGTAGCGGGTGTTCTTGTACCAGCCCGAGAGCAGCTGCTTGAACTCCTGTTCGTAGAGCTCCTTGACGTGGTACGGGTTGCTGTAGTTCGGCACTTCCGAATAGAAATGCTTGTCGGGATTGGAAATCAGCAACAGGCCATCGGGACGCAGCACGCGCTTGAACTCGCGCATCATTTCTTCGTGCTGCTCGTGATGTTCGATGGTCTCGAAGCTGACGATCAGGTCGACGCTGTGATCGGGCAGCGGAATGGCCGCACAATTGCCCTCCAGATAGCGCAGGTTGGGACGCTGGTAGCGTGCGCTGGCATGGGCCACGGCTTCGGGTGCGATATCGACGCCCGTCACCTGGCGCGCCACTTCCGAGATCAGGGCGGAACCATAGCCTTCGCCGCTGGCGATATCCAGCACATCCTTGCCGACGGCCAGTTCGCGCGCCTGCAGATAGCGGTGCCAATGTTCGAGCTCGATATTGCCATGCTCTTCCGGGACAAAGCGTTCGCCCGTGAATTCCAGGCCCGATTGCTGCGGCGTGCCGGACTGGCTGTCATTTCTGGATTGCACGTTCATTATTGATCATTTCGGCTACGGCCAATTGCAACGGGATGGCCATGGTTTGAAGAAAGGGATGCGGTATTGCGCAGGAGGGCTGCGGCGCGCATGGTCAGGCCGGCTCCAGCACGATGGCCTGCATGGGTATGCCCACCAGTCCGCTGGAAACACTGCTGGACTCGGACTTGAAGATCAGGGCGTCATGAATCCAGTGCAATTGTACATGCTCGTCCTGCGTGCCCTCGGCCACGGCGACGTTGATCGAATACTGGCCATTGGGCAAGATCGGCATGCGAAACTCGAAGCGCGCCTGCAGCTGCTCACCCGCCGCGCACGGTACCGGGTCGGACTCATAGCTGAGATAGGTGTTTTCCCCAAACAGCGTCTGTCCCAGCTTGTCCTTGACGAAGAAACCGACGATCGGCGAGCGCAAGGAATCGACAGCCGTGATGCTGATGGCGAGCGTCACCGCCTCGCCGCCCACCACCCAGTTCAGACGCTCGCCATCCTCACCGACGAAGCTCACATCGGTAATGGCGGCACCGCCGCTGCCCAGGGCTGCGGCCTCCGGATCGAAGGTGAAGACCTGCAGGTCATTGCGCAGGTTGCTGGCATTGATCTTGTCACGCCGCACATCCACGCTCGGACCTTCAGCGCGAATGCTGGACCGCGCCACCTTGGCGACGGCGCTCTTGCCCTGCTGGGCCTCATAGAATTCCTGCAGGTACAGATCGCAGACATGGCGTGGCTCGCCTGCCGAGCGCATGTGACCGCGGTCGATCCAGACGGCATGCGTGCACAGGTTCTTGATCGAGGCGGTGTCATGGCTGACGAACAGCACCGTACCGGTCTTCATGAAACCGCGCAGGAAGCGCATGCATTTCTGGGTGAAGAAGGCATCTCCTACAGCCAGCGCTTCATCGATCACGAGGATGTCGGCATCGACGTGGGCGATCACGGCAAAGGCCAGGCGCACATACATGCCGCTGGAATAGGCCTTGACCGGCTGGTCCATGAAATCGCCGATATCGGCAAACGCCTCGATGTCCTTGAAGCGGGCTTCGATCTGCTGGCGCGTGAGTCCCAGCAGCTGTCCGTTCATGAAGACATTTTCGCGTCCGCTGTATTCCGGATTGAAACCGGACCCCAGCTCCAGCAAGGCTGCCACGCGCCCCGTGACCTCGACCGATCCGGCGCTCGGATTGAGCGTGCCGCAGATGATCTGCAGCAGGGTACTCTTGCCCGAGCCGTTGCGGCCGATGATGCCGACCGTTTCGCCCTTGCGAATTTCCAGCGAGATATCGGACAGCGCATGGTGCTTGCGCGCCAGCTGATGCGCACGCTGGCCCAGGCGTTGCCGCAAGCCCGGCACCGGCACGATTCTGGCCAGGCCCGCCAGTACCGCCTGGGTGAGCCGATCGGCAGGACGCTCGTAGGTGTTGAAGCTCTTGCTGACACCGGAGACGCGGATCGCAATATCAGAGGACATCCGCGAAACCCTTTCTGGCCTTTTGAAAACAGAAATAACCGAACCAGGCCGTCACTGCGGCGACGGCCGCATACACCAGCCATTCGCGCCAGTCGGGCGCATGGCCGTAGATCAGCACCTGGCGCGCTTGCTCGATGGGAATCGCCAGCGGATTCAGCCGCGCCAGCGAACGCCACTGCTCCGGCAATGCAGAGGTCGGAAAGAAGATCGGCGACAGGAACATGAGGCCGGTGAGGAAGATGCCGATGGTCTGGCCAATGTCACGCAGATAGACGCCGGTGGCCGCCAGCAGCCAGCTTGCCCCGGCAATCAGCATGGCCAGGGGCAGCAGCACCAGCGGTATGTACAGCGCCGTCACCGGCACATGGCCCGCCACAGTCCATTCGAAACCAACCAGGACCAGCAGGCTGACTGCTGCATGAAACAGCGCCGACAGGAGATTGACGCAAGGCAGGATCTCCAGCGGGAACACCACTTTCTTGACGAAGTTGACGTTGTTGAGCACCAGGCTGGGCGCCTTGCCGATGCATTCCGAAAAGAAATTGAAGACGATCAGCCCGGCAAACAGCACGATGGCGAATTGCGATTGCGACTCGTCGCCGGTCCCGCCCCACTTCGCTTTGAAGACATGGCTGAACACCAGCGTGTAGATGGTCAACATGAACAAGGGCGTCACGAGACTCCAGAAGACGCCCAGCAAGGAACCCTTGTAGCGGCCGATGGCCTCGCGACGCGCCAGTTCCAGCATCAGGACGCGATGGTTCCACAGTCCGGACAACATCGAGAGGGGCGTGCTCTTATGCTTGATCATGGTGCGCAAACAATTCTGCCAGGCAGCGATCGACGTCATCCTGCCAGGCAGCGATGGGCAGGCCGAAGGTCTGCGTGAATTTTTCCAGCGACAGGCAGGAATTGGACGGGCGCGGTGCCGGTACCGGATAAGCCGATGCAGGGATGGCCTCGATGTCGGCTGCCTTGATGTTCAAGGGCTGCCCGGCTTCGGCTGCACGCTCGATGACGTATTGAGCGTAGCCATGCCAGTTGGTCCGGCCTCCGCCGGTGAAATGGTAAATGCCCGCCGTATCGGCCACGCGCGCGGGCGTGCCGGCGTTGTCGCCTGCCATCAAGGCATCGCGGGTAGCTTCAGCAATTGCGCGGGCGAAGGTCGGCGCACCGAACTGGTCCGCCACGACACGCAGGCTGGTGCGCTCGCTGGCAAGACGCAGCATGGTCTTGAGGAAGTTGCCGCCGTGCACGCCATAGACCCAGCTGGTCCGCCAGATCCAGAACTTGTCGGTAGCCGCGGCGATGGCCTGCTCGCCCGCCAGCTTGGTCTTGCCGTAGACGCTCTGCGGATCGGTCGGATCGGTTTCGAGGTATGGCCCGGCCTTGCGTCCGTCGAAGACGTAGTCGGTGGAATAATGAATCAGTGCCGCCCCCAGAGCGCTGGCCTCTTCGGCCATGACGGCAGGTGCCTGCGCATTGATCGCGTGCGCTGCCGCCTGCTCGGTCTCGGCGCGATCCACTGCGGTGTAGGCCGCGGCATTGATGATCACATCGGGGGCTTGCGCGCGAATCAGACTGCGCAACTGCCCGATATCGGCCAGGTCCAGCGTCTGACGATCAAACGCCGCGACCTCGGCCACGCCACGAAACGCACGGACCAGTTCACTGCCAAGCTGACCGTTCTTGCCGGTCACCAGAATCTTCATTCAAATACCTCCGCATCGGCCAGCAATGCGCCGACCGCGTCCTTCGCCGACAACACGGGCTCGCTATCCAGCGGCCAGTCGATCCCCAGCGCCGGGTCATCCCAGCGAATGCAGCGCTCATGCTGGGGCGCCCAGTAATCGGTGGTCTTGTAGAGGAATTCAGCGTAGTCGGTGGTGACCACGAAACCATGGGCAAAGCCCGGCGGAATCCACAGCTGGCGACGGTTTTCGGCAGACAGCCGCACGGCGGTCCAGCGTCCGAAATGCGGCGAACTCTTGCGGATGTCCACGGCGACGTCATACACCTCGCCCATGATCACGCGCACCAGCTTGCCCTGCGCCTGCCGGATCTGATAGTGCAGCCCGCGCAGGACATTGCGTGCCGAGCGCGAATGATTGTCTTGCACGAAGTTGACGCGCTGACCAGTCGCTTCTGCGAAGCGCTGCTCATTGAAGCTTTCATAGAAAAACCCGCGGTCATCGCCAAACACCTTGGGTTCGATGATCACTACTCCGGGCAGGTCTGTCGTCTGGATTTGCATGCTGCGTCAATGGGCTAGGGAAAAATCAAAACGGACCCCATCGGGATCCGCATGGCTGATGTCCGATGGGCGTGGACTAGACGATATCTCCGCGCAACAGTCTGAACAGATACTGTCCGTAGGCGTTCTTCTTGAGAACCTCGGCCTGGCGCTCAAGCATTTCGGCGTCGATGTAGCCCTTGCGGAAAGCGATTTCCTCCGGGCAGGCCACCTTCAGTCCCTGGCGGTGTTCGAGGGTGGCGATGAATTGCCCGGCCTCAAGCAAGGAATCCTGCGTACCGGTATCGAGCCATGCCATACCGCGCCCCATCAGTTCCACATTCAGGGTACCCGCTTCAAGGTAGGCACGGTTGACGTCGGTAATTTCCAGCTCGCCGCGGGCGGAGGGCTTGATCGATGCCGCGATGTCACACACCTGCTTGTCGTAGAAATACAGCCCGGTCACGGCGTAGTTGGAACGCGGTGCGGCCGGCTTTTCTTCGATGCTGACCGCGCGCCGCTGAGCGTCGAACTCGACCACGCCATAACGCTCGGGATCATTGACATGATAGGCGAAGACGGTCGCACCACTCTCGCGCGCCGCAGCGTGCTTGAGGTTGCGCTCGAAATCCTCGCCGTGATAGATGTTGTCACCCAGAATCAGTGCCGAGTTCTCGCCGTTGATGAAGTCACGGCCGATGATGAAGGCTTGTGCCAGGCCATCCGGTGTAGGCTGCACCGCGTAGTTCAGCGACAGGCCCCACTTGCTGCCGTCACCGAGCAGGTCGCGGAAACGCGGCAGGTCCTGCGGTGTCGAGATGATGAGGATGTCGCGAATCCCCGCCAGCATCAGCGTGCTCAGCGGGTAATAGATCATGGGCTTGTCATAGACCGGCAGCAACTGCTTGGACACCACCGTGGTGACGGGGTACAGGCGCGTGCCCGAGCCTCCCGCGAGAATGATGCCCTTCTTGGTGCTTGCCGATTGGGTAGCTGTGCTCATTATTGTGCTCCGGCGATTTGCTCACGGCCATGGTAATTGCCTTCGATCCACTTGCGGTATTCGCCCGAACGCACGTTGGCTACCCAGTCCTGATTGGCCAGATACCACTCGACCGTCTTGCGCATGCCGGTCTCGAAGGTCTCGGCCGGGGTCCAGCCCAGTTCGCCGGCGATCTTGGCGGCGTTGATGGCGTAGCGACGATCATGGCCGGGACGATCTGCCACGAACACGGCCTGATCAAAATACTTGCCGCTGGCCTTGGGCGAAAGCTCATCCAGCAGGCCGCACAAGACCTTGACCACGTCCAGGTTGGCCTTTTCATTGTTGCCGCCGACGTTGTATTCCTGCCCGGGACGACCGGCCTCCAGCACGCGGCGGATGGCCGCGCAGTGATCAGTCACGTACAGCCAGTCTCGCACTTGCATGCCGTCACCGTAGATGGGCAGCGACTGCCCCGCCAGGGCATTGGAAATGACCAGGGGAATCAGCTTCTCGGGGAAGTGATAAGGACCGTAATTGTTGGAGCAATTGGTCACCAGGGTCGGCAAACCGTAGGTGTGATGATACGAGCGCACCAAGTGGTCGGAAGCCGCCTTCGAGGCCGAATAAGGGCTGTTGGGCGCATACGGCGTGGTCTCGGTGAAGGCCGGATCCTCAGGGCTGAGCGAGCCGTAGACTTCATCGGTGGACACGTGCAGGAAACGGAAATCGGATTTTTCCTGTCCGTCCAGCCCGTTCCAGTAGGCACGAGCTGCCTCCAGCAGGGAGAAGGTACCGTTGATGTTGGTGCGAATGAACTCGCCCGGACCATGGATGGAACGATCCACATGGCTTTCGGCGGCGAAGTGCAGGATGGCGCGCGGACGGTACTGCAGGAACAACGCCTGCACCTGATCCTGATCGCAGATGTCACCTTGGACGAAAATATGGCGGGGATCATCCCCCAGGCTCTTGAGATTTTCAAGATTGCCTGCATATGTCAGCTTGTCGAAATTGACGACAGACTCGTCATTGGACTTCAGCCATTCCAACACGAAATTGGAACCGATAAAGCCCGCCCCCCCGGTGACAAAAATCATTTCACGACCCTGATAAATTTACGGCAAATAGCAATGGACTCGTTAAGTTGCATTTAAGACAACCCCAAAAGCCAACGACCGAGAATTATCTCAGAACTGGTGACCAATTGCGAGATTGGCCGCTTGACAGGCGTTCCCGAAAGCAACAACTCCTTGCGCCTCGTAAAGTTACGAGTTCTGAAACGGACTTCACGCGCTCATCTAGCCAACAGGGGTGCCAGCAGTTCTGTTGTTTTATGCGAGGCGCCCTGATGCGCGCCGGCGAAGCCATGCGCCGCATGCGTCATGGCAGCGATCCGATCCGGATCGGCAAACAGCGCGCTCGCCATGTCCCACAATTGTTCAGCTGAAGAGATGCGACAAGCCGCACCGGCCTTGATGGCCTGGTCCGTGATACTGAGGAAATTGAAGGTGTGCTCGCCGACCAGCACCGGCTTGCCCAGCGCCAGCGCCTCAATCAGGTTCTGCCCCCCCAGCGGCAACAGACTGCCGCCAATGAAGGCCACATCACACAAGGCGTAATAGGCGAACATTTCGCCCATGGAATCGCCCAGCACGACATCCACCTGATCCCAGTCAACGCCCTGCCCCAGGGCGGCACGCCGGCGCAAGCGCAAACCCTGTGCCTGTACCATTCCGGCCACCTCATCGAAACGCTGCGGGTGGCGCGGCACGATCACCGTCAGCCAGCCGGTCCTCCCCAGCTTGGCCAGCGCATCCAGAATCAAGGCTTCCTCGCCCTCGCGCGTGCTGGCACAGAGCAGGATCTTGCGCTCCCCGATGGCGCGCTTCCATGCAAGACCGCGATCGACCATCTCGGCCGGCGGCTGCACGTCGAACTTGAGGCTGCCGGTCACTTCGACGTGCCGCGCCCCGAAGGCACGCAGGCGCTCAGCGTCGGCCGGCGACTGGGCCGCGACCACATCGATCGCCTCGGCCGCCGGACGCAGCAGCGCGGCAAAACGCTGGCCGCGCCGAAGTGAACGCTCCGACAGGCGGGCATTGGCCAGCATCACCGGCACCTGGTGCCGGCGGCATTGCCTGATCAGGTTGGGCCAGACTTCGGTCTCCATCAACACGCACACCACAGGCCGGAAGTGGCGCAGGAAACGCGCGCACATCCATCCCGTGTCGTACGGCAGGAAGCTCTGCACCACGCGCGCACCGTGCTTGCCATAGACCTGAGTTCCCGTCTCGCGGCCGGTGGCGGTCATGCAGGTGAGCAGAATGGAATGCTGCGGATATTGCTGCAACAAGGCGTCGATGAGCGGCTCGGCGGCACGTGTCTCGCCAACCGAGACGGCATGCACCCAGATGAAACGCGCCTGTGGGCCAGACAGGCGCGCCTCTTGCGAATAGAAGCCAAGGCGTTCGCCCACATGCGCCCGGTAGCCCGGTTCCTTGCGGCCGCGCCGCCACAGGCGCAGCAGTACCAACGGCAGCACCAGCCACCAGACGAGTGAATACAGCAGCCGCATCTCAGACCAGGGGATGGCCGACCAGGCGCGTCAGAATGGCCAGCGGACTGGATTGCGGATCATATTGCTGGTCCGGTGCCAGGTGCAGGGTCTGTTCCATCATGTACTGGCCCGACATGACCGCGTGCGAGGCCTGGTCCGAGAAGCAGATCCAGACGGAGCCGGCGGCAAAGGGCATGGTGACCTGCTGGGCATCCTGCTGGTACTGCATGTCGCCCTTCATGCCGTCATGCAATTGCAGCATGAGGTGATCGTATTCGCTGCGGAAGGACTTGGTCACATGCAGCGCCTTGAGCACGCTGGCCTGCCAGCGCACATAAGGTTTGGCACGCGGCAAAAAGCGCTGCGCCACGGTCTCGAAAGGCTCGCCCACGCGCCAGACGCGCGGCACGCCATCGGGATTCACATTGGTAAAGACGCGCAGGATGCGTTCGCCGTAATTGGGCCGCGAAGGAAAGGCGTCCACGTGCATGCGGCGGTCATCGGCACGCCACGACTGGGCCCGCGTCTCCACCTGCATCGGGCGGTAGCTGGTCGGAGCAATGCGCAAGGCATCGCGGTATTTGGGCAACAAGGTATGCACCAGCGACAACGCCTGCTCGCGGAAGCGGCCAATCATCGCGGCCAGCGCCAGCTGCTGCTCGGTGGCGCCGGCGGCACCCTTGATGTGTCCGCGTGCATCCAGGCTGATGTTGCGCGACTTGGGCGCGCGCACGGCCGGATCCAGCAGCTTGCGCTCGGAGTCCATCAACTGGAAAGCCAGCTGCGGGAAGTACAGCACCTTGCCGGCTTCCAGCGCAGTGATCCAGTCCTGATTGGGATACTCGACCTGCCATTCGGTCAGGCCAATCTCGATAATTTGCGATTCCATGGCGCGTATTATGCCCGCAAGCGCTCTGCCCGTGTGGCCAACCCGGTGGCCCTGGCACGCCTGCAAGGCAGGCCGGATGCGGCTTGTCACGCAAAGTTGATGCTTTGAACAGGGCGTTTGATCTGCTTCAACGCATACCCAAGTCCGCCCCAAGGGACAATCAAACTCAGGCCAGCAGGCGCAGCGCGGCCGTCAACACATCCTCTTCGGACGGCGGCGCGCCCAGATCGCCCAGGTTGATGATCGCCGGCGACCAGTTGCCCTCGGTCTTCCAGCGCGGCGAGTCACAGTAGAGTTCGATCGTCGGCTTGCCATAGGCGGCGGCGATGTGGGTCAGGCCGGTGTCGAGTCCGACCACCAGCCGCGCCTGCTGCACCAGGGCCACGGCCTGCATCATCGGCAGCGCCGGCAGCACGGTGGCACCGGGAATGCCGGCCGCCAACTGGCGTGCCGCCTCCTGCTCGCGGGCACTGCCCCAGGGCAGCAGGATCTGCAATCCGCGCGCGGCCAGGGCCTGGCCCAGCTTGATCCACTGCGCCTGCGGCCACTGCTTGGCAGCACGGGCGGTACCGTGGAAGAAAACGACATACGGCTGCTCCGGCATCCAGGCCCAGCGCACAGGCTCCGGCGGCTGCAGGGCAAAGTCGGGCTGCCCGTCCAACTGATAGCCCAGCGCAGCCGCCGCGACCAGCCTGGCGCGCGTGACGGCGTGCGTGCGCAGGCCGACCGGGATGCTCTGGTCATGGAAAATGCGGGAGATTGGTTCATATCCCGAGCCTTCGGTCGCATTGGCCAGGCCGATGCGGCGGCCCTGCGGTGCCAGGCGCGCCATGCGCATCACGACGCTGGTCTTGAGCAGGCCCTGAGTATCGAACACGAGGTCATAGCGCTCGGCCTGCAGCTCCCGCCGGAATGCCCCGATCTCGGCGCGCGTGGCCGCCGAGAACAGGGTCTTGCGCCAGCGCCGCAGGGCGATCGGGATGATCTTGCGGACGTGGGGATTGAGGCCGACCAGGCTGGTGTAGCCCTCTTCGACCGCCCAGTCGATCTGGGCCGCGGGGAAATGACGATGAATGTCCGCCACCATCGGCATGTTGTGGACGACGTCTCCCAGCGAGGAGACACGGACGATAAGAATGTTCAAGGCTGACCCACGTTGGCGTGACTTTATTGGTGGGCCAGCATCTTACCTCATCGGCCCATCAGAACGGCAGTGTCACATCAGGACGCGCGGCCAGGATGACCTTGCGGAATTCGCCCTGGATGCGCTCCAGTGCCTCGGGCGTCTCGGCCTCGAAACGCAGCACCACCACCGGCGTGGTGTTGGAGGAACGGGCCAGGCCGAAGCCGTCGGCGTACTCCACGCGCAGGCCGTCGATGGTGATGATGTCCTGGGCACCGTCGAACCTGGCATCGCTTTGCAGCTTGCCGATGAGCGCGAAGTTCTCGCCTTCCTGCAGCTTCAGCTGCAGTTCCGGGGTGCTGACCGATTGCGGCAGGGCGTTGAGCACGGCCGACGGATCGCTCTGGCGGGCCATCAGTTCCAGCATGCGCACGCCGGCGTAGAGGCCGTCGTCGAAACCGAACCAGCGGTCCTTGAAGAAGATGTGGCCGCTCATCTCGCCGCCCAGCGGCGCACCGGTTTCGCGCAGCTTGGCCTTGACCAGCGAGTGGCCGGTCTTCCACATCAGCGGCTGGCCGCCGCGTGCGGTGATCCAGGGCGCCAGGTGGCGGGTGCACTTGACGTCGTACAGGATTTCCTTGCCCGGGTTGCGGGTCAGCACGTCTTCGGCGAAGAGCATCAGCTGGCGGTCCGGGTAGATGATCTGGCCATCCTTGGTCACCAGGCCGAGGCGGTCACCGTCGCCATCGAAGGCCAGGCCGAGTTCGTTGTCGGTTTCCTGCAGGCAGCGGATCAGGTCCTGCAGGTTTTCCGGATGAGCCGGATCGGGGTGGTGGTTGGGGAAATTGCCATCCACTTCGCAGAACAGCTCGGTGACTTCACAGCCCAGCGCGCGATAGATTTCACCGGCAAAGGCACCGGCCACGCCGTTGCCGCAGTCCACGGCGATCTTCAGGGGACGGGCCAGCTTGACGTCCGAAATCATGCGGGCGATGTAGGCGGCCTTGATGTCATGCGTGCTGTAGTTGCCGGCACCCTGCGGGAATTCGCCCTTGACGATGGCCTGGTACAGGCCCTGGATGGTCTCGCCGTGGATGGCTTCACCGGCCAGCACCATCTTGAAACCGTTGTAGTCCGGCGGATTGTGGCTGCCGGTGACCATGATGCCGGACTGCGTGTCCAGCACGTGGGTGCCGAAATAGACCATCGGCGTGGCGACCATGCCGAGATCGATCACATCCACCCCGACCGCCTGCAAACCCTTGGCCAGCGCGGCCGACAGCGAGGGGCCCGAGAGCCGGCCATCGCGCCCGATCACGACCTTCTTCTGGCCCTTGGCCAGGGCGGCGGCACCGAAGGCCTGACCGATCTGGAAGGCGACCTGGTCGTCCAGGGTTTTGTCGATGATGCCGCGGATGTCGTAGGCTTTGAAAATGGAATTGGAGATCATGGAAATCAGGTCCTCAAGTACGGATACGGGTTGGAGGGAATACGGATTCAGAGCGAGCCATCATGATTTGCTGACCACCTCAAGACGCGGGCTCTCCAGTCGCTGCGCGGCCTGGCGGCGCTTCTCGACAAAGGCCCAGTCAACGATCTCGGCTGCCGGCTGGTAGCCGCTGACCAGCTTGTGCAGCAGCGCGCGGATGGCCCCGATGTCATTGGCCTGCAGCGCGTCATGGAGATGGCGCAGTTCCTCGGCCAGACGGTCCCACGGGATGAAATCTTCATGCGCGGTCATGATGCGCGGATGCGCGGTCGGCGCCGGCTGTTCGCCGATGAGCAATTCTTCATACAGCTTCTCACCCGGGCGCAGTCCGACCGTCTGAATTTCTATGTCGCCGTCCGGATTGTGCTCATCGCGTACCGACAAGCCGGACAACTCCACCATGCGACGCGCCAGATCGAGGATGCGGACCGGCTCGCCCATGTCGAGCACGAACACATCACCGCCTTCGGTCATCGCACCGGCCTGGAGGACCAGTTGCACGGCCTCCGGAATGAGCATGAAGTAGCGCGTCACCTCGGGATCGGTGAGCGTGATCGGACCGCCGGCCTTGATCTGCTCGCGGAACAGCGGCACCACCGAGCCGGAAGAGCCCAGCACATTGCCGAAACGCACCATCGAAAAACGCGTCAGGTTGCGCGTCCCGGTGCCATTGGCTTCCTGCCCGAGGAAACGCGGCACCACCTCGACATCGGAGAGCGACTGCAAGACCATTTCCGCCATGCGCTTGCTGGCCCCCATGATGTTGGTCGGGCGCACCGCCTTGTCGGTGCTGATGAGCACATAGTCGCTGACCTGGTTTTCAATCGCTGCCCGCGCCACGCAATAGGTCCCGAAGACGTTGTTGGTCACGCCCTCGACCGGGTTGTGCTCAACCAGCGGCACGTGCTTGTAGGCCGCGGCGTGGTAGATCGTGCGCGGTTGCCAGGTACGGCAGACCTGGCTGATGCGATCGAAGTGGCAGACGTCGCCCAGCAGCGGGATCAGTTCAGTGCCGGGCGAGACGCTGGCCTGCCGCTGCTGCAGATCGCGGTGAATCGTGTAGAGGTTGTATTCATTCTGCTCGAACAGCAGCAGCTTGGAGGGCCGCGAGCTGAGGATCTGGCGGCACAGCTCACTGCCGATGCTGCCGCCGGCCCCGGTGACCAGCACCACCTTGTTGGTGACGTTGCGGCCTACCAGCGCGGGATTGGGCAGCACCGGCTCGCGTCCCAGCAAATCGAGGATATCCAGTTCATGGGCATCGGTGATGGCCACTTTTCCTTGCGCCAGGTCTGCCAGATCGGGGACCGAGCGGATATGCACATGGAACGGCCGCAACTTCTCGATGATTTCCTTGCGCCGGGCCCGGCTGATGGAGGGCAGCGCGAGCAGGATATCGGTGATCGCAAAGGTCTCGATCAGACGCTCCGCCTCGCTGGCGGGATAGACGCGGCGGCCGTTGATGGTCTTGCCATAGAGTTCGCGGTTGTCTTCCAGGAAACCGAACAGCACCAGCTGGTGCTGCCGCTCCATGGCTTCGGCAATCTGCGCGCCCACCTGGCCGGCACCGTAGACCAGCAGACGCGACTGGCGCAGATGCTTGCGCTTGGAATCGACCTGGCTCAGCCACAGCCGGGCAAAGGCGCGGCTTCCGCCCACCATCACCAGCAGCAGCAGCGGCTGCAGGACGCCGAGCGAACGCGGAATGCCCGGCAAGGCCAGCCACACCAGCAAGGTGAACAGCAACAGTCCATAGAGAGCGACGGCCTTGGCGATGGTCACGATCGCGGCAATCCCGGTGTAGCGGAACACCGAGCGGTACAGGCCCATGCGCACGAAAATCGGCAACATCAGTACCGGAGCAATCTGGTAGACGTGCCACTGGTAACCCTGCGGCCAGTGCAAGCTGTCCAGGCGCAGGGAAAAGGCGATCCAGGTCGCCAGCAAGGAGATCAGGACATCGATGGTGGCAACGATGGCTTGCTTGTTCAACCGCGGCAAATCCAGCACATGGCGTCTCATGACTGCCAATCCTTCATTTTTATTGGTTCCTTGCAAGATGTTCAGTGAGAAATACCATCCCGTCCGAGCACTTTGGCCACCGTCATCCAGAGGATGCGCAGGTCGAAGAAGAAGGACTGCTGTCTCAGGTATTGCTCGTCGAACTGGACCTTGACGGGAATCGGCAGTTCATCGCGCCCATTCACCTGTGCCCAGCCCGTCAGGCCCGGCTTGAGCCTGTGTACCCCGCGTTCACTGCGCAACGCGATGAGATCATGCTGATTGTAAAGCGCCGGCCGGGGACCGACCAGCGACATGTCGCCTCGCACGATGCTCCACAGTTGCGGCAGCTCATCCAGGCTGGTCTTGCGCAGCAGTCCGCCGATGGGCGTCAGGTGTGAACCGGAATCGGTCAACAGATGCGTCGCCACCGCCGGGGTTCCCGTTTTCATCGACCGGAATTTGGGCATGCTGAAGATCCGGTTATCCTGCCCTACCCGATCCGACCAGTACAGGACCGGTCCGCGCGAGGTCAGCTTGACCAGGATGGCCACCAGCAACATCGGTAGTGCCAGCACCAGGCAGGCCGCCACAGCAACAAAAATGTCAAAGAAACGTTTCATGATCAAAATAGGCACAACCGTGCAAATGCCGTCGTATGATAACTTTTATGTATGACAGCCGCTAACATTTCCTTGCCCATTCTTGCAGGCACAGCAAGCTTTTTACTTCATATGCATTCTTCTTCCCCTATCTATGCAATCGGCGACCTGCAGGGTTGTGCCGGTTCCCTGGAACAGTTGCTGGCCAGCCTCCCGGACACCACCCCTTCACTGATCTTCGCCGGCGACCTCATCAACCGCGGCCCCCAATCCCTTCATACCCTGCGCACCGTGATGCAGATGGGCGAGCGCGCCCAATCGGTGCTGGGCAACCATGACCTGCACCTGCTGGCCGTGGCCTGCGGCATCCGCCCGGCGCACCGCGACGACACCCTCGACGATATCCTCAACGCCCCCGACCGCGACGAGCTCATCGACTGGCTGCGCCACCGCCCCCTGGCCATCCACGAACAAGGCCACCTGATCGTGCATGCCGGCGTGCTGCCCCAATGGGACCTGCAACAAGCCCTGGCGCTGGCCAACGAGGTGGAAACCATGCTGCGCAGCAACCAGTGGATGGACTTCCTGCGCCACATGTACGGCAACCAGCCCGATCGCTGGAGCGATGACCTGACCGGCCACGAGCGCCTGCGCTGCATCATCAATGCCTTCACCCGCCTGCGCTTCTGCCAGGCGGACGGGACGATGGACTTTGCGGTGAAGGAAGGCGCGGCAGCGGCGCCGGAGGGACTGATGCCCTGGTTCGAGGTGCCAGGGCGGAAGACCGAGGACGTGACCGTGGTCTTCGGTCACTGGTCCACACTGGGACTGGTGATGCGCCCCAACCTGATCGCTCTCGACACCGGATGTGTCTGGGGCGGCAAGCTCAGTGCGGTGCGACTTGAGGATCGGGCGCTGTTCCAGGTGCAGTGTCCGCAGGCGCGGCGGCCGGCCTGAGCGATTCCGGCGAGTATCCCAGTCCGGTGGCAATGACTTCACGCGCGGTGCGCGCGAGGTCGCGGCGATGCGCGCCTTCCGTGCTGATCAGGGGCAATTGCTTCAGTTCGGCCGTCATCCCCTTGGACTTGAGGATGCTCATGATGCTCTCGGCGATGGACATGTCCCCGATGAAATCAGCCGCCGCATGCAGCCGGCCCTCGCCATCCACATAACGCAGCGCATACGGCTGCACCGGGGCTTTGGCATCGATGGCGGCCTCGAACAGGTTGGCGTGGAAAGGCAGCAGCGTGCCCTGTGCGGCCGTCGTGCCTTCAGGAAAGAAGGCGACGTGCTCGTCCTTCTCGATGCTTTCCACCAGGCCTTTGAAAATGCGCCGCACGTCGCTGGCCTTGCCGCGCGAAATGAAGATGGTACCGGTCTTGGCGCACAGCCAGCCGATCAGCGGCCAGCTGCGGATTTCCGACTTGGCCACGAAACGGCAGGGCTGCAGTGAATTGACCACGAAGATGTCCAGCCAGCTCACGTGATTGGACACCAGCAACGAACGCGGAATCGGCAGCGGGCTGTCGATCTTGATGGCGATGCCGCAGATGCGCAGCAGCTTGCGCGACCAGCGCCGGATGTGCGCCTCCCGCCCCTTCTCGGAGGTGAACGGGAACAGGAAGGCACAGACCGCCATGCCCTTGAAGAGATGCGCGATCAGGCGCAGCAAACGGAAAACGAACATGGCGTATTCGGGTCTTGATGAGGTCGTGATCGAATCGTCGTGACGAAAAACGGCTTGATCGAAATTCAAGATCGAAGTTGCCCGCAGTCAACCATCGATCAAGAAAAAATCAAACTGAAAATCAAGCGACAGGTTTTCAGCGCTCGAAGGCAATATGCCCCGAGACGATGGTCGCCTTGACCACGCCCGGCAGCTCATAGCCCAGGAACGGGGTGTGCTTGCCCTGGCTCGCCAGTGCCGAGCCCTGCACCTTCCACAAGGTATTGGGATCAAACAGGCACAGGTCGGCCACGCTGCCCACGGCCAGGTTGCCGGCCTTCAGGCCCGCCACCTTGGCGGCGCGATGGGTCACCTTGGAGATGGCCTTGGAGAGCACTTCCTTGCCCTCGCCTTCAGTCTCCAGCGCCCACTTCAGCGACAGCGACAGCAGCAGTTCCAGGCCGGTTGCGCCCGGCGAGGCTTCGCCGAAGGGCAGCAGCTTCTCATCGTCATCGACCGGGGTGTGATCCGAGCAGACGGCATCGATGGTGCCATCCAGCAAGGCCGTGCGGATTGCTTCACGGTCGCGCTGCGAACGCAGCGGCGGCGTCATGCGGGCATTGGAATCGAAGAAGCCGATGTCCAGGTCGCACAGATGGATGTGGTGTACACCCACATCGCAGGTCACCGGCAGGCCTTCGCTCTTGGCCTGGCGCACCAGCTCCAGACCGGCGGCCGAGGACATGCGGCACAGGTGGACGCGGGCACCGGTGGCGCGCATCAGTTCGAACAGGGTATAGAGCGCAATGGTCTCCGACATCACCGGCACGCCCGACAAACCCAGGCGCGAAGCGGCAGGGCCGCTGTGGGCGATGCCGGTGCGGCCCAGGTGCGGGTCCTGGGGGCGCAGCCAGACGGTGTAGTTGAAGGTCTTGGCGTATTGCAGGGCCGACAGCAGCACGGTGGTATCGGTGATCGGCTCTTCGGCTTGCGAAAAGCCGATGCAACCGGCTTCGGTCAGCTCGGCCATTTCGGTGAGCGCCTTTCCCTTCAGGCCGGCGGTGAGCGCGCCCAGCGGATAGACGTGGGCCTGATTCAGCGAACGGGCGCGGTGCTTGAGCATTTCCACCAGGCCAGGTTCGTCCAGCACCGGGTCGGTATCCGGCGGGCAGACCAGGCTGGTCACGCCGCCCTGGATGGCGGCCTGCATTTCGGATTCCAGCGTGGCCTTGTATTCGTAGCCGGGCTCGCGCAAGCGGGCCGACAGGTCCACCAGGCCGGGAGCCACGATCAGGCCGGTAGCGTCGATGGTCTTGTTGGCCACGAAGTCAGCCGGGGCCTGGCCGACGCCGACGATCTTGCCGGCGGCCACATACACATCCTGCTGGGCATCGATGCCGTTGGCCGGGTCGATCAGGCGGCCGTTCTTGATATGCAGTTTCATCAGTTCTTGTCTTCTTAACGGATCGTTCAAAACGTCGCGGTGACGGTCGTCGTCACCCGGGTTCAATTGCCAGCCACGATGCTCATGACCGCCATGCGCACCGCAATGCCGAAGGTCACCTGCGGCAGGATCACGGCCTGTGCGC
The DNA here is from genome assembly GCF_031455335.1 of Herbaspirillum sp. 1173. Lineage (NCBI taxonomy): Bacteria > Pseudomonadati > Pseudomonadota > Betaproteobacteria > Burkholderiales > Oxalobacteraceae > Herbaspirillum > Herbaspirillum sp. 1173. The sequence goes on along the minus strand of NZ_JAVDSP010000006.1, from coordinate 306,171 downwards.
CATCGGCCACGGCGGAATCGATTTCCACGCCGCGGTTCATCGGGCCGGGGTGCATGACGATGGCGTCCGGCTTGGCCAGGGCCAGGCGTTCCGGGGTCAGGCCGTAGCTCTTGAAGAACTCCTGCGCCGACGGCAGCAAGGCACCGCTCATGCGCTCGTTCTGCAGGCGCAGCATGATGATGACGTCCACATCCTTCAAGCCCTCTTCCATGTTGTGGAAGACCCGCACGCCCATCTGCTCCAGGCCGCTGGGCAGCAAGGTGCGCGGACCGATGGCGCGCACTTCAGGCACGCCCAGGGTGGTCAGCGCGTGAATGTCCGAGCGCGCTACGCGGCTGTGCAGGATGTCGCCGACGATGGCCACACGCAGGTTGGTGAAGTCTTTCTTGTAGTGACGGATGGTGTACATGTCCAAGAGACCCTGGGTCGGGTGCGCGTGGCGGCCGTCACCGGCGTTGACCACGTGGACGTGCGACTGCTTCGTATCGATCAGGTGCTTGGCGATCAGGAAGGGCGCGCCCGATTGCGCATGGCGCACCACGAACATGTCGGCGTGCATGGCCGCCAGGTTGTCGATGGTGTCCAGCAGCGACTCGCCCTTGCTGGTACTGGAGGCCTGGATATTGAGGTTGATCACGTCCGCCGAGAGGCGCTTGGAGGCGATCTCGAAGGTGGTGCGGGTGCGCGTGGAGTTCTCGAAGAACAGGTTGAAGACGCTCTTGCCGCGCATCAGCGGCACCTTCTTGACTTCGCGGTCGCCGATGCTGACGAAGGACGAGGCAGTATCGAGGATGTGCGTCAGGATCGAGCGCGGCAGGCCCTCGATGGTCAGCAGGTGTTGCAGTTCGCCGTTTTTGTTGAGTTGGGGATTAAGCATGGACCACCGTAAGGGAGAAGCGGCCGTCGTCGGCGCGTTGCAGTTGCAGGTTTTCTTGTTTGCTGAGTTCGACCGAGGCCGCGACGAAATCGGCGGCAATGGGCAGCTCGCGGCCACCGCGGTCCACCAGCGCCGCCAGCAGCACGCGCGCCGGACGGCCATAGTCGAACAGTTCGTTGATGGCGGCCCGTGTAGTGCGGCCGGTGTAGAGCACGTCGTCGACCAGCAGGATGGTGGCGCCCTCGACATCGAAGGGAATTTGGCTGGGCTTCACGTCAGCGCGCAGGCCCTTCTCGGAAAAATCGTCACGGTAAAAGGACACGTCGACGAAGCCCAGGCGCTCGGCCAGGCCCAGTTCGGTAGCCAGGCGTTCAGCCAGCCAGGCACCGCCGGAGTGGATGCCCACCAGCGCAACCTCGGTTGCGCCCTGCAGGCCGGCTTGGATCTGCTGTACCAAGGTTTGGTACAGCGCTTCTGCATCAAGCTGGGAAGGTGTTGTGCTCATGAATGTGCGTCGTCAAAGTATTGCTGCAAAATGATGGCGGCCGCCTGGTCGTCGATCTGTTCGCCGCGCTGGTGCTGGATGACCGCCGAACTGTAGCGTTCATCCACCAGCGTGACCTCGAGCCCGTAGCGGCCGTGCAACTGGTTGGCAAAGCGGCGGCAGCGCACGCTCATCTCGTGCTCGGCACCGTCCGGATGCAGGGGCAGGCCGACCACGCAGCGCGCCGGTTGCCACTCCGCAATCAGGCGCGCAATCGCCGCGAACTTGCCGTCGTTGGTCGCTTCGCTGATCACCGCCAGCGGCTGCGCCTGCTTCAGGCCGGTATTGCCCACGGCCACGCCGATGCGCTTCAAGCCGAAGTCGAAGGCCAGGATGGTATCCAAACGTCCCCGCTCCCTCAGGCCCGGCCGGCGTCGCCGGACAGCATCACCGGATCGATGCCCAAGAGGGCCAGCGCCGCCGTGAAGCGTTGCTCCACCGGCAACTCAAAAATGATGGCAGGGTCAGCCTTGACCGTCAGCCAGCCATTGCGGCCGATCTCGCCTTCGAGCTGGCCCGGGCTCCAGCCCGAGCAACCCAGGGTGACCAGCACGCGCTCGGGGCCATCACCGTGGGCCACCGCTTCGAGCACGTCCTTGGAGGTGGTCAGCGCGACCTCATCGGTAACCTGCAGGGTCGAGGAATATTTTTCCGAGGTCGAATGCAGCACGAAGCCGCGCTCCACCTGCACCGGGCCGCCGAACATGACCGGGCGGCGATACAGCTCGGGCATGGCATCGGGGGTGTCGGGCCGGATCTCCAGCTTGAGGTTGATGCGGTCGAACAGCACATCCATGGTCATGTCGGTGGGCTTGTTGATGACCACGCCCAGCGCGCCGTTGTGGTTGTGCTCGCAAAGATAGACCACGGTGCCGCCGAAGATCGGGTCCAGCATGGACGGCATGGCGATCAGGAAATGATTGGTCAGGTCCAGTTCCAGCGGGGGACGGACCTCGTCAGCGGCATCGTCGCCCTCGGCCTGGCCGCTGGCATCGGAGCCGGCAGCGTGGCGGGAAGGGGCGTCGGAATGGAATGGGTCGAAAGCGCCAAAGGAATCCACGGATTCGTCGAAATCCTCGGCTGAGAAACTGAAGGGAGAATTGCGTCTCTTGATCATCCCGGCATTTTAGCAGTTTTGGCCGGGATCCCATGTGGCTCGTGGGGCAGCGCGCGCAAAGCCGGCCGCATGCAGCCGGCTTTGCCAGCCTCAATTGCCTTCGAGCATCTTTTTGACAGCCTGCCTCGCCTGCGCACCGAGTTCGGCCAGATCCACGCCGGGGATGGCGTCATCGCGGACCACGGCGCGGCCACCGACCCACATTGCCTTCAGGAAAGGCCGGCCACCCGAGGCCACGGGGCCGATGGCCGGATCATGCAAGCCAAAGTAGCGCGGATCATCCAGCCGGTACAAGGCAATGTCAGCTTGCTGACCCACCTGCAGGCCCTGCAGTCCGTCCAGGCCAAGCACCCGGGCGCCACCGGTCGTCCCCCAGCGCACCACATCCTCCACCGTCGCTTCATCGGCACCGCCTTCGAAGGCCCCGCCCCGGAACGTCGGAGTCGCCTCCTGGCCGCGCCGGGCGCGCTGCATCAGCCAGGCGGCGTGCGTTTCCGAGATCATGTCGGCCGCCTCGTTGGAGGCCGCACCATCCACGCCAATGGACACCGGCACGCCCGCTGCCTCCAGCGCACGGATCGGGGCGATGCCACTGCCCAGGCGACCGTTGCTTTGCGGGCAATGGGCGATGCCCGTTCCGGTACTTCCCAGCAAGGCAATTTCTTCGGCATCAAGCTTCACCAGATGCGCAAACCACACGTCCGGCCCCAGCCAGCCGATGCGTTCGCAGAATTCCACCGGGCGGCAGCCATGCATGGCGTGTGCGCTGTCCTGGTAGCCGGCCGTCTCCGAGAGATGGCTGTGCAGCCGCAACCCCGACTCCCGCGCGGCATCGGCGATGGCGCGCATTTCCTCGGGGGCCGCCGAATACAGCGGCGTGGTCGGTGCCATCACCACGCGCCGCATCGAAGCGGGCGCAGGATCATGGAAGCGCCTGGCCAGGCGCTGCATGTCGGTCAGGAACGCATCGAGCGTCTCGGGGCGCAGTGCACTGGGCAACTCTGCCTCCAGCTGCCGCGTGCGGGTGGCGGTGCCCCGGCACAGGACGAAACGCAGGCCCAGCTTTTCCGCTTCCTCGAACAGGATCTCCGAGGTATCAAACGGCATGCCGGGGTAATACAGGTAGTTGTGATCGGCAATCGTGCCGCAGCCCGAGCGCATCAGTTCGACCATGCCGATGCGCGCAGCCAGGCGGAACAGCTCGGCATCGAATTTGGCGCGATAGCGATAAGGGGTGGCCGCCAGCCAGGGCGTGAGCGTGGCATTGATGCCCAGCGGATCCCCCTTCAACAGCGACTGGAACAGGTGATGATGGGTATTGACCCAGGCCGGATAGGCCACGCAATCGCCGGCATCGATCACGTTCTCACCAGGCAGTGCGTCGAGCTTTCCGATGGCGGCAATCACCCCATCGGCCACGCGGATGTCGGGACCGGCGTGGCGCGCGGCCTCGCCGGGCAGGCCGGTCAGGATGGCCTGCAGGTTGCGGATCAAAAAAGTGTTCATGACAGGTCGGCTCCTTGGACAGTCGTCATCATGCCATCTCGCTCTCATGCCAGCCGGCCAGCATGGCGCGCGACAACGCACTCATCAGCCAGAACAGCAGGATGCCGGTCAGCGTGATGAGCAGCAGGGCCGCAAACAGACGCGGAATGTTGAGCTGGAAACCCGCCTGCAGGATCTGGTAGGCCAGTCCCGATCCGGTGCCACCGGTGCCCGCCACGAACTCGGCCACCACCGCCCCGATCAGCGCCAGCCCGCTTGAAATACGCAGGCCGCCAAAGAAATACGGCAAGGCACTGGGAATGCGCAGGCGGCGCAAGGTCTGCCAGCGCGTGGCCTTGTTGAGCCGGAACAGGTTGAGCAGGCCCGGATTGACGCTGCGCAGTCCCAGCGTGGTGTTGGAGATGATGGGGAACAGCGCCATGATGGTGGCGCATACCGTCAGCGCGGCCGTGGTGTCTTTGACCCAGATGATGATGAGCGGAGCGATGGCGACGATGGGCGTGACCTGCAGGATGATCGCGTAAGGGAAGAGACTGACCTCGATGAAGCGGCTCTGCACGAACACGAAAGCGATGGACACGCCCAGGATCACCGCCAGCACGAAGGCCAGGAAGGTGATCTTCAGCGTGACCAGCAGCGACTCCATCAGCATGCCCCAATCGGCCACCAGGGTCTTGGCAATCAGCGCGGGCGTGGGTACCAGGTAAGGCGGCACCTCCAGCAGCGTGCAGACGATCTGCCACATCAGCAGCAGGGCGATGCCAATGGACAGCGGCGCGACCACGCGCCAGAACCCGGGACGATTGACCAGCGGATCAGTGTTGGGCTTCATGGCCGTCTCCTTGCTGGTTGGCCAGCGTGAGGTAATCGGAAAGCGTCTTGCAGTACTGCATGAAGGGGGCCGAAATACGGAAAGCTTCATCGCGTGGACCGTCCACCTCGATGGCCACATCCGCAATCACCCGCCCGGGGCGGGCTGCCATCACGATCACGCGCGAGGACAGGAACACCGCTTCATAGATGCTGTGGGTGACGAAGACCACGGTCAGGTCCTGCTTGCTCCAGATGTCGCGCAGGTCGGCATCGAGCTTGTTGCGGGTGAATTCATCGAGGGCACCGAAGGGCTCATCCATGAGCAGCAGATTGGGTGAGGTGGCCAGCGCACGCGCAATGGAGGCACGCATCTGCATGCCGCCCGAGAGTTCGCGCGGCAGCACCTTGTGGAATTTTTCCAGGCCCACCAGTTTCAATGCCTCGGCCACCCGCGCATCGGCCTGCGCGCGCGGCACGTGGCGCAGCTCCAGCGGCAGCCTTGCATTCTGCTCCACCGTGGCCCAGGGCATCAGGGTGGCTTCCTGGAACACCATGGCCAGCGTGCGTTCAGGCGTGCCCACCGTGGCCAGGTTGCCGCCCCACCAGCGGATGTGGCCGTGGGACGGTTCTTCCAGCCCGGCAAACATCTTCAGCAAGGTGCTCTTGCCACAGCCCGACGGCCCCAGCAGCGAGACGAACTCGCCGCGCCCGATATCGAGCTTCACCTCGTCCAGCGCGCGCGTGCCGTTGCGATAGGTCTTCTCCACCCGCTGTGCCGACAGCACCGGCGGCGTACCCGCCTCGGCAGCCGCTGCGGCCGCCCTCTCCTGCTCCCATGCCGCGGCCTGCGACATGGCGAATTCATCTCTGTCCATGGGATCTCCTGGCGGGTTCATGCAGCGGGGTGGATGCGGAACACTTCGGATTCGCCGTGCTCTTCCAGCAATTGCAGCAGCATGCGGCGCATGATGAGGCCGGGACGATCCGAGGCCATGTGAAATTCCTGGCGGCGGCGCACGTCGATGCAGGCATCGGGGTCAGTGGCTTCCAGGATCTCGCGGTCTTCCACCAGGATGGGGGCATCCCAGGCGATCAGTTCGGCTTCGGAACACTCTTCTTCGGTATCGTTGCGATAGAGCCATTGCGACAGCATGATGGCACCATCATCGATGGGCGTGGCGCAGTTGTAGATGATGTGATGGCGGCCGCTCTCCGGATAGGTGCAGCCAAAGCGGCGCACGAAGGGCAGGTACCAGCGGTTGAACATGTGGCGCACCGTGGTGTCGGCGGTGCTGCCGGTGACGCGATGGCTGGCCGGGACGTTCTTGATGGGCACGCGGGTTTCGGCTTCGAAGCCGTAGTCGGTTTCCTCGATCTCGTATTTCTCCGGCTTGGGCTGGTCATACAGGCCGAAGGTGGCGCGATGCACGTAGCTGAAGTGCGAATTGTCGAAGGAGTTTTCCATCATGCGCAGGGCACTGGTCTCCCAGCGCTCGTAGAACTGGAAGATGCGCCGATAGCCGGGCGCGCCATCCTCGGGAAACTCAGGGATATCGCGCAGCGGTTCTTCCAGCGCCACCCACACATATCCGTAGCGCTCCTTGCAGAAATACGACTTCACGCAGGCGCCTGACGGCACGCTGCCATCCACGCTCTGCGGCACGCGCACGCAGGCGCCCTCGCCGTTGAAGGTCCAGCCGTGATAGCCGCAGACGATGTTGCCGTTTTCCACGAAGCCCTTGGACAACCTGGCCGTGCGATGGCAGCAGCGGTCCTGCAAGGCGGCGGGCGAACCATCCTCCTTGAGCCAGACCACCAGCTTCTCACCCAGGAGCGTAAAGGGCTGCGGACCGTCCTTCAATTGCGTGACGGGCATGAGCGCGTACCAGAACTTGCGCAAGACTTTTTGTTGAGTTACCAGCATGAGGCTGCTCCTTCTGCTTGGACTGCGACCGCCATGGTTCGCAGTGGTCCGGCCGGCGTGCCAACACGGTCGCCTTCGCCGAAATACATTGGCTTCGAGGTGTCATGCGGCAGCTCAGGCCGCCGCCACCGCCCCGAAGGTCTGCTTCACTTTCATTTCCAGGTAGTCACCGATGGTGCAGGGTGCGTAGCGCGCCGGGCGTTCATCGCTGCAGCAACTGGGCAGGCAGGCCACCACGGCCGCCTGGTCGCCATCCTGGAAGAACGGCAGCGAATAGCGCGGTGCACTGCCCGCATTGAGCACGCGGTGCGCATTGCTGTGATACAGGTCATTGCTCCAGCGCTGCAGCAAGTCGCCGATGTTGACCACGAAACTTTCCGCGATGGGGGGCGCGCTCACCCATTGGCCATCGGCATTGCAGATTTCCAGTCCGCCGATGTCGTCCTGCGCGAGGATGGTGACCAGGCCCCAATCGGTATGGGCACCGGCACCGATCTGGTTGTGGCGTGCACCGTCAGGCTGGGGCGGATAGTGCAGCATGCGCTGGGTGGCGATGGGTGCCTGCAGCACCGGCTCGAAGAAATCCTCGGGCATCTCCAGCGACAGTGCGATCACGCCCAGCAGGCGATGCGACAGGGCGCGCACGGCGTCGTAATACAGCCGTGAGTGCTCTTCGAAACCCGGCAGATCCTGCGGCCACAGGTGGTGGCCATAGCGCAGCAGGCCGCGTTGTACATACGGATGATCGGGCGCGATGTCAAAGCCGAACTGGAAGCCTTCCTTCAGGTCAGCGGGCGATCCTTCATCGAGGGCCTGCGCGCCCATGCGCTCGTATCCGTAGCCGGACGGAGAATGCCGCATGTCGATGGCCGATTTGCTAGACTGGGGCAAGGCAAAGAAACGCCGCGCCCAGTCGAACTGCTGCTCGACCAGCGAGGGCGCGACACCGTGATTGACGAGGTAGAAGAAACCCACGTCGCGCGAGATCTTGTGGATCTCCCAGGCCAGCGCCTCGCGGCGGACCAGTTCGGGCGAGAACGCATCGGCGAAATCGATCACCGGAATGCGGCGCGCGGTCATGGGTACTGTGTAGGGAATCATGGCGTCCTCACGCTAAAGGGATCGCTGCTGCGGGCAGCAAAAGGCAGCAGCGACCAGCGGGTCACAACATCAGGGCATGACCTTCATGTCCTTGACGAACTGGGTGGTGTAAGCCTTGTGATAATCGGTGCCCGCCTTGAGCAGGCCGGTGGCGACCATGACGTCATAGGTTTGTTTCCAGCGCTCATCGGTCATCACGCCGATGCCCAGCTTGGCCGCATCACCACCAGTGACGACCTTGAGTTCCTTGAGCTTGCCCAGGGCATAGGCCAGTTGCTCATCCCCCATGTTCTTGTTGTCGGCCTTGATGAGGGCATTGGCCGGTGCCGGGTCTTCCAGGTAGCTCTTCCAGCCTTCGGCGGTGGCCTTGACGAAGCGCTGCACCAGGTCAGGCTTGGTAGCCACTGTCTTCTGGAGCGTAACGATGGTGGTGCCATAGGGCGGATAGCCTTCGCTGGCGAAGAGGAAGAACTTGCTCTTCACGCCGGCCTTGTCGGCCTGGAACAGTTCGGACGAGGGATAAGCCTGCTGCGCGATGTTGGGATCGGCAAAGAAGGGCTGCAGGTTGAAGGTGTAGGCCTTGGACTGCGCATCGGTGTAGCCGTACTTGGACTTGAGCCACGGCCACCAGCTCGACTGGCCCGAGCCCGCGACCAGGATGGTCTTGCTCTTGAGACCACCCAAGCTGCTGACATCATCATGCGTCATCATGCCCTGCAGGTCGGACTGGAAGGACGTACCGACGGTCACCAGCGGCAGCCCCTGCTCGATCCCCTTCATCACCGTGAAGTCATAGCCCATGCTGAAGTCAGCCTGCCCGGCCACCAGGATCTGCATGTTGTTGACCTGCGGCCCACCCATCTTGATGGTCACATCCATCCCATATTTTTTATAAATACCTTTGGCCACCGCCTGGTAGAAGCCGCCGTGCTCGGCCTGCGCATACCAGTTCGACAGCAGCGTGACCTTGTCCTCGGCGTGGGCCAGGCCCGTCGCCGACAGGGCAGCCGCGCCCAGCCACAGCGCGGCCAGGTGCCGCAGGAATGTCCGCTTTTGCATCGATTGCTTCTTCATAGCCTTCCTCTCCAGGTGGGTTGAACTTGCTTTGCGTGCTAACCAATTACAGATCCAGAACCAATCGCGTGCCGGCACAGCGCGATACGCAGGGCAGGATGCGGCGGCCGCTCGCGCGTTCGGCGTCAGAGAGCACGCTGTCGCGATGCAGGGGCTGGCCTTCCAGCACGGTGCTCTCGCAACTGCCGCAGAAGCCTTCGCCGCAAGAGGTGCCGATGACCACGCCCACTTGCGCGGCGGCAGCGACGATGCTCTGGCCGGGCTGCACCTCGCAGCGCAAGCCGGAACGCTGCAGGACCAGTTCGAATACACGTTCTTCGGCATGAGCCTGCGCAGCAGATTGCGGCTCGGCATTCGCCATCAGAGGCGCAGCGAACCATTCGAAATGAATGTCCTGCTCGCGCCAGCCCGCCAGTTGCGCATGCCGGCGCGCGGCATCGATGAAAGGTGCAGGTCCGCACACATAGAGCGGCGACGAAGACGGCACGGCGGCAAGTGCCGCTGCAATGGCACGCTCGGTCTCGATACCGTCCAATCCCAGATGCAGCGACATGCCTTGCGAACAGGCGGCCAGTTCATGGAAAAATGCAGCGTGTGCCAGGCTGCGCGCGAAGTAATGCAGGCGATGACGCCGGCCCTGCGCAGCCATCTCGGCGGCCATCGCATGCAGCGGCGTGATGCCGATACCAGCGGCCAGCAGCAAGGGCGCGCGGGTGTCGGCGATGAGGGGAAAGGCATTGACGGGAGACGATGCGCTGATCGCCATACCCGCCTGCACCTGTTCATGCAGGAAGGCGGATCCACCGCGCGAATCGCTCTCGCGCTTGACGGCAATCACGTAGCAGTCGCGCTGTTGCGGCGTATTGCAGAGGGAATAGGCACGCACCAGACCGTCTTGCAAATGCAGGCGCAGGTGCGCGCCCGGCGTCCAGGGCGGCAACGCGGCACCCTCCTGCGCCACCAGTTCAAAGAGACGAATCCCTTCGGCCGCGTGGCGCACTGCCCTCACCCGCAAAGGCAGTGTGGTGTCGGCACTACCATTGAAACGATCGGTGACAGCGTTCATCGCCCACCTCGGATGGCATTGCCGGAAAGGGAATCGATCAGGGGGAGTATTGCGAAAAACGGCAACGCAGAATGAGAAGGCGCTCGGGCAATGTGCATGGTCTCGTGTCCTGTCAAAAGAGAGGGACCACCGGAAGGCTCCGATGGCGTCACGAGCAATGCCCCGCAAGAAGGTAAGTGTCTTCGTTACCGACTGCTAGCCGCTTCTACTCAATCGCTTCTTTAGCAAACGGCGTGCCAAGGCCGGAAGCGCCGTAAACCCATGTGTTCTTTCTGCGGTTCAATGAAAAAGGGACGGAGAATTCCGTCCCTTTGCCTGCGCGCTGCACATCTTGGTGCGCCCTGCCTTGATCTGCATCAGAAGCGCACCAACAAGAAGCTCGCCAAATTATTGCATCAGCATCAGGCTACGCCATGCTGCTTGAAGAAGGCCACGACCTTGCTCCATGCATCCTTGGCATCCGCCTCCACATAGCTGGGACGGTAGTCGGCGTTGAAGGCGTGGCCCGAATTGGCGTACACATGGAATTCGGATTTGTTGCCCGCCTTCTGCAGGGCTTCCTTCATCTGCTCCACGGTGGAAACCGGGATGCCCTGGTCCTTTCCGCCGTAGAGGCCGATGACCGGCGTCTTCAGTGTCGGCGCGATATCGATGGGCTGCTGCGGGAACAGCGCGGTCTTGTCGCCCACCAGGCGGCCATACCAGGCGGCCCCGGCCTTGACCTGCGGATTGTGGGCGCTGTAGAGCCACACGATGCGGCCGCCCCAGCAGAAGCCGTTGATACCCAGGCGCTTGATGTCGCCGCCGTTCTCGCCGGCCCATTTCACGTAGGCATCAATGTCGCCCATGACCTGCGCATCGGGCACCTTGGAAATGATTTCCTTCTGCAGCTCGGCAATGGAGGTATAGGCCATGGGATTGCCCTGGCGCACGAAGAAGTCCGGTGCGATGGCCAGGTAGCCCAACTTGGCGAAACGGCGCGCGATGTCGGCGATGTGCTCATGCACGCCGAAGATCTCGGAGACCACGATGATGACCGGCAGTCCGGTCTTGCCCTCGGGCTGGGCGCGATAGGCCGGTACGCGCTGGCCGTTGACGTCGATGGATACCTCGCCTGCGGTCAGGCCCTGGGTATCGGTCTTGATCATGGTCTGCGCGCACACCGGCAGCACGGCGGCGGCAAAGCCGGTGCCCAGCGCGGTCTTGAGGAAGGTGCGGCGATCAGCGTTGCCGGACAGGTTGCTCTGGCCCAGCAGGCTGTTGAAATCATTGCGAAGGTCGTTCATCGGGTTCTCCATCTTGGTGGCACTTGGCCTCGTTGTGGTGGAAGTGATGGTGATGCGGGGGAGCGCCAACATGAAAAAGCGGTCCTTGCAGACCGCTTTCATGGCACCGGACAAGCTGGCATTTTTCGCACTCAGGCTTCATCCCCTGCCGGAGTCTAACCGCAATCGGCAGAACGTGTTGAGCGCGGCTTGGCCAGGTTTTGACCCTGCTTCATCCCTGCACCGCCAGTGCCGCATTGTCGCCCGGCAGCTCCGGCGCACCGGGCGTGACGTCGATGACGCGCTCAGCCGAAGCCGGTTGTGCATAAGTTGCAGAAGTGGACGAAGTCACGCGCGCCTGTGCCGCATCGATGCGGAACACGCTCACCAGTTGCTGCAAACCGGCCGCCTGTTCCTGCAGCTGGCGCGCTGCGGCCGCTGCCTGTTCGACCAGGGCGGCGTTCTGCTGGGTCATGTCGTCGATCTGGATGATGGCCTCGTTGACTTGTTCGATGCCGCTGCTCTGCTCGCGGTTGGCGTGGGTGATCTCGGTCATCACGTCGGTGACGCGGCGGATGCTGGTGACGATCTCGGTCATGGTGTTGCCGGCCTGCTCGACCAGCTTGCTGCCATTTTCCACCTTGCCCACCGAGTCGCCGATGAGCACCTTGATTTCCTTGGCGGCCGAGGCCGAGCGCTGCGCCAGCGAACGCACTTCGGACGCCACCACCGCAAAGCCGCGCCCCTGCTCGCCCGCACGCGCCGCTTCCACCGCCGCATTGAGCGCGAGGATATTGGTCTGGAAGGCGATGCCATCGATCACGCTGACGATATCGGCCACCTTTTGCGAGGAGGCATTGATGGACTGCATGGTCTCCACCACCTGCGAGACGATGCTGCCACCCTGCACCGCCACGTCGGAGGCAGCCAGCGCCAGGTCGTTGGCCTGGTGGGCGTTCTCGGCATTCTGCTTGACGGTGGAATTGAGCTGCTCCATGGAGGAGGCGGTCTCTTCCAGCGCGCCAGCCTGCTGCTCGGTGCGGCCGGAGAGGTCCAGGTTGCCGCGTGCGATTTCAGTCGAGGCGGTAGTGATGGTTTCAGAACCGCGTCGCACTTCCGAGACGATCGCCGCGAGCTTGTCGCGCATCACGCGCATGGCCGCCAGCAGGCTGTCGTTGTCACCGGCGTGGGTATCAATCACGACAGCCAGGTCGCCTTCGGCAATCTGGCCGGCGATCTGCACGGCGTAGTCCGGTTCGCCACCCAGCTTGCGCAGGATCTGGCGCGTGATCCAGATCGCCGCCAGGATCGCGGTGACCACGCCGATGGCGCTGATGAGCAGCATCAGCAGGCGCGCACGGGCATAGGCGGCGGCGCTGCTGTCGGCGGCTTCGCGGTTGAGTTTGTCTTCCAGTGCGGCCAATGCCTTCAGTTCGACCTGCCAGGATTTCTGCACCGGCAGGTATTGCTCCTTCAGGAATTGCGCCAGTTCATAGGCTTCGCGGCGCTTGCCGAATTCGACGGCTTCGTTGATGAGCTTCTCGGCGGTAGCGGCCTGCGCCTGGATCTTGGGCAGGGCCGCCTTCTCTTCCTCCGAAGTGTCGGCGGAGTCGGCAAAGAGCTGTTGCAGCTTCTGCGCGGCGACCTTGTATTTCTGGGTCTGGCCTTCGATGTATTGCGCCTCGATGTCCACGTCCTCGGGCGCGGCCGGCAGCATGAGGTTGCGCAGCGAGATGGAGCGCTCGCCCACCGTCTCCAGCATCTCCTTGACCAGTGCGCTCTCGGGATTCTTGACCTCCACCACATGCGTGAAGCGTCCCTGCACCTGGTGCATGTTGTAGATGCCGAAGCCGGTCACCAGCACCAGCAGCAAGACCACCCACGCAAACCCCAACCCCAGGCGCGTACCTACCTTCATTCCTGACTTCATGACGTCTCCTCCCATGTGTTCATCGGAGGCCGGACGGAAAGACGGAGATGATGACGGCCACGGACCGCATGCGGTCATGGCCGGTGATGAATGTGCTTGTCCCCTGCTTCCCTGCCTCAGCCTCGGTTGCCCGGACCCCGTCCGGTACCACCCAGGGCGTCATCCCGTCTTTGTTCGTCTGCGGTTGCGACGCCGGTCTGCTTGTCTTGTCATTCAGGTGCTGGCTTGGTCGGGGCACTGACGCCTGCTGACCACTGGGGTCAAGTCACGGCGTCAGCTTGCCTTCCTGCCAATCTTGCTTTTTTGCCTAATCGTTCACGCCCCTGCACTATCGCACAGCGGAAAGCCGCGTTTTCCTGTCACGGTGTGAAGATTAATGCGCTTCGTCCCAATTCTTACCGATTCCGACCTCGGCAAGCAAGGGAACTTTCAGCTCCGCAACATTTTTCATCAATTCAGGCAGCTTTTCACGCACCACCGCCAGCTCCTCCTGGGGCACTTCCAGCACCAGTTCATCGTGGACCTGCATGATCATGCGGCTCTTCATGCCAGTCGACTCCAGCCAGTCCTGCACGGCAATCATGGCCAGCTTGATGAGGTCAGCCGCGGTGCCCTGCATGGGCGCATTGATCGCCGCACGCTCGGCGCCTTGTCGGCGCGGACCGTTGGGCGAGTTGATCTCGGGCAGCCACAGGCGGCGGCCGAAGACCGTTTCCACGTAGCCGCGCGCCTTGGCCTGCAGGCGCGTTTCATCCATGTAGCGCTTCACGCCCGAGAAGCGCATGAAGTACTTGTCGATGTACATCTGCGCGGCAGAGCGTTCGATGCCCAGGTTGCCGGCCAGGCCGAAGGCGCTCATGCCATAGATCAGGCCGAAGTTGATGACTTTGGCATAGCGGCGCTGCTCGGACTCAACCTGCTCGGGCGCGATGCCGAAGATTTCGGCGGCGGTGGCCTTGTGGATGTCTTCGTTGTTGGCGAAGGCCTTCAACATGTTCTCGTCTTCGGAGATGTGCGCCATGATGCGCAGCTCGATCTGCGAATAGTCGGCCGAGACGATCACGCAGCCTTCGGGTGCGACGAAGGCTTCGCGGATGCGGCGTCCTTCGGGCGTGCGGATCGGGATGTTCTGCAGGTTCGGTTCGTTGGAAGACAGGCGACCAGTGACTGCCACCGCCTGTGCATAGTTGGTATGCACGCGGCCGGTGGCCGGGTTGATCATCTTGGGCAGCTTGTCGGTATAGGTGGACTTGAGCTTGGCCAGGCCGCGATAGTCCAGCAGGACCTTGGGCAGCGGATAATCCTCGGCCAGTTTCTGCAGCACTTCTTCATCGGTGGACGGTGCGCCCGAGGCGGTCTTCTTGACCACCGGCAGCTCCAGCTTGCCGAACAGGATCTCGCCCAGCTGCTTGGGCGAATTCAGGTTGAAAGGCTGGCCGGCCAGGTCGTAGGCCTGCTGTTCGATTTCGAGCATGCGTTTGCCGAGATCGTGCGATTGCTGGCCCAGGCGCTCGCTGTCGATCAGCACGCCATTGCGTTCGATTTTCTGCAGCACCACCGAGGTCGGGACTTCGATCTTCTCGTAGATGAAGCGCAGCTTGTCATCATGCTCGATCTGCGGCCACATGGCGTGATGCAGGGCCAGTGTGACTTCTGCATCCTCGGCGGCGTATTCGGTGGCGCGTTCGATGGCCACTTCATTGAAGCCGATCTGCGACGCACCTTTGCCGCATACCTCGGCATAGGTGATGGTCTTGCGCTCCAGATGACGTGCAGCCAGGCTGTCCATGTCATGCGGACGATGTGATTCGAAGACGTAGGATTCCAGCAGCGTGTCGTGCTTCACGCCGGCCAGACGAACGCCGTAGTTGGCGAAGATGTGGCTGTCGTATTTCAGGTGCTGGCCGAGCTTGGCCTTGCTGGCGTCTTCCAGCCACGGCTTCAGTTTGGCGAGCACGTGCTCGCGCGACAATTGTTCGGGTGCATCCTGGTAGTTGTGCGCCACCGGAATGTAAGCAGCACGGCCCGGCTCGCAGCACAGCGAGATGCCGACCAGCTCGGCCTGCATCGCATCCAGCGAGGTGGTCTCGGTATCGACGGCCGTCAGTTCGGCGGCGTTGATGGTGGCGATCCACTGATCCAGTTGCGCATCGGTGAGCACGGTCTCGTACTCGACCTTGGGCGCAGGAGCAAAGAGGCCACCCTGGGCCGGCGCTTCCAGTGCTGCAGCGGCGCTGGCACCGACCAGCGGGGTCTTGGCACCCGCCGGCTCGCTACCCTCGCCCAGTTCGCGCAGCCAGGTGCGGAAGTTGTAGCGGGTGAAGAGATCCTTGAGCACTTCCTTGTCGACCGGCTGCATGGTCAGCGATTCAAGGATGGACTTCATGTGCTCCGACAGATCGCAATCGGTCTTGACCGTGACCAGCACGCGGCCTTGCGGCAGCCAGTCCAGGGCCTTGCGCAGATTCTCGCCGACCACGCCGGTGATCTTGTCGGCGTTGGCCATGACGCCGTCGAGCGAGCCATAGGCGGAGAGCCACTTCACGGCGGTCTTGGGGCCGCACTTTTCGACGCCGGGTACGTTGTCGACGGTGTCGCCGATGAGGCTCAGGTAATCGACGATGCGCTCGGGCGGCACGCCGAATTTTGCAGTCACGCCGGCAATGTCGAGAACTTCATTGCTCATCGTGTTGACCAAGGTAACGTGTTCGTTGACCAGTTGGGCCATGTCCTTGTCGCCGGTGGAGACGATGGTGTCCAGTCCGGCAGCGGTGGCTTGTACCGAGAGCGTGCCGATGACGTCATCGGCTTCGATGCCCTCGACCATCAGGATCGGCCAGCCCAGGGCGCGCACGGCGGCGTGGATCGGTTCAATCTGCAATGCCAGGTCTTCCGGCATGGATTTGCGGGTGGCCTTGTAGTCGGGATAGAGATCATCACGGAAAGTCTTGCCCTTGGCGTCGAACACACAGGCAACGTAACTTGCGGGATAATCGTTGCGCAGTCGGCGCAGCATATTGATGATGCCGTACAGCGCACCGGTGGGCGCGCCTTCCGCGTTACGCATATCGGGCAGTGCATGGAAGGCCCGATAGAGGTAACTGGAACCATCAACTAACAACAAGGTTTTTTGCATATGGAACAGAGAGGAAAAAATGTCCCGCGTCTGCGGGAGGTGGGGGACATCGAACGCGCGACGGCCAAGAAGGCGCGCGAGTCGTGGCATGTACTCACGATTATGGCAGAATTCATCGAATCGACCGAACGTCTCTCCGAGCTGCGTCCTGCCGTTTCCATCTTCGGTTCTGCCCGGATCAAGCCCGACAATCCCCATTATCAACTGTGTGTGGAGATCGCCCGCCTGATCTCCGACGCCGGCTATGCCGTCATCTCCGGCGGCGGCCCCGGCATCATGGAGGCTGCCAACAAGGGTGCCTACGAAGGTGCTTCGCCCTCGGTGGGCCTGAACATCGAACTGCCGCACGAACAGCACGGCAATGCCTGGCAGGACATCTCGCTGTCCTTCCGCCACTTCTTTGCGCGCAAGGTGGCCTTCGTGAAATATGCGGATGCCTACGTGGTGCTGCCGGGCGGCTTCGGCACGCTCGATGAGCTGACCGAAGCACTGACCCTCATGCAGACCGGCAAGTCGCGCATGATGCCGGTGATCCTGGTGGGCAGCGAGTTCTGGGCCGGCCTGGTGGACTGGATCAAGACCCGCCTGGTGGACGACGGCATGATCTCGCCCAAGGACGTGAACCTGCTGCAGGTCATCGATGAACCTGCCGACGTGCTGGCAGCCATCCAGAAATTCCACGCCGAGAAGTCCAAGCCGGCGGAAACCCAGCAGGAGGCAGAACGCCAGAGCGGGATGTATCTGTAACGCCGCACTTCATGAGCACGACGAGGCCGGACCGCAGCGATGCCGTCCGGCCTTCTCTTTTTACCGGACCAGAACCGGCATGGCATCAGCGATAGATGCAAGAAAGTTCACTTCCCCTCACCAACGTACGATTTGAAACAACAACGCAAGAATTCATGATGCAGGGCAACTTCATGAAGATTCATCCCACTTTCTTGCACCTTCTCTCTCATGCCGGTCGCCCGCGCCTATTTCACGCAACTCTTCCTGGGCACGCTGTACGCGGCGCTGTTCCTGTGCCTGATACCGATGGCGACCGGTGCGGCCATGCTGTTTCTTCCCGCCCCACAGTGGCAGCCATGGCACCCCGACCGGTGGCAAGACAGCCTGCACGCGCACCGTGAAACCCTGTACTGGCTGGCGGCCCTGCTCATGGCCGCCACCCTGGCCTGGTTCTGCTGGGGCATGGGCCGCGTCATCGGCCAGGCCCAGCCGCGCTGGCAGCCAGCCTACTGGACCACCACCTTGCTCTACATGCTGGTGATGAGCTATGGCGTGGCCATTGCCGTGGTCACCAGCACCCGGCCCCATTACCAGCAATGCCAGATGTACACCGAAAAGCTCAACGGCGGCCTGCGCCACTATCGGGGCGAAGACTTCCTGGTCGAACTGTGCGGCACCGGCAGCGGCGACAACCGGCACGACCAGATCCGCCTGCGCATCTTCGATGAGCAGGGCCAGTGGCGCGCGGTACGTTACTTCACCGTGCAATGGGGCGGGCACTATCCCCTGCTGATCGACTATGCCCGCGACCACCTCGCCTACTTCGATGCCAGCAAAGGCGAAGATGAAGAATTCGTCAAAGTGGTGGCCATGCCCCCTACCCTGGCCGACTGGCTGAGCACCCGCATCCCGCTGCTGGACTAGCCCCGGCGATGGATCCGGCTCAACACGGCCACGCGCGCTCGCATTTGCCTGTTGTCTTATTGATCATTCCCATGAAGAAACGCGACGGCCAGACCTTGATGGTTTGCTACAATGAAGAAAACAACACCCCTTTTTCTTCATAAGATCATGAAACCATCCCAACTCCGGTTCAAAGAGACCCTGGCAGCGCTGCTGCTGTGCGCATCGGCTGGCCTGGCCGCGCCGCTGGCGCTGGCACAAACTCCGCCCGCAGGCCTGGCTGCCCAGCCCGCTCCGCCGCCGCCCGAACTGGAGAAGCTGGAAGAAGGCGAACCACCGGCCGTGACCATCCGCAAGCCGGGCGAAGACAGCCGCACGCAGGGCAACAGCATCAAGGAACGCCGCGACCACGGCCAGACCAAGGAAATCGAAGTCAAGTCCGGTCCCAGCACCTACTACGTGCGTCCCAATCCGCAACTGGGCGGTTCCACCCCCGGCGATGCACAAAGCCCGCCGCCTAGCTCGGCCCAGTGGAAGGTCGGCGAGTTCGACTGGGGTGTCAAGAAGCCTCAGGAAGGCGACACCGACGGCACCACCAAGAAGTGATTTCGCTGATCGCGCGCGTCGCCAGACGGTGATGGCGCGCGATCGACAGCGATCAACCGAATCACCCGGCCGCATTGCGCAGCCGGTTCAGGAACGGGATGGACGGCGCATCTGCCCTCCCCCTCGCGCAGCCGCCGGATTTGGCGGCAGCGCGCCCCAGCCAGCATCCTCTTTTCATTTTCGTCATGGCAGTCTTTACACCGGTCAGTCTGGAACAACTCTCGGACTGGATTGAACAATTCCCGCTTGGCCGCGCCACCTCGATCAAGGGCATCTCCTCGGGCATCGAAAACAGCAACTTCTTCATCGGCACGGAGCAAGGCGAATACGTGCTGACGCTGTTCGAGAAGCTGCACATCGAACAGTTGCCCTTCTATCTCGAACTGATGCGCCACCTGGCGCAGCGCGGCATCCCGGTGCCGGCGCCGGTGCCCAACGACAAGGGCGCCATCGTCAACCTGCTCAACGACAAGCCGGCAGCCATCGTCAGCAAGCTCGAAGGCCAGTCGCAGCTGGATCCACAGCCGGTGCACTGCGCCGCGCTGGGCGACATGCTGGCGCGCATGCACCTGACGGCCAAGGATTTCAAGATCCTGCAGCCCAACCTGCGCGGCCTGGCCTGGTGGCTGGAAACCACTCCGGCGGTGCTGCCCTTCCTGCCGGCCGAACTGGGCCAGCTGCTCGCCAGCGAAGTGCAGTACCAGAAGGACTTTGCCGCCACCGCCGACTACCGCGCCCTGCCGCGCGGACCGGTGCATGCCGACCTGTTCCGCAATAACGCGATGTTCGTGGGCGAGCAGCTGTCGGGCATCTTCGATTTCTATTTCGCAGGTTGCGATACCTGGTTGTTCGACCTGGCCGTGACCGTCAACGACTGGTGCGTGGACCTGGACACGGGGGTGCTCGACACTGCCCGCAGCGAAGCCATGCTGGCCGCCTATCGTGCCGTGCGTCCGTTCTCGGACGCCGAACGCGTGGCGTGGCAGCCGATGCTGCGCGCTGCCGCGCTGCGCTTCTGGCTGTCGCGCCTGTACGATTTCTATCTGCCGCGCGAAGCCGAAATGCTCACGCCGCATGATCCCACGCACTTCGAACGCATCCTGCGCCTGCGCATCCAGGATGCGCCACCGACGCTGTAAGCACTGGAGCCATGGAAAAGATCCCCGCACACACCGGCTGGTCCTGGGTCAAACAGGGCTTTGCCCTGTTCAGAAAGCAACCGGCCGAAATCTCCACGCTGTTCTTCGCCTACATGTTCCTGATGCTGGCGCTGGGCATCATCCCGGTGCTCGGCCAGATGCTGCCGCTGATCCTGATCCCGCTGTTCTCGATGTCGTTCATGCAGGCCTGCGCGCAGATCGAGCGCGGTGAACGGGTGTTCCCCAATCTGCTGTTGATCGGTTTCCGCAGCCCGGCGCGCAATACGCTGTTGAAGCTCGGCCTGCTCTATCTGCTGGTGGCCACGCTGGTGGTGGCGGCTTCGGCGCTGGCCGACGGCGGCACCTTCTGGAAAGCCATGATGGGTGGCGGCCTGTCGACCGAGGAACTGCAAAGCGCCGCTGGCAGCATGCGCATTGCCATGCTGGTGGCGGCCGCCCTCTACGTGCCGGCGGCCATGGCGTTCTGGTATGCAGCCCCCTTGATCATGTGGCAGCAGATGCCGCTGGGGAAGGCACTGTTCTACAGCTTCTTCGCGGTACGCCGCGCCGGGCGTGCGTTCCTGGTTTTCGGCCTGGCCTGGATCGTGATCGCCATCGTGGTGCCCACGGTCATCAGCATGGCCATCACGCTGCTGACCGGCAGCATTACGGCGGTGTTCTTCATCCTGCTGCCGATCTCGATAATATTGACGGTCATCATGTACTGTTCGTTCTATCCGACCTACACTAGCGTCTTCGGAAAGCCCCGCAGAGGGTCCGACAGCCCGCACAACGGAGACAATCCCATCGTCTGACGCGTCATTCCCGTCAGACAGGACCTTGCGCCAGGCTGTCGCTGCCTGGCGCGCCCGGTCCGATGTGTTCGCAAGGGAGAGGCGAACAGCATCCGCTCCACCGCCCGCCCCCGCCAGCTGGACTTTCCATCACCACAGCTTCTTACACGGGGGTATCAGATGCGCATGAACATGCCGGTCACGGGGCAGGAACGCCTGCTCATCGATGGCAAGGCCATCGTTTCCAAGACCGATCTCCAGGGCAATATCACCTACGTCAATCCTTACTTCATCGAGATCAGCGGTTTCGAGGAAGAGGAATTGCTGGGCGCGCCGCAGAACCTGATCCGCCATCCCGACATGCCGCCCGAGGCCTTCGCCGACATGTGGGCCACCATCAAGGGCGGCACACCCTGGACCGGACTGGTCAAGAACCGCAGCAAGAGCGGCGACCATTACTGGGTGCGTGCCAACGTGACGCCCATCCGCGAAAGCGGCCAGGTGGTCGGCTACATGTCGGTCCGCACCAAGCCCGAACGCGCGGCGGTGGAAGGCGCCGAGAAGCTCTACGCAAGCATGCGCCGTGGCCAGGCCAAGGGCATTGCCCTGCATCGTGGTGAAGTGGTGCGGACCGGACTGGCCGGATGGCTGGGCAAGCTCGGGCGCATGCAGTTGAATACGCGCCTGAACTGGTCGATGGGCGTGATGCTGGCGATCCAGATCGCCGTCGTACTGGCCGGCATGATGACGCTGCACCAGTGGTGGATCAGCGCACTGGCGGCCGCGTCAGCCCTGCTGTCCATCGTGCAATGGATCGCCCTGCGCTCCGCGCTCATCAAGCCGCTGCAGCAGGCCCTCGATATCACCCACGCCATCACCGGAGGCGATCTCTCGGTGCGCATCGAGACCGGCCGCCATGATGAACTGGGCCGCCTGCTGGCCTCGCTGCGCCAGATGAACGTGAACCTGACCGCCATCATCGGCGACGTGCGATCCAACGTCGAGACCATCAATATGGCGACCCGCGAAATCGCCACCGGCAACATGGATCTCTCACGCCGCACTGAACAGCAAGCCGCGAATCTGGAAGAAACGGCATCGAGCATGCACCAGCTCGCCGGCACCGTGCGCCAGAATGCGGATCACGCGAGCCAGGCCAACGAGCTGGCCGGGACCGCATCATCCATTGCCATGCGCGGCGGCGATGCCGTGGCCAGCACCGGCACGACGATGAACGAGATCAGCGAATCCTCCAACAAGATCGTGGACATCATCAGCCTGATCGACAGCATCGCCTTCCAGACCAATATCCTGGCGCTCAATGCCGCGGTGGAAGCGGCGCGCGCCGGCGAGCAGGGACGCGGCTTTGCGGTGGTGGCCTCGGAAGTGCGCATGCTCGCGCAGCGCTCGGCAGCGGCGGCCAAGGAGATCAAGCAGTTGATCGACGACTCGGTGGCCAAGGTGGAAGTGGGCAATCGCCAGGTCGAGCAGGCCAGCAGCACCATGCGCGACATCGTGGCTTCGGTGCAGCGGGTCTCGGGCATCATGAGCGAAATCAACGAAGCGACCCAGCAGCAGAGTGCCGGCATCAACCAGGTGCATGAAGCCATCACGCAGATGGATGCCAGCACCCAGCAGAATGCCTCGCTGGTCGAAGAAGCGGCCGCAGCGGCCACCAGTCTGGAAGAGCAGACCATGCGCTTGCTGCAGGCCATTTCGGTGTTCAAGTTCCAGCGCAAGTAAGCGCTGCGCTCAGGCACTCTCTCCCTGCAAGGGCGCAAACGGCGCATAGATCGCCCGATAGCGTTGCAGCCGCACCTGCAGGGCCGCATGCCGTGCCGCATCGGGCTGGTACAACGCCTGCTGTTCCGGTTTGCGGCACACCTCGGCTTCATCGCCGCCGTCGGCCAGCCAGGCCAGGCGCGCCGCACCCAGCGCACCGCCGGCCTCGCTGCCCACGTGGGTGACGATGCGCACCTGCAGCGCATCGGCCAGCAACTGTGCCCAATAAGCACTGCGCGCGCCACCTCCTACCAGCGACAATTCGGCCACATCGGTGCCCGCCGCACGCAGCGCATCGAGTCCATCCACCATGCCGAAGGCCACGCCTTCAAGTACCGCATAACCGAGTGCGGCACGCTGGTGTTCCGGTGTCAGCCCGTGGAAGACGCCGGTGGCGTAAGGATCGTTGTGCGGTGTGCGCTCGCCTGACAGGTAAGGCAGGAACAGCGGCGCGTTGTTGCGCGCTTCTTCGTCGAGTTGTTCGATCTCGGCCAGGAGGCTCTTCTCATCCACGGAACACAAACGGCAGAACCAGCGCAGGCAACTGGCCGCCGAGAGCATCACGCTCATCTGGTGCCAGCGCTGCGGCAGGGTATGGCAGAAGGCATGAATGGCCCGCCCCGGATTCGGACGGAAGCGGTCATTGACCACGAACAGCACACCGGAAGTTCCCAGCGAGAGGAAGCCATCGCCGGGCTTGACCGCCCCGATGCCCACTGCACTGGCCGCGCCATCACCGGCACCACCGGCCACGATCACGTCCGCACGCAAGCCCCAGGCCTGTGCCACTTCCGGCAGCAGCGTGCCGGAGACCGCGCTGCCATCGACCAGCGCCGGCATCTGATCGCGCCGCATACCGGAGGCGGCCAGCAGTTCGTCGGACCAGTTGCGGCCTTCCACATCCAGCCACAGCGTGCCGGCGGCGTCCGAGGGATCGCACACCTTGCGCCCGGTCATCATGAAGCGCAGCCAATCCTTGGGCAGCAGCACGGTCGCGATACGCGCAAACAGTTGCGGTTCATGGCGCGCCACCCACAGCAGCTTGGGCGCAGTGAAACCCGGCATAGCCAGGTTGCCGGCGATACCGTGCAGGCGCGGTGCGCGGCGTTCCAGCTCGGCACATTCGGGGGCACTGCGCGAATCGCTCCAGAGGATGGCCGGACGCAGCACCGCATCTTGCGCATCCATCAGCACCGCACCATGCATCTGGCCGGACAGGCCGATGGCGCGGATGCGGCCGAAACGCTCACTGCCGAGCTGCTCGCGCAGTTTGTCCACGGTGGCACAGGTGGCCTTCCACCAATCGGCCGGACTCTGCTCGGACCAGCGCGGATGCGGACGCGAGACCGTCAGCGTACTGCCGGCCAGTGCCAGCAGCGCGCCCGTCTCGTCGATCACCACCGCCTTGACCTCGGACGTACCCAGGTCGATCCCAAGATACATGGTGCTCCTCGTTATTCGTTATTGAACGGCAATTCTATGACGCCTTGGGCACAAAAGGCAGCGTCAGTGCGCCTGCCCCAGCCACTGCTGCACGCGTCCATAAGCCGAGCGCACCAGCGCCACCAGGCGCGCATCACCGGCCAGTTCGCCCCACAGCACGGCATCCGCGCAGAAGGCCTGCACCACATCCTCTGCCGCCAGCATGCTGCGCGCGGCAGCGGCGTCGAAGATACCGTCCTGGTATTCGTAAGGCAGCGCACCGGCGGCCCAGCGCTGCAGGAACACCAGGAACAGCGCAGGCAGCATGGCTGTAGCCTGCGGATCGCGGCCGGCCGCCAGGCTCTCCTGCAAGGTCGGGCGGATGAAGCCGGGGATCTTGGAATAGCCATCGGCAGCCACGCGCTGGTTGGTGTCCTGGATGGCCGGATTGGAGAAGCGCGCCAGCGTCGTATCGCGGTATGCCGCCAGGTCGATGGGGCTGGGCGTGAGGCAAGGAATCACGTCCTGCGTCACATAGTCATGCGCCATCTGGCGGATGTCCTCGCGCAACGTACCTTCGTGGATGTATTGCAGCCCGGCCAGCGTGCCGGCCCAGGCGATGCAGCTGTGGCTGGCATTGAGGATGCGGATCTTGGCTTCCTCGTAGGGCAGCACCGATTGCACCATCTCCACGCCGGCCGCTTCCAGGCGCGGGCGACCGGCCTTGAAGTCGTCTTCGATCACCCATTGGATGAAGGACTCGCCCATGAGGGCGCAGGGATCGTCGACACCTGTATTTTCTTTCACACGGGCCGCAACCGCCGGTGTGGGGCGGGGGGTGATGCGGTCCACCATGGCATTGGGGCAGGTGGCATGGGCATCCATCCAGGCCACCAGTGCGCTCTCGCCGCGCAGGGTCAGGAACTGGCGCAAGCCGTCGCGGAAACGTTCGCCGTTGTGGCGCAGGTTGTCGCAGTTCAGCAGGGTCAGCGCCGCCTGCGGATGGGCCTGGCTGCGTGCGCGCAGGATGGCTGCAATCGCGCCGTAGATGGTGCGCGGTGCACCGCTGCCATCGAGGGCACAACGCAGGTCATCGGCCAGATCGGCGTTGCCGGTGTCGAGCTGGTAGTGATGGTCGAGGTAGTAGCCGCCCTCGGTCACGGTGAAGGAGATGATGCGGGTGCGCTCTTCCGCACCGGCGGCGATCAGTTGCGTGAGCCGCTCATCCCACGGCAGGATGCGGCCGATGGAGGCGATGCGCTGGTAGCTGCGCTCACCCTCGGGTGTGACGGTCTCCAGCGTGTACTGGCCCTGCTGGCGGGCCAGCGCTTCCAGCAGCGGGCTCATGTCGGCGCGGATGTTGGCCAGCGCCAGTTGCCAGCGACGGTCGGCACCGCTCTCGCGCAGCGCATTCAGGTAGACCGCCTGGTGGGCGCGATGGAAGGAACCGGCGCCGATGTGCAGCCAGGTCAGGCTGTCGGCGGCGTACTGGTCGAGGGAAGTGGCGGTACGGGTCATGCCTGGTCCTTGTCGAGGAAGTGAATGGGCGAAGGGATCAATGCGGGCGCGGCGCGGCCACGCCCGATGCCAGGCGCGGCAAGGCCTGGCCGTCGGCACCGAACAGATGGCAGCGGGCCGGATCGGCAGCCAGGTGCAAGACGCTGCCATGCGGCGGATCGAGGCTGTCGGGCACGCGCAGGATCAGCGCATCGTCGCTGCCTTCATGGGCCGCATAGAGGTAAGAGAAATCGCCCAGCAGTTCCAGCGCCGTACACCGTGCCTGCAGCGCGGCCTGGCCCTGGGCGATGTTGAGATGCTCGGGACGTACGCCCAGCGTGACCTTCTGCCCCGCTTGCAGCGTGCTGCCGTCAACCGCAGCCCACTGCAGACCGCCCCCGGGCAATTGCACCTGCACGCCATCGGCCTGCACGGCGGCCACGGTGCCATCGATGAAGTTCATCTTGGGCGAACCGATGAAGCCGGCCACGAAACGATTGGCCGGATGGTGATACAGCTGCTGCGGCGAACCGACCTGTTCGATGCGTCCCTCGGAGAGCACCACGATCTTGTCGGCCAGGGTCATGGCTTCGATCTGGTCGTGGGTCACGTAGATCATGGTGGTCTTGAGGTCATCGTGCAGCTTGGCGAATTCCAGGCGCATCTTCACGCGCAGCGCGGCATCGAGGTTCGACAGCGGCTCATCGAAGAGGAACACGCTGGGCTGGCGCGTGATGGCGCGGCCAATGGCCACGCGCTGGCGCTGCCCCCCGGAGAGCGCACGCGGCTTGCGGTCCAGCAGGTGATCGATGTGCAGGATCTTGGCGGCATGCTGGACGGCGGCATCGATCTCGGCCTTGGACTTGCCCGCGATCTTCAACCCGAAGGCCATGTTGTCGTACAGGCTCATGTGCGGATACAGCGCATAGGACTGGAACACCATGGCCACGCCACGCTTGGAAGCAGGCACGTCATTCATGCGGCGGGTGCCGATGTCGAGGTCGCCATCGCTGATCTCTTCGAGCCCGGCGATCATGCGCAGCAAGGTCGACTTGCCGCAGCCCGAGGGGCCGACGAAGACGACGAATTCGCCATCCTCGATTTCCAGATTGATGTCGCGCATGACTTCGTTGTCGTCGTAGCGCTTGGCCAGGTTCCTGATGCTCACGGCTGCCATGGGATTCTCCTCGTTCTCTTGTAGGGGGACTGCGCGCTCTTTGCTCAGCGCAGCCAGATCAATTCACTCACCAGTTGCGGAAACTGTTTCATGTCCTCGAATACCTGATGCGCGCCGGCATCCTTCAGCTTGCGCGCCATCGTCTTGCGGTCATGCGCCACCCCGGTGAAGCCGAGCACGTACATGCCGGCGGCCACCGCCGCACGCACGCCGGTGACGCTGTCATCGACCGCCACGCAGCGCGCCGGATCAACATTGAAGCCCGCCGCTGCCGCCAGATACACATCCGGTGCCGGCTTGGGATGGGCCACGTCATGACCGCTGTAGATGCGGCCGGCGAATTGCGGATACAGGCCGCAGCGGCGCAAGCCCGCTTCGATGCGCGGCGCATCGCTGTTGCTGGCCACCGCACGCGGCAGGCGGATGGCCTGCAAGGCCTCGACCACGCCCGGCACCGGCTGCGCTTCTTCGCCGCAGGCCACGGCCACCGCCTGGTGGATGCGCTCGGCGGCGGCGGCATCCAGGCCCAGTTCGAATTCCAGATCGACTTCGCCCAGCAGGATGTCGGTGTACATGCCCAGGCGATGCGCGATGGCGGTGTGGAGGGCCTGGCTGCGCTGTTCTTCCTGCTCGTCATCGTCGGCACCGCTCCAGGCCGGCAGCAGCGGCAACAGTTCACGATGCAGCACGCGCAGGGCGATGCTCTCGCTGTCGAGCAGCACGCCGTCGCAATCGCAGATCAGGTGGGTGATCGCCTGGCGCGCCATCATCACTTCACCGCCCCGAAGGTGAGGCCGCGCACCAGCTGCTTCTGCGCCAGCCAGCCCAGCGCCATGATGGGCGCAATCGCCAGCAGGGAGGCGACCGACAGCTTGGCCCAGAACAGCCCTTCCGGATTGGAATAGGAGGCGATGAACACCGTCAGCGGTGCCGCATTGACGCTGGTGAGGTTCAGGCTCCAGAAGGCTTCATTCCACGACAGGATGATCAGCAGCAAGGCCGTGGAAGCCAGGCCCGGCATGGCGGTGGGCAGCAGCAGGTAAATCATTTCCTGCCAGGCATTGGCCCCGTCGATACGGGCCGCTTCGAGGATTTCCTTGGGTACGTCATTGAAGTAGGTGAACGCCATCCACACTGCGATGGGGAGGTTGATGAGCGTATAGATGATGGTCAACCCCGTTACCGTATCAAGCAGGCCGGTGTTTTTTGCCAGCAGATAGATGGGGATCAGTACGCCCACGGCCGGCATCATCTTGGTCGACAGCATCCACAGCAGCAGCTTCTGGGTGCGGCCGGTCGGGAAGAAGGCCATCGAATACGCCGCCGGCACCGCCAGCAGCAGCGACAACAGCGTCGCCCCCAGCGACACGATCAACGAATTCTGCACATAGCCCAGGTAGTGGCTGCGGCTGAAGACTTCGCGGAAGGTGTCCAGCGTGGGCAAGAAAATCAGCGAGGGGGTATAGGCCTGGGACTCGGTCTTGAAGGCCGTCACCGCCACCCAGAAGATGGGGAAGAACAGCACGATGGCGCAGGCCCAGCCCAGCAGCGCCACCCACAGGGGGCTTTTCTTTGGATCGCTCATTTTTCGTTGACTCCCTTGAGGTTCCTGGCCAGCATGCGCACCAGGAAGAACGAGACGATGTTGGCCAGCACGACCGCGAAGATGCCGCCCGCCGAAGCGATGCCGATGTCGAACTGCTGCAGGCCAATCGAATAGACCAGGAAGGTCAGGTTGGTGGTGGCCGTACCGGGGCCGCCTGCGGTGGTGGTGAAGATTTCCGCAAAGACCGAGAGCAGGAAGATGGTCTCGATCATGATGACCACGGTAATGGCGCGCTTCAGGTGCGGCAGAACGATGTAGAAGAAGATGCGCACCGGCCCTGCGCCATCAAGCTGTGCAGCTTCCTTCTGGTCGGTATCGAGCGACTGCAGCGCGGTCAAGAGGATCAGGAAGGCAAACGGAATCCACTGCCAGGCCACGATGATGATGACCGACAGCATGGGGTACTCGGCCAGCCAGTCAATGGGCTCCAGCCCCAGGTGGCGCATCACGTAGGCCAGGATGCCGTAGACCGGATGCATGATCATGTTCTTCCAGATCAGCGCGGCCACGGTGGGCATGACGAAGAAGGGACCGATGACCAGCAGGCGCGCAATGCCGCGCCCGCGGAACGGCTGGTCGAACAGCACCGCCAGCAGGGTGCCGCCGATGACGCTGATGGCCAGTACCGAACCGATCAGCAGTGCGGTGTTGCCGATGGAGGGCCAGAAGGCCGGGTCCTGCAACAGGAAAATATAATTTTCCAGACCCACGAAACCGGTCTGGTCAGGGGCCATCAGGTTGTAGCGATTGACCGAAAAATAGATGGTCATCACCAGCGGAACGATCATCCAGGCCAGCAGGATCAGCACCGACGGCGTCTGCATCAGGCGGATGGGATTGAAGCGCTCCTTGCGCGGCGGACGGGTCTGCTGCTTGCGTGCAGCAGGCGGGGAAGAACTCTGCATCATCGGTGAGGTGGACGACACCTGGGTAGAGTGGATCGTGGACATGACAGCCTCGGCATTTCAATCCGGGCGGCGCACGCAAGGTGCAGACAGCCGGGGAGAACGGCGCGATGTGCAAGGCATGCAGGCATGCCGCTCACATCGCGCGCGGGGCATGCAGCACGGGCTGCATGCCGGCGGAACCACAAGCGGCAGGGCTTACTTGATGTAGCGGCCCTGGCGCATCATCCGCACTGCCTGTGCCTGGGCGGCATCCAGGGCGGCGTCCGCGCTGGTCTTGCCGGCCAGTGCACCGGCAATGGCCTGGCCGGTCACGGTGCCGATCGACTGGAACTCGGGGATGGTGGCGAACTGCACGCCGGTATAAGGCACCGGCTTGAGGGTCGGCTTGTTGGCATCCGCGGTCTGGATCGCATCGAGCACGAAGTCGGAGAAGGGCGAGACCTTCTTGTATTCGGCCGACGCGTAGGTCGAATTGCGCGTACCCGGCGGCACCAGGGCCCAGCCGGAATCCTTGGCGACCAGGTTGATGTATTCCTTGGAAGTGGCCCAGGCCGCAAACTTCTTGGCGGCTTCCTGCGACTTGGAGGACTTGGGCACGGCCAGCGACCAGATCCACAACCAGTGCGAACCCTTGTCGGTCACCTGCTGCGGCGAGGGCGCGAAGGCGGTCTTGTCAGCCACCTTGGAATCCTTGCCGTGATAGAGCATGCCGGCCGCCACGGTGGCATCGACCCACATGCCGCACTTGCCGCTGGAGAACAGCACCAGGTTTTCATTGAAACCGTTGGAGCTGGCGCCCGGCGGGCCGTACTTGCGCATCAGGTCGACATAGAAGTTGACCGATTTCTTCCATTCCGGCGAGGACAGCTGCGGCTGCCATTGCTCGTCGAACCAGCGGCCACCCCAGGCATTGGCCATGGTGGTGATGATGGCCATGTTCTCGCCCCAGCCGGCACGGCCGCGCAGGCAGATGCCGTAGACGCCCTTGGCCGGGTCATGCAGTTGCGCGGCCAGCTTGGCGACCTCATCCCAGGTCGGGTGCTGCGGCATGGTCAGCTTCTTCTGCTCGAACAGATCCTTGCGGTAGTAGGTCATCGAGCTTTCCGCGTAGAACGGCAGTGCGTAGAGCTTGCCATCCACGCTCAGGCCCTCCCGCACCGGCTTGATGAGATCGGCCTCATCGTAATCCGCCGGCAGGCCGCTCATCGGTGCCAGCCAGCCCTTCTTGGCCCAGATCGGCGCTTCATATGCACCGATGGTCATCAGGTCGAACTGGCCGCTGTTGGTGGCGATATCGGTGGTCAGGCGCTGGCGCAGCACGCTTTCTTCCATGGTGACCCAGCGCAGCTTGATGTCGGGATTGGCCTTCTCGAACGCCGGTGCCAGCTTCTGCAGTTCGATCATGTCGGGGTTGTTGATGGACGCGATGTTCAGCGTCACCGGCTCGGCTTGTGCATGGCCGGCAGCAAACAGGGTCGAGATGGCCGCAGCGGCCAGGGTGAAGCGAACGCGGGTAAAGCCGGACGCACGGGTGCGCACGAGTTTGGACATGCTGGTCTCCGAATGTTATGGGCCCTCCTGCACGTTCTTCCTGGGTGGCAGCGGCAGACGATGCCGGTGTACGCATGCAGGGAAAGGCGGTTTTCGCTAACGGTTTTCGCTAACTACGTTTTGAGCAAATATTATTTTTATGGGCAAATATTCATTCATTCTCGAATTTGTGTCAAGCATTTGCTTTTTGATTGAGCATTTGCCCAAGCTTCGCAATAATGGAACGGTCAACTCGCCGTAAAATGGCGACCCAAGAGGGAATTCACCGCATCAACATCACAGAGACAGCCCGCGCCCGCCTGCATTGGCAGCCACGGGGACGGCTGGCGAGGAGAACATGTCTAGCAGCGCATCCAAACTCGACCTGGCGGCGCGCGCCGCGTGGATGTACTACGTGGCCGGCAACACCCAGAACGAAATCGCCGAACGGCTCGGCATCTCGCGCCAGATGGCGCAGCGCATGGTGGCCTATGCGGCCGATGCCAACCTGGTGAAAGTGCAGATCACGCATCCGGTCTCTTCCTGCCTGGAACTGGCGCAGGGCCTGCAGGAGCGCTACGGGCTGGAGGTGTGCCGCGTGGTGCCCGGCGCAGGCGGCGCGGGCAATCCCAACGAATCGCTGGAAGTGCAGCAGATGCTGGCGGTAGCCGGGGCCGAGGTGATGGAGCAATACCTCAGTTCGGAAGCACCGCTGGTGGTCAACGTCGGCTCGGGACGCACGCTCAAGGCGGCCATCGAGCGCCTGTCGGAACTGGAGCGCCCGCAGCACCAGATCGTCTCGATGATTGGTGCCTTTGCTTCCGACGGTTCGGCCAATCGCTACGACGTGGCTCTGCAAGCCGCAGAAAAACTGGGCGCACGCTTCTACCTGCTGCCCGCCCCGCGCGTGGCCGAAAGTGAACGCGACCGCCAGCAATGGTGCAACCACCGCGCCTACAAGATCGTGACCGGCCTGGCCGAGCGCGCCGATGTGACGTTCCTGGGCATCGGCACCATCGCCCTTCAGGGCGCGATGCACGAAGATGGTTTCATCGACGATGAGGAAGTGGCCGACCTGCAGCGCCAGGGGGCGATCGGCGAGATGATCTGCCACGCCTTCGACATCGACGGCGTCATGCTGCCCTCGTCGCTGGCGGCGCGCGTGACCACGCCGCCGCTGGCGCAGAGGCCGCAGCGGCCGGTGATCGCGCTCTCCGGCGGCAGCAAGAAAGCCGACGCCGTGCGCGCCGCCTTGCGCGGCGGCTGGCTCACCGGCCTCGTGACCGACGAGACCTGCGCGCGCCACGCCTTGCAGGATTGAACCGCCTACGCATTTACTGACCACTACAACGACACGCACACGGAGACCAGCATGACCCAGAGCGCCGCATTCGTCGTCTTCGGCGAAGCCTTGACCGATTTCATCCGCCAGCCTGACGGCCAGTGGCGCGCCATTCCCGGCGGCGCCTGCTGGAACGTGGCACGCGCGGCCGCCCGCCTGGGCGTGGCCACCGGTTACGCCGGCAGCGTCAGCACTGACGTCTTCGGCGCCGAGCTGTATGCGCTCACAGAAGCGGCCGGACTGGACATGCGCTTCACCCAGCAGCACGCCAAGGCACCGCTGCTGGCCATGGTGACCTCGACCACGCCGCCCGATTACTTCTTCATCGGCGACGACAGCGCCGACCTGCATTTCGATCCGCAGCGCCTGCCCGCCGGCTGGATGGACGAAGCGCGCGTGCTGCACTTCGGCTGCATCAGCCTGACCCGCGAACCGCTGGCCTCGCGCCTGCTGCAGATCGCCCAGGAAGCGGCGCTGCGCAACAAGAAGATCGCCTTCGATCCCAACTGGCGCAAGTTGATGGACAGCCCCTCCTATCGCATCCTGTTCCAGCAATTGCTGTCCCTGTCGCATTACGTGAAGGTGTCCGACGAAGACTTGGAGCGCCTGTTCCCCGGCGACGGCAACGCGCTGGCCACGCTGCAAGCGCTGGCCCCGCAAGCGGAAATTCTCTACACGCTGGGTGCAAAGGGCATGCAGTGGATCAAGGGTGAGCAAGTCATTGACCAGCCTGCCTATCGCGTCGATGTGGTCGATACGGTCGGCTGCGGCGACGCCTCCATGGGCGGCTGGATCGCCAGCCAGCTACGCCAGCCCGAGGCCCCGGCGCAGGTCCACCTGCAATGCGCCGCGGCCGGTGCGGCCATTGCCGCCTCCAAGGCCGGGGCCTATGCCGCGACCTGGGACGAAGTGCAAGCCATGATCGCCGGGGCCTGAGGCTGGGGACTGCGCTTGTGGGCGCGTGAGCGAATGGCTAGAATCCGGCACCACTGCTCTTCTTTGTCTCCATGAACAAGCCCACCCCGCAAACTGTTGCCATCGTCGATGGCCAATCCGCCATGCGCCTTTCTCCGGCACAGGAACAGTTCAATGCGCTCATCGACGCCATCGGCACGCGCCGTGCGCAGCTCAAGGAGTGGGAAGCGGCCAGTGATGAATTCCACAAGAAATTCACGGCCCAATATGTCCCGTTGGAGCAGGAACTGCTCACCCTCAAACGTCAGGTGGTCTATCGCCTGCATGCCGCCTGGCCCGACAAGGCACTCGGCAAGGGCGAGCGCATCGCACTCTCGGCGCTGATCGCGGACATGGCGCAGGCCCTGTTGCAACGGGCCGATGATGCGGAGTTGGCGCTGATCTACCAGCAGCATGCGGAAGAAGAGGAGACGGAAGAACCCGCCTCCGTTGCGGAAGTACACGAAGACAAGACCATACAAGCAGAGCCCGCGATCGCCGAGGACGATTTCACCACCGGCACGCCGGAAGAAATCATGCAGCGCATGGAAGCGATGCTGGAACGCCAGGAGCGCGAACGCATGCAAGCCGCGCAAGCGCGCGAGGCCCAGCGTGCCAGCCGCAAGAAACCGCCCAGGCAGCGCGCCGCAGAAGCCCGCCAGCAGGCGCAGCGCATCGAATTGAGCCAGTCCATCCGCGCCGTTTATCGCCGGCTGGCCAGCGCCCTGCATCCGGATCGCGAGCTCGACGAGAGCGAACGCGCTCGCAAGACCGCGCTGATGCAGCAGGTCAACCAGGCCTATGAAAAGAACGATCTGTCACGACTGCTTGAACTGCAACTGGAACTGGAACAGATCGACCAGCGTTCCATCCACGGCGTCAGCGAGGAGCGGCTGACGCACTACAACCACATCCTCACGGAACAACTGGGCGACCTGGATCAGGAGATCGCCCACATGGAGCGGCATTTCAGGCAGACCTTCGGACTGGCGCCTGCCACCCGGGTGTCGCCAAAAGGGATAGGTCGCGATTTGAACAAAGTCATTGCAGGCATGCGGCAGGAGATGCGCGATGTTGGAATGGTGTTGGGATCGTTTGACGATGTGGAGCAGGTCAGGGCCTGGTTGAAGCAAGGCGGGCGCAGACAATAAGGCGTTCCTTGGAGGCCTGTCATTTGCGGATCTCAGACATGCTCTTGAAGCATGAGCCACGACTCACATCAACGTATCTCCTCGATAAACCGAGGGC
Organism: Herbaspirillum sp. 1173; assembly: GCF_031455335.1. Taxonomy (NCBI): domain Bacteria; kingdom Pseudomonadati; phylum Pseudomonadota; class Betaproteobacteria; order Burkholderiales; family Oxalobacteraceae; genus Herbaspirillum; species Herbaspirillum sp. 1173. Next base: position 272,181 of record NZ_JAVDSP010000006.1, on the reverse strand, counting down.
GGTCTATTGCCACCATGCGCCGAACGTCCAGACACTCGCAATGAGCGCAAAGATGAATGCCACCACGACAATATAAATTATTTTTCCCGCAGGCGATGCTTCATGCCAGCGTTGTGCTCTGGTTTTACCGAACAGTTCAGAGAGAATTTCCCGCCCCTTCATGCTGCATCTCCTTTCACTGCGTGCATCTCGGCATCACGCCCACATGAAAAACGCCCCGTTGCGCTGTTGATGGCAACGGGGCGTTTCACTGCTCAAACCCAATTCAACGGCAACGCAAAAACTTAGATTTTCTCCAGTTTCGCCACCGACAGATCCAGCAATTTCATCCCGAACTTGCCAAAGTTGATCTGCGCCCGCGCCGCACCGCCACCCCCTTCGATATTGACGATGACGCCCTCGCCGAACTTGGCATGGGACACGTTCTGCCCAATGCGCCAGCCGGAATCGGTCTGGCGCGAGAAGTTCTGCGCGATGCGGTTGTTACCCGCTTCCGGCACTTCATCCCAGGCCGACTTGGGATTGGCGAACCAGTGATGCTGGGCGATCTTGGGCGAGAGCCACTTGATCGACTGCTCCGGCATTTCATCGAAGAAGCGTGAACGCATGTTGTAGCGCGTCTGGCCGTGCAGCATGCGGGTCTGCGAGAAGGTCATGAAGAGCCGCTTTCTCGCCCGCGTAATGGCCACGTACATCAGGCGGCGCTCTTCTTCCACGCCGCCCTCTTCCTTGGCACTGTTCTCGTGCGGGAACAATCCCTCTTCCATGCCGGTGATGAAGACCGCGTCGAACTCCAGCCCCTTGGCCGAGTGCACCGTCATCAGCTGCAGGGCATCCTGGCCGGCCTGCGCCTGGTTGTCGCCGGCTTCCAGCGAGGCATGCGAGAGGAAGGCTGACAGCGGCGACATGATGGTCACCAGCGGCGCATCGGCATCGAGCACTTCCACGCCATCGGCGGTGGTGATGGCCGTGCCGGCCGAGGCCTGCGCCTGCGGGCCGAGGAAAGCCGGGGCATCGAGGCCATAGCCCTCTTCCGAGACGAACAGCGTGGCCGCACTGACCAGCTGTTCCAGGTTCTCGATGCGGTCTGCGCCTTCCTTTTCGTTGCGGTAGTGGGTCATCAGGCCGGACAGGTCCAGCACCACCTTGACCATTTCGGGCAGGGGCAGATGCTGGGTCTCGAACCGCGCGCCTTCGATCAGCTTGATGAAGGCATTCAAGGAAGAGCCCGCCTTGCCCGCCACGTAAGGCACGGCGGCGTAGAGCGAGCAGCCATACTGGCGCGCTGCATCCTGCAAGGACTCCATGGCCTTGGCACCGATGCCGCGCGTGGGGAAGTTGACCACGCGCAGGAAGGCCGAATCATTGTGCAGGTTGTCCATCAACTGCAGGTAGGCAATGGCGTGCTTGATTTCGGCGCGCTCGAAGAAGCGCTGGCCGCCATAGACGCGGTAGGGAATGGCCGAGCTGAAGAGCGCATGTTCCAGCACCCGCGACTGCGCGTTGGAACGATAGAGGATGGCGATCTCGCTGCGCGCCCACCCTTCGGCGATCAGGTCCTTGACCTGTTCGATGATCCACTGCGCTTCCTGCAGATCGCTGGTGGCTTCATAGACCCGCACCTGCTCGCCGTGGCCGGCATCGGTGCGCAGGTTCTTGCCCAGGCGCTTGCTGTTGTTGGCGATCAGTTCGTTGGCGGTGTCCAGGATGTGGCCGTGCGAGCGATAGTTCTGCTCCAGCTTGATCAGGTTCTCCACATGGAATTCCTGCTCGAAGGCCGACATGTTGCCCACGTTGGCACCACGGAAGGCATAGATGCTCTGATCATCATCGCCCACCGCGAAGACCGCGCCGTGCTGGCCAGCCATGAGCTTCAACCATTTGTATTGCAGGTCGTTGGTGTCCTGGAACTCGTCGACCAGGATGTGGCGGAAGCGGCCCTGGTAGTGCTCGCGCAGCGGCTGGTTGCGCGAGAGCAATTCATAGGTGCGCAACAGCAGCTCGGCGAAATCGACCACGCCTTCGCGCTGGCATTGCTGGTCGTAGAGCTCGTAGAGTTCGACGAACTTGCGGTTGTAGTCGTCGTAGGCATCCACATCTTTGGCGCGCAGGCCCTGGTCCTTGGCGCTGTTGATGAAGTACATCAGGTTGCGCGGCGGATACTTCTCGTCGTCCACGTTCATCTGCTTGAGCAAACGCTTGATGGCCGAGAGCTGGTCCTGCGTATCCAGGATCTGGAAGGTCTGCGGCAGGCCGGCATCCTTGTGATGCGCGCGCAGCAGGCGATTGCACAGTCCGTGGAAAGTCCCGATCCACATGCCGCGCGTATTGATGGGCAGCATGCCCGACAGGCGCGCGGTCATTTCCTTGGCGGCCTTGTTGGTGAAGGTCACCGCCAGGATGCCCGAGGGCGAGACCTGCCCGGTCTGAATCAGCCAGGCGATGCGGGTGGTCAGCACACGAGTCTTGCCGGAACCGGCACCGGCCAGGATCAGCGCCGATTGCGCGGGCAGCGTCACGGCGGCGAGCTGCTCTTCATTGAGGTTGTGGAGAAGATTTTGCATCCCGCGATTATAAAGGGCGCGTGCCCTGACCGGGCGGGCAGGCGCGGCGCTATACTGCCGCACAGTTGATTTATCCACAGCCGAACCCGGCACTCACCTCAGCAATCGACTCTTCCGACCATGCGCCGCCTGTCTTCCCGCTCCTTCGCCACCCTGCCCCTGATCGCCACCCTGCTGCTCGCCGCCTGCGCCACCACACCGCCCCCGGCCGCGCGCAGCGATGTCGAACAATTGTTGACCTTGCAGAAGACCCGTCTCGACGTCGCCGCTCCCGTGGCGCGCAGCAAATGGAATTCGCATGCGCCCATCGATGATCCGGCGCGCGAGGCGGTCATTCTCGACGACGTGGCCGCCCGTGCGCAGAAACTGGGATTGGATGCCGTATGGACGCGGCGCTTCTTCCAGGACCAGTTCGAGGCCGGCAAGATCGTGCAGCGCGACCTGCATCGCCAGTGGCGTGTGGAGCAGCGTCCGCCCTTCGCCAATCCGCCAGACCTGGCGCTGCAGGTGCGCCCGGTGCTGGACCGCCTCACCCCCGACCTGCTGGCGGCGCTGGCCCGCCTGAACGGCCACTGGTGCGAGCCGGCCGTGCAGCGCGATCTGGCCGAGCTGGCACCGGAAATCCTGGGGGCCGACTACGCCCCCGCCGTACGCGAACGGGCCACTGACGCACTGCACTGCGAGCGCTGAAATACAGCCTGCAGGCAACAGGACGTCGCACAAAAACGACTAAGTTGCTGAATTGACAGGCAAAAATCTTTTGCTGTCCTGCAGCATTTTTAGGGCGGGAGTAAAATTCGGTCTGGCTGTTCACGCGCACACCGGCGCGCGCGGCCTGTTCATTCCGGTTTGCCCTTCCGGATTCACATTCCGACTTTCCCGCCATGTCCGACGATTCCTGTAGTCCCAGTTCCACCGGCACGCCTGTGCCCGCCGCTGCGCCGCGTCCATTGACGCCGGCCAAGGTCACGCGGCAGATCATTGCCACCGCCTTCTTCACCTTCCTGGTTTATCTGGCCATCGGCATCCCGATGGCGGTGCTGCCGGGTTACATCCACCTCGACCTGGGCTACAGCTCGGTGATCGCCGGCCTGGGCATCAGCGTGCAGTATTTCGCGACCTTCGTGAGCCGCGCCAATGCCGGCCGCATGATCGATACCATGGGTGCCAAGCACACCGTCATGCGCGGCATGCTGCTGTGTTCGGCCAGCGGTGGCTTGTTGCTGCTCTCGGCGCTGGCGCAGCCGCTGCCCTTCCTGTCGCTGGTGCTGCTGTTTGCCAGCCGCGCCTTCCTGGGCCTGGGCGAGAGCCTGGTCGGCACCGGCGCCATCATGTGGGGCGTGGGCCGCGTGGGGTCGGAGAACACCGCCAAGATGATCTCCTGGAACGGCATCGCCACCTATGCGGCACTGGCCATCGGCGCGCCGCTGGGCGTGGTACTGGACCGCTCGCTGGGCTTTGCCATGATCGGCCTGACCGGCATGCTGCTCACCGTACTCGGCTTCGTGCTGGCACGCGGTGGTCCGGTCACCCCGGTGGTGCAGGGCGAACAGTTGTCCTTCAAGCTGGTGCTGCGCAAGGTGTTTGCGTATGGCATGGGCCTGGCCTTCGGCACCATCGGCTTCGGCTCGATCGCCACCTTCATCACCCTGTATTACGCCGATCAGCACTGGAGCGGCGCGGCCTTCGCGCTGACCGCGTTCTCGTCTGCCTTCGTCGGTGCGCGCCTGCTGTTTGCCAATGTCATCACGCGCTTCGGTGGCTATCGCGTGGCGGTGGTGTGCTTCCTGACCGAATCGGTCGGCCTGCTGCTGCTGTGGAGTGCGACCACGCCTGCGCTCGCATTGCTGGGCGCGGCGCTGGCCGGTTTCGGCTTTGCGCTGGTGTTTCCTTCGCTGGGGGTGGAAGCCGTCAGCCTGGTGTCACCGGCCAATCGTGGCGCGGCACTGGCGGCGTATTCGGTATTCCTCGATTTGGCGCTGGGCATCACCGGTCCGCTGGCCGGGGCCATCGCGGGACAGCTGGGATATCCGCAGGTGTTCCTCTTCGCCGCCATTGCGGCCATTGGTGGCGTGGCCCTGTCACTGTCCTTGTATCGCACTGCGCAGCAGGGCGCCAAATCGTGATCTGATTGCCGTTGCAGTCGATGAGACGTCGGGCCGATAGGTTTTGATCTATCGGCCCGATTGATTTATAGGCGTGCATTTATCTCCAAAATCGATTGAAATGGGGAACGTCGGCCCCACTCTTTTATCAATAGTTGCGTAGTCGCAGTTTGTCCGTTTGCGATTTGCAATAGAATCGCGGTGTTGCGCAGTGTATGTACCCGCTTACGAAAAACCGAACAGCTAAGGAGCGAATAATGGCAAAGAAGAATGTGGCAGCCCCCTCGATCAACATCGGCATCAACGACAAGGACCGCAAGAAGATTGCCGACGGCCTGTCCAAACTGCTGGCAGACACCTACACGCTGTACCTGAAGACCCACAACTTCCACTGGAACGTGACCGGTCCGATGTTCAACACCCTGCACCTGATGTTCGAAGGCCAGTACAACGAACTGGCACTGGCAGTGGACCTGATCGCTGAACGCATCCGCGCACTGGGCTATCCGGCACCGGGTTCGTACAAGGAATTCGCCAAGCTGTCTTCGATCCCCGAAGCCGAAGGCATGCCCAATGCGCAAGAGATGATCGCCCAGCTGGTGGCCGGCCAGGAAGCCGTGACCCGCACCGCACGTTCGATCTTCCCGACCGTCGATGCCGCCGCTGACGAACCGACCGCCGACCTGCTGACCCAGCGCATGCAGCTGCATGAAAAGAATGCGTGGATGCTGCGCAGCTTGCTGGAAGGCTGATAATCTCCCGGCGTTAGCCAAAGAAAAATGCCGTTCACAATTTGAACGGCATTTTTTTCGTCGACGCTCCAGATGGGCCCGGCATTCAGCGATACAGATCAACCAACTGCCGCGTCTTGCGCTCCTCCAACGGCACCAGATAGACGCTGCTGATGACGGCCACCATATCAGCTCCCTGCGCCACCAGCGGCGGCGCGTTCTCCAGCGTGATGCCGCCGATCACGACCACCGGCAAGGGGATCTCGCGCTTGGATTGCGCAATGATTTCCGGCGCGGTCCGGAAATCATATTTTTTCACGCGCGACGGATAGAAGCCCCCGAAGGCCACGTAACTGGCCCCATCGCGATACGCCGCATGCGCCAGCTCCAGCGTGCCGTAGCACGAGGCCCCGACGATGCGGTCGGGCCCCACGGCCTTGCGCACCTCGGCAATGGACGCATCGGTACCACCGACATGGATGCCATCGGCATCGATCTCCAGACACAGGTCTACGTGGTCGTTGATGATGAGCGGCACATCATATTGCCGGCACAGCGCCAGCAATGTCGATGCCTGCGCGCGGCGCTGCTCCACACCGGCGGTCTTGTGGCGGTACTGCACCAGCGCGGCCCCGTTCTGCAAGGCCAGCTCGGTGGCGGCCAGCAGTTGGGCGGTGTCATCCCAATCCGGCGTGACGATGTAGAGGCCACGCAGATGCGTTGCGTACTGGGGGTTCATGTCAGGCTCCTGCCGCAACGGCGGCGTCAATAACAGGTTCAAAGGCAGGCACGCGATTGGGGATGCGCTGCCCCTCGGCAATCGCATAGGACGTCGACAAGGCCTGCTGCGTGTACTGCTGCGCCAGGTCGATGGCCTCGCGCATCGGCAGGCCGCGCGCCAGGCAGGCCGACAGCGCGGCCGCCAGCGTGCAGCCGCTGCCGTGGAATTCATCAGGCAGCCGGGTCCAGCGCCAGCGCGCGCTCTCGATGGCCTCTTCGGCAAACTCGGAACGGAACATTTGTCCGTACCAGCGATTGATCACATCCTGCTCCTGCGGACCATGGCCGCCCTTGAGCAGCACATGCGCACATCCGCGCTCCATCAGCAGCGCCGCCTGCCGCGGCGGTTCCACATCGCCGCACAAGCGGCGCGCCTCGTTGAGGTTGGGGGTGATGACGGTGGCCAATTCATACAAGGGTTCGATCACGCGCGCAGCATCGTCGCGCGAGAGCTGGTCGCCCTTTCCATTGGCCAGCACCGGATCGAGCACCACCGGTAAATGCGGGTCACGCGCACGCAAGTGTCGGATCAGGCCGGCGATCACTTCGGCATTTTCTCGACTGCCTGCGATGCCCAGCTTGACCGCTGCGATGTCGAAGCGGTCAATCAGCACCTGCGCCTGATGACGCACCAGTTCCGGATCGAGCGCATGCACCGCAAAGACGCTGACGTTGTCCTGCACCGTCAATGCCGTCGGCACCGACAAGGGATGCGCACCCAGTGCCGTGATGGCCGGGATATCGGCCTGCATGCCGGCCCCGCCGCTGGGGTCGGAGCCGGAGAAGACCAGCACGCAGGGTGGCGTGGCGCGATAAGCTGCCTGCATGCTCACGCCACGCGGCCGGCCATCGGCGAGGACGGCGAGGCGGCAAACTTGCGCGCAATGCGTCCAGCGAGGAAGGCTTCGCGGCCCGCCTCCACCGCCAGTTTCATGGCGCGCGCCATGCGAATCGGATCGCGTGCACCGGCAATGGCCGTATTCATCAGCACGCCATCACAGCCCAGTTCCATCGCAATGGCCGCATCGGAAGCCGTGCCCACGCCGGCATCGACCAGCACCGGCACGCGCGCCTGTTCGATGATGAGCGAAAGATTCCAGGGATTCAGAATGCCCATGCCCGAGCCGATCAACGAGGCCAGCGGCATGACGGCGGCCACCCCCAGGTCTTCCAGCATGCGCGCCTGGATCGGATCGTCGCTGCAATACACCATCACGTCGAAGCCATCCTTGACCAGGGTCTCGGCGGCCTTCAGCGTTTCGGGCATGTTGGGGAAGAGGGTTTTCTCGTCGCCCAGCACTTCCAGCTTGACCAGCTTGTGTCCACCCAGCAGTTCGCGCGCCAGTTGCAGCGTGTAGACCGCATCGGCGGCGTTGTAGCAGCCGGCGGTATTGGGCAGGATGGTGAATTCGGAAGGCGGCACCGCGTCCAGCAGGCTGGGCGCATTCGGATCCTGGCCGATGTTGACGCGGCGGATCGCCACCGTAATGATCTCGGCACCGCTGGCGACCGTTGCCGCGCGGGTTTCGTCGAGGTCTTTGTACTTGCCGCTGCCGACCAGCAGACGCGAGCGATAGGTCTTGCCGGCGATGGTCAGGCCCTTGTCCTCGCTCAGGAGGGGGGCGTCGTTCATGTTCATGTCGATTCCTTGTCTGTGAGAGCTGCATGCCACGGGAGGCGGCCGCTGGCGACACGCACGTGCCGCAGCGGAACAATCGTTCATCCGCCTCCGATGGCGCGCACTACGTCTACCTTGTCGGCCTCGGCCAGCGCGCGCGCAGGCCATTGCGCGCTGGGCACCACCTGGCGGTTCACCGCCACGGCCACTGCCTTGCCGGCCAGAGAGAGGCCGGCAATGAGCTGGTCCAGCGTGGCGCCGTCAGGCAGGGGATGAGGCTTGCCGTTCAGTTCGATCTGCATGGCGCTTACTGCTTCGCATAAATCTCGGCGCCCATCTTGACGAACTCGACCGATTTCACCTGCATGCCTTGCTTCAGGGCGTCGATCTCGGAGATGCCTTCCTTGGCGGCGTAATCACGCACTTCCTGAGTGATCTTCATGGAACAGAAATGCGGGCCGCACATGGAGCAGAAATGCGCCACCTTGGCCGAATCCTTGGGCAGGGTTTCGTCGTGGAATTCGCGCGCCTTGTCCGGGTCCAGGCCGATGTTGAACTGGTCTTCCCAGCGGAATTCGAAGCGCGCCTTGGACAGCGCGTTGTCGCGGATCTGCGCGCCCGGATGGCCCTTGGCGAGGTCGGCTGCATGCGCGGCAATCTTGTAGGTGATGATGCCGTCCTTCACATCCGTCTTGTTGGGCAGGCCCAGGTGTTCCTTGGGGGTGACGTAGCACAGCATGGCCGTGCCATACCAGCCGATCTGCGCGGCACCGATGCCGGAGGTGATGTGGTCGTAGCCAGGCGCGATGTCGGTGGTCAAGGGGCCGAGGGTGTAGAACGGGGCTTCGTGGCACTGCTCCAGCTGCAGGTCCATGTTCTCCTTGATGAGATGCATGGGCACGTGGCCGGGACCTTCGATCATCACCTGCACGTCGTGTTTCCAGGCGATCTGGGTCAGTTCGCCCAGGGTGCGCAATTCGCCCAGCTGGGCTTCGTCGTTGGCGTCGTAGATCGAGCCGGGACGCAGGCCGTCGCCCAGGCTGAAGCTGACATCGTAGGCCTTCATGATCTCGCAGATCTCTTCGAAGTGTTCGTAGAGGAAGGATTCGCGGTGATGCGCCAGGCACCACTTGGCCATGATGGAACCGCCGCGCGAGACGATGCCGGTCATGCGCTTGGCCGTCAGCGGCACGTATTGCAGGCGCACGCCGGCGTGGATGGTGAAGTAGTCCACGCCCTGCTCGGCTTGCTCGATCAAGGTGTCGCGGAAGATTTCCCAGGTCAGGTCTTCGGCCTTGCCATTGACCTTTTCCAGCGCCTGGTAGATCGGCACGGTACCGATGGGGACCGGCGAATTGCGGATGATCCATTCACGGGTCTCGTGGATGTTCTTGCCGGTGGAGAGATCCATGACGTTGTCGCCGCCCCAGCGGATGGCCCAGGTCATCTTTTCCACTTCCTCGCCGATGGAGGAAGTGACGGCCGAGTTGCCGATGTTGGCGTTGATCTTGACCAGGAAATTGCGGCCGATGATCATCGGTTCGACTTCCGGGTGGTTGATGTTGGCGGGGATGATGGCACGGCCACGGGCGACTTCGTCACGCACGAATTCCGGAGTGATCTCGGCGGGAATGGACGCTCCGAAAGACTGGCCGGGATGCTGGCGACCCATCAGGTCGGCCAGCTTGTTGCCCATGGGGCCGGAGGCTTTCAGTTGCTCCAGGTATTCCTTGCGGCGCAGGTTTTCGCGGATGGCGATGAATTCCATTTCCGGCGTGATGATGCCGCGGCGTGCGTAGTGCATCTGGGTCACGTTGGCACCGGCCTTGGCACGGCGCGGCTTGCGATGCAGGTTGAAGCGCAGCTCGGCCAGGGCCGGGTCGTTCAGGCGCTGCTGGCCGTATTCGGAAGTCGGGCCGGGCAGTTCCTCGGTGTCGTTGCGTTCCAGGATCCAGGGCAGGCGCGGGGTGGAGAGACCAGCGCGGATGTCGATCTTCACGTCCGGGTCGGTGTAGGGGCCGGACGTGTCATAGACATAGATCGGCGGATTCTTTTCGGAACCGAACATGGCCGGCGTGTCGGCCTGGCTGATCTCGCGCATGGGCACGCGGATGTCCGGGCGCGAGCCGGTCACATAGATCTTGCGGGAATTCGGGAGAGGCTGGACGGCTGCCTCGTCGACGGTGGCCGTCGCGGACAGGAATTTCGGGTTGGCATTCATTTCGGCTCCTTTGCTTGATGACTCATGGCTCGGAGCCAGCAAAGGAGGTTGCGGAAGAGGACGAACGGCGTGGAGTACTGCGGACCGTGGGTGCGTCATGCTGCCGGTTGCTTCCCTTCGCTGGCATTATCCAGATCAGGTTCAAGGGTATTTCTCACCCGGCTGCCAGAGCATGTGCTCCGGTGCCAGGACCCCTAGCGATGCGACGCGGACCGCTTGCGCAGTCCTTGTCGTGGACCGGATTCTACACCGATGGCCAGCGGAGACAAGCGCTGCTTCATGAAAACTGAACTCCTGCAGCATGAGATTCAGGAACGGCAAATCAAGATAATCAAGTAATTATTTGCCATTCATTTAACTAATAATTAAAAATAATCAAATCCTGCCAAGCGAGAAACTTTCTGCGTGATATATTTTCGGCGGGAAAGAAAATGGGTTGCGCCAGAGCAAGCAGTACAGGCAACAAGCGCTTGCGGTCAACCCCATCCAGCCCGCCGCCAACGAGGCGGGCACGAGGGCACGATAAGGCAGCCTGGCACAGGGGCTGGATACGCCGGCTGCCACCGCAACACCAGACGACGCGTCGCACCCGACCGGGTGCATGCTGGGGGGCATGCGCGACTGGCAAGAAGAAATACGGCGATCCCGCTGCGCCGTCAGCAAACAAGAAACATGACTCTGACACTTCGTCGCAAGACGCTGGTGGTGCGCACGCTCGTGGCGGCCATCGGTGCAAGTTTCGTCTCGGGCTGCGCGGTCGATCCGGCCACCGGCAAACCCTCCTTCAAGGAAACCTTCGCCAGCGATGATCCCTGCTCGCAAAACGCGCGCAACATCGGCATCGGCGTGGGCGTGCTGGCCGGCGCACTGCTGGGCCGCCAGGTCGGCGGCGACAACAAGGGGCTGCTGGTCGGTGCCGCACTGGGCGGCGTCATCGGCGGCCTGATCGGCAACGACATGGACAAGCGGCGCTGCGAGTTGTCCAAGATCGCGAAGCAGTATCAGCTCGACCTGCAGATCACGGCGCTGGACAACAAGGGCGAAGCGATCACCACCACCGACAGCGCCAAGGCCAAACAGGAGACGGCGGGATCGGTGGTCGAGATCCGCGATCCGGCCGGGGCCGGCGGCCACTTCGAAAGCAATTCCGATCAGCTCACATCGCGTGCCCGCGATTACTTCACCGCGATCGCCGCCACTTACGACATACGCAAAAGCGCGGCCGAAATACAGGATCCCAACCTGCGCAAGCAATACCTGGAGAAGATGAGCCAGCGCAAGCTGCTGCTGGTCGGGCATACCGACGACACCGGCTCCTCGCGCCTGAATGCCGACCTCTCCGAGCGCCGTGCCCGCGCAGTGTCGCGCTTCATGCAGGAGCACGGCGTACCGGCAGCTTCGCTGTATTTCCAGGGTGCGGGCGAGTTCTATCCGATTGCCAGCAACGACACCGAAGACGGACGATCCAGGAATCGCCGCGTGGAAATCGTCGAGTTGGGCGACAAGGCCAGCTTCGACAACTATCTCGCCGCGCGTCGTCCGCGCGTGGAGTTCTATCGCCAGGAAAAGAGCGACGCACCGACCGTCGCGCAGTCCGGTGCAAGTACCGGGGTCACCGCTGCAGCCGCAACTCAAGGAGTGCCGCGCACGCGTGCGGCCACCAGCGCCAAAAACAACACGGCCAGGACTACCAGGAGTGCGGACGTCGTTGCCAGGGACAATCGCAACGACGGCAAAGGCGATGCGGCAGCCACTGCCCCTGCGCCGAAGACCTCTGCGTCTGCGCCTGCCGCGAACGCACCCGCCAGCGCATCCACCCGTAAAGCGGGGTTGCCCGACAGCGGCGACTGGATCGACTTTGGCGGCGCGCCGCTGATCGCCTCCAGCGACACGGCCGCCATCGGCAAGGTCGAGGGCAAGCGTCCCTTCTCCTCGCTGATCAGCCCGGCCTACGCCGATGAGCCGCCGGTACTGGCCGACTGCACGCGCGACCGGCCGCGCGCAGCCAATGGTGTCAAGTCGTTGGCTGACGGCAAGGCCTATCGCACCAGCGAACACATCCCCGGCCTGTATGGCAAGACCTGGACCGAGCAGGTCAACGGCCATCAGGTGGTGATCAACCGCATCGCCGTGCTGGCGGGCGACGGCACGCTGGCCAACCTGCCCGAGTTCAAGGTCTACAAGAACTACGATGCGGCGCGCCGCACGTCGGCCAAGGCCGATGTCCAGCTGCAGCCGGAGGTCAACACCTACCTGGGCAGCAAGGGCCTGCTGTATCGCATCTTCCTCAAGGGCCAGGGCGGCATGCAGTGCGCCGACATCGTCTTCGATGCCGGTGGTGGCAGCGCGGCCAGGGCCGGACGCCTGGTCTACCTGCGCGCCAACACGCCCTATGCGGCCGACTTCAAGCCCAGGATGTACCAGTAGGCCAGCACCGACAACCACAACACATCAACCGGGGAGCCCCTCAATGAAAGAATTCTTCGACACCTATCCACTGGCGGCCTGGAGCGTGGTGAGCGTTCTCATGGCAGCCGTCGTCATCATGACCCTGTGGGAGCAGGTCAAATGGTGGTGGTTCAACACCTGGGTCCGCTTCCCGCTGGTGGGCCGCATCGCCCGCCTCTCGCGCGACCTCAACGAAGACTCCAGCCTGCCCGGCTGGCACAAGGGCGAAAGCACGCTGTGCCTGGAATACAAGAAGTTCATCCACATCCAGGACGAGCATGACTTCAACGAGAAGGTCACCTATCTGACCAAGTCCGGTGACAACGGCCGCAAGGCCACGCCCAACTGGATCTGGCTGCTGACGATCTCGATGGTGTTCGTCGAAGCGATGGGTTTCTCCTACGTGCTGGCGGGCTACACGCTGCCGGGTGCCAGCGAGAACCTGCAGCAGACCGGGGCTTACGGTATCGCTTTCCTGATCTCGGTGATCCTGGTCGCCTTCACCCACCTGGCCGGACATGAGCTGTACAAGTCAGAGCGCGTCAATCTGGCGCGCCGCCAGTGGAACGAGGCAGGCCGCAAGCAGGAACTCTTTACCGGCACCATTCCGCTGGCCCGTCCGCAATCCAGCGATGACCACAAGCCCACCTTCACCCAGCTGTGCAACCGCGTGGGCTCGCACCCCAGCTACAAGATCACGGTGCTGACCGTGATCTTCGTGCTGCTGGTGGCCAGCCTGGCGACCTACGTCCGCGGCCAGGTGCTGGAGCGCGAGCTGGAAGCACGCGTGACCCTCAGCAGCAATCAGGCCGGCAATGCGGCACGCTCCGCAGCGGGCAGCCTGGACATGTCCGCTACCAATGTGCGACTGCCGGCCGACGATGATGCCGCCAACCGCGCCGCCGACCGCAAGGCCGTCAGCGACGAGGCCGACATTGATCGTCACGGCGGCTGGGCGACCTTCATCGTGCTGGCGTTCGTGTTCGTGTTCCTGCAGATCCTGGGGGTCATCTTCGGCTATCGCTGGGGCTTTGCCGGCGAGAACAGTGCCGAAGCCTATCGCGACATCGGCAGCGGCCGCTATTCCAGCTACAGCGCCGTACGTGAACACTATCGCCGCATCGCCGACACCGCCCAGGCCAGCCTGGCCACGCTGCAGCAGAAAAAGATGATGCACAACAGCACGCATGGCACGTCCGGCCAGCACCTGAGCAAGACCTTCCGCGACTTCATGCAGCAGACCCGTCTGGCCGATGCCGCCGAACGCCAGAGCGAACGCGACTTTGCGCAGACGGTCGCGGCCCAGCAGGCGACGCCCTTGCACGTTCCCGCCCACCCTGCGGCAGCGGCCGCGCCGGTGGCTGCACCGGCCGTGGTGGCAGTGGCTGCGGTGGTACAGGCCCCTGCCGCCCCCGCTGGCACCGACAGCCTGCCGGACGTGATGACGCGCCTGGATGCGCTCGGTGAAGACAAGGAAGCCAAGAAGAAACTGATGGCGCAATTGCCCGAGGCACTCAACGTAGCTGTGCGGGAAGAACTCAAGCGCCGCAAGGACGAGCGCGAACGCAAGGCGCGCGAGGCTGACGCCGAACTGGAGGATCTGCTGTGAGGAACTGGTCTGCCCTCGTCCTGGCCACCAGCCTGCTGGGCGGCAACGCCTGGGCTGGTGCCATCGATGCCATCCCGACCTGCTACGACAACAAGCTGGTGGGGACGGCCCCGGCTGTCGTGGAGTCCGAACTGTTCGTGGTCATCGACCAGACCACCCTGCTCGATGGCGGTCTGAAACAGTCAGTGGCCGACAACCTGAAGCCTTTCCTGGCAGGGGGCAATGCATTCCAGATCATCACCTTCTCCGCCTATACCCAGGGCCATTACACGGAAGTGCTGGCCTCCGGCAAGCTGGATGTACCGATGGAGGCCAGCCGCCGCAATGATGTCTCCAAGACTGCGCTGGCCAAGTTCGACCAGTGCATGGCGCGCCAGCCGCAGCTGGCGGCGCAGGTCGCCGGCGGGGCCTTGCGCGCTGCCTTCGATGGCACCAGCGGCGAGATCGCCAAGTCCGACGTGCTGGCCAGTCTCAAGTCGATTGCCGAACTGAGCCGCAAGTCCAAGGCGCGCAACCGCATCGTGCTGCTGGTCTCGGACATGCTGGAGAACTCCTCGGTGTCCAGTTTCTACGCCGACCGCGGCCACAGCGTGCGCAAGATCGACCCGGCCAAGGAAATGCAGCTGGCCGAACAGAATCAGCTGCTGGGCGACTTCGGCGGGGCGCGCGTGTATGTGATCGGTGCCGGGCTGCTGTCCGAGGATGGCAAGAAGAGCAAGAGCTATCGCGATCCCAAGACCATGCAGGCGCTGGCCGGTTTCTGGAAAACCTATCTGGAAAAGTCCGGTGCACAGCTGGTGGAGTTCGGCCAGCCGGCGCTGCTGAGCCCGATTCGTTGAGCTAGCCAACGATACAAGCTCGTCAGTTGCCTTAACCTGAATGTATAGTAAGGCTCGCGACATTTTCTGATGTCGCGAGAAAATCAACCTCAAAAATCCAAGAATCAGGGGAATCATGAATCAACTCCAGATGTTCAAAGCCGGCGTCCTGCTTGCCGTTTCCATCGTACTGACCGGTTGCGCTACCAGTCGCAGCGAGATCAAGCTGAGCGAACCATCAAGCGCCGCTGCCACCAAGGCCGCAGTGGCCTCCAAGAACAAGACGGTATTGCTGCGGGAAGTCTTCGATGAACGCGTCTTCGAAGATGCCCCCTCGTCGCCGAGCACTCCTTCGCTGGGCTTTGAGGGCTCTGCAAAAAGCACCGCCGAGATCAAGGCGCGGGCGATCGGTCGCAAGCGCAACGGCTTCGGCAAGGCGCTGGGCGATGTGCTGCTGGAAAACGGCATGACGGTGAGCCAGGTGATGCGCAAGAACATCACCACCAGCTTGCAAGAGGCCGGCTTCAAGGTGGCGGTCAACGCTGCTGACGCAGGCGAGGCCCCCATCGTGATCGATGCCCATGTGAAGAAGTTCTGGGCCTGGTTCACCCCTGGTTTCTGGGCCGTCAGCGTGGGAACGCAGATCTCGACTGATCTGGTGGTGCAGAACAAGAACATGCCCATCGTGATCAACATCGAAACATCGGAAAACCATATGGCGGTCACCGAAGGCGTCTGGATCGAGGACATCGACAAGGCGCTCGTGAAGTACCGTTCCGAAGCCACCGGCCGATTCATGGACATGAACTGAACCACAGCAGCTGCTGCAGCTGGTCGAGCAACTAAACAACGGGAGTCTCAGGACTCCCGTTTTGTTTCCGCAAAGAAAAAGGTTGCCCGTCAGCGCCCCGGCCAACGCTGCGCTTGGCCGGTTTGGCGCGCCGTTCCCTTATAATGGATGGTTTCGCAAAAACACACGTCAAATCATGGAATTAGCCAAGTCGTTCGAGCCCGCCGAGATTGAGAAATTCTGGCGCGAGGAGTGGGAAAAGCGCGGTTACTTCGCCGCCACCACCGACGCGGAGAAGCCCTCGTTTTCCATCCAGCTGCCGCCGCCCAATGTGACCGGCACCCTGCACATGGGTCACGCGTTCAACCAGACCATCATGGATGGCCTGACGCGCTACCACCGCATGCGCGGCTACAACACCGCCTGGATCCCCGGTACCGACCACGCCGGCATCGCCACTCAGATCGTGGTGGAACGCCAGCTGGATGCGCAGAAGGTCTCGCGCCACGACCTGGGCCGTGAAAAATTCGTCGAGAAGGTGTGGGAGTGGAAAGAAAAATCCGGCTCCACCATCACCGGCCAGATGCGCCGCATGGGCGCCTCCACCGACTGGGCCCGTGAATACTTCACGATGGACCCGAAGATGTCCAAGGCCGTCACCGAAGTCTTCGTGCGCCTCTACGAGCAGGGCCTGATCTACCGTGGCAAGCGCCTGGTGAACTGGGACCCGGTGCTGGGCACCGCCGTCTCCGACCTGGAAGTGGTGTCGGAAGAAGAAGACGGTTCCATGTGGCACATCAAATACCCGCTGGCCGATGGCAGCGGCCATATCGTGGTAGCCACCACCCGTCCGGAAACCATGCTGGGCGACGTCGCCGTGGCCGTGGACCCGACCGACGAGCGCTACGCCGCGCTGGTGGGCAAGATGATCAAGCTGCCGCTGGTGGGCCGCGAAATCCCCATCATCAAGGATGAATACGTCGACAAGGAATTCGGCACCGGCTGCGTGAAGATCACCCCGGCGCACGACTTCAACGACTACCAGGTGGGCGCACGCCACAACCTGGAAATGATCAGCGTGTTCACCCTCAAGGCTACCATCAACGAGAATTCGCCCGAGAAGTACCAGGGCCTGGACCGCTTCGAAGCGCGCAAGCAGATCGTGGCCGACCTGGACGCGCTGGGCCTCTTGGAACTGGTCAAGCCGCACAAGCTGATGGTGCCGCGTGGCGACCGTACCGGCGTGGTGATCGAGCCCATGCTGACCGACCAGTGGTTCGTCGCCATGAGCAAGCCGGCACCGGAAGGGACCTGCTTCCCCGGCAAGTCGATTGCCGAAACCGCGCTGGAAAAAGTCTCCTCGGGCGAGATCAAATTCGTCCCCGAGAACTGGACCAACACCTACAACCAGTGGCTCAACAACATCCAGGACTGGTGCATCTCGCGCCAACTGTGGTGGGGCCATCAGATCCCGGCCTGGTACGACGAGGATGGCGGCATCTACGTTGCCCGCACCGAAGAAGAAGCGAAGAAGCAAGCCGGTGGCAAGTCCGTCAAGCGCGATGAAGACGTGCTCGATACATGGTTCTCCTCGGCGCTGGTGCCCTTCTCCACCCTGGGCTGGCCGGAAGAAACGCCGGACTACAAGCTGTTCCTGCCCTCCTCGGTGCTGGTGACGGGCTTTGACATCATCTTCTTCTGGGTGGCGCGCATGGTCATGATGACCACGCACTTCACCGGCAAGGTGCCTTTCGATACCGTCTACGTCCACGGCCTGGTGCGCGATGCGTCTGGCCAGAAGATGTCCAAGTCCAAGGGCAACACGCTGGACCCGATCGACCTGATCGATGGCATCGGCGTGGATGAACTGGTGGCCAAGCGCACCGTCGGCCTGATGAATCCCAAGCAGGCGGCTAGCATCGAGAAGGCTACCCGCAAGGAATTTGCGGACGGCATTCCGGCCTTCGGCACCGATGCGCTGCGCTTCACCTTCGCCTCACTGGCGACCCTGGGCCGCAACATCAACTTTGACCTGAACCGCTGCGAAGGCTATCGCAACTTCTGCAACAAGCTGTGGAACGCCACCCGCTTCGTGCTGATGAATACCGAAGGCCAGGACTGCGGTTTCGACGGCCACGAGAAGGGTGTCTGCGACAAGGAAAAGCTGCAGTTCTCCAAGGCTGACCGCTGGATCGTGTCGCTCTTGCAGCGTACCGAAGCCGAAGTCGAAAAGGGCTTTGCCGACTACCGCTTCGACAACATCGCTACCGCCATCTACAAGTTCGTCTGGGACGAGTACTGCGACTGGTACCTGGAAATGGCCAAGGCCCAGATCCAGAGCGGCAATGAAGCGCAACAGCGCGCCACCCGCCGCACCTTGCTGCGCGTGCTGGAAAGCGTGCTGCGCCTGGCTCATCCGGTGCTGCCCTTCATCACCGAGCAGCTGTGGCAAAGCGTGGCCCCGCTGACCGATCGCAAGCCGGATCCGGCGGGCGATTCCATCATGCGCCAGGCCTATCCGCGTCCCGACCTGGAAAAGATCGACACCGATGCCGAAGCCTGGGTTGCCCAGTTCAAGGCCTACACCGATGCCTGCCGCAACCTGCGCGGGGAGATGCAGCTGGCACCGTCCCTGCGCGTGCCGCTGATCGTGGAAGCCGCCGATGCGTCGGCCGTGGAATCCTTCCTGCCTTACCTGCAAGGGCTGGTGCGCCTGTCGGAAGCCACGGTGGTGCCGCAACTGCCGGAGTCGCCGGCACCGGTGGCCATCGTCGGCGAAGTCAAGCTGATGCTGAAGGTGGAAATCGACGTGGCCGCCGAACGTGAACGCCTGGGCAAGGAAGTCACGCGTCTGACCGGCGAGATCGCCAAGGCCAATGGCAAGCTGTCCAATGAAAGCTTCGTGGCCCGTGCGCCCGAAGCCGTGGTGGCGCAGGAGAAGGAGCGTGTCGCCAACTTCAGCGCTACGTTGGAAAAGGTGAAGGAACAGCTGGCCAAGCTCAAGTAAGCCAGCCTGTTTCTTCATGAAGCCGTCGTCCCTTGCGGGGCGGCGGCTTTTTTTGTGCTTGCCTTGCGGCGCGGGCTTGTCTAGACTGGATCGAATAAATTAGAACAATCGTGCTTTTTTATGGCATTCGACTTGATAACAGGAGACAAACATGCCCCGTACTTCCTCCCCTTCCCGTCTGTTCAAGCTGTCGCTGCTGGCAGCCGGCCTCCTGGCCAGCGCCGCTGCCTGGGCCGATGGCTCGCCAGTCGGCCTGTGGAAGAGCATCGATGACGCCACCGGCAAGCCCAAGGCGCTCATCCGCATCAGCGAAAACAATGGCGAACTGAGCGGCAAGATCGAGAAGCTGTTCCGTGCGCCGGAAGAAGACCAGAACCCGGTCTGCCAGAAGTGTGAAGGCGAGCTCAAGGACAAGCCGGTCATCGGCATGACCATCCTGTCGGGCCTGAAGAAGGACGGCGAAGAATACAACGGTGGCCAGATCATCGATCCGGCCAATGGCAAGGTCTACAAGAGCAAGCTGACGGTGGTCGATGAGGGGCAAAAGCTCAATGTGCGCGGTTATGTCGGCATGCCCATGCTGGGCCGCACCCAGACCTGGCTGCGGGAGCAGTAACGCCGGCGCGTCAGGCCGGACGTGAAGCTTTGAGCACGTAACGCTCCAGCTCACGGGCGAAGGCGCGGCCGTCGCTGGCGCTGAAGGCGGCCGGGCCGCCGGTCTCGACGCCGCTGCTGCGCAGCTCTTCCATGAAATTGCGGGTGCTGAGGTGATGGCCGATGTTCTGCGCCGTATAGAGCTCGCCGCGCGGATTGAGCGCCAGCGCGCCCTTGGCCACCACGTCGGCAGCCAGCGGAATATCGGCGGTGATGACCAGGTCGCCGGGTTCACACTGGCGGGCGATTTCCTTGTCGGCCACGTCGAAGCCGGCCGGCACCACCATGGATTTGATGTAACGCGAAGGCGGTGTGCGCAAGGGGCGGTTGGCCACCAGCGTCACGATGATGGTGGTGCGGTCGGCCACCCGGAACAGCATGTCCTTGATGACACCCGGACAGGCATCGGCATCCACCCAGATCGCCATCAGCGCGCGTTCGCCCGCGTCAGACGAAGGACACGGTCAGGCCCGGCAGGGTCACGCCCGAGAAGGCTGTTGTCCAGGTCTGGCCGGGCTCGATGGGACAGGCGTCGGTCCACGTTCCGGTGCTGATGATCTCGCCGGCCTGCAGCTGGCGGAAGCGGGTCTGCTTCTGCAGCAGCTGGTGCAGGTGCCACAGGGCGTGCAGGGGGCTGTCCATCTCGTCATTGCAGAAGCCGGCGGCACGCAGCACGCTGGACGACTCCGTGTTGCAGGACAGAGAGACGCTGGCGCTGGCCAGGATCTGCGGCAGGTGGTGTTTGGTCGCCGAAGACAGCACGTGCGGCTCGCCCACGATCAGGGTGCCATGCAACCCGAAGGCGGCAATTGAATCGGCTACGGTGAATTCCCAGTTGGGGAAGGGACAGACCACGATTTCGAAGCCATGCGCCATCCACTCCAGGCAATCGGCCAGCTCCAGCAGCGATGCGCCGGGGGCCGGGGTCTTGCCGAGCTTGAAGACAATCTCCGGCTCGATGCGCGGCTGCACCGCACCGGTGAGCGATTGCGCGCCGTGATTGTCTTCGGCGAAGCGCACCGTGGCATCGTACATAGGTGCCCAGGTCGGAATGCGCGCTTCATCGATGATGCCGTAGCGCTCCCAGTTCTTGCGCACCACAAACCCGATCTTGCGGCCGATAGGCTGCTCGCCCTGGGCAACGCGGATATTGCGGATGTTATGAGCGATTTCGTAGGCGTCTTCGACCGACAGCGGCTCGGACTCGGAAATGCGCGGGATGATGCGGGACTGAGCGCGGGCATCCAGCAACTGATGCGCGTAGCGGAGGGCTTGGCTCGACATTAGCATGGAGGGCTCACATCGAAAGATAGTGAATAGCTATCCATTGTCGATGACGATTAATTTTTGCACAAGCAAAAACTCGCTTTTATACGAGATCTGACAAAAATTTCATCAGATTGACCTGCTCCGCGTCATGCTGTTTTTCAATGGCTGCAACAGTCCTGTCCAGCTTGAGAATGGCAGAGCTCATGCGCCCCAGAGTTCACCGTTCGGACCGGTTTGCGGCGCGGTCACGCCGAAATGCTGATAGGCCAGCCCCGTGGCGATGCGCCCGCGCGGGGTGCGCTGCAGGTAGCCTTGCTGGATCAGGTAGGGCTCCAGCACGTCTTCGATGGTGTCGCGTTCTTCACCGATGGCCGCCGCCAGGTTGTCCAGCCCGACCGGCCCACCGCCGAACTTGAAGAGCACGGCCTCCAGCAGCTTGCGGTCCATCAGGTCGAAGCCGACCGGGTCCACGTCCAGCATCACCAGAGCGGCATCGGCCATCTCGCGGGTGATGCGCCCCTCCCCCTTGACCTCGGCATAGTCGCGCACGCGGCGCAGCAGGCGGTTGGCGATACGCGGGGTACCACGGCTGCGGCGGGCGATTTCCAGCGCGCCTTCCTCGACGATGGGGGCATTGAGCAAGCCGGCGCTACGCGTGACGATGCGGGCCAGCTCGGGCGGAGTATAGAACTCCAGCCGGGCGACGATGCCGAAGCGGTCGCGCAGCGGATTGGTCAGCATGCCGGCACGGGTGGTCGCCCCCACCAGCGTGAAAGGCTGCAGGTCCAGACGCACCGAACGGGCGGCCGGGCCTTCGCCGATCATGATGTCGATCTGATAATCCTCCAGTGCCGGGTAGAGGATTTCCTCCACCACCGGCGACATGCGGTGGATCTCGTCGATGAAGAGCACGTCATTGGCTTCGAGATTGGTCAGCAGCGCGGCCAGGTCGCCCGCGCGCTCCAGCACGGGGCCCGAGGTCTGGCGCAGGTTCACGCCCATTTCGCGGGCGATGATGTGGGCCATGGTGGTCTTGCCCAGGCCGGGCGGGCCGAACAGCAAGGTGTGGTCGAGCGGCTCGCCACGCTTGCGGGCGGCCGAAATGAAGATTTCGAGCTGGGCGCGCACCTTTTCCTGGCCGACGTATTCGTCCAGCTGCTTGGGCCGCAGGGCGCGCTCGATGGCTTCCTCGTTGGCCGAGGCCGGGGTGGCGGAGATGATGCGCTGCTCGGAGAAATCGTCGGTCTGGATGCTCATGCTCTAATCCTTGTCTGGCCGGGCTCAGCCCTTGGAGAGCGCCTTCAGGGCCAGCTTGATGCCGTCCGAGACGCTGCTGTCCTTGGGCACCTGCTTCATGGCCAGGGTCGCTTCCTTGTCCGAATAGCCCAGCGCCAGCAGGGCATTGAGGATGTCGGCCGAGGCGTCGCTGTGGACCACGCCGGCCACCGCGCCAAGATCGGCACCGAGCTTGCCCTTCAGTTCCAGCAGCAGGCGTTCGGCGGTCTTCTTGCCGATGCCGGGCACGCGGGTCAGACGGCCGGCTTCCTGCAGGGTCACGGCCTGGGCCAGGTCGGCCACCGACATGCCGGAGAGGATCGACAGTGCCGTGCGCGCGCCCACGCCGGAAATCTTGATGAGCTCCTTGAACGTATTGCGTTCTTCGGCGGTCCCAAAACCGAACAGGATGTGCGCGTCCTCGCGGATGGCCAGATGGGTCAGCAGCGTGACCTTCTCGCCCAGGCCCGGCAGGTTGTAGTAGGTGCTCATGGGCACGGCCACTTCGTAACCGACGCCCTGGCAGTCGACCAGCAGGTTCGGGGGGATTTTTTCTAGAAGAATTCCGGAGAGGCGACCGATCATGGCGTCAGGGATGTGCGTGGGAGGCAGCTTCTGTGATAATCCCGCGATGATACAGCACTGTTCGGATAAACAGTATCCAAGCCCCCCCTCAGAGATGAAGACAAAGGAAAAACATGGCCGGTAGCGCCTTTTTTGCATTGATTGACGACATCGCCACCGTGCTCGATGACGTTTCCCTGATGACCAAGGTGGCCGCCAAGAAGACGGCCGGCGTGCTCGGCGACGACCTGGCCCTCAATGCCCAGCAGGTCGCGGGCGTGCGCGCCGAGCGGGAATTGCCCGTGGTCCGGGCGGTCGCCAAGGGGTCGTTGAAGAACAAGGCCATCCTGGTACCGGCGGCACTGGCCATCAGCGCCTTCATCCCCTGGGCGGTGACGCCGCTGCTGATGCTGGGCGGCGCTTTCCTCTGCTTCGAAGGCTTCGAGAAACTGGCGCACAAGTATCTTCCGCACGATGACGAGCATCATGAAGTCGCGGCCAAGGCGGCGGAGGACGTCGATCCGCTGGTCTACGAGCAGGAAAAGATCAAGGATGCCGTGCGCACCGACTTCATCCTCTCGGCCGAGATCATCGCCATCACCCTGGGTACCGTTGCCGGTGCGCCGCTGCAGCAGCAGATCACGGTACTGGTCGGCATCGCACTGATCATGACGGCGGGCGTGTATGGGCTGGTGGCCGGCATCGTCAAGCTTGATGACGGTGGCCTCTATCTGGTGCAGCATGCGGGCGCAAGCGCCTGGGGACGCTTCAAGGCCGGTATCGGCCGGGCGGTGCTGGCGGCCGCACCGAAGATGATGCGCAGCCTGTCAGTGATCGGGACGATTGCCATGTTCATGGTCGGCGGCGGCATCCTGACCCACGGCCTGCCCTTCGCGCATCACGCCATCGAGGCGGCATCGCAAGCGGTGGAGGGTGTCGCCGTAGTTGGACCGGTCCTCGGGGCGATCACCCCGGCGGTCTTGAATACCCTCTTCGGCGTAGTCGCCGGGGCAGTGGTGCTGGTGGTGGTGAAGCTGGCGCAGCGCGTGCTGTCGCTCTTCAAGAAAAAGCACTAACCGACCAGACGCCCGCCGCGCATGCGGATGCCCTTGCGCGCCAGCGCCGGGGCCAGCGCGCCGAGGTCCGACAAGACTCCCCCCCCATGCGCATGGCAGATCGCCACGCCCAGCGCATCGGCGGCATCGGTACCCGGCAGGCCGGGCAGCTTCAGCAGCCGCGCCACCATCTCCTGCACCTGCGCCTTCTGGGCGCGTCCATGGCCGGCCACAGCTTGCTTGACCTGCA
This sequence comes from Herbaspirillum sp. 1173, assembly GCF_031455335.1. Lineage (NCBI taxonomy): Bacteria > Pseudomonadati > Pseudomonadota > Betaproteobacteria > Burkholderiales > Oxalobacteraceae > Herbaspirillum > Herbaspirillum sp. 1173. The sequence goes on along the minus strand of NZ_JAVDSP010000006.1, from coordinate 248,423 downwards.
AGGCCGTGTATTCGGCTACCGCCAGGTCGGCGGCCACCAGCGCGCAAATGGCCGCGCCACGCGCCTGCCCCAGCAGCAGGGTGGATTGCGGATTGACGTTGACGAACACTTTTTCGATGGCCGCGCAGTCCGGTGCATAGGACTTCACCACTTCGCCGACGCTGGCCAGGATCACCTTCAGGCGTGAAGGCAAGTCGCCGTCCGGCGTCTTGATGGTGCCGGAAGCGATATAGGAGAGCGTGTTGCCCTGCTTGTGGATGACCCCGAAACCGGTGGTGCGCAAGCCAGGGTCGATACCGAGGATTTTCATGCCCGCCAGTCTAACCGATCAGGCGGGCAACCCGTGTCAGAACAAGACGCCCTGCCCCGGATCCGCGGTTTTCTGGCGCGGGCGGCGCTGGGTGGTCGAGGGCAGGCCACTCTTGCGCGAGCCGTGCTTGTCCTGGATGGCATCGGCTTCCGCCCGCGCGGTACTGCTGCTGCGCTGGCCGTAGAGGGCATCCTTGGCCTGCTTGAGCGCCGTCTTCTCATCGACGATGGGGTCGGGATAAGCGGCCGTGCCGACTTCCGGCACCCAGCGCCGCACGTACTCGCCCAGCGGATCATGATCGCGCGCCTGCTTGGCTGGCGAATAGATGCGCAAGGTATTGATGCCGGTGGTGCCGGATTGCATCTGCATCTGGCTCCAGTGGATGCCCGGCTCAAAATCCAGGAACTGCCGCGCCAGGAACAGCCCCGGCGCACGCCAGTGCAGCCACAGGTGATAGGCGGCAAAGCTGACCAGCATGGCGCGCATGCGGAAGTTGAGCCAGCCGGTAGCGCACAGCTGGCGCATGCAGGCATCGATCATGGGATAGCCGGTACGGCCTTCGCACCAGGCATCGAAACGCGCTTGCGCCTCCACGCCCCACGGACCGCCATCGCCCGGACGCAAGCCATCGAGCGAACGCGCCACATTGCGCCATTCGATATCGGGCTGGTCTTCCAGCTTCTGCATGAAGTGGCAATGCCAGCGCAGGCGGCTGGAGAAACCGCGCAGGCCGTAGGCCAGTTCGCGGTCGGCCGTGTGCTCGATGGCCAGCTCGGTAGCCTGATGCACGCTGCGCATGGAAATGGTGCCGAAGGCCAGATGCGCGCTGAGCCGGCTGCAGGCGTCGGGTGCGGTCAACGGACTGGACATGCCGCGCCGGTAATCGCGCCCGCCGCCGCCGAGGAAGGCGCGCAGCGTATCCCATGCCGCTGCCTCGCCAGCGGGCGGTTGCAGGCGTACCTCGGGCAAACCCAGTGCGGTCAATGTGGGCAGCTTGTCGGGCTGCATCCCTTGCGGTGCACGAAAGCCGACAGGATTGGCAATCTGCGCTGCTTCCATGCGCTGCACCCAGCGCACGGCCCAGCCATCGCGGCTGCGCAGGCGGCGCACCACGCCGGTTTGCGGAAACTCCTGCCACTGCACGCCCTGGATGCGGCTCCAGCGGTTCACCGAAATATCGCGGGCATAGCTCCAGGCAGGGCCGGTTTCTTCGTGGCTGAAGAGATGGGTCACGCCCCATTCGCGACGCAGGGATTCCAATACCTGCACTGCCTCACCAATGCGCAGAAGCAAAGGCAGGCCGCGTTGCTTCAATTCGATCTGCAAGGGGGCGAGGGAACGCAACAGGAAATCCACATGACGCGGATCGCATTCAAAACTCTGCAGCCATGCAGGCTCGATGATGAAGACCGCAAACGCACGCTCACACCGCGCGGCCTCGGCCAGCGCCGCGTGATCGCGCAAGCGCAGGTCGCGCTTGAACCAGACCAGGCCAACGCTCATGTCAGCCTCGGTCCTGGCGGCGTTCGAGCCGCACCACCAGCCGTTGCACGGCCGGACGCACGTGCAGGAAGCCGCGATAGCTGCGCTCCATCAGCCACAGCATGCCGGGCAGACGCGCCAGCCGGGCCAGCCAGCGCCATCCCGGCAAGGTGGCCCACAACTTCACGAAGGCTTCGGCACCGCTGAAGACCACGCCATCGGCACGACGCACATGAAAGCGCGCCAGCAACTGCTCGCGCGTCATGCCCGCAGGAAGCTCTGTGGCGGGCACATCCGCGCGGCTGATATCGCAAAAGCGCAGCGGGGCATCCTCCGCGCCGCGCTGGTACACGCCGATCTCGCGCCGGCACAGCGGACAGGCACCGTCATACAGCACGGTAATCTCTTCCTTTGACGGACGAGGGTCAGGCTCCGCCATCGCGCCGCTCCTTGCGCTCGGTGCGCGCCAACAGCTCGGCGGCGCTCTGCAGGCCTTGCGTGCTGCGCCGCCACCACTGGGTGAACAGGTCGCTGGGCTTGTCGACCACCGGGAACAGTTCCGGTGCTGCCACGCATTGCGCCCACAGCGGCAGCCAGGGGGCCAGATGCGGATCGGCCACACAACGCACGCTGCGGGCAGACTTCAGCGCACGGCCGACAGTGGCGGCATCGCCATGCCAGCACAGCGATGTCAATTCGCGCATGCGCTTACCGATGAAATCCCAGCGGCGCTGATCCCAGGGCCAGAGCAGATGGAAGTCCGACAGATACAGTCCCACCACCACAGTGTCAGCCGGCAGATCGGCGGGCAACTCGCCAAGGCTCCACGGATGGACCAGCCAGACATCCCGTCCGGCTACCGCTTCCGCCTCCGGGGTCACACTGCCCAAATGTTCAGGTGGCACTGGCAGCAGGGCCGGCTCCTTGCAGCGTTCCCGCGCGCGCTGGGCGGGTTCGGTGGCCACCGGGTCGGGATTGAGGGCGATTTCGCCCAATACTTCATATGAGGTGTCTACCACGGTGCCCGGGCTGTGCCATTCGGCCGGGGCGTACTTGGCCACGTTCTCGGCATTGAACAGATAAGGCTTGTGGCTGCCGGTCCCGGCCACCCACTGCCAGCTCAGGTGATTGCTGGCCAGGTCGCCATCCAGCAGATGCCCGACCATCCAGTCCGCCCCCGCACGCCAATGCACCTTGCGCAGATGCACCACATAGCTGGCCAGCCACATGCGCGCGTGATTGTGCAGGGTGCCGGTGGCATACAGGGTGCGCACGGCCTGGTCGATCACCGGCAGGCCGGTGGCAGCTTCGCGGATATCGGCCGGTAGTTCGCGCGCATAGGCCGACTCCGGCAGCGGGCCGGCGTGCAGCGAATCGAAGATGCGCGCCCCGCGCCTGGCCCACACGTAGCGATAGAAGGCACGCCAGCCCAGCTCATAGACGAACTTGTGCTGCACATCCAGAGCCTGGCGGCTGCACACGCCTGCCAGCACCTCGCGCAGGCTGACGAAGCCGTGCGTGAGATAGGGCGACAAGCCCGTCACGGCACCGTCAAGACTATTGCGGGTGCGGGCATAAGCACCGGGACGCACGGCGGCGATGCGCTCGCGCGCGGCGGCCAGGGTCGGCAGCAAGGGCAGCAGCGCCAGCGGTCGTGGTGCGGGAACCGCAGCGCCAGCAGCAGGGGCGGTGGATGCAGCGGGTGCGTCTTCCGGGGAAGGGGACTCCAGCACCAGGTCGAATTGATGTTTGCGATACATGGCTCGACTCCTCAAAGGCCAGGGTGGGCGCGCTTGCGGCGGCAGGCTTCGGAACAGTATTTGACCTCGTCCCAGTTCTTGGCCCAGGCGCGCCGCCAGGTCATGGGCAGGCCGCACACGGCGCAGGGCTTGCTGGGCAAGTGCGCCTTGTTGCCGCGATGTCCGGCGACTTGGCTTTTCTGTTTCATGACTCAGGATTGTACTGAATAAATGCGTCACACTTGACTCATGACGCCAAATTAGCGTCTATAATCTGTGTCAAACATGATTCACCGGAGCCCATCATGAGCCTTGCGCAATCGACCCCTTCCCCGGCCCTTGCGGCCGACAAACCTGCTGGCGAAGCCTTGCGCCGCACTGGCGCGGTGGCGCGCATGCTGCGCATGCCGGTGGCCACGCTGCGGGTGTGGGAGCGCCGCTATGCACTGACCCACGGCCAGCTGTCACCGAGCGGCCAGCGCCTGTATTCGGAAGCCGATGTGCGGCGCCTGGCGCTGATCCGGCAGTTGACCGAACTGGGCCACGCCATCGGCAGCCTGGCCGGACTGGATATGGATCAGCTGCAGCAAGTGGCGGCCACCCACGCCGAACTGCACGCAGCCCGCCCGACGCCACCGGAAGCGGTGCAGGGGCAATGGCGGCTGGCCGTGATCGGCTCCACCCTGGCGCAGCGCCTGGACAAACCCGGCCTGCTGCAGCGCCTGGGGCGTCCGCTGCAGTTGCTGGGCCCGTTCGAGACCATCGAACAGGCGGCCATGGCCTTGAAGCGTGAAGAAGTGGATGCCCTGCTGCTGCACGAGCCGCAGTTGCACGCCGGCTGGCTGGGCGCGCTGGAGAGTTCGGCACCGGCGCTGAGCGGGCTGCCGATGGCGGTGCTGTATGGATTTGCCAGCGAAGCCGTGTGCGAGACGCTGGCGGCGGTGGGCATCAGCCTGCTGCGTGCGCCGCAGCCCGATGTGGTGATCCTGCAATGGCTGCGCGGCCTGGCGGCACTGTCGTCACCGGCGCGCGATGAAGAGGCAGGCGACAAGGCGCTGCCGCCGCGCCGCTGGGATGACAATGAATTGATCGCCTTTGCCAACCAGTCCACCACGGTGGCCTGCGAGTGCCCGCGCCACGTGGCGGAATTGCTGATGCAGCTCTCGCAGTTCGAGCGCTACAGCGCGCAATGCGCCAACCGCAACGTGGCTGACGCACAGTTGCATCAATATCTGCAGCAACTGACCTCGGAATCGCGGCAGCGGTTTGAGGCGGCCTTGACGCGCATTGCCATCCATGAAGGAATGATCAGCGAGAACAGCTGAGCCCTGCGCACTGCGGCACACGAAGCACCAACAAAAACGCCCGGCATGAAGCCGGGCGTTTTCGTCGGATCTGGCAGCGATCAGTGACGGAAGTGACGCGTCCCGGTCAGCAGCATCACGACATCGCGCTCATTGGCCGCATCGATGACTTCCTGGTCGCGCATGGAGCCACCCGGATGGATGACGCAGGTGGCACCGGCATCGACCACCACATCCAGGCCATCGCGGAACGGGAAGAAGGCATCCGACGCCACGGCCGAACCGGCCAGGGTCAGGCCGGCATTCTGCGCCTTGATGGAGGCGATGCGGGCGGAATCGATACGGCTCATCTGGCCGGCACCGACGCCCAAGGTCATGCCATTGCCGCAGAAGACGATGGCATTGGACTTGACGAACTTGGCCACGCGCCAGGCGAACATCAGATCCTGCAATTGCTGCTGGGTCGGCTGCTTCTTGCTGACCACCTTTACATCGGCCAGCAGCACGTTCTTGGCGTCCGGCGACTGCACCAGCAGGCCACCGCCGACACGCTTGAAGTCGTAGCCATTCAGACCGGTGCCCAGCGGGATTTCCAGCAGGCGCACGTTCTGCTTGGCAGCGAAGATCTGCTTGGCTTCAGCGCTGAAGGACGGAGCGATCAGCACTTCCAGGAATTGCTTGGCCACAGCTTCGGCCGCTGCGGCGTCCACTTCGCGGTTGAAGGCGATGATGCCGCCGAAGGCCGAGGTCGGGTCGGTCTGCAGGGCCTTGCTGTAGGCTTCCAGCGGGTGGGCACCGATGGCCACGCCGCAGGGGTTGGCGTGCTTGATGATGACGCAGGCTGCTTCCGTGGCCGGGTCGAAGCTCTTGACGCATTCCCAGGCAGCATCGGCATCGGCGATGTTGTTGAAGGACAGTTCCTTGCCTTGCAGCTGGGTGTAGTTGGCCAGGGCGCCATCGACCTTCTTGATGTCGCGGTAGAAGGCAGCGCTCTGGTGCGGGTTCTCGCCGTAGCGCATGTCCTGGACCTTCTCGAAATGAAGGTTCAGGGTCGCGGGGTAGGCGCTGCGGGTGCTGTGCTGCTTGTCTTCACCCAGGGCGGTGAAGTAATTGGTGATGGCGCCATCGTATTGCGCGGTATGGGCGAAGACCTTCTTGGCCAGCGCGAAGCGCTTTTCGTAGGGCAGGTCGCCACCGGACTTCAGCTCGGCCAGCACGCCTTCATAATCGGTGGGATCGCAGATGACGATCACGTCCTTGTGGTTCTTGGCCGAGGAACGCAGCATGGCCGGGCCGCCGATGTCGATGTTTTCGATCGCGTCTTCCAGCGAGCATTCATCCTTGGCCACGGTCTGCTGGAACGGGTACAGGTTCACCACCACCATGTCGATGGTGGGGATGCCGTGCTGTTCCAGCGCAGCGACGTGCTCGGGGAAATCGCGACGGGCCAGGATGCCGCCATGGACCTTGGGATGCAGCGTCTTCACGCGGCCATCCAGCATTTCCGGGAAACCGGTGTAGTCGGCCACTTCGGTGACCGGCACGCCATTGTCGGCCAGCAGCTTGGCGGTGCCACCGGTGGACAGGATGTTGACGCCCATGGCGGACAGTGCGCGCGCGAAGTCGAGCACGCCTGCCTTGTCGGATACGGAAATGAGTGCTTGTTTGATCATGGTAGGCAAGACTGGTAAGGAAAAGGAAACCTGAAAAACCGTGGAAGGAAGCTGCACCCGCGCACCCTCCCGGCGCCCGCCCTGGCGCGCCGGCAAGGCCGCTGGCGGCTACAGCAGGCCGTGCTGCTGCAGCTTCTTGCGCAGCGTGTTGCGGTTGATGCCGAGGATCTCGGCGGCCTGGGACTGGTTGCCCTCGGCGCGCGCCATCACGGTCTCGAAGACCGGTTTTTCGACCGTGGCCAGCACCATGTCGTAGACATTGGTCGGTAGCTGTTCACCCAGATCCCGGAAATATTTTTCCAGGCTCTTCTTGACGACATCCTCAATACTTTCTTTGCTCATTGCTCTGCTGCTTCTGTTCTTGTCGGTGTCACCCCGCAAACCTGAATGCGCCGTTTTCCCGCGGGCGCGATGGTGCGTGGCGATGCCGTGTTGTTGATCAATTGCGCCCGCTGTTGCTGCTTGCGCCAGCGCATCCGATACCCTTGTTGTCCTGTCGTGCTGTCCTGCCGTCCTGCGGTGTTGCTTCAGGCGGCCAGGGCTACCTCGTCGGCCAGTCCGTATTGCAGGCGATCGCCATGCACGGCCTGCTCGGCAAAGAACTGCCGCACCGCCTGCAACTGCTGGCCGCAGTCTTCGATGCGGTTCATGCTGCGGCGGAAGGTCTCGCCGCCCGGCAGGTCGCGCACATACCAGCCGATATGCTTGCGTGCCGTGCGCACGCCCAGGTAGTCGCCATAAAAAGCGTAGTGGGCTTGCAGGTGCTCATCCATGAGGTGCTCCACCTCGGTCACCAGCGGTGCCGGCAGGTGCTCGCCGGTGCGCAGGAAGTGATCGATCTCGCGGAAGATCCACGGCCGTCCCTGGGCGGCACGGCCGACCATGACGGCGTCGGCCCCGGTCAGGCGCAAGACTTCGCGCGCCTTCTCGGGCGTAGTGATGTCGCCATTGGCCACCACCGGGATCTTCACGGCAGCCTTCACGGCGGCGATGGTCTCGTACTCGGCTTCACCGCTGTAACCGTCGGCGCGGGTGCGGCCGTGCAGGGTCAGCATGGCGATACCGGCGGCCTCGGCCCGGGCGGCAATCTTGAGGGCGTTCTTGTTGGCGCGGTTCCAGCCGGTGCGGAATTTCAGGGTCACCGGCACATCCACCGCCGAGACCACCGCGTCCAGGATGCGCGCCACCAGTTCCTCGTCCTGCAGCAGGGCCGAACCGCACCAGCTGTTGCAGACCTTCTTGACCGGGCAGCCCATGTTGATGTCGATGATCTGCGCCCCGCGCTCGACGTTGTACTTCGCGCAATCGGCCAGCATGACGGGATCGGCCCCGGCGATCTGCACCGCCTTGGGTTCCATCTCGCCATCGTGGTTGATGCGGCGCGAGGTCTTCTCGCTCTGCCACAGGCGCGGATCGGACGCGGCCATTTCCGAGACGGCATAGCCCGCCCCCAGCTGCTTGCACAGCTGGCGGAACGGACGGTCGGTCACACCCGCCATGGGGGCGACGAACACGTTGTTGCGCAGGGAATAGGGCCCAATGTTCACGACGTGGATAGGGGGAGATACGGGGAAGGGCGCTATTTTAGCGCGATTGCCTGCCTCGCCCAACAAGAATCGGGCGCGGTTACATCTTTGGGGCTGATTATTTATTGGGCAGCGGAGATTGTTGAAGAAATGCCAATATCAAATATCACTGCACAGGAAAAACGGCAGGCCAAATGCCTTCCTGCCACCCTGCTGATTACCTCAAGGCAATGAATGATCAGCGATCCACCTCATCCAGCGTCTCCCGCTGGAGATGCCCGATCTCGCCCCAGGAGCGGATGTGGGCACGTTCGCCATCCCAGTGCAGTCGATTGACGCTGGCGTTGAAGATGTCAAAGCTGCGTGGCTGGGCGAAGGAAGTCTGGCTGGCCCAGTGATGCACGCACTCCAGCACGCCGCCATGGGTGACGATGGCCACCTTGCGATAGCGGCCCGAAGCCAGCACGCGCTGCACGGCCGCCACCGAACGTTCATAGAATTCGCGCATGGTCTCGGCGATGCGCTCGCCGGCGGGATAGCGGAAGTCCGGCTCGCGCGCCTTCCACTGGCGATACGCCTCCGGATAGCGCGCTTCGATCTCGGTATGGCGCAAGCCCTCGAAGCCGCCGTAGCAGCGCTCGCGCAAACCCGCATCGATCTGCACCGTCAATCCCGCTGGCCCGGCCACGGCCTGCGCCGTATCGCGCGCACGCTGCAGGTCGCTGGCGAAGACGGCATCGATGCCCTCCCCCGCCAGCGCCTCGCCCAGCGCCAGGACCTGGCGCTGGCCGGCTTCATTCAAGCCGATGTCGATATGCCCTTGCAGGCGCTTGTCCACGTTCCAGTCGGTTTCGCCGTGGCGGATCAGCAGGATGTCGGTCATGCAGTGCAGTCAGGTCAGCTACGCGGTACCGCGTTGGGGTTGAGGGTGTAGAGGCCGGTGAGGGACGCCTGATCCAGCACATGGTCGCGCAGCGCAGTGACCACCACCGAACCTTCCAGGTTGCCGGCCACGGGCAGCTGTTCCACGTCCAGCGCGTACAGCGTGAAGATGTAGCGGTGCACCAGCGCATCGTTCCACGGCGGGCAGGGGCCGTCATAGCCGAAGTAGTCGCCGCGCATGTCGCCGTCGCCGGCGAACCAGCCGGTGTAATCGTTGATGCCTTGGCGCGCGCCCGGCATCACATCGCCCAGCACCGCCGGTCCCGGCTTGCCGCGCGCGGTCACCCCGTTGCTGAACTGGCCGGCCTTGATTTCGCTCACGCCCGCCGGAATGTCCACCAGCGTCCAGTGATAGAAATCCACACGCGGCAGCTCCAGCGGCACGGTCTTGCCTTCCTGGTTCACATCATCGCCGCGCGAAGGCACGTCGGGATCATGCACCACCAGTGCCAGCGACTTGGTGCCGGCCGGCAGATCGCTCCAGGCGAAGTGCGGATTGCGATTGGCAGAAAGGGCCACGTGCGTCTTGGGATCCATCACCGCAAAGGCGAATTCGCCCGGGATGGTGGCACCGTCCTTGAAAGAATCGCTCCAGAATTTCATATCACCTCCTAAAAGTAAGGCCACATGCAACACGCATTACGAATCCATTTGGGGACGCGCCGCCCGGCTTCAATGCCGGGCTCGGTTTTATTCAGTAACGTTCATATCGGCAACCGGTGCCTTGGGCTTGACCTGCAGCCAGAAGGTCACCGGACCGTCGTTGGTGAGCGACACCTTCATATCGGCTCCGAAGCGCCCTGTCCCCACCCTTTCCTCGCCATGGCGCGCACGCGCCTGGGCCACGAAGTGGTCGAACAGTTGACGTCCCAGTTCCGGTGCCGCCGCCGGGGTGAAGGACGGGCGCGTGCCTGAATTGGTATCGGCCGCCAGCGTGAATTGCGGGATCAGCAGCAAGCCGCCTTGCACGTCGGCAACGCTGCGGTTCATCTTGCCGGCCTCGTCGCTGAAGACGCGATAGGCCAGCAGCTTCTTCAAGAGGGCATCGGCTTCGGCCGGGGTGTCATGGCGCTCGGCGCAGACCAGCACCATGAGCCCGGTGCCGATGCTGCCCAGCGTCTGGCCATCCACCACCACCGAGGCCTGGCTGGCCCGCTGCAAGAGGGCGATCATGCGCGTTCCAGCTTACGCCAGGGTGACGCGGGCGAACTTGCGCTTGCCCACTTGCACCACGCACTGGCCGGCCTCGACCTTCAGGCCCTTGTCGCTGATGACGGTGCCGTCGATGCGCACACCGCCCTGCTCCACCATGCGCAGCGCTTCCGAAGTGGAGGCGCACAGGTTGGCTTGCTTCAACAGCTGGCCGATGCCCAGCGGCGCGCCCGACAGCGAGACTTCCGGGATATCGTCCGGGATGCCGCCCTTGGAGCGGTTCACGAAGTCGGCCAGCGCATCTTCCGCGGCCTGCTGCGAGTGGAAGCGGGCGACGATTTCCTGAGCCAGCGCCACCTTGATGTCGCGCGGGTTCTTGCCGGCCTCGACCTCGGCCTTGTAGCCAGCGATCTCGGCCATCGAACGGAACGACAGCAGGTCGTAGTAGCGCCACATCATCACGTCGGAAATGCTCATCACCTTGGCGAACATGGTGTTGGCCGGCTCGGTGATGCCGATGTAATTGCCCTTGGACTTGGACATCTTTTCCACGCCGTCCAGGCCTTCCAGCAGCGGCATGGTCAGGATGCACTGCGGCTCCTGGCCGAAATCCTTCTGCAGTTCGCGGCCCACCAGCAGGTTGAATTTCTGGTCGGTGCCGCCCAGCTCCAGATCCGACTTCAGGGCCACCGAGTCATAACCCTGCATCAACGGGTAGAGGAATTCATGCACCGAAATCGGCGTGCCTTCCTTGAAGCGCTTGGTGAAGTCATCGCGCTCCATCATGCGCGCCACCGTGTAGCGCGAGGCCAGCTGGATCATGCCGCGGCTGCCCAGGGCATCGCACCATTCGGAGTTGTAGCGGATCTCGGTCTTGCTTGGGTCCAGCACCAGGCTGGCCTGGGCGAAATAGGTCTTGGCGTTGATCTCGATCTGCTCGCGCGACAGCGGCGGGCGCGTCGCATTGCGGCCGGACGGGTCGCCGATCATGGAGGTGAAATCGCCGATCAGGAAGATCACCTGATGGCCCAGGTTCTGCAGCTGGCGCATCTTGTTCAGGACCACGGTGTGGCCCAGGTGCAGGTCGGGCGCGGTCGGGTCCAGGCCCAGCTTGATGCGCAGCGGCTGGCCGCTTTGCTCGGCGCGCGCCAGCTTTTGCGCGAATTCGCTTTCGATGAGCAGCTCATCGATGCCGCGCTTGGTGATGGCCAGCGCTTCCTGCACCTGGTCGGTGAGGGGCAGGCGGGAAGGAGCTGCTTGGGCAGCGGCGGCGGAGGTGGACTGGTCGGCGTTCATCGATATAACTAAAAAATTGGCTTTTGTAGGACAGGACCGCTAAATCGTGTTGCTATAATTCCGACTTTCGTTTTTTCTGCACAGCGCCAGGACGCGGCCTCAGAAGCTCAGCAGCAGGAAAACGTTCTCGACCCGTAGGCGATGTTACGCGGGCGCAACACGGCGGGGGGACAGGAAACGCCGCATTGCAGCCATCACCCGCCATCCGCCACGGAAACGTCAGATTTTAACGTATTCGGTTTGCATGTTCCCACAAGATAAACTCAAGCACGTCTCGTCCCTGTGCTTCTCCGCGTTGCAGTCCTGCCACCACAAAGTCGCCGCTTCCTCGCCCAAGACCCGCATCATCGGCGCCAGCGCCCTGTTCCTGGCCGCCTTCACCATCGGTGCCGCCGGCTTCGCCCCGGCCGAGCCTGACCTGCGCGATGCCCCGGTGAACCCGATTTCCAAGGAGCTGGCCCTGCCCGACCTGCAACAGCAGATCAGTGCACTGGAAGAGCGTTCGCAGTATTACGTCAACGAAGAGAAGGTCCGCAGCGGCGACACCCTGGCCACCCTGCTCAACCGCCTCGGTGTGGATGACGATGAGGCCACCGCCTTCATCAAGTCCGATACCCTGGCGCGCACCGTGATGCAGTTGCGCGCCGGCAAGCGCGTCGTGGCCCAGACCGATGACAACGGCGAGCTCATCAAGCTTTCCGCCACCCTCGACGACGGCAGCGACACGCCCAAGAACCTGGTGATCGCGCGCCATGACGGCAAGCTCACCGCCGAAGCCCAGCCCGCCGTGCTGGAGCGCCGCGTGGAAATGCGTGCCGGCACCATCTTCTCCTCGCTCTTCGCCGCCACGGACAACGCGCAGATCCCCGATGCGGTCGCCATGCAGCTGGTGGACATGTTCGCCACCAACATCAACTTCGCCTCCGACCTGCGCCGTGGCGACCGTTTCAACGTGGTCTACGAGACCTTCTACCAGAATGGCGACCTGGTGCGCACCGGCCGCGTGCTGGCCGGTGAATTCGACAATGCCGGCAACCGCTACCAGGCTGTCTGGTTCAGCGACCCGGCCAGCAAGACCGGCGGTGGCGGCTATTACGCCTTCGATGGCAAGTCGCTCAAGAAGGCGTTCCTGAAGTCGCCCCTGGCCTTCACCCGTATCTCTTCCGGTTTCTCGATGCGCCTGCACCCGATCCTGGGGCAGTGGAAGCAGCATACCGGCGTGGACTTCGCCGCACCGACCGGCACGCCCATCCATGCAGCCGCCGATGGCGTAGTCGATTTCGTGGGCCAGCAGAATGGCTACGGCAACATCGTCGTCATCAAGCACTGGAGCGGCTACTCCACCGCCTACGGCCACATGAGCCGCTTCGCGCCCAACATCAAGAAGGGCATGAAGGTCAGCCAGAATGACGTGATCGGTTTCGTCGGCATGACCGGCTGGGCCACCGGCCCGCACCTGCACTACGAGTTCCGCGTCAACAACCAGCCGCGCAATCCGCTGTCGGTGGAGGTGCCCAACAACCAGGCCCTGACCGGCCCGCAGTTGCAGCGCTTCCGCACCGTGGCCGCCGACATGCAGCATCGCATGGCCATGCTGCGCGTGCCGGGTGCGCCCGATGTGAAGCTGGCGGCAGCCAAGTAAGAGACGGCTGTCCGAACTCCCCGACCAGGGCGGCGCTGTAGAATCAGCGGCCGCCCTTTTCTTTTTACGAGCTGCCTGCCATGAACGATTCTCCCTTTTTGACCATCGGCCTGATGTCCGGCACCAGTCTTGACGGCGTCGACGGCGTCCTGGCCGCCTTCGATGGCCAGACGATCACCGCCACGCTGGCGGCGGCTTACGTGCCCTTCCCCGCCCATCTGCGCGCGGACCTGATGGCCCTGCAGGCCGCCGGACACAACGAGATCGAACGCGAAGCCCTGGCCGCCAATGCGCTGGCCGTGCATTACGCCGACTGTGTGGCGCAACTGCTGCTGCAGGCTGGCAAGACGGCGGCCGACGTGCGCCTGGTGGGCGTGCATGGACAGACCATCCGCCACCGTCCCGAACTCGGTTTTACCCGCCAGAGCAACAACCCGGCGCTGCTGGCCGAACTGTGCAACATCGATGTGGTGGCCGACTTCCGCAGCCGCGACGTCGCCGCCGGCGGCCAGGGCGCACCGCTGGTGCCGGCCTTCCATCGCGCCATCTTCGGCGATGCGGCGCAGTCGCGGGTGGTGGTCAATATCGGCGGCATTGCCAACATCAGCATCCTGCCGGCGGGGGAAGACGGCGCCTACGGCTTCGATACCGGCCCCGGCAATGCGCTCATGGATGGCTGGATTCATCTGCACCAGCAGCGCGCCTATGATGCCAACGGCGACTGGGGTGCATCGGGACAAGTGCATGCAGGACTGCTGGGGCAATTGCGCGATGAGCCCTTCTTCCGCTTGCCGCCGCCCAAGAGTTCGGGACGCGACCTGTTCCATCTCGACTGGCTGCAGGCGGCCCTGCTGCGCACGGGCGCTGCAATCGCCCCGGAAGATGTGCAGGCTACGTTGACCCTGCTCACGGCCAGTACCATTGCCGACGCCATCGTCGCGCACGCACCGGCGGCACGGCAGGTCTATGTGTGCGGAGGCGGCGCCGAGAATGCCTTCCTGATGCGGCTGTTGCAGCAGCAACTGGACGGCCGCGCAACCGTGCAGTCGACGGCCGCTCTGGGCGTGTCTCCGCAGCATGTGGAGGCGCTGGCCTTTGCCTGGCTGGCGCGGCGCTTTGATCTGCGGCTGCCGGGCAACCTGCCGGCGGTGACCGGGGCACGCGGCTCGCGGGTGCTCGGCGCGTTGTACCCGGCCTGAGGTCCGATCGCTGAAACGAGAAAGCCGTCCGGTGCATGGCACGGACGGCTTTCTCTTTAGCGCTTCATGATGTTTGGCGCCTGTTTCAATACCGAACGGGTCGGTATCAAAATGAATTCAACAATCAGTAATATCAGTAATGGCGCTTGATGACGCTTGATTACTCTTGCTGACGGCGATCAATAACGGCTGATGCGGCCGTTATCCAGTCGCACACGATCCCCCACGCGGAAATCGGTATTGTCTTCCTGCGCGAAGGTCTGCAAGGAGCCATCGCTCATGCGTACGCGGATGTTGTAAACCTGGCGGCCGGCAGAGTTATTGCGCTCGACCTGGTTACCGGCATAGGCACCACCGGCGGCACCCGCGACGGTCGCCAGCACGCGGCCGGTGCCGCCACCGACGGCATTGCCCAGCAGGCCACCGGCCACGCCACCCACCACCGCACCGGCCACGCCGCTGCTTTCCTTGTGGGTCACTTCAATGGCTTCCACCACGCCGGTACCGGAATAGGACGCCACGCGTTCATAGTTCTGCGAGGTCGGTGCCGCGCCATAAGGGGCTTGCTGCGGACTCGCGCAGCCGATCAGCAGACCGGCGAAACTGGCGCTGATCACGGCCAGCGAGATGTAGTGATGACGGACGGACATGGTGTTCTCCTCTGCACGAATGCACGAATGCGATGGACGATGTTCGCAGTGTGCCGCGCAGCCTGCGTGCGCGGCATCGGAGAAGCCCGGCAATGCTTGTCGGAGAAATGAGGACGTCGCCGTCAGCAGACAGTCTCAGTTGAGCCAGCCGCGCCGACGGAAATACCAGAACGGCGCGATGGCCGACCCGACCATCATCAGGATGGCCAGCGGATAACCCACCACCCAATCCAGTTCCGGCATGACCTTGAAGTTCATGCCGTAGATGCTGGCGATCAGCGTCGGCGGCAGGAAAGCGACGGAGGCCACCGAGAAGATCTTGATGATCTTGTTCTGGTTGATGTTGATGAAGCCGACGGTGGCATCCATCAGGAAGTTGATCTTGTCGAAGAGGAAGGCGGTGTGGCCATCCAGGGATTCGATGTCGCGCAGGATCTGGCGCGCATCCTCGAACTGCTCCGAACTGAGCAGACGTCCGCGCATCAGGAAGCTGACCGCGCGGCGCGTATCCATCATGTTGCGGCGGATGCGGCCGTTCAAGTCTTCTTCGTGGGCGATGGTGTTGAGCACTTCGGCGGCGGCCTGGTCGGAGAGGCTTTTCTTGAGCACGCTGGTGCTCACCGCTTCGAGCTTCTGGTAGATGCCTTCGAGGGCATCGGCCGAATATTCGGCATCGGTCTCGTAGAGGTCCAGCAGCACGTCGCGGTAGTCGCCGATGGAACCGGGCCGCGAGCGCGCGCGCATGCGCACCAGGCGGAACACCGGCAGGTCTTCCGCATGCACCGAGAACAGGATGTTGCGTGCCAGGATGAAGGCCACCGTCATGGTGGAGGAAGAATCGTCGTCGCCTTCGAAGAGGAAGTCGGTACGCAAGTGCAGGTCGCCGTTCTCGGCTTCGAAGTAACGGGCCGAGGCTTCGATGTCGCTGAATTCATCCTCGTCGGGCAGGGTCACGCCGTAGATGCTCTTGACCCAGGCGCGCTCTTCGTCATTCGGTTCGGTCAGGTCCACCCAGACCGGCGCGGCCTGTTCGAGGTCGGTGCGGCTGTCGATGTTGACCTGGCTCAGCCGTCCGTTTTGCAACACGAATACATTGATCATGGGTTCTCGCTCGGTGGAACGCGGGGGGAAGAGTCCCGGGTGAAATGCGGCAGCCCGTGGCGACAGGCGCGAAACGTGCGCAAGTGTACGTTCAAGCCCCGTGCCAGGCAAGCGCCAATCCAGCGCTGGCGGAACGGCTGTGGTGAGCGTGGCGCGCTGTCATACGGCGGTCATCTGGCTGCGGCAGCAGCGCAGGATTACTTGTGCGCCGGCGGCAGCGTGGCCGCGTTCATGCGGCGCAGGATCAGGCTGGTGCGCGCGGCCAGGTAGCCCGAGCCACGATTGCGGTCGTAATAGCGCGGACGCGGCAGCATCACCGCCAGCCGTGCTGCCTGTTCGGCGCCGAGATTGGCGGCCGTGGTGCGGTAGTAATGCTGGGCTGCGGCCTCGGCACCGAAGACGCCGTTGCCCCACTCCACCACGTTGAGGTAGAGCTCGAAGATGCGCTGCTTGTCGAGCAGGAATTCCAGCATGTAGGTGATGATGAATTCCTGGCCCTTGCGCAGATAGCTGCGCTCGCCCGAGAGGAACAGGTTCTTGGCCAGCTGCTGGGTGATGGTGGAACCGCCGGCCACGACCTTGCCCTTCTTCTCGTTCTTTTCGTAGGCCTTCTGCAAGGCCTCCCAGTCGACGCCGTCATGCTCGGAGAAGTTGGAATCTTCCGAGGCGATGATGGCGCGTTTGAGATTGTTGGAGATGCGAGCGTAAGGCACCCAGCGGAATTGCAGCTGGGCATTCGGGTCCTTCTCGCGCAGGATCGACAACTGCTGGCGCATGAAACTGGTGGACTCCGGATTGTGATCCTTCCACCACCAGATCTGGACGAAGAAGTACAGCTGCAGCAGCAGTACCAGGGTGATGGGCAGGACGATGATCCAGAAGAGCAGCTTGCGTAGCGATTTCATGAGCCGGTTGTTGTTCTGTTGCCGTGTTCTGTCGATCGGGGAAATTCCGTCATGGTGCGATCCTGCAAAGATGCACTCATGCACTCATACAGTCCTGCACTCCTGCAGTCCTCTGCATCTGTGGAGGACTGCCCTGCCTTGTTGCCTGTTGCCTGTTGCCTATCGCTTATTGCGACAACTGCTGGCGCAGGCTGGCAAACACCTCGGCGGTGGCGGGCCGCACGCCGCGCCACAGCTGGAAGGCTTCGGCGGCCTGCTCGACCAGCATGCCCAGGCCATCGCGCACGCTGGCCCCGTGTTGCTGGGCGCTCTGCATGAAGACCGTGGGCTGGCGGCCATACATCATGTCGTAGGCCAGGGTCTCGCTGCCATACACCGATACCGGCAGCGGCGGCAGATCGTCCGACAGGCTGGCCGAGGTGGCGTTGATGATGACATCGAACACGCCCTCCAGTCCGGCATAGGCCGCACTGCGTACCGGGCCGAATTCCCGGAACTGGCGCGCCAGTTCATCGGCCTTGGCTTGCGTGCGGTTGACGATCACCAGTTCGGCCGGCTGCTGTTGCAGCAGCGGCAGCAGCGCGCCACGCGAAGCACCGCCGGCGCCCAGCAACAGCACGCGACGGCCTGCCAGCGCCTGGCCGGCATTGACCATGATGTCGGTCACCAGGCCGGCACCATCCGTGTTGTCGCCGAGGATGCGGCCGCCTTCGAACTTGAGCGTATTGACCGCTCCGGCCAGACGCGCGCGTTCGGTCAGCTGATCGGCCAGCGCGTGCGCTTCCAGCTTGAAGGGAACGGTGACGTTGGCACCGCGTCCGCCGCGCCGCTGGAACACCTGCACTGCCGCCTTGAAACCGCGCAGCGGCACCAGCAGACGGTCGTAGTGCAGTGACTGGCCGGTCTGGGCGGCGAACTGCGCATGGATCTCGGGCGACTTGCTGTGGGCAATCGGATTGCCGATGACGACGTATTCATCCATGGTGGTTTGCCTGCTCCCTCGTTATATGTTCTGACTGCTCTTTGCTGTTCTTGTGTCGGACCGCTGCGCCGCTGGCGATATCAGCCGGCCCCCAGTTCTGCCTGCACGCCCTGGTCACGGGTGAAACGGAAGGTCACGATGACTTCCCACACATCATCCTTGCCGCTGGTGCGCATGTTCTCCGGAAAACGGCCGAACGGCACCGAGCGCCGCACGATGGCCACCGCCGCCTGGTCCAGCGCGGCATTGCCGGAACTGGTGCGCACCACCACGCCGCCATCGCGCTCGTAGATGCTGCCGTCCTGGAATACCGGAATCACCACCAGCAGTTCACCGTAGAGCTTCTTGCCGTCGCGGGTCGGGAAGTTCAGGGTGCCGACCTTTTCTATCTTGTCCTGCAGCGCCTTGAAGTACTGGGCATAACCGACTTCGCGGGTGCTTGGCGTGATCTGAGTCTTCTTGGGGCGCTTGTTGTATTGCGCGATGTCCTTGGCCAGTTCGGCTTCCATGCGCGCCATGGCCTTGGCGGTTTCGGTCAGGTCGCGCGCGTTGGGCTGCGGCGTCTCGGTCGGTTTCTGCTGCTCGGCGCTGGCCACGTGCTGGCGCGCCTCCTGCAACTGCGCCAGCATCTTGCGCTGCTGCTGTTCCAGTTCGGCCACCTTGCGCTGCGCGGCCTTGACGCTGTCACCGCTCTCCACGTGCTGCATGTCCGGCAGCGGCGATCGGGCGCGGCCGTCGTCGGCATTGCCGCCGCCATCCAGGTTGGCCTGCGCCAGCGCCTGGGCGTTGACCGGCTTCTTGTCATGCTTGGCGTTGACCAGGATGACTTCCAGTTCCGGATCGGACGGCTTGAAGCGGAAGGCGTCGGGCGCGGCAAAGTGCACGGCCAGCAGCAGGCCATGCACCAGCAGCGAGATTCCGAGCGCGACGCTCAGCAGACGGTGTTGGGCAAACAGATTCACAGCAGACGGGGAGCAACGACGATATTCACAGCGCCAATTCTACGCCAGCACCGCGTCATTGCGCGGCTTGGGCCGACGGGTTTTCGTCGGCATCGGCGGCGTCGGGATGTGGCTCTTCCTGTGCATTTTCCTGTACGGAATCCTGTGCATCGTTCTGTACATTGTTCTGTACCGAATTCTGCTCGGCCGCGGCTTCCTCGCCCTGTTCTTCGCTGCCCATGGAGGCCATGCCTTCGAGCAACTCGTCATCGTCCTCACCGAGGTCGCTGGCCAGCGCCTGGGCCGCAGCGGCCGGCACTTCCAGCAGGCGCGCCTCCACGGTCAGGTCGACCTCGTCCCAGCGCAGCAGATCCAGCTTGACCTGCAGGCCGCGCGCCAGCTGCGGCAGGCCCGGCATGCGCAGCACCAGCGGGATCTCGACCAGGCGCAGGATTTCATCCTTGAGCACCACCGCTTCCACGGTACGGGCGTTTTCCTGCGCCAGCCAGCGCAGGCACCAGTAGCGTTCCATGGTCGACTGGAAATCGGCATAGCCGGAGTAAGCCGCATCAAAGCCCGAGACGATGGCGAAAAGATCGGCATCGCGCGGCTTGAAGGGCGCCACCAGCGGGGCGGTCACGCCGTGCTCGATGCAGGCCAGGATCTGCCACTGGTTGACCAGGTCGGTATAGCGGCGCAGCGGCGAGGTGCTCCAGGCATATTGATCCACGCCGAGGCCCTGGTGAGGCGCGGCGTGAGTGACCATGCGCACCTGCATCTTGGCAGCCCAGCCGCCGGCTCCGCCGCCTTGTGCGCGGTAGATGCCCGGCACGCCGTGATCGGCCATGAGCTTGCCCCAGGTGCTGTTGGCGAAGATCATCAGCTCGGCCACGATCTTGTCCAGCGGCGCGCCACGGCGGCGGCGCACGATGCTCACCACATCGTTCTCGACGTAGAAGTTGAAGTCGACGCGATTGTTCTGTTCCGGGCGCAGGCCGAAACTCTCGCGCTTGGCCATGCGGCCCTGTTCCAGCAATTGCACCCACTGCCACAGGAGCGCGATCTCTTCCTTGTGCGGATACTCGCCGCGATTCTCGGCCAGCGCTTCCTCGGTGACCAGCTCGTCGAGGTCGTTGTGGCGCAGGTTGGCGGCGATCGGCACCAGCTCGGCGCGGGTCTCGGTGCCCAGCACTTCCCAGTTGGCCGCATCCAGCGTGGCGTACAGCGACAGCGCAGGACGGGCAGCGCCGGCATCCAGCGTATAGGTGGCCACCAGGTCGTCTGGCAGCATGGTGATCTTTTCGCCCGGCATGTAGACGGTGGACATGCGCGCACGCGCAATCGCATCGATCGCATCGCCGCGCTTGATGGCCAGGCCCGGTGCGGCGATGTGGATGCCCACGCGCAGCTTGCCGTCCGGCAGGCGGGTGACCGACAGGGCATCATCGATCTCGGTGGTGGTCACGTCATCGATGGAGAAAGCTTGGACATCGGCCAGCGGCAGGTCGGTAGCCGCCGGCGGGATGTCGATGGCCGGGAAGCCGGTGCCGCGCGGGAAGAATTCGTAGAGGAAACGCGCGTAATGCAGATCCTTGGGCGAGGCCACGCCACCGGCGGCCAGCATCAGGCGCTGCGGGGTGGTCTGCATTTCCTTGGCGGCGGCGTCCAGGGCCTTGAATTCGATGCCGTTCTTGTCCGGCTTGAAGAGCAGTTGGAGGGCGATGGGGCGGAAGGATTCCGGCAGTTTGTGGGCCTTGAGTTCTTCCACATACACGGCCTGTGCGGCCAGTTGCTGCTTCTTCTTTTCCAGACCGGCCAGGGCCGCCTGCAGCGAGGCTTGCGGTGCCGCCTTGTAGCGGCCACGGCCCTTCTTGTAGAAATAGATCGGTGCGCGATGCAGGCACAGCAGCAGGCCGGCCGCTTCCGGGGGCAGCGGGGCGTGACCGAAATACTCGGCGGCCAGGTCGGTGAAACCGAATTCTTCTTCGCCAGCCACTTCCCACAGGAAATCCAGGTCGACTTCATCAGCGATGGCCTGGGCCTGTTGCATCAGTTCCTGCGGCGCGGGCGCAGCGAATTGCAGCAGCGCATCGCGCGACTTCACCTTGGCGCGCTTGCCGGAGGCCATCTCGACCTGGTAGGACTCGCCCTGCTGGGTCATGATGGAGCCGGCCTTGAAATCGCCGGATTCTTCGAACAATAAATTCATCTGCTTCTATCGCTTTTCAATCGGTACGTGGGCCGGCAGCGGACGCATCAGCGCCTCCAGTGCCGGCAGGAAAACATCGGTGACCATCAGCACGCCGCCGCGCCGGGTAAACAGGGAGCGGCGCGCCAGCAAACTGGTCGGCAATTCGGACTCGGGCAAGGCCTGCGCGATGCGGCGCATCAGCGGGTGGCCCGCGGACAGCCGAGCATACTGGATGGGGCTGCGCCCGACCAGCGGATCAAAGAACAAGTTGGCCCCCAGGGGCGTGCTGCCGAGCTTGCTGAAAAAGGGCCAGTCGGACTTCACCGAGCTGGTCGACAGCACCGTATGCCCGAACACCACCGGCTGCCCGTCGCCCAGCAGGATGACATCGCGCTCCACCACCCGGCTACGGGGCGATATGCACAAGGCTTCATGCTCATCGGCCAGGATGCGGCCCGGGCGCTGGCGCAGCAGGCGCACACTGAAGCTTTCGGTCCGTTTCTTCAATTTCAGGGTCATGGAACCGGGGTCGGCCAGCCAGGCGCGGGTGCGCCGCACCAGGTCGCCATCGGCCGCCAGCAGCGCCGCCAATGCCTGCGGATGCGCCATCCAGCGCGCCTTGCGGACGGCATGGGGCATCAGCGCACCGCCTTGCCGGGCAGGTCCACGCCGCAGAAGGCCAGCACCTCGTCCAGATGGTCGGCAAACTCGGCCATGCCATGGTCGCTGCCTTCGATGACGGTCTGGCGCGCGCCGGGGTAATGGGCCACCATCTCGCGCCAGTCCAGCACTTCGTCGCCGGTAGCCGCGAGCAGGAAATAGCGCTCGGGGCGCGTGATAGCCGGCACCGACAGGGCCAGCAGCTCGGCGATGTACTCGCGCTTGAATTCAAAGGGTTCGTCGGAGTGGTATTGCGTGGTCACGCCGACATAGGATTCCAGGTCACGCGGCGGCTTGACCGCCGGGTTGACCAGCACCGCCCGGCAGCCGGTGTGTTCGGCCAGCCAGGTGGCGTAGTAGCCGCCCAGCGACGAGCCGATCACGGTCAGCTGCGCCGGGTCCACCCCTGCCACCAGCGCACCGGCCAGGGCGATGGCCCCGGCCGGCGAGGCCGGCAGTTGCGGGCAGACGTACTGGTCCTGCAGGCCGAGCGCGGCCATGCGCTGTCCCATCACGCGCGCCTTGAAGGACTGCGGCGAGGAACGAAAGCCGTGCAGGTACAGGATCATGCCAGCGCGTCCAGCAGCTTCTGGTGTACGCCGCCGAAGCCGCCATTGCTCATCACCAGCACATGGTCGCCGGGCTGCGCGGCGGCCTTGACGGCTTGCACCAGCGCATCGAGGTCGTGGAAGGCAGCGGCCTTCTCGCCCAGCGGGGCCAGCGCCTCGGCCAGGTCCCAGCCCAGTGCATCACGCCCGGACTGGGCGCCAAAACCGAAGACCAGATCCGCTTCGGTGAGGCTGCCCGGCAGGGCTTCTTTCATCGTGCCCAGCTTCATGGTGTTGGAACGCGGCTCCAGCACGGCCAGGATGCGTGCCGCTCCGACCTTCTTGCGCAGGCCGGCCACGGTGGTGGCAATGGCGGTCGGGTGATGGGCGAAATCGTCATAGACGGCCACGCCATTGGCGCTGCCGCGCAGCTCCATGCGCCGCTTCACGCTCTGGAACGCCCCCAATGCCTTGATGGCCTGAGCCGCCGGCACGCCCACGTGACGGGCAGCGGCGATGGCGGCCAGGGCGTTCATGCGGTTATGTTCACCGGTCAGCGACCAGTCCACCGTACCTTGCGACTGGCCTGCGAAGAAGACCTCGAAACGGCCATCCTCGTGGGTCTGCAGCGACCAGCCGGGCTGGCCGACGGCCACGCCAAAATCTTCACGCTCGCTCCAGCAGCCGCGCGCCAGCACGCGTTGCAATGCGGCTTCACGGCCATTGACGATGACCCGGCCGATGCCGGGCACGGTGCGCACCAGATGGTGGAATTGCGTCTCGATGGCCCCCAGATCGGGGAAGATATCGGCGTGATCGTACTCAAGATTGTTCAGCACGGCGGTACGGCTGCGGTAGTGCACGAACTTGCTGCGCTTGTCGAAGAAGGCGGTGTCGTACTCGTCGGCCTCGATGACGAAGAAGGGCGACGGTCCCCCCTGGCCGTCACTGCCCAGGCGTGCCGAGATGCCGAAGTTCATCGGCACCCCGCCGATCAGGAAGCCCGGCTGGTAGCCCGCGTGTTCCAGCACCCAGGCCAGCATGGCTGAGGTGGTGGTCTTGCCATGCGTGCCGGCCACCGACAGGACCCACTTGTCCTGCAGGATGTTCTCGCCCATCCATTGCGGGCCGGAGACATAGGGCAGGCCACGGTTGAGGATCTCTTCCATCAACGGGTTGCCGCGCGAGACCACGTTGCCGATGACGAACAGGTCCGGCTTGATCTCCACCTGGGACGGCTCGAAACCCTGGGTCAGGGTGATGCCCTGGGCTTCCAGCTGGGTGCTCATGGGGGGATAGACGTTGGCGTCGCAGCCGGTCACGGTATGGCCAGCCTCTTTGGCCAGCACGGCCAGGCCGCCCATGAAGGTGCCGCAGATGCCGAGGATGTGTATATGCATAGCGAATCTTGGGGTGTAATCCCGCGATTTTACCTGAGCCGGCGGCTGCACCTGCTAACGAGTATGATGTCGCCCATGTCTGAATTTGAATTCACCTCCCCCACCGAGCAGCTGCGTGCAGAAATCGCCGCCGCCGCCGCGCGCATGATCGCCGAAGATGGCGCCGACTACGGCAGCGCCAAGCGCAAGGCGGCCAAACAGATCCTGGGCAACCAGAAGGTGCGCGGCGAGATCATGCCGGATAACGAGCAGATCGAAGAAGAAGTCCGCATCTACAACCAACTCTTCTTTGCCGATACCCAGCCGGCGCGCCTGTTGCACCTGCGCCAGGTGGCCTTGCAGCTGATGCAGGACCTGCAGCAGTTCAATCCTTATATTACTGGCGCGGTGTGGAATGGCACGGCAGGTGAACATTCGGACATTCACCTGCAGCTGTTCTCCCCCAGCGCCAAGGATGTCGAGATTTTCCTTCTGAACAAGAATGTGAACTTCGAGGTCGGCGAGACCAGCCACTTCCGCACCGGCCAGGCGGTGGAAACCCTGAGCTTCCTGCTGCCCCAGCGCGGTGCCGACCCCGAACTGGCCCATCTGGCCCTGTATGACGAAGACGACCTGCGCGGCAGCCTGCGCGCCGCCCCCGGCAAGCGCCCCGAGCGCGGCGATGCGGCCGCGCTGGCAGCGCTCATCGATGCCCCCTCCGAGGACTGATTCATGACGAAGCTGAAAAATGTGATCCTGTTGGCCGTGGTTGCGGTCGTTTGCGTGGGTGTTGGCGTCTATGCCAGCCATCGCGCCAACCCGCCCGCCTCCCCCGAGACCCAGGCGCTCAACAAGCTGCTGTCGCAATCGATGCCGGATGCCAGCGGCCAGACGCAGTCGCTGGCGCAATACAAGGGCAAAGCCCTGGTCGTGAACTTCTGGGCCACCTGGTGCGGCCCTTGCGTGGAAGAAATGCCCGAGCTGACGGCCCTGCAGCAGGAGATCGCGCCGGTGCAAATCCTCGGAATTGGCGTCGATAGTCAGGAAAATATCGCCAAGTTTGCGCAAAAGTACCAAATCCGCTATCCTCTCTTCGTTGCCGGAACCGGCGCCACCGATTTGCTGCGGCAATTCGGCAATCAGGCGGGCGGTCTTCCGTTCACCGCTCTGGTGGGCAAGGACGGCAACGTCAAGAAGGTCTACCTGGGCCGCATCAAGTTCGATGAACTGCGCGCCGACCTGTCACAGCTCTGAATCGCAGAGTCACTTGCAGGGCCACCTCGGCGGCCCGCAAACGCAAATCCGTGAAAAGAAAGTTTTTCTTGCCAAATGATGGCATTTGACGGCAAAATGCGCGCATCGTCGTCAAACGGAGCTTAATCTCCATGGCAAAACAGCTTCTCCTGCTCAATGGCCCGAACCTCAATCTGCTCGGAACCCGGGAGCCGGAAGTCTACGGATCCACCACGCTGGCCGATATCGAACAGCGTGCACAAGAACAGGCCCGCGCCGCCGGCGCGACCCTGGCCACCTTCCAGAGCAACCACGAAGGTGCGCTGATCGACCGCATCCACCAGGCGCGCCTGGAGGGGGTCGATGGCATCATCATCAACCCGGGTGGATTGACCCATACCAGCGTGGCCCTGCGCGATGCGCTGGCCGGGGTGGCGATTCCCTTCGTGGAATTGCATATCTCCAATGTGCACCAGCGCGAGGAGTTCCGGCATTTTTCCTATCTGTCCGGCATTGCCCGGGCAGTCCTGTGCGGCTTCGGGGTCGATGGCTATCGAATGGCCGTTGATTTCTGGCTGCGTCAATCCTGAGGGCGGACCGCCGCTTCGAACGGATCGCTTCACGTACTGCAAGACCCAGACTGAACCCGCCGGGCGCCACAGAGCGCCGGCGTTTCGTTTAACACTACTCATCTACATTCCGAGGGATTCAAATGGATTTACGAAAACTCAAGACGCTGATCGACCTGGTTGCTGAATCGGCCATCGAAGAGCTGGAAGTCACCGAAGGCGAAAGCAAGGTCCGCATCGTCAAGTCGTCCCCGAATGCCCAGAACCAGGTCGTGATGGTGCCGCAACAGCAAGCCTACGCTCCCGCCGCTGCCCCCGTGGCCGCGGCCGCCCCGGCTGCTGCTGCTCCCGCTGCCGCACCGGCGGCGCCGGCCGTGCCGGCCGTGCCGGAAGGCTATATCGTCAAGTCGCCCATGGTCGGTACCTTCTACCGTTCCTCGGCACCGGGCGCACCGGCCTTCGTCGAAGTGGGCAAGGAAGTCAAGGAAGGCGATACCCTGTGCATCATCGAAGCCATGAAGCTGCTCAACGAAATCGACGCCGACAAGGGTGGCGTGGTCAAGCAGATCCTGGTGGAAAACGGCCAGGCCGTCGAGTTCGGTCAACCGCTGTTCGTGCTGGGCTGATTCCCGCCGCAGCAGTCCCTGGCCTGGCAGCAACGGCCGCCGCGCGGCACATGCCGGCTGCCGCGGCCCGGCTCCGGAACCTATAACGCTTGAACCTGGCGACGCCTCATTCCTGTTATGTTTGAAAAAATCCTCATCGCCAACCGTGGCGAAATTGCCCTGCGTATCCAGCGCGCCTGCCGCGAACTGGGTATCAAGACCGTGGTCGTGCACTCCGAGGCCGACCGCGAGGCCAAGTACGTGAAGCTGGCCGATGAGTCGGTCTGCATTGGCCCGGCCCCGTCGGCCCTGTCCTACCTGAACATGCCGGCCATCATCAGCGCCGCTGAAGTGACGGACGCCCAGGCGATCCACCCCGGCTACGGCTTCCTCTCGGAAAACGCCGATTTCGCCGAGCGCGTGGAACAGTCCGGCTTCGTCTTCATCGGCCCGCGCGCGGAAAACATCCGCATGATGGGTGACAAGGTCTCGGCCAAGCAGGCCATGATCCGTGCCGGCGTGCCCTGCGTGCCGGGTTCGGAAGGCGCGTTGCCGGACAACCCCAAGGAAATCGTCCAGATCGCCCGCAAGATCGGCTATCCGGTCATCATCAAGGCGGCCGGCGGCGGTGGTGGCCGTGGCATGCGCGTGGTGCATACCGAAGCCGCGCTGATCAATGCCGTGACCATGACCAAGACCGAAGCCGGTGCCGCCTTCGGCAATCCGGAAGTCTATATGGAGAAGTATCTGGAAAATCCGCGCCACGTGGAAATCCAGATCCTGGCCGACGAGCACAAGCAAGCCATCTGGCTGGGCGAGCGCGACTGCTCCATGCAGCGCCGCCACCAGAAGGTGATCGAGGAAGCGCCAGCACCGGGCATCCCGCGCAAGATCATCGAGAAGATCGGCGAACGCTGCGCCGAAGCCTGCCGCAAGATGAACTATCGTGGCGCCGGTACCTTCGAGTTCCTGTACGAAAATGAAGAGTTCTACTTCATCGAGATGAACACCCGCGTGCAGGTGGAACACCCGGTGACCGAAATGATTACCGGTGTGGACATCGTGCAGGAACAGATCCGCATCGCCGCCGGCGAAAAGCTGCGTTACCGCCAGCGCGACATCGAACTGAAGGGTCACGCCATCGAGTGCCGCATCAACGCCGAGGATCCGTTCAAGTTCATCCCCTCGCCGGGCCGCATCACGGCGTGGCACGTGCCGGGTGGTCCTGGCATCCGCGTTGATTCGCATGCCTACTCGGGTTATTTCGTACCGCCCAACTATGACTCCATGGTCGGCAAGGTGATTGCCTACGGTGCGACCCGCGAACAGGCCATCCGCCGCATGCAGATCGCGCTGTCGGAGATGGTGGTGGAAGGCATTTCGACCAATATCCCGCTGCACCGCGAACTGATGGTGGATGCGCGTTTCTTCGAAGGCGGAACCAATATCCATTATCTGGAACATAAGTTGTCGGAACGCCCGACGGCGCCGGAAGCGGACAAGTCCATCAAGAAGTAACTCGCAGTTCAGCAGCAATAGCATCAAAAGCAGCAACAACAGCAAAGGCAGGCAAGCATGGCTTGGGTAGAAATCGTCATCGAAGTGGCGCGCGAACAGGCGGAGGCATTGTCCGACGCCCTGATGGACTCTGGCGCCCTCTCGGTGTCGGTGGAAGATGCCGATGAAGGGACGGACGCCGAGCGTCCGCTCTTCGGCGAACCCGGCATGGAGCCGGAAGAAGCTGCCTGGGACCGCAGCCGTGTGGTGGCGCTGGCCGGCAAGGATGCCGACCACGCGACCATCGTCATGGATGCCGCCAAGGCCATCGGCCTGGACTATGCCCTGCCCTTTGCCACGCGCAATGTGGAAGAGCAGGACTGGGTGCGCCTGACGCAATCCCAGTTCGAGCCTATCCACATTGGCCAGCGTATCTGGGTCGTGCCCAGCTGGCACGAGGCACCGGCCGATCCGGACGCCCTGGTGCTGGAACTGGACCCGGGCCTGGCCTTCGGCACCGGCAGCCATCCGACCACCCGGCTGTGCATGGAGTGGCTGGAAGCCAATGCCACCCAGGCCCAAACCCTGCTGGACTACGGCTGCGGCTCGGGCATCCTGGCCCTGGTGGCCGCCAAGATCGGCGTGCCGCAGGTGATCGGGGTGGACATCGATCCGCAGGCGCTGGAGTCAGCCCAGCACAATACCGAACGCAACCACTGCAGCGCGACTTACTACCTGCCGGAACCCTTCGCTGCAGCCCACCCGGAAGGTGAGCGCTTCGACGTGGTGGTGGCCAACATCCTGGCCGGCCCCCTGCAACTGATGGCCCCCATGCTGGCCGGCCGCGTGCGCGCCGGCGGTGCGCTGGTGCTCTCGGGCGTGCTGGATCGCCAGGCGCAAGAAGTCATCAACGCCTACGCGCCCTGGATCGCCCTGTCCGTCTGGGCCGAACATGAAGGCTGGGTGGCCCTGGCAGGCCGCCTGCCGGAGTAATCCATGGCGTTGGCGACCCAGTGTCCGCACTGTCTGACCATCTTCAGGGTCGCCAGCGACCAGCTCAAACTGCGCGGCGGACTGGTCCGCTGCGGCAATTGCCGCCAGGTCTTCAACGGTAACGAATTCCTGGTCGAGGCCAGCGTGGCCGACGGCCACTACCAGCCGGCACCAGGCAGCAAGGCCCAGGCCGGGATGGCGACACCGGTGTTTGCGCCGGCACCTTCATCCTCCTCCGTCCCGACGCCCCCCGCTAACAGCCCCTATGAACGAACTGGCGCGCCGCTGACCGCGCAACAGCCTCCCTTCGTTCCCCCTGCGCAAACGCCCGTCCCCGAGGTGAACGTTCCTGCGCCGCAGCCAATGTCGGCAGCCGCGCCCGTCCAGGCTGCTGCGTCGGCTCCCTTGCCTGCCGCCATCCCGGTCATTGCCGAGCCCAAGGTGTTCCGCTCGCCGACCAGTCCGGGCTACCTTCCGGATCTTGGTGCGAGCTTCAAACCCGCTGTGCCTGTGGACAAGACAAGTCCCGAGGATCCAGCCAGCAGCCCGATGCCGCCGCAAGAGGATGGCCCCGACAGCGGAGCGCTGCTGCGCCGCTCCTCGGCCGAGTCCGACGAGATTGCCGCGCCGCCCGAGGTGGCCGCCGTCTTCCGTATCGACGATGAGCCGGTGTTGCATGATGTGGCCGATGCCAAGGACGGCGTCCCCGGCGATGGCGAAAAATCCGACGCACAAGAAGCGGAAGCGGAAGACGACGAGCCCGCCGACGAACCCGGCTTCGTCAAGCGTGCCGAGCGCCGCGCTCGCATCAGCCAGGCCATGAAGATGGTGATGATGGTGCTGGCCGGCGTGATGGTGCCGGTACTGCTGCTGCAATCGCTCTACTACTGGCGCAATCCGCTGGCCGCCTCCGTGCCGCAGCTGCGTCCCATGCTCAACGGCATGTGCGTGGCTTTCCATTGCACCGTGGGCCTGCCCACCGAGATCGAGCGCCTCTCGCTGGAATCCAACGAACTGCAGGTGGTGCCACCCAACCAGAACGTCTATGCGCTCTCGCTGGTGATGCGCAATCGCGGCACCAGCGCCCAGGCTTGGCCGCATATTGAACTTACGCTCAACAATGACGACGAGAAGGCGGTGGTGCGGCGCGTCTTCCGCCCGCGCGATTATCTGGCCGACCCGGCGCAGGTCGACCGTGGCATCGGGCCCGAGAGCGAGCAGCAGATCAAGCTCAACTTCGAGCTCAAGGATGCGCTGGTCTCGGGTTATCGGATCTATCTCTTCTATCCCTGACCCGGACTCATCCCGGCTGATCGTCACCGATCATCACTGCCCGGCCTGAACTCGAAACGACTTGCGTCAGGTTCGGACTGCACGCCGCTTTTCTTCTACAATGCGGCATCATTCACTCACTTGTCCCGACCACGCCATGAGCTCCCTGATCTGCGGTTCCCTCGCTTACGACAACATCATGCAATACGAGGGCCGTTTCGCTGAAGCCCTGCTGGCTGACCAGTTGCACAAGGTCAACGTCTCCTTCCTGGTGCCCACCATGCGCCGCGAGTTCGGCGGCTGTGCCGGCAACATCGCCTACAACCTCAAGCTGCTGGGTGGCGAACCGATCGTGATGGCCACCGTCGGTCTGGACAGCGCACCCTACATGGAGCGTTTTGCCGCCCTGGACATCTCGACCCGATGCGTGCGCCAGATCGAATCCTCCTTCACCGCGCAGTGCTTCATCACCACCGACGCCGACAGCAACCAGATCACCGCTTTCCACCCGGGTGCCATGACCTGGTCGCACGAGAACAAGGTCGCTGACGCCGGTGCGGTCAAGTTCGCCATCGTCGCGCCCGATGGCCGTGACGGCATGCTGCAGCACGCACAGCAGGCGGCTGAACTGAAGATCCCGCTGATCTTCGATCCGGGCCAGGGCATGCCGATGTTCGATGGCAATGACCTCAAGAACTTCATCGACCTGGCGACCTATGTCGCGGTCAATGACTACGAAGCCGAACTGCTGACGGCGCGCACCGGGCTGTCGCTGGCGCAGATCGCTGAACGCGTCACGGCCCTGGTGGTCACACGCGGCGAGCTGGGTGCCGACATCTTCGTGGACGGCAAGCACCACGCCATCCCCTGCGTGAAGGCCGACAAGATCGCCGATCCGACCGGCTGCGGCGATGCCTTCCGCGCCGGCATGCTGTTCGGCCTGACCGAAGGCTATGACTGGGAAACCACCGGCCGCCTGGCCAGCCTGATGGGTTCCATCAAGATCGCTTCACAAGGTCCGCAGAACCATGCGCCGTCCAAGGCGGAGATCGAAGAGCGCTTCCACAAGGCCTTCGGCTATCGCTTCGGCTGATGGACTTCCCTGCCGGTGACGCGCAGCGGCTCATGCGCGATGCCGGCTCCCCGCATCATCAAGGAGATTCGCCATGCTGAACCCTTCCTCGTTTTCCCTCACGGCCGATGCGGCCGCGCGCCCGCGCCGCTGGTGTGGTGCCTCGCTCCTGCTGGGGGCAGTGCTGTGTTCGCAGGGTGCAGTGGCCGCTCTCAAGCCGGGCGACAAGGCCCCCGAGTTCTCCGCACCGAGTTCGCTGGGCGGACAGGTGTCGACCTTCTCGCTGTCGGAAGCGCTGAAGAAAGGTCCGGTGGTGCTGTACTTCTATCCGGCCGCCTTCACCTCCGGCTGCACCATCGAAGCGCACCTGTTTGCGGAAGCCGTGGATCGCTACAAGGCGCTGGGCGCCACCGTCATCGGTGTGTCGGGCGACAACATCGAGACCCTCAACAAGTTCTCGGTCAGCGAATGCCGCAGCAAGTTCGCGGTGGCGGCCGATGTCGACAAGAAGATCATGAAGGCCTATGACGCGCAGTTCATGAAGGTCACCGGCTATGCCAGCCGTACCTCCTACGTCATCACGCCGGACCACGCGATCCTCTACGAGTACACCGACATGAATCCGGAAAAGCATGTGGAGAACACCATGCAGGCGCTGGAGCAGTGGTCGGCAAAGCAGAAGCGCTGATCGCGTTGTTGCCGCGTGCAGATGAAAAAAGAGCCGGATGTCCGGCTCTTTTCACGTGGAGGCAAACCCGGCGGTCTGGTCAGAATCCGCCGAAGAGCAGGCCACTGACCACGCGTACCGCGATCTGCAGCAGGATCAGCAGGACCAGCGGCGACAGGTCCACGCCGCCCAGGGGCGGGATGATCCTGCGCAGCGGACGCAGCAGCGGATCGTTCAGAGCCCGCACGAAAGGGGCCAGCGGTGCGTGCGGATTGACCCAGCTGAAGACGGCCTCGATGATCAGCGTGGCCATGAAGCCGTAGCAGATCCATTCAAAGAAGCGCTCCAGTGCCACCAGGAAGATGAGCTTGAAGTCGAAACCGCTCTGAAAACCCAGGATGGCGATGATGGACAGCAGCACGATGAGGAAGGCCCCCAGCAGGCTGGCCCAGTCATGGCGGCCGCCCGGCATCACCCGGCGCAGCGGCAGCACCAGCCAGTCCGAGAGCTGGTAGACGAATTGACCCACCGATTGCGGCGGACGTACGCGCACTACCTGCATCCAGAAGCGCAGCAGCAGGACGCCGGCCAGGATGCTGGCGACGGCGTTGACGATCATCGTGAAAATACTATGCAGCACAGGGATCTCCATCAGTGAGAGGCAGGGCACATACTAGTGGGCAAGCGGTCGCTGCGCAATCGCTGTCTGCTGCGTGCTGCGTGCTGCCCGCGGCGAGGTGGTCGCGCAGGCAAGCGTTAGCGCCGCGTGCGAGCACACCTGAGCTTTCATATATTGTGCCATTGTGCCGGAATGCCAGAGCAGAGATACAGTCCTTCATCATCGTCGGGAGCGGCGGTGCGGGAGCGGCAAGGCCCTTCCCGCAGGCATAAAAAAACCGCTGCATGGCGCAATGCCATACAGCGGCCTTCAGTCTGAGGGGATCAGACTAGACGCACGCCGATCTTACGGACGGCCAGCGCCGGTCGGGAACGGCCATGCAGCGGCCGGGTTCAGCACGGTCTTGGCGGCCGGTGCTGCGGCGGCGGCTGCCGGCTTGGCGGCTGCCTTCTTCGGAGCGGCGGCCTTCTTGGCGGCTGCCTTCGGTGCTGCAGCTGCCTTGGGCGCTGCGGCCTTCGGTGCGGCTACCTTCTTGGCGGCGGCCTTGGGAGCAGCTGCCTTCGGTGCTGCAACCTTCTTGGCTGCTGCGGCCTTGGGAGCGGCTGCCTTCGGAGCAGCTGCCTTCTTGGCGGCGGCCTTCGGCGCTGCGACCTTCTTTGCTGCTGCCTTCGGTGCAGCAACCTTCTTCGCTGCGGCTGCCTTCGGAGCAGCTGCCTTCTTGGCGGCGGCCTTCGGCGCTGCAACCTTCTTGGCTGCTGTCTTCGGAGCTGCAACCTTCTTCGCTGCTGCCTTCGGAGCGGCTGCCTTCTTGGCGGCGGCCTTCGGCGCTGCAACCTTCTTGGCTGCTGCCTTCGGTGCTGCAACCTTCTTTGCTGCGGCTGCCTTCGGAGCTGCGGTCTTCTTGGCTGCTGCCTTCGGAGCTGCAACCTTCTTCGCTGCGGCGGCCTTCGGAGCTGCGGTCTTCTTGGCTGCTGCCTTCGGAGCTGCAACCTTCTTCGCTGCGGCTGCCTTCGGAGCTGCGGTCTTCTTTGCTGCTGCCTTCGGGGCTGCAACCTTCTTCGCTGCTGCCTTCGGAGCGGCTGCCTTCTTGGCAGCTGCCGGCTTGGCGGCGGCCTTGGCCACGGTCTTCTTGGCGGCTGCGGCCTTGGGCGCGGCTACCTTCTTGGTGGTTTCCTTGGCGGCTGCCGCCTTCTTTGCCGCCGGCTTCTTCGCCGCGGTCTTCTTTGCTGCTGTTGCCATTTTGTTTCTCCTTCTTCACGTGAATGGAAAAAATCAAGCTTGATATAAGCAACCCGCACGCGACATCGCGATGACGCGGGCGAGCTATTCATCGGCACAAGCCGCCTGTGGCTTGCGCTAATGAATTCGGCACCAGCTGAACTGCTGCATCCCCTCACCTATGCAGCGCTTCAGCTATCTTGGCGACGCCCCTCCGGTAGTGCCCGCGCAATGGCGCAGGAAGATGCGACTACGGGAGCAGGCGCGACACCAAAAAAAACGCCAGCGTGTTCAAACGCTAGCGTCGGAATCGCGTTCCTGAAAAACCTTGGTGTTTTTCAAAGGAAAAGCCGCCTGACCCGACAAGATGGGGTTAAGCGGCGATAACAGAGAAGATTGATTCGGTCTCTGACTGTTCATTAATTTGGCGTAGGCCTTTTCCGTTTCAGCAGCCGGGCATCTTGCAAGCTACCCGGCTCCTGTTGTGCATCATGTCTCGATGAAGAGAACTTCAAGACTGCACATCATTCCCAACTCAGTGCGCCCCCGGTTTGGTATTCGATGACACGGGTCTCAAAGAAGTTGCGCTCCTTCTTCAAGTCGATCATCTCGCTCATCCACGGGAACGGATTTTCTTCTTGTGCGAACAGCGGGTCCAATCCGATTTGCTGTGCGCGGCGGTTTGCGATGAATCGCAGGTAGCCCTTGAACATGGTAGCGTTCAACCCGAGCACGCCTCGCGGCATTGTATCCTCTGCGTAACGATATTCCAACTCCACCGCGCGTAAAAACAACGATTTGATTTCGTCGCGGAACTCCGGAGTCCACAGGTGCGGGTTCTCCATCTTCACGGTGTTGATCAGGTCGATGCCGAAGTTGCAGTGCATCGATTCGTCACGCAGGATGTACTGGTACTGCTCGGCCGCGCCCATCATCTTGTTCTGGCGACCCAGTGCCAGGATCTGCGTGAAGCCCACGTAGAAGAACAGCCCTTCCATGATGCACGCGAAGACGATCAGCGACTTCAGCAGCTTCTGGTCATTCTCCATCGTGCCGGTCTTGAACTCGGGATCGGTCAGCGTATCGATGAAGGGAATCAGGAACTCGTCCTTGTCGCGGATCGATGCGACCTCGTGATACGCATTGAAGATCTCGGCTTCATCCAGGCCCAGCGATTCGACGATGTACTGGTAGGCGTGGGTGTGGATCGCTTCTTCAAAAGCCTGGCGCAGCAGGTACTGGCGGCACTCCGGTGCGGTGATGTGGCGATAGGTGCCCAGCACGATGTTGTTGGCGGCCAGCGAGTCGGCGGTGACGAAGAAGCCCAGGTTGCGCTTGACCAGACGGCGCTCGTCTTCGGTCAGGCCGTTCGGGTTCTTCCACAGCTCGATGTCGCGCTGCATGTTGATCTCTTGCGGCATCCAGTGGTTGGCGCAGCCGGCCAGGTACTTGTCCCAGGCCCACTTGTACTTGAAGGGCACCAGCTGGTTGACGTCGGTGTGGCCGTTGATGATGCGCTTGTCGGCAGCATTGACGCGGCGGGTGGTGTCGACCTGCTCGCTGTTGCCGGCCATCAGTGCCGGGTTCAGCGCAGCATTGGACTGGCCGAAGGCCGGTTGCAGTTGCGGCTGCAGGTTGGGGGTGCGCGGCGCCTGGGCCGGTTGCTTGACTTCATCATCCCAAGAAAGCATCTGTGGTTCCTCTTTACTTTATCGGTAGCTGCCGGCGAGGTCGCATGACCATGGCGCGGCGGGTGTCTATCAGGTGACAACGGCGCATCCGGTGAAGTTCACCGCGATGCGCCGGCTAGGGTGGGCAGGACTTGGGGCAGTGTTGCTGCCGTCATCTCGGATGACCTTGGATCATCCTCATCAGCAGGCCGTCCCGGCCCTGCCCGGATTGCTTACTGGCAGGCCTCGCACTCTTCGAAGCCCGGATCGCCCGGACGCATGGTGCAGACCGGACCATCGGCTTCGATCGAAGCACCCGGGGTCGGCATCACGTAGGCAGCCGAGGCAGCAGCCGCCGAAGCGATCGGTGCGGCCGGCACGGCCGTACCGGAAGCCGAGGCCATGGCACCGGCGCCGCCATCAACGGCCACGGCGTTCAGTGCACCAGCACGGGAAGTCGACTTCTCGGTGTGGGTCGCGCCGATGGTGCGCAGGTAGTAGGTGGTCTTGAGGCCACGCAGCCACGCCAGCTTGTAGGTCTCGTCCAGGCGCTTGCCGGAAGCACCGGCCATGTAGATGTTCAAGGACTGGGCCTGGTCGATCCACTTCTGGCGACGCGAGGCGGCTTCCACCAGCCAGGACGGATCCACTTCGAAGGCGGTGGCGTAGATGTCGCGCAGGTCTAGCGGGATGCGGTCGATCTTGGCCAGGCTGCCGTCGAAATACTTGAGGTCGGCGACCATGACTTCGTCCCACAGGCCACGGGCCTTCAGGTCGCGCACCAGGTACTCGTTGATCTCGGTGAATTCGCCCGACAGGTTCGACTTCACGTACAGGTTCTGGTAGGTCGGCTCGATGCAAGCAGACACGCCGATGATGTTGGAGATGGTCGCCGTCGGGGCGATGGCCACGCAGTTCGAGTTGCGCATGCCGTGTTCGGCGATGCGTGCACGCAGGGCGGCCCAGTCCAGGGTCTCGGTGCTGTCGGTTTCCAGGTAGCCGCCGCGTTCTTGCGCCAGCAGCTTGAGGGAATCTTGCGGCAGGATGCCGCGATCCCACAGCGAACCGCGGTAGGAAGCGTAACGGCCGCGCTCTTCGGCCAGTTCGGTCGAAGCCATGTAGGCGTAGTAGCAGACGGCTTCCATGGAGCGGTCGGCGAATTCGACGGCGTCCATCGAGGCGTACGGCACGCGCTTGATGTGCAGGCAGTCCTGGAAGCCCATGATGCCCATGCCCACCGGACGGTGGCGCAGGTTGGAATCACGTGCCTTCTTGACGGCGTAGTAGTTGATGTCGATGACGTTGTCCAGCATGCGCATGGCAGTGCGGATGGTCTTTTGCAGCTTGGCATGGTCCAGCTCGCCATTGACCAGGTGCGCCGGCAGGTTCACCGAACCCAGGTTGCAGACCGCGATCTCGCTCTCGTTGGTGTTCAAGGTGATCTCGGTGCACAGGTTGGAGCTGTGCACCACGCCCACGTGTTGCTGCGGCGAACGGATGTTGCAAGGATCCTTGAAGGTGATCCACGGGTGGCCGGTTTCGAACAGCATCGACAGCATCTTGCGCCACAGGTCGTTGGCTTGCACCTTCTTGAAGAGCTTCAGCTCGCCACGAGCGGCCTTGGCTTCATAGGCGGTGTAGGCTTCTTCGAAGGCACGGCCGAACTTGTCGTGCAGGTCCGGGGTGTCGGAGGGCGAGAAGAGGGTCCACTCGCCCTTTTCCATCACGCGCTTCATGAACAGGTCGGGAATCCAGTTCGCGGTGTTCATGTCGTGGGTGCGGCGGCGGTCGTCGCCGGTGTTCTTGCGCAGTTCGAGGAATTCCTCGATGTCCATGTGCCAGGTTTCCAGGTAGGCGCAGACCGCGCCCTTGCGCTTGCCGCCCTGGTTGACCGCCACGGCGGTATCGTTGACCACCTTCAGGAAGGGGACCACGCCTTGCGACTTGCCGTTGGTGCCCTTGATGTGCGCACCCAGGGCACGCACCGGGGTCCAGTCATTGCCCAGGCCGCCGGCGAACTTGGCCAGCAGGGCGTTTTCCTTGATGGCTTCGTAGATGCCGTCGAGGTCGTCGGCCACCGTGGTCAGGTAGCAGGAAGACAGCTGCGAACGCTGGGTACCCGAGTTGAACAGGGTCGGGGTCGAGCTCATGAAGTCGAACGAGGACAGCAGGTCGTAGAACTCGATGGCGCGGGTTTCGCGGTCGATTTCGTTCAGTGCCAGGCCCATCGCCACACGCATGTAGAACGCCTGGGGCATCTCGATGCGGGTGCCGCCGATGTGCAGGAAATAACGGTCATACAGGGTCTGCAGGCCGATGTAGCCGAACTGCAGGTCGCGCTCGGGCTTGATGGCGGCAGCCAGCTTGGCCAGGTCGAACTGGGCCAGCTTGGTGTCGAGCAGCTCGGCTTCGATACCCTTCTTCACGTATTGCGGGAAGTATTCCAGGTACTCGGCCGGGGCGTCCGCCTGGGCCACTTCCTTGCCGAAGACTTCCTTGCGGATGGTGTGCATCAGCAGGCGCGAAGTCACCTGGCTGTAAGCAGGGTCCTTTTCCATCAGCGCGCGGGCAGCCAGGATGGCGGACTTGTACAGCTCTTCGACGGGCACGCCGTCGTACAGGTTCTTGACGGTTTCGGACAGGATGGCGTCGGCATCGACGTGCGATTCCAGGCCGACGCAGGCAGCGGCGATCAGGGAACGGACTTCGTTGATGTCCAGCGGACGGCTCTGGCCGTCTTCGGTCACGTGCAGTTGCGGTGCGGCCACTTCGGTCTTGGTGGCGGCGCCTTGCTGGGCT
The DNA here is from genome assembly GCF_031455335.1 of Herbaspirillum sp. 1173. Lineage (NCBI taxonomy): Bacteria > Pseudomonadati > Pseudomonadota > Betaproteobacteria > Burkholderiales > Oxalobacteraceae > Herbaspirillum > Herbaspirillum sp. 1173. The sequence goes on along the minus strand of NZ_JAVDSP010000006.1, from coordinate 210,587 downwards.
CGCTCTTCCATGCGCTTGGCACGGTACAGCACGTAGGCACGGGCGACGTCATGCTCGCCCGAACGCATCAGGGCCAGCTCGACCTGATCCTGAATATCTTCAATATGGAAGGTGCCACCGGTGGGCTGGCGGCGCACCAGCGCCGACACCACGTTGGTGGTCAGTTGCTCGACCATCTCGCGCACGCGCGCCGAAGCGGCACCCTGGCCACCGTTGACGGCCAGGAAGGCCTTGGTCACGGCGATGGAAATCTTGGAGGGCTCGAAACCGACCACCGCGCCATTGCGGCGGATGATGCGGTATTCGCCCAGGCCAGCGGTCTGGGACACGATGGCCTGGCCTTCAGCGGAACCTTCCAGCTCGGCAGAGGTGCCGAACGGAGCGGGCGATTTGACGGAAATTTCTTGGGTTGAGCGCACTTAGCCTCCTGGGGTACATGGGGCAGATGGCCGGGGGTTGCCACCTGCGTTGCTAATAACTTCATCCGGGCCCCGAACGGCAAAGGACCCGCGAACGGCGGAAGCGTCCCACAATGACTGTCCCTTGCGTGGACATTCATGCTGACGCAAAACTGCTTGAAACTGATGTGTGGAACGGAATTAAAAGAAGGAGAACCGGGGGCGTTGTCGTACTTGGTTACTGCCTCGCGGGTCTTGCACCTTCTGAAGCACTGCCTGAAACGGGCCGACCGTGGATGAAGACCCGATACCAACAACAAGTTCAACTGAACACTACATCTAGTATCAAAACATCGAATGGGACTAATTCTAGTAGCGGGTCCGGGCGGATGCAACCGCTATTTAGAGAATTTTTGTGCTGTTCAAGCTTGACTTTTGTGAAGGCCAACGGGGAAGCGCAATTGCGCCGCGTTAACGATTTTCACCATTTTGTTGTGATAGCCGTCCCAGTCGAAGAATGGTCCGGGGTCGGTCTTGCGCACCGGCGCGATGTGTTCGTGGCCAGCCACGGCGGTCAAGCCGTAGCGCGTTACCAGGGCCTGGGAGAGCTTCACCAACGTCTCATATTGGGCTTCGGTAAAGGGTTCAAAGTCGGTCCCTTCCAGCTCGATGCCGATGGAAAAATCATTGCAGCGCTCGCGTCCCTCGAAGCTGGACACGCCCGCATGCCAGGCGCGGCGATGGGCCGGGACGAACTGCACCACTTCGCCATCGCGGCGGATCAGGAAGTGGGCCGAGACGCGCAGGGGACGCAGCTGGTCGAAATAAGGATGCGCGTCAAAGTCGAGCCGGTTGCAGAACAGGTCGGCGATATGGGGGCCGCCGAATTCACCGGGCGGCAGGCTGATGTTGTGGATCACCAGCAGCTCGGCAGCCACGCCTTCGGGACGTTCGTCGCAATTGGGCGAGGGTTCGCGGCGGGCGTGATCGCACCAGCCGTCGCCATCGATGATCCAGGCGCCGGGGTCAGAGAAGACAGCGTCCATGCTCAGAAGGAAGCCAGGCGGCGATGCTCCTCGCAGCAGTAGTGCGCGCCGGAGGCGTGAACCACCGCCTCGGAGGACGGGAAGTGGATGCCGCAATGGGCGCACTGCACCATGGTCTCGACATTGCTGTCGCCACGGCGGCGAAAGCGCGAGGGCTTGGGCCGCGGCATGCCGGGCTCGGGCTCACCGGCGGCAGAGTTGCCGTCGGCGGCACGGTCGCTGCCGGCCAGCATGGATTTCTTGGCGCGCTGGAACCACACCACCACGGCCAGCAGGACCACCAGCCAAATCAGATATTTCATGTCAGAACCCGATGCAGCACGACTTCAAGAACGAACCGGCTGCCCACATAAGCCAATAAAAGGATGGCGAACCCGGCCAGCGTGAAGCTCAGCGCGGTCCGCCCCCGCCATCCCTGCCAGCGACGGCCGGCCAGGAGCAGGCCGAACAGCAGCCAGGACAGCATGGTGAAGACCGTCTTGTGGTCCCACTTGAATGGTGTCCCGAACAACTGCTCGGAGAAGACGACACCCGATAGCACCGTCAGCGTCAGCAAGGTGAAGCCGAAGGCGATCAGGCGGAACAGCAGTTTTTCCATGGTCAGCAGCGCCGGCAGTCGATCCAGCGCCAGCCCGAACCAGCCCGACTGGGCAGCCGGACCGGGCCGGGTATGCAGGCGCGACTCCTGCAGCACCATCAGCACCGCATGGAAGGCGGCGATGGTGAGCGTGCTGTAGGCCAGGATGGAGATGGCGATGTGCGCCAGGAACCAGTCGGACTTGCCGGCCAGCGCCACCATGTTGCCGGGGAAGGCGCTGGGCAGCACCACCGCTACAGCTGCCACCGGCAAGACCAGCACGCGCATGCTGTCGAGCGAGAAATTGCGATTTTCCAGCCAGTAGGCCGCCACCGAGATCCACAGCGTGGACGACAGCATGACCGCAAAGCCCACCCGCAACGCGTCGGGCGCGAACATGTCCGACAGCAGCGCCCCGCCATGCAGCATCCAGCCGGCCACGATGCCCGCCGAAATCGGCACGCGCCGCTCCGAAGGCATGAAGGCGCAGCCCAGATAGAGCAGCGCAGCCAGGATGAAAAAATAAGTTTGCATCACCCGAGTTTACACTATCTCGGCCCCCGGCCCGCTTGCGCCCGGTCAGCCGGCGCGCGAATCGGGCCCGCCAAATGCGACACGGCAGGGCTTGCCTGCCGTGTCGGGCACATCACTATAGAGAGCTGCAGCCACGTCAGTCGACCGCCGCCGCCTTCATCTCCGCATTGTGATGGCGCTGCTGCTCTTCCATCACCAGCTGGCCCAGTTCGCGTTTCAAGGCATTGAACTCGGGGTCCGCCGGATCGCGCAGGCGCGGCAGGTTCACCAGCATGTCGCGCTTGACCGTGCCCGGGCGGTAGGTCATGACCACGATGCGGTCAGCCAGGTAGATGGCCTCCTCGATGCTGTGGGTGACGAAGACGATGGTCTTCCTGAACTCGTCCCAGATGCGCAGCAGCTCATCCTGCAGGTTGCGGCGGGTCAGCGCATCGAGGGCACCGAAGGGCTCGTCCATGAGCATGATGGGCGAATCCAGCGCCAGCACCCGGGCGATGGCCACCCGCTGGCGCATGCCGCCCGAGAGATCCTTGGGGAAGCGGGTGCGGAAGTCGATCAGACCCAGCTTGTCCAGCAATTGCGTGACGCGCTGGTGGATCTCGGCCTTGGGCGTTCCCTTGATCTCCAGTCCGAAGGCCACGTTCTGTTCCACCGTCATCCAGGGGAAGAGCGCGTATTCCTGGAACACCATGCCGCGATCCGGTCCCGGCTCGGTGACCACCTTGTCGCCGGTGAGGATCTGGCCGGACGATGGCAGGGCAAACCCGGCGATGGCGTTCAGGAGCGTGGACTTGCCGCAGCCGGAAGGGCCCAGCAGGCAGACGAACTGGCCGTCCGGGATATCGAAATGGATGTCCTTGAGGGCCACGACCTCGCGGTCATCGGTCTTGAAGACCTTGTGCACATTCTGTATACGAATGCGCGGAGAAGCATTTGTCTGGTTCATCTCAGTTCTCCAGCCCGCGATGCCAGCGCAGCATGTAATTGTTGAGGCGGCTCATGCCCAGGTCGATCGCCAGGCCCAGGAGGCCGATGGTGATCATGCCGGCGATGATCTTGTCCGACCAGAAATATTCACGTGCCTCCATGATGCGGAAGCCCAGGCCATTGCTCACCGCAATCATCTCGGCCACGATCACCACGATGAAGGCAGTCCCGATGCCGATGCGCACGCCCGAGAGGATGTAAGGCACCGCCGCCGGCAGCATCACCCGCAGGAACAGCGTGGACTGGCTCGCCCCCAGATTGCGGGCCGCGCGCAGGTAGATGCTGTCGACCTGGCGCACCCCGGCGATGGTATTCATCAGCACCGGGAAGAACGCCCCCAGCGAGATCAGGAACAGCGCCGGCGGATTGCCCAGCCCGAACCAGAGGATGGCCAACGGGATGTAGGCAATCGGCGGAATCGGACGGATCACCTGCACCGTCAGATTCATGAGCCCATAGATCCGCTGGCTGGAGCCCATCAGCAAGCCCAGCGGCAGGGCCAGCCCGGCACCGATCAGGAAGCCTGCCACCACCCGGTACAGGCTGCCGATGGCATCCATGATCAGTTCGCCCGAGAAGGCCCAGGCCAGCCAACTGCCGGCCTCGGGCTCATAGGGCTTGAGCGGGGTGGCGTATTCCACCCATTTCTTCAGGACCGCCCAGGGCGAAGGCAGGATCTGCGGATTGATCCAGCCAGCCCGGGACGCGCCCTCCCACAGCGCGATCACGACGATCGGCACCAGCAGCCCCTGCAGGAAGCTGCCCTTGTTGTTCTTTCCCATCGAGATTCCCCCGTCTTACTTCAGGTTCATGCTCTTCTTGGCCTGCTCCAGCAGATCGGTCTTCACCCAATCCTTGGCCACCGGCGGCTTGGCCATCTTGCCGGTACCGTACTTGGCCATGGTGTCGGTGGTGACCTGGATGTGCTCGGCCGTGATGTCGTAGGCGTAAGGCGAGTTGCCGATGGCGTCGTAGAAGTCTTCCTTGGTGATCTGGTTCTTGAAGATCACTTCACGCACGTACTTTTCGGCCACTTCCGGCTTGTCGATGAAGGTCTTGGTCGCCTCCAGGAAGCAGCGCATGAACTTCTCGGCCAGCGGACGCTTCTCGGTGTAGAACTTCTCGGTCATCACCATGGTGCGATAGGGCTCGCCGATGGGGGTGTCATACGGCTTCATCACTTCCACGCCGAAGCCCTTGTTGATGGCCTGCGAGGATTGCGGCTCGCTCTGCATCATGGCGTCGATGTTCTTGCCCAGCAGGGCCTGGTTCAGGTCGGCGAAGGCCAGATAGACGATGGTGACATCCTTGGCCGTCAGGCCGTTCTGGCCCAATTCGGCATCCAGCAGCACTTCATGAATGCCGCCCCGGGTGACGCCCACCTTCTTGCCCTTGAGGTCCTTGACCGACTTGATACCGGAGTCCTTGCCCGCCACCAGGCGTGCGCCGCCCTTGGCGAAACCGGCCACCACATAGATCGGCGCACCGTTGGCCCGGCCCGAAATGGCGGCCTCGGAGGCGGTCGTGCCCACATCGAGCTCACCGGCCAGGATGCCCTGCATCACATCCGGGCCCTTGGCGAAGACTTTTTCGTCGACCTTGATGCCACACTTGGGGGCGATCTCCTTGATGTAGGACACCGCACCATAGTGGGCGAACTTCAGGTTGCCCAGGCGGATGACGTCGTCTGCCGCGTGGCTGGTGGCCGAGAAACCGGCGGTGGCCAGCAGGGCCAGCGCGATCCATTGTTTTGGTTTTTGCTTTTGCATTTCCACTCTCCTCTTGTGTGTATCGTTGTTGATACGGCGCGCCGGCGGCAGTCGTGCAGGCCGGCAGTCTCGATGGCGTTGGCCCGTGCTGCGTGGCAGGGGCCTTGATTATTCTGTGCGCTTGGAAATTCAGCGCCCATGTATACACAAAGAGCGCAAGCCGTACAAGCTGTTAATTTTACGTAGCGCCCCCATCTGGGCCGCACGCGCCGGCAGGGGCGCAGCGGGGCTGATCGGTTAGAATGCAGGATTGCCCGCCGCCCCGCCTGCGCACTCCCGGTGCGTCGTAGTCCCGGCCAGCGGCCCTGCGGCCTTTCCGCCCCCATTCATTTGCAGATATCACCATGCTAGACAACCTGACCCAACGCCTCGCCAAAGTCGTCAAAACCATGCGCGGCGAGGCGCGACTGACCGAGTCCAATACCGCCGAGATGCTGCGCGAAGTGCGCCTGGCCCTGCTGGAGGCCGACGTGGCCCTGCCCGCCGTGCGCGAGTTCATCGCCAAGGTGAAGGAAAAAGCCATGGGCGAAGAGGTCATCGGCTCGCTCACCCCCGGCCAGGCCCTGGTCGGCGTGGTCCAGCGCGAGCTGGCCAGCCTGATGGGTGCCGACCTCGGTGCCGAAGCCTCGCAACTGAACTTTGCCACCCAGCCGCCGGCCATCATCCTGATGGCCGGCCTGCAGGGTGCCGGTAAAACCACCACCGTCGGCAAGCTCGCCAAGTACCTGCGCGAGAACAAGAAGAAAAAGGTCCTGACCGTCTCCGCCGACGTCTACCGCCCGGCCGCCATCGGCCAGCTGCAGACCGTGACCGGCCAGGCCGGCGCCGACTTCTTCCCCAGCCAGCCGACCGACAAGCCGGTCGACATCGCCCTGGCCGCGCTGGACTACGCCAAGAAGCATCACCACGAAGTGCTGATCGTCGACACCGCCGGCCGTCTGGGCATCGACCAGGCCATGATGGATGAAATCCGTGCCGTGCACGCCGCCATCAAGCCCATCGAAACCCTGTTCGTGGTCGACGCCATGCTGGGCCAGGACGCCATCAACACCGCCAAGGCCTTCAACGACGCCCTGCCGCTGACCGGCGTGGTGCTCACCAAGCTGGACGGCGACTCGCGCGGCGGTGCTGCGCTGTCGGTGCGCCACATCACCGGCAAGCCCATCAAGTTCGCCGGTGTGGCCGAAAAGCTCGACGGCCTGGAAGCCTTCGATCCATCGCGCATGGCCAACCGCATCCTCGGCATGGGCGACATCCTGGCGCTGGTGGAAGAGGCACGCAAGGGCGTGGACATGGAAGCCGCGCAGGACCTGGCGCACAAGATCAAGGGCGGCGGCAAGTTCGACCTCAATGACTTCAAGGCCCAGCTGTCGCAGATGAAGAAGATGGGCGGCCTCACCAGCCTGCTGGACAAGCTGCCGGCCCAGATGCAGGCCGCCGCCGGCAACGCCAACATGGACCAGGCCGAGAAGCAGGTGCGCCGCATGGAAGGCATCATCAACTCCATGACCCCGCAGGAACGCGCCAAGCCGGAACTGATCAAGGCCACCCGCAAGCGCCGCATCGCCGCCGGTGCCGGCGTGCAGGTACAGGAAGTCAACCGCATGCTGTCGCAGTTCGAGCAGATGCAATCGATGATGAAGAAGCTCAAGGGCGGCGGCATGATGAAGATGATGCGTGGCATGAAGGGCCTGCTGCCGGGCGGCATGCGCTGACGGCATCGGCCGCAAAGTCTTTCTGGAAAAGGCTTTGCGGCCCTTCCACACGACCTCCGGCGGTCTCTTCTGGCGCCGGAAAAACTCCCCTCCTCCGCTTTTCCCCTCCGTTTTCGAGCCCCAATCCGGTCTCTCCGGATACGTTTTCTGCACGCGTCATGCGCACGAAAACATGCCCTTCTTTCATCGCTTTTCCTTCCCCTCCGATATCGCCGATGCGGCCCTTTCCGGGACTTCCGCGATCCGCCGCGATCCCTTTACCGGCGCGGCTTGACGGCGGATCGGGGCGGCTCGTTGTTTCCTGGCGCTTTCACGGGAAAATCCACTAAAAAATACTTGCGTGGCCGTGCAAAGAGCACCACTATTAGCGGTGCGTAAATGACGCATTCATCTCATTCTTGTGAGGAGTCTTTCCGATGGCCACAGCAAAAAAAGCAGCAGCCGCAGTAAAGAAGCCAGCAGCAAAACCCGCAGCCAAGGCAGCCGCCAAACCGGCCGCCAAAGCCGCCGCTCCCAAGGCAGCTGCCAAGCCTGCCGCCAAGGCAGCGCCGAAAGTCGCACCGAAAGCCGCACCGAAGGCCGCTCCCAAGGCAGCCGCTCCCAAGAAAGCCGCAGCAAAACCCGCCGCCAAACCCGCAGCAAAACGTACTCCCAATGCCGCCTTCATGAAGCCGCTGACACCGTCGGCAGCCCTGGGCGAGGTGGTCGGCGCCAAGCCGCTGCCACGCACTGAAGTGACCAAGAAGGTCTGGGAATACATCAAGAAGCACAAGCTGCAGAACGCCGAAAACAAGCGCAACATCGATGCCGATGACAAGCTCAAGGCAATCTTCGGTGGCAAGAAGCAAGTCACGATGTTTGAAATGACCAAGCTGATCTCGGCTCACCTGAGCTGATCGACGCCCGCGGTTTGCAAGCGACTTGCAAACAAAAACGCCCGCAGATGTCATGCGGGCGTTTTTGTTTCCGGATGTTTCAGGGGGCGTGGCCTTGCCGGCCGGTTTTCCTCTTGTCTGACGCCGCATGCAGCACTTCTCTGATGGCGAGCAGGCCTGTCACCGCCTACCATGGCGGTTCTGCAGGGTGTGGCACTGGCCGCAAAGGCCGGTTTCAGCTTTCCAGCTCACATCGCCTCCGGCAGAACTGAATAAAAGAACCGAAAACCGGAAACCGGGTCTATCCCTGTGCCATCCACTGATGAGCCTGGACGCTCATGACCAAGAGAAAGGAAATGACCATGCCAAACCAAACCGCCACCCTGCGTCACCAACTGCTGCGTTCGGCCAGCGCCCTCGTGATCGGCCTGGCCGCCCTGGGCGGTGCCTCGCACGTGTTCGCTGCGGGCAAGGCCGGCCATTCGGAATACCAGCAGCAGATCGCCGCCTGCAAGAGCGGCGCCTCCACGGAAGACCGTGCTACCTGCCTGCGTGAAGCCGGTGCTGCCCAGCAAGCCGCTGCGCGCGGCACGCTGACCGATCCGGGCGCGGCGCAACTGAAGGAAAACGCCCTGCGCCGCTGTGAAGGCCTGCCGCAATCGGATCGCATCGATTGCGAGAAGCGCGTCAACGGCCAGGGCAACAGCGATGGCAGCGTCGCCTCGGGCGGCATCCTGCGCGAGACCGTGACCATCGTCCCGGCCAAGTAATTTCGCTCTCCCCAAAAACGAAGGCGGACGCCATGGCGCCCGCCTTTGTCATTGCAGCCTGTGGAAAGATCAGGCCGCCAGCTTGCCCTGGATGAAGGCCAGCGCCTCGGCCAGCGGTACTTGGGTGGCTTCTGCATCGCGGCGACCCTGGTATTCGATGTTGCCATCCTTGAGGCCACGGTCACCGACCACGATGCGATGCGGCACGCCGATCAGTTCCCAGTCGGCGAACATCGCGCCCGGACGCTCGCCACGATCATCCAGCACCACATCCACACCGGCTTCGGTCAGTTGCGCGTACAGCTTGTCGATTTCGGTCTTGACGGCTTCGCTGCGGTCATAGCCCATGGGGCAGAGCACCACTTCGAAAGGCGCAATCGAGGTCGGCCAGATGATGCCGCGGTCGTCGAAATTCTGTTCGATGGCCGCGCCCAGGATACGAGTCACGCCGATGCCGTAGCAGCCCATCACCAGCGGTTGCGGCTTGCCGGACTCATCCAGGTAAGTCGCCTTCATCGCTTCGGAATAGGTGGTGCCCAGCTGGAACACGTGTCCCACTTCGATGCCGCGCTGGATCGCCAGCACGCCACGGCCGTCCGGCGAGGCATCGCCTTCAACGACGTTGCGGATATCGGCCACCAGCGGCTCGGGCAGGTCACGGCCCCAGTTGGCACCGGTGTAGTGGAAATCGGCTTCATTGGCACCACAGACGAAATCGGCCATGTTGGCGACCGTGCGGTCGGCCACCACCTTGACCGGCTTCTTGGTGCTGATCGGGCCCAGGTAGCCCGGGGGCGTGCCGAACCATTCGACGATCTCGGCTTCGTTGGCGAAGCGGTAGGTGGACAGGCCCGGAATCTTGCTGGCCTTCACTTCGTTGAGTTCATGGTCGCCGCGCAGCAGCAGCAGCCAGATTTCCTTCTTGGCCGGATCTTCGTTGTCCACTGCCAGCACGATGGATTTGACGGTGCGTGCCAGCGGCAGGCCCAGCAATTCAGCCACGGCTTCGCACTTGGACTTGCCGGGCGTGGCGGTCTTTTCCAGCGCCTGGGTGGCGGCACCACGGCTGCTGTCCACGGGCAGCGCTTCGGCCGCTTCCATGTTGGCGGCGTAATCGGAGGTGGGGCAATAGACCAGTGCGTCCTCACCGGTGGCGGCGATGACGTGGAATTCGTGCGAGCCGGAACCGCCGATGGCACCGTTGTCGGCGGCGACGGCACGGAACTCCAGGCCGAAGCGGGTGAAGATGCGCACGTAGGCGTCATACATGGCCTGGTAGGACTTCTTCAGGCCATCGACATCGCGGTCGAAGGAGTAGGCATCCTTCATCGTGAATTCGCGGCCGCGCATGAGGCCGAAACGCGGACGGCGCTCGTCGCGGAACTTGGTCTGGATGTGATAGAAGTTGACCGGCAATTGCTTGTAGCTGCGCAGTTCAGTACGGGCCACATCGGTGACCACTTCTTCGGAGGTCGGCTGGATGGCGAAGTCGCGGCCATGGCGATCCTTCACGCGCATGAGCTCGGCACCCATCTTGTTCCACCGGCCGGTTTCCTGCCACAGCTCGGCCGGCTGCACCACCGGCATCAACAGCTCGACGGCGCCGGCGCGATTCATTTCCTCGCGCACGATGGCTTCGACCTTGCGAATCACGCGCAGACCCATGGGCATGTAGGTGTAGATGCCAGCTCCCAGACGCTTGATCATGCCAGCACGCATCATCAGCTTGTGGCTCACGATTTCAGCGTCGGACGGGGCTTCTTTCAGGGTGGAAATAAAAAAACGTGAGGCGCGCATGACGGTCGGTTCTTTTTAAAAAGAGGAGGGTTATAATCGTTCCAATTTTAAAGGATTAGCTGGCTGATGCGCCCTTTCTTTGCAGATTTGCTCCTAGTTTCAATGACATCCGTGCATCGATGTGATTGCTCCTGACCGCCTGGCGTACCGGCTTTGCCGCGTGCGCCCGCAGTCGCATGAGCCTGCCTGAAAGGGACTTCCAGCCGCAGAAAGTTTGAGGATCACCATGCTGGATCGAGAAGGCTTCCGCCCGAACGTCGGCATCATCCTGCTCAACGCCAATAACGAGGTGTGGTGGGGCAAGCGCGTACGCGAGCACTCCTGGCAATTCCCGCAAGGCGGCATCAAGCACGGCGAGACCCCCGAACAGGCGATGTTCCGGGAACTGGAAGAAGAGATCGGCCTGCGTGCCGAGCACGTCAAGATCATCGGCCGCACCCGTGACTGGCTGCGCTACGAAGTCCCCGATCATTTCATCAAGCGCGAAGTGCGCGGCCATTACCGCGGCCAGAAGCAGATCTGGTTCCTGCTGCGCATGGTCGGGCGCGATTGCGACGTCAACCTGCGCGGCACCTCGCATCCGGAATTCGATGCCTGGCGCTGGCATGACTACTGGGTGCCGCTGGATGTGGTCATCGAGTTCAAACGCGAGGTCTATCAGCAGGCGCTGCAGGAATTGTCGCGCTTCCTGAGTCGTCCGGGCCACGGCCCGCGCCGTGCCGAGCAAGCCGGGCGCATTGCGCATCCCCACAAGAATCCGGGCCAGGCCGCACAAGCCCAGCCCTGCAACGGCGCGAACACGCCGGAAACCAAGTGAGTTCTATGCCCTCTTTCCAGCAACCTGAACCCCCACGTTCCCTGTTCACCGTGCGCGGCCTGCGCCGCGCGGTGCTGGCCTGCTCGCTTCTGGCGGCCTGCGCCGGCGCACTGGCGCAGAGCTTCGATGAAGAATTCGACGACGAGGAAAAGCCCTGGCAGGAAATCGCCGTGCAGTTGCCGCCGACGCCGCAAGAGCAGAACCTGGCCGAGTTCTATCTCAGCCCGAATGCCACCATGAAGGCCTACATCGATACCAATTCCGTTTCGATCGGCACTGACAAGGTGGTTCGCTACACCGTGGTCACCAAGACCGAAGGCGGTGCGGTCAACGTGATGTACGAAGGCATGCGCTGCGAGACCTGGGAGAAGAAGACCTACGCCTTCGGCCATCCCGATGGCAAATGGTCGCGCTCGCGCCGCGACAAGTGGCAGCCGATCCGCGATATCGGCGTCAATCGCATCGATGGCGCGCTGTTCAAGGATTATTTCTGCGAAGGCAAGATCATTGCCGACAATGAGAACGTCAAGAGCATCGTCAATCGCCTCAAGACGCAGACGCGTATTGATCCGGTGCGTCGCTGATCCCGGCGGCTGGCTCGAAGCACACAATAAAAAACGCGGCCTTGGCCGCGTTTTTTTATTGTCCACATGAAATTATTTATATCGTATAAATCGTATAAATCATTTCCAGAATGCAATGTGATGCATCATCCTCACAGCAGCACCAGGTTATCCCGATGCACCAGCTCCGGCTCCTCGACGAACCCGAGGATGGCCTGGATCTCGGAGGAAGGATGGCGGATGATGCGCCGCGCATCCGAGCTGTTGTAGTTGCTCATGCCGCGCGCGATGGCGCGGCCGCTCTCGTCCACGCAGGTAATCACGTCGCCCCGGCCGAACTCGCCCGAGACTTCCACCACGCCGATAGGCAGCAGCGACTTGCCTTCCAGGCTCAGCTTCTGCACTGCGCCGGCATCGAGCACCACACGGCCGGCGGTCTTGAGGTGATCAGCCATCCATTGCTTGCGCGCGGTCAGTTGCGCGGTCTCGGCATTGAGCTGGGTACCGATGGCTTCACCCGCAGCCAGGCGTGTGAGGACCTGTTCCTCACGGCCCCAGGCGATCACCGTATGTGCGCCGGAGGTGGCGGCGCGCTTGGCGGCCAGGATCTTGGTCAGCATGCCGCCGCGGCCGATGCCGGTGCCGGTGCCGCCTGCGATGAGCTCCAGCGACGGGTCGCCGGCACGCGCTTCGGAAATGAGGGTGGCCGCCGGATCCTTGCGCGGATCGGCGGTGAACAGGCCCGGCTGGTCGGTGAGGATGATGAGCGCTTCGGCTTCGATCAGGTTGGCCACCAGGGCGCCGAGGGTGTCGTTGTCGCCGAACTTGATTTCATCGGTGACCACCGTGTCGTTCTCGTTGATGACCGGCACCACGCCCAGTTGCAGCAGGGCGAACAGGGTGGAGCGGGCATTGAGGTAGCGTTCGCGGTCGGCCAGGTCGGCGTGGGTCAGCAGCACCTGTGCGGTGTGCAGGTCGTGCTTGCGGAAACTGGTTTCGTAGATCTGCGCCAGGCCCATCTGGCCCACGGCCGCGCAGGCCTGCAGGTGATGGATGCCGGTCGGGCGCTTGTCGAAGCCCAGGCGCTGCATGCCCTCGGCCACCGCGCCGGAGCTGACCAGCACCACTTCCTTGCCGAGCGCACGCAATTGCGCGATCTGTTCCGCCCAGCGGGCGATGGCGTTGGCGTCCAGGCCCTTGCCATCATTGGTGACCAGGGAAGAGCCAACCTTGATGATGAGTCGCTTGGCGCGTTGAATGACCGATTGCATAGTGTTCCGGGTTCTGATTCTTCTGGGAGCGGTCGGAAAATCCGACAGGCAGAGATGATAGCCCGAACAGCCCCCGCGCGCAGCCCCAAGAAGCTTCAGGGCTGCACCGGCACGAATCAGTCCAGGACCTTGAAGCGCGGATCGTCCGGATCGATGCTGGAGATGGCGCGGGCTTCCTCGGTCATCTGGGTTTCTTCGGCGCGGTGCTCTTCGGCGCGCTTGGTTTCCAGATACTTGTAGATGTCGTTGATGAGCTCTTCGCAGCCGTCACGGTTGAGCGCCGAGATCTCGAAGACCGGGCCCTTCCAGCCGAAGCGCTTGACGAAATCCTTCACGCGCTTGGCGCGTTCGGCCTCGGGCACCACGTCCAGCTTGTTCAGGACCAGCCAGCGCGGCTTGTCGAACAGGGACTGGTCGTACTTCTTCAGTTCCTGCACGATGGCCTTGGCTTCCTTGACCGGATCGACTTCCTCATTGAAGGGGGCCAGGTCGACGATGTGCAGCAGCAGACCGGTGCGCTGCAGGTGGCGCAGGAACTGCACGCCCAGACCGGCGCCATCGGCCGCACCTTCGATCAGGCCGGGGATGTCGGCGATCACGAAGCTCTTCTCGTGGCTCACGCGCACCACACCCAGGTTGGGGTGCAGGGTGGTGAAGGGGTAGTCGGCGATCTTCGGACGCGCGTTGGAGACGGCCGTGATGAAGGTCGACTTGCCCGCATTGGGCATGCCCAACAGGCCCACGTCGGCCAGCACCTTCAGTTCCAGGCGCAGCTCGCGGCGCTCGCCTTCCTTGCCTTCGGTCTTCTGACGCGGGGCGCGGTTGGTGGAGGTCTTGAAGTGGATGTTGCCCCAGCCGCCTTCGCCGCCCTTGGCCAGCATCACGGTCTGGCCGTGGAAGGTCAGGTCGGCGATGTGTTCGCCGGTGTTGATGTCGACGATGAGCGTGCCCACCGGCATGCGCAGGTAGACATCATCGGCACCCTTGCCGTAGCAGTCCGAGCCGCGGCCGTTTTCGCCGCGACCGGCGCGGTGCAGCTTGGCGTAGCGATAGTCGATCAGGGTGTTGACGTTACGGTCGGCCACGGCCCAGATGGTGCCGCCCTTGCCGCCGTCGCCGCCGTCGGGACCGCCGAAGGGGCGGAATTTCTCGCGGCAGAAGCTGGCGACACCGTTGCCGCCATCCCCCGCCACGACTTCAATACGTGCTTCGTCGATGAATTTCATGATTTGGACGCCTCATGGGACATGGGAGCCGCTAACAAAACGTCGATGCACCTCGGTCCTGGTCAGGACCCACCCCGGCGCTTCCGACGGAAGCCTGGGCTCGGCGCTTTGTTGACGGCTCTTCAAAAATCAAAAAGGCTCCACCATCGGCAGAGCCTTTTTTATGCCTGGTTTCCGGGCGAACCCGGATGACAGGAACGCTTACGCCGTAACGACGGTAGCGTATTGACGCTGTTGCAGGCCCTTGACAACGAACTTGACCTTGCCGTCCTTCAGGGCGAACAGGGTGTGGTCCTTGCCGACGCCGACGTTTTCGCCAGCGTGGACGCGGGTGCCGCGTTGACGGACGATGATGCCGCCAGCGTTGATCACTTGGCCGCCATAAACCTTGACGCCCAGGCGTTTCGATTCTGAGTCACGGCCGTTGCGCGTAGTGCCGCCGCCTTTTTTGTGTGCCATTTAAAACTCCTTGATGACTTTGGATGAGCAGTTCGTTCGGGTCAACGCTCAGGCGTTGATGGAGACGATTTGCAGTTCGGTGTAGTTCTGACGATGGCCTTGACGCTTTTGGTAGTGCTTGCGACGACGCATCTTGAAGATGCGGACCTTGTCATGGCGACCTTGTGCTACCACAGTAGCCAGCACCGTAGCACCTGCGACCAGCGGCGCACCGAACTTCACGGTTTCGCCTGCGCCCACTGCGAGCACTTGATCCAAAGTGATTTCGGAGCCAATGTCAGCCGGTATCTGTTCTACTTTGAGTTTTTCGCCAGCAGCAACTTTGTATTGTTTGCCGCCGGTTTTTATGACCGCGTACATGTGAAACCTCACGAATGAATGAATAAGAACGATTTTTCCCTTGCCGCGCCCGTCAAAAACCCATGGCGAAACAGGAAAACCGCAAATTATACAGGCACTTAGCCCCACGGTCAAAAGCCTTGACACTTTGCCCGACCTCTGTACAACACAGTTTCCGGCAGGACAATGGAAGAGGACTTGCCTGACAGACAACCCGAATCCTCCGCCAGGTTTTCATTCCAACAATGAAAAACCTTTACTATGCGGGCTCAGGCTCTTTGGCGTGCCCCTGCCTTGTCATCGTATAATCCGGGGAATAACCATTTTCCACAGGTTCCGCCTTGTCTGCCGCCGTACAAAACGCTTCGCAACAAACCATCATGCATCCGATCGTCGCCGACATGGAGGCGGTCAACGCAGTCATCCGCCGGCAGCTGTACTCGGAGGTGCCGCTGGTCAACCAGGTCGCCGAATACATCATCAGTGCGGGCGGCAAGCGCCTGCGCCCGGTGCTGGTCGTGCTCATCGCCAATGCCTTCGGCTACAAGGGCGAGCATCACCACTCGCTGGCGGCCGTGATCGAATTCATTCATACCGCCACCCTGCTGCATGACGACGTGGTCGACGAATCCTCGTTGCGCCGTGGCAAGCAGACTGCCAATGCCATGTTCGGCAATGCGGCCTCGGTGCTGGTAGGCGACTTCCTTTATTCGCGCGCCTTCCAGATGATGGTGGCGGTGGGCAACCCGCGTGTGATGGAAATCGTGGCTGATGCCACCAACGTCATCGCCGAGGGCGAGGTGCTGCAGCTGCTCAACATGCACAATCCGGATGTGGACGAAGCCGGCTACCTGCAGGTGATCCGTTCCAAGACCGCCAAGCTGTTCGAGGCCGCCAGCCAGATCGGCGCCCTGATTGCCGGTGCCGACGAAGCCGGCATCGAAGCCGCCGGCGAATATGGCCGCTCCATCGGCACCGCCTTCCAGCTGATCGACGACGTACTGGATTATTCCGGCAACAGTGCCGAGATCGGCAAGAACGTCGGCGACGACCTGCGCGAAGGCAAGCCCACGCTGCCGCTGATCTGGCTGATGCAGCACGGCACGCCGCAGCAGCGCGAACTGGTGCGCACCTGCATCGAGAACGGCGACGAACAGCATTTCGACGAAGTGCTGTCGGCCATCACTCACTCCGGCGCCCTGGCCTATACCCGCGAACAGGCGGAGATTGCTGCGCGGCGGGCTGCGGATGCAATTATTTCACTTCCCGATAGCCAATTCAAAAAATCCCTGTTAGAATTATCGGCTTTCGCAGTAGATCGAAATCACTGACTTAGATCTCACTCGACGGGGTGTAGCTTAGCCTGGTAGAGCGCTACGTTCGGGACGTAGAGGCCGGAGGTTCGAATCCTCTCACCCCGACCAGAATTACCTTGTAGATCAAGGACAAAAAAGCCCAGCAGCGATGCTGGGCTTTTTTATTTCCGGATTCGATTGCCCATTGCCGGGCACCACCCAACAAAAAGGCGGAATCCGCGATGTCGCGCATTCCGCCTTTTCATTCACATCGGCCTTGCGGACCTGCCCGCTCAGCCAGATTCCTGGCGGGGCATTTCCGAAAACTTCATTCAGGTTCCATCTCCTGCCAGACCGGGGGCCTTGTAGACGCGGTGGCGCCACTCAGTTGCCCCAATCCCCATCCAGCGCCGGATCCAGATTGTCGATCACCGCCCTCGCCCAACCCATGCCGCGCTCCACGGCCAATACCGCGCTATCAAACCGGCCAGGCAGCTGGCGACGTGGAAACAGGGGCGGCGCCAGCCCGCCGCTGTCGGCGATATGAACTTCAGCAACCTCCCACAAGCCACCCTCGCCCTGACAGCGCAGTGAAATGTGAAAGCCCTTGTACTGCTCCTGATGAGTGACCAGAGCTTGCATATTTTTTTTCTTTCGCAAAACCGATCATGGGAGGGCGCATACCGTCGTGAAGGACAGGCGGGCCGGAAGGCATCAGGCGGCGCATCACGCCATTGGGCGTGGGAGGGATGCGCCGCGCGATCTCAGCGGCGACGGAAACCCGGACGGGGGCCGCTGGGGCCGCGCTGTTCCAGGTGACGGAAGATGATGCGACCCTTGTTCAGGTCGTAGGGAGACAGTTCCAGCGTAACCTTGTCGCCCGCCAGAATCTTGATGAAATTCTTCTTCATGCGACCGGCCGTATAGGCGATCAGCGAATGGCCGTTGTCCAGCGCCACGCGGAAACGCGAGTCGGGGAGGACTTCGGAGACTTGTCCTTGCATTTCGATCAGTTCTTCTTTTGCCATTTTCTCTTTCTTGTGCGTGAGCACGCGACCTCACGGAGGAAGGGCTCGGGGATTTGCAATCTCTGGCTTTGACGACTGGCCACGCCATGGGGAGGCCGGGAGCGTTAAGGTCGGAGGACAGGTGAACCCGCTGGCGGCGAGACCGGCAGCGCAGTTTCTTTACTCGGGGAAGCGGATGAAGATGCGAATCACGCGGATTGCAAGATGCTGTACGACAAGGCGCGTGGGGATCAGGATTTCCGCTCGGTTCTTGAGCGATCCATGCATTATACGCGATTTTTGCCCTACCCGCCACTGCGCGCCTCGGGACGGTCTGCTGTGGTTTATCTGCGCCATTGCACAATCGACATCGATTTATCGATGCCACAGATAAACAAAAATGGGGATCACGCGCCATCAGCGCAAAAAAAAAACGCCACCGCGCAGGTGGCGTAAAAAACTACCAGAGGTTCTGCCAAATCAGATAAATCATTTACGCATTCCTGCGTTTCAGGCCGACGAGCTGCCGATCTCATCTCTCAATGGTGCGGCTCCAGCGCGTATTCCACACGGCGCGGTTCTTGTTGATCTCATCCCAGTCCACCGCGCGCGCGGCCTTGACGAAGCCATTCATGCGCGCCTGCTCGGCCGCGGCCGTGCCGCTGACCTGGACCTTGGTATTGGTCGGGTTGTAGTTGCCGTTTTCCAGCGCCAGCGCTTGCGCCTGCGGTGAGAGCAGATAGGCCGCCAGCTCCTGCGCCAGCTGCGGCTCGGTGTTGTTGGCGATCACGCACTGCGCCACCATCAGCACGATGGCGCCTTCCTTGGGCTGCACGTATTCCACCGGCACGCCCTTGCTCTTCAAGAGCGTCGATTGCGTGGGCGTGTAAGGGAACAGGGCCGCTTCGCCGGTCTGTGCCATCTCGGAAATCTTGGCCGAATTGGAGATGTACTCCAGCACATTGGGCCCGATGGTCGAGGGCCAGGCCTTGAAGCCGGGATCGACGTTGGCATCCGTGCCGCCCTTGAGCTGGTTGAAGGCGAGGAAGGCATGCAGCCCGAAGGTGGACGAAGGCAGCGACTGGAACACCACGCGCCCCTTGAGCTTGGGATCGGCCAGGTCGAGCCACGAGGTCGGCGGTGCCCAGCCCTTCTCGGCATAGACCTTGGTGTTGTAGGCCAGGCCGGTAACGCTGATGGTCACGCCCGTGGCCAGGTCATCCTTGATGTGCGCCACCGGCAGCAGGTTGGCCAGGTTGGGATTGGGCTTCTGCTTCTCGCACAGGCCCATGCCGACGGCACGATACATCACGCCATCGTCCAGGAACATCAGATGCATCTGCGGCTTGTCCTTGGCGGCCTGGGCCTTGGCCAGGATGTCGGCCGAGCCGCCGGGCACCACGGCAATCTTGACGTTGTACTTCTGCTCGAAGGGACCGAACACCGCCTGCGTGAAGGTCTTCTCCATGTTGCCGCCATTCATGCCGACATACAGCGTGCGGGTCTGCGCCTGCACTTGAGCGGCGGTGGCGGCCAGCAACAGTCCGAGGGCAGCGGTGCGGGAGAGCGACATCATGAGATCTTCCTTTCAGGGTGGGAGGACAACAGGTCGACAGCGTCGGAACGTGGCGGCAGGAAGCGGCCAATCGAGAAAGCATCCAGCGCGATGGTGCTGCGGCCATGCAGCACCAGCTCGGCCAGCGCCTCACCGGCAGCCGGCCCGATCTGGAATCCGGCACCGCAGAAACCAAAGCCATGCAGCAGGCCCATTTGCGTGGTGCTGGGGCCGATCACCGGATGCTGGTCCGGCAGGTAGCCTTCCACGCCGCTCCAGCTGCGGATGATGTGGACGTGGCGCAGCGCCGGCAGCAAGGCCGCCGCCTGCGGCAGCAGCCCGAGAATGGAATCATGCGAAGCGCGGGCGCGCAGTTCATCCTGCTCGTAGCCGCGGCCGCCGCCCAGCACCACGTTGCCGCGCGCCACCTGGCGGCAGTAGATGGAGCCCCCTTCCACGCCCAGGCTCCAGGGCAGGAAGTGGGGAATCGGTTCAGTCACCACCATGCTGGGGTGGCCGCTGGTCAGGGGGACGGCCTCGCCAAAGGACTGCGCCACGCGATTGGCCCAGGCACCGGCGCAATTGATGAGCACTTCCGCACGCACTTCCAAGGGTTCGCCACCCTGCCGCGCTTCGGCCACGAAGTCGCGGCCATCGTGACCCACCTGCATGACTTCGCAACGCTCGATCACGGTCGCGCCCGCCGCTTCGGCCGCACGCGCAAAGGCCGGCGAGACCAGGCGCGGATTGGCCTGGCCATCTTCCGGACACAGCGAGCCGCCGACCGCCGCGCCGCCCAGCCAGGGACATTGCTGGCGCAGGCGTTCGCCGCTGATGAGTTCGATCCCCAGGCCGTAGGGCCGGCTCAGTTCGGCATAGGCGATCAGCGATTGCATGTCGGCCTCGCTGCGGGCCAGCTTGAAGTGGCCGCTGCGTTCGTATTCGCCGGTGGTGCCGATCAGGGACTGCAGATCGCCCCAGATCTGATGCGCGCGTTGCGACAGCGGCAGCTGCACTTCGGGCCGGCCCTGGCGGCGCACGCCACCGTAGTTGATGCCGCTGGAACGCGCACCGCACAGGTCGCGTTCCAGGATGGTCACGCGGCGTCCGGCCTTGGCCAGCACCAGTGCAGCCGAGCTGCCGACGATGCCGCCGCCGATGATGAGGACTTCGGTATGGAGGCTCTTCATGAGGCATCCTCCTGCGCATGCAGCGCGATCACGCGCGCAGAGACCGGCTCGGGGGCCGGCACATGCATGCCCAATGGAATCGGCTTGATCGGTGCCTGGCCGCGCAGACGACCGACTTCCTGCACCGGCAGGCCAGCGGCATGCGACAGAATTTCGGCGGCCGCGGCACCACACATGCGGCCCTGGCAACGGCCCATGCCAACGCGGGTGAGGGCCTTGAGCCGGTTCATTTCCGCTGCGCCTTTCTCGCGCACGGCCGCGCGCAATTCACCGGCGCGGATGTTCTCGCAGCGGCAGATCACCAGATCGTCCGGCGCGGTGGCCGCCCAGCGTTCGGGGAAGGGGAAGGCGCGCTCCAGTCCGAGTCGGAAAGCACCGATGCGCACCAGCTCCGCTTCGATCTGCGTCACCCGGGCCGCATCGACGGCGATGCCGCGATCCTGCAGCAAGGCCAGCGCAGCGCGTTCACCGGCCAGCTCGGCGGCATCGGCCCCCATGATGCCGGCACCGTCACCGGCGAGATAGACGCCCGGCACGCTGCTGCGGGTGCTCTTGTCGCGCACCGGCAGGTGCGCGCGCTGCAGGCTGTCGAACTGGAAGCGGCAACCCAGCAGATCAGCCAATTGCGTTTCAGAACGCAGTGCATAGCCGAAACCGACGGCATCGCATTCAATGCGCTGCTCAGTACCCGGCTTGCCACTCGCACTTGCCAGGTTCTCGCGACGCCAGACCAGCGCCTGCACCCGCGCATCGCCTTCCACGCGCAGCACCCGCGCGTGCGAATGCACCGGCACGCCATGCAGCTTGAGCCAGGCAAGGTAGTAGATGCCCTTGGCCAGCAAGGCCGGCTGGCCCAGCATGGCGGGCAGTGCGGCAATGCGGTCAGCCAGGCTGCTGCTGTCGAGCACCGCCGCCACCCGGGCACCGGCCTTGGCATACTGGTAGGCCACCAGATAGAGCAGCGGACCATTGCCGGCCAACACCACCGAGCGTCCGATGGCGCAGCCCTGGAACTTGAGCGCGACCTGCGAGCCGCCCAGGGTATAGACGCCCGGCGTGGTCCAGCCGGGGAAAGGCAGCACGCGATCAGTCGCACCGGTGGCCACGATGATGTCTTCCCAGGCCAGCGTTGAAGCGGATTGCGCGCTGCCCTCCATCAGGTCGAGCAAACCCGGCTGGGCATTCCAGACGAGGGTGTTGGGACGGTAGTCGATGGCCTCGCGCAGCGCATGGAAGGTGCTGTGCACCGATTGCGCGCGGCTGGCTTCGAAACCATAGAGCGTCTTGCGGCTGCGCAGGAAACCGCGCGGCGGCTGGCGATAGATCTGGCCGCCGGCCTGCGCGGCTTCATCGATGACGATGGGCCGCACGCCATGGGCCAGCAGCGTCTGCGCCGCACGCACACCGGCCGGGCCGGCACCGACGATGACGGGAGCTGCGCGCGTCATGCGGGTTCCTCCTGGCCGCTGCGCAATTGCATGCCGGCACGGATGAAGGTGGAGCAGGCACGCAGGCGCTCGCCGCTTTCAGTGGCGATCCAGCAATCCTGGCACGCGCCCATCATGCAAAAGCCGGCCCGCGGCTGGCCGCTGAATTCATTGCGGCGCAGGCTCGCGGTATTGGTCAGTACGGCGGTCAGCACCGTGTCGCCTTCCAGCGCGGTCGCCGGGCGGCCGTCCAGCGTGAAGCTGACCGCAGCGCGATTGCGTTCGGCCAGCCGTACCAGCTGGGCCTGTGCAGGAGCAGAGGTGTGATTCATGAACGCCCCACCAGCACGCGGTCCAGGCCATAGACCCGGTCCAGGATGATCATGGCCACCGCCGTGATGGCCACCATCAGCGCCGAGACGGCCGCCATCATCGGATCGATGGATTCGGTGGCGTACATGTACATGCGCACCGGCAGCGTCACCGTCGAGGGCGAGGTCACGAAGATGGACATGGTGACTTCATCAAAGCTGTTGATGAAGGCCAGCAGCCAGCCCCCGGTGATGCCCGGCAGGATCATCGGCAGCGTGATGCGCAGGAACACCGTGGAGCGCGTGGCCCCCAGCGACAGGGCGGCATGCTCGGCGCTGCGGTCGAAGCCGATGAGCGCGGCCATGATCAGGCGCATGGTGTAGGGCGTCACCACCAGCGAGTGCGCCAGCACCAGCCAGCCGAAACTGCCCGCGCCACCCACCACCGAGAACAGGCGCAGCAGGGCCACGCCCAGCACCAGGTGCGGAATGATCAGCGGCGACAGGAACAGGCCCTGCAAGACGCCGGACCAGCGATGCGGATAACGCACCAGCGCCATGGCCGCCGGAATGGCCAGGGCGGTGGAGATGGTGGCCGCTGCCAGCGCCAGCCAAAGGCTGTTCCAGAAGGAACTCACGAAGTCGGGAAACTCAAACACCGCCTTGAACCAGCGCAGCGAGAATTCAGGCCCGTTCATGGTCAGGGTGTTTTCGGGGGTGAAGGCAATCACGCACACCACCAGGATCGGGGCCAGCGTGAAGAGGATCACCAGCGCATTGAAGCACAATGCAATCGGTCCGTTCTTGTTCATGGTTCAGCCCAGCGCTTTCTTGTAGCGGCGTTCGATCATGCGGTTCCAGCCCAGCATGATGACCAGGTTGGCCACCAGCAGCAGCAGCGCGATGGCTGCGCCCAGGGGCCAGTTCAGTTCGTGCAGGTATTCGTCATAGATGATGGTGGCCATCATCTTCAGGCGGCGTCCGCCCAACAGCCCCGGAATGGCAAAGGAGCTGGCCGAGAGGCCGAAGACGATCAGGCTGCCCGAGAGAATGCCGGGCATGATCTGCGGCAGCACGATACGGCGTAGCACGGTGATGGGCGAGGCGCCCAGCGACAGCGCCGCGTTGGCCACGCCACCATCGAGCTTCTGCAGCGAGGTCCACACCGGGATCACCATGAAGGGCAGCATCACATGCACCAGCGCAATGACGATGGCCGTTTCGGTATAGAGCAGCTTGACCTTGGCAAAGCCCAGCGCCACCAGCGTGCCGTTGATGAGGCCTTCGGGACCGAGCAGCATGCTCCAGCCGAAGGCGCGCACCACCACCGAGATCATCAGCGGGGCCAGCACCACCAGCAGCATGATGGAGCGCCAGGGCTTGCGCATGCGGTTGAGAATGTACGCCTCGGGCGCACCGACGACGATGCAGATGAGCGTGACCAGGCCCGAGATCCACAGCGTGCGCCAGAAGATGCCGTAGTAATACGGATCGGTCAGCACCGCTGCGTAATGCTCCAGCGTGAAGGTACCGGCCTTGGGGCCGGTCTCGGCATCATAGGCGTTGAAGGACAGCACGAAGGTCAGCACCAGCGGCACCAGCAGCATCACCGTGCACAGCAGGATGGCCGGGGCCGACATCAGCCAGGGCAGGCTGCGCTGGCCGGGGGCCTTGTCGCTGGCGGCGGCACTCACCACGGGCGGTGCCACGGAAGTCGTGCCGGCCGCGCTCATGCTGCGACCCCTTCATCGCTGCGGGCGGTAGAGACCAGGCGCAGGCTGTAGTCGCTCCATGCCAGGCCGACGGCAGCGCCCTGCTCCAGTGCTTCGGCACCATCGTTGGCCGAGAGGACCGAGAGCAGGCCCAGCGGGGTCTCCACTTCATACATCCATTGGCTGCCGAGGAAGAAGCGGCGCACCACTTCGCCATTGCAGCGGCCCTGGCCGGGCGCGGTACAGCGGATCTTTTCCGGACGCAGGCCCAGCACTACGCGGCCGCCGCCGCGCAGGCCGGTGTCGGAGCTTTCCAGCGACAGCATCATGCCGCCCACCGCGATGTCAGCGCGTTCACCTGCGGCACCGACCACCTGGCCTTCGAGCAGGTTGGCCTTGCCCACGAAGGTGGAGATGAAGCGGTTGGCCGGATGTTCATACACGTTCAGGGGACGGCCGACCTGGGTGATGTGGCCGGCCTCCATCACCACCACGCGGTCACTGATGGACATGGCTTCGCTCTGGTCGTGCGTGACCATGATGGTGGTGGTGCCGACCTTGCGCTGGATGTCGCGCAGTTCGAATTGCATCTCTTCGCGCAGCTTGGCGTCGAGGTTGGACAGCGGTTCATCGAGCAGCAACACCGGCGGAGCAATCACCAGCGCACGCGCCAGGGCCACGCGCTGGCGCTGGCCGCCGGAGAGTTCGCGCGGATAGCGCGCACCGTGTTTTTCCAGATGCACCAGCGACAGGGCCTGCGCCACACGGTCGCGCTTCTCAGCGGCGCCGCACTTGCGCATCTCCAGCCCGAAGGCCACGTTCTGCTCCACCGTCATGTGCGGGAACAGCGCATAGGTCTGGAACACGATGCCCAGGCCGCGCGTATTGGGCTTGGCATGCGTGATGTCGCGGCCGTCGAGTTCGATGCGGCCGCCGCTGACGGCCTCGAAGCCCGCGATCATCTGCAGGGTGGTGGTCTTGCCGCAGCCCGAAGGACCGAGCAGGGAGATGAACTCACCCTTTTCCACCGTGAGGTTGAACCCCGATACCGCCTGGGTATCGCCATAGAACTTACTGACATTGGTCAGCGTGAGAAATGACATTGCAAGCTCCCTGTCGCAAGGTTCGGGCGCTGCACGGCTGGCGGGCTTGTCGGCCGGCGGGCGCTCCGATGCATACTTTCAATTACGCAACCCCATCGCTGGAGCGATGTGAGCGGCGCGTCTCCTGTTTCGTTATTGATGCAATTTCGGTGCCAATTCTGCTATCGTATTTCGACAGTCGGGAAATTTTTTATATTTATTCCATTCAATGAAATGCATCGGCGAGCGAACCGCCGCCGATTCCACCCAGCAGACAAAGCCCCCTCATGAGCGAGCACAACGACGAGGCCACGGCCGCCAGCGCCCCCGCCTCCCTGCCGGTCAACGGCATCCAGCGCACCTTTGCGGTGTTGCGCGCGCTGGCCGATGCACCACCGCAAGGCATGCGGGTGACGCAAGTGGCCAAGACCATCGGCCTGACCCAGGGCACCACGCACCGGCTGCTGCAATCGCTGGCCGGGGAAGGCGTGGTGGAACAGGATGAGCGCAGCAAGCTGTATCGCCTGGGCATGGACCTGTTCGCCCTGGCCGCGCGCGCCGGCAATGCGTCGGATGTGCGCAGCCTGTGCCGTCCGGCGCTGCTGCGGCTGTGCGGCAGTCTTGGCGATACGGTCTTCCTGCTGCTGCGCTCGCGCTTCGATGCGGTGTGCGTGGACCGCGTCGATGGTCCCTTCCCGATCCGTGCCTTCACCGGCGACATCGGCGGGCGCGTCGCCTTGGGCGTGGGCCAGGGTGCGCTGGCCATCCTCGCCTTCCTGCCGGAAGAAGAACGCGAGGAAGTGATCCGCTACAACGTGCCGCGCCTGCGCGAATTCGGGGTCTATGACGAGGTCTACCTGCGCACGGAAATCGAGCGTGTGCGCGAGACCGGTTATGCGGCACGCCAGGCCGGCCTGCTCGATGGCATGGCCGGGCTGGGTGTGCCGCTCTTCGATGCCGGCGGCAACATCGTCGGTGCCTTGAGTGTAGGCACGCTGACCTCGCGCCTGACCGAGGAGCGCCTGCCGACCGTGGTGCAGATGCTGCAGCGGGAAGCCGCCGCCCTGTCGCGCCGGATCAATCCCTTCGACCCGGCCTTGCGCCGGCCCATGCACCAGGCCAATCCCGTGGAGCCACAAGCATGACCACCCCTGCTCTTGCCCCCGTGCTGCTGATCAAGTCCGGCGGCGCTGCCGCGCTGGCCGAGTGGCGCGCCAGCTTTCATGAATTCGCACCCGAACTGGGCCTCGACGTGCGCGCCTGGGATGATCCGGAAGTCGATCCGGCGCGCGTGCAGTTCGTGCTGGTGTGGCAGCCCGAGCCGGGGCGGCTGGCGCAGTTCCCCAACCTGAAGGCCATCATCAGTGCGGCTGCCGGAGTCGATCACATCCTTGCAGACCCGCACCTGCCGGAGCTGCCCATCGTGCGCATGGTCACGCCTGAAACGCAGCAGCGCATGGCCGAATTCACGCTCATGAGCAGCCTGATGCTGTTGAAGGACATGCCGCGCATCATTGCCCAGCAGGCGCGCGCCGAATGGCGCGAATTCTCCACGCCCCGCACGGCGCGCGAAACGCGCGTGGGCGTGCTGGGCCTGGGTGCGCTGGGCTTGTCGGCGGCGCGCATGCATGCAGCGGTCGGCTTCGAGACCGCCGGCTGGGCGCGCTCGCTACGCAGCGAAAAGGGGCTGGCCTGCTTTGCCGGGGCCGCTGCGTTGCCGGATTTCCTGGCCCGCACCGATATCCTGATCTGCCTCTTGCCCGAGACCACCGATACCCGCCACCTCATCGATGCCGATCTCTTGCGCCAGTTGCCGCGCGGTGCCGCGGTCATCAACGTCGGCCGCGGCAGCCACGTGTGCCTGACCGATCTGCTGGCCGCGCTCGACAGCGGACACTTGTCCGGTGCCGTGCTGGACGTGTTCGATGAAGAACCACTGCCCGCCGAGGCCGCCGTCTGGCGCCATCCGCGCGTGCTGGTCACGCCCCATGCAGCGGCCACGCCCTCGCGCCGCGAACGCGCCAGGCAGGCGGCGGTGGCCATTGCCGCGATGCTGGGCGGCCTGCCGCCGCCGCATCTCTACGACCGCAGCAAGGGTTACTGAATGGCAAGTCCGGGCGCAGCCGCCACACCGCGCCGCCGCCCGGCTTGCGAGATAAGCCCCCATCGTCTAGACTTTGGCGCTCGCTGGCCGCCCTGGCTTGCCTGTCATGACGACAAGCAGACAGGCCCGCCGACTCCCTCCCATGCGTGAGGGCAACCCACTGACGGCAACGTTTGGATACCGTACCCATATGGGTGCAAGCTCTTGCACTCCTCATTCTCATTCTGCTCTCGGCCTTCTTTTCCATGACCGAGACGGCGCTGATGGCCGCCAACCGCCATCGCCTGCGGCACCTGGCCAAACAGGGCAACCGGGCCGCCGTCACCATCCTGTGGCTGCTGGACCGCACTGAACGGCTGCTCTCGCTGATCCTTATCGCCAATACTGTCATCAATGCGCTGGCCACGGCCCTGGTGACGGCGCTGGCCATTGCCGCCTTCGGCAACCACCAGCGCGTGATCACGGCGGCCACCGCCTTCGTGGCGGCGCTCTTGATCATCTTTGCCGAGATCGTGCCCAAGGTGATTGGTGCCACCCATCCCGAACGCATTGCGCTCTTTACCAGCTTCATCTTGAAGCCGCTGATGCGCATCGCCAAGCCGCTGGTGTGGTTCGTCAACATCTTCGTGTCGGCCATCCTCAAGGTCTTGCGCATCAAGACCGGATCGCGCGCGGCCGAGCAGCGCATTTCTCCCGAAGAGCTGCGCTCCATCGTGCTCGAAGGCGGCAGTTTCATTCCGCAGAAGCACAAGAGCATCCTGCTGAACCTGTTCGACCTGGAAAAGATTTCGGTGGAAGACGTCATGACCCCGCGCGCCCAGGTCGAGGCCCTGAACCTGGCCGCCCCGGTGGAGGAGATCCTGCACCAGCTGGCCACCTGCTATCACAACAAGCTGCCGGTGTTCGAGGGCGAGATCAATCACATCGTCGGTATCCTGCATGTGCGCAAGACGGTCTCGCTGTTCCGCCAGGAAGACGACATCACCCACGACGACATCCGCGCCCTGCTCTCGGCCCCGTATTACGTGCCGGTGGAGACCGATGTCTTCACGCAGCTGCAGTACTTCCAGGAAAACCACGAACGCCTGGGCATCGTGGTCGATGAATACGGTGAAGTGCAGGGACTGGTGACGCTGGAAGACATCATCGAAGAGATGATCGGCGAATTCACGACCTCCTCGCCCGGCTCCTCCGGCGAAGGTTTCGGCTGGGACAAGGACGGCACCTGCCTGCTTGAGGGCAGCACCACCCTGCGCGACATCAACAAGCGCCTGGGCCTGAAGCTGCCGCTGGATGGCCCCAAGACCATCAACGGCCTGCTGCTGGAAACCCTGCAGGACATTCCCGAAGCCAGCGTGGCCGTCAAGATCGATGGCTGCGTGATCGAGATCGTGCAGGTACAGAACCAGGCCATCCGCATGGTCAAGCTCATCGCCTTGCCTGCGAAAGTGAAGGCACAGGACTGAACCTGCGCCGGGCCTTGCGGGCCGGCATCGAACTCCACCGAGTTTGTCCCGCGCAAACGGCCGGCCCGCTTTTCGGGCGGCCGCCGCGCGTGGGAGACTTGCCCTCCCCTGTGCGTTGCCCTGCGGCAGCGCCCCTGCGCGAGGTCTCCCATGCTGCACACTCCCGACACGGCCGTGGCCGATGATGACGTCCCCGTGGTGCGCCTGCTGCACAAGCTGCTGGCCGATGCCGTCGGCATGGGCGCTTCCGACCTGCATTTCGAGCCCTTCGAACATCTCTTCCGGGTGCGCTTGCGGCTGGATGGCGTGCTGCATGAACTGGCGCAACCGCCGTTGAGCTTGCGCGACAAGCTGGCCACCCGCCTGAAGATCCTCGCGCGGCTGGATATCGCCGAAAAGCGCCTGCCCCAGGACGGCAAGATGCGCCTGGCGCTAGGCACGCGCACGGTGGATTTCCGCGTCTCGACGCTGCCCACGCAGTTCGGTGAAAAGATCGTGCTACGCATCCTCGACACCGCCCAGGCGGCGTTGTCGATCAGCGACCTCGGCT
Source organism: Herbaspirillum sp. 1173 (assembly GCF_031455335.1). Lineage (NCBI taxonomy): Bacteria > Pseudomonadati > Pseudomonadota > Betaproteobacteria > Burkholderiales > Oxalobacteraceae > Herbaspirillum > Herbaspirillum sp. 1173. The sequence goes on along the minus strand of NZ_JAVDSP010000006.1, from coordinate 181,745 downwards.
ATGAACCGGCCCAGCAGGAAGCGCTGCTGCAGGCCATCAGCAAGCCGCACGGGCTGGTCCTGATGACCGGGCCGACCGGCTCCGGCAAGACGGTCTCGCTGTATGCCTGCCTGCAGCGGCTGAACCAGCCGGGCGTGAACATCGCCACCGCCGAGGATCCGGTGGAAATCAACCTGCCCGGCATCAACCAGGTCAGCATCAACGAGCGCGCCGGACTGGACTTCGCCCTGGCGCTGCGCGCCTTCCTGCGCCAGGATCCGGATGTACTGATGGTGGGCGAGATCCGCGACCTGGAGACCGCCGACATCGCCGTCAAGGCTTCGCAGACCGGGCACCTGGTGCTCTCCACCCTGCACACCAACGATGCCCCGGCCACGCTCACGCGGCTGCTCAACATGGGCGTGCCGGCCTACAACATTGCGGCATCGGTCAGCCTGATCGTGGCCCAGCGGCTGGTGCGCAAGCTGTGCCGCTGCCGCCGTCCGGCCGGTGGTACGCCGGCCACCTTCGTGCCGCACGGCTGCCCGGCCTGCAACCAGACCGGCTTTCGCGGGCGCACCGGCATCTATCAGGTCATGCCGGTCAGCGCGGCCATGCAGTCGCTGATACTGGCCCAGGCCGGCACATTGGAACTGGGCCGGCAGGCGCAAGCGGAGGGCATCATCGACCTGCGGCGGGCGGGGCTGCTGAAGGTCTTGCGCGGTGAAACCAGCATGGGAGAAATCCTTGCCTGCACCTGATCGCACGACATCGGCGTCCCAATTCCGCTGGGAAGGGCTGGACCGCCACAATCGCCCGCAACGCGGTGTGATACAAGCCAGCGATGAAGCCCAGGCACGTGCCCGGCTGCGCCAGCAGGGGATGCGCGTGGCGCGGCTGCGGCGCGCGGAGCGTGCGGCCGACCTCGACAATGGCCCGGCCCCTGCGGCAAACCCGGCCACAGCGAGGACGCGTGGCCGCATCAGCGCCAAACAGATCGCCCTCTTCACCCGCCAATTGGCCACCATGCTGCGGGCAGGATTGCCGCTGCTGCAGTCGCTGGACATCGCCATTCGCGGCGCCGGCCAGAGCGCACTGGCCACGCTGCTGGACGACGTGCGCCAGGCCGTGGCGCGCGGCGAGAGCCTGCATGCGGCGCTGGCGCGCCATCCGCGCCAGTTTGATGCGCTCTTCTGCAACCTGGTGCGCGCCGCCGAAGAAGCGGGGATGCTCGACAGCATGCTGGAGCGCATCGCGCTCTATCGCGAAAAATCCCTGGCCTTGCGCGGCAAGGTGCGCGCGGCCTTGGCCTATCCCTGTGCCGTGGTGCTGGTGGCGATCATCGTGACGGTGGTCATCATGCTGTGGGTGGTGCCGGCTTTCGAGCAGATGTTCCAGCAATTCGGGGCCGAGTTGCCGCTGCCCACGCGCATCGTCATGGCCACGGCGCGTCTGCTGGGCCAGCATGGCCCGTGGCTGCTGCTGGGCACGCTGGTGGCGGGCGTGCTGGCGACCCTGGCGTGGCGGCGCCATCTTCCGCTGCGACTGGCGGCGCAGCGCCTGAGCCTGTCCTTGCCGCTGTTCGGCAAGCTGTTGCGGCAAGCGGCGCTGGCACGCTGGAGCCGCACCTTCGGCACCCTCTTCGGGGCCGGCATCGCCCTCGTGGAAGCGCTGGAAACGGTCTCCGGCGCAGCCGGCAACGTGGTCTATGCCGACGCCTCGCTGGCCGTGCGCGACGCCGTGCGCAATGGCGCCTCGCTGCATGCGGCCATGCAGGCCACGGGCGTCTTCCCCGACCTGGCAGTGCAGATGACGGCCGTGGGCGAAGAGGCCGGCGCCCTCGACGCCATGCTGACCAGGATCGCAGATCTCAACGAACGCGAGGTCGATGAAGCCGTCACCGCCCTCACCAGCCTGATGGAACCCGTTATCATGGCGGTGCTGGGCGTGGTGATCGGCGGCCTGGTGGTGGCGATGTACCTGCCGGTGTTCCGCATGGGTGCAATGGTATAAGCCGGCACGCCTGTCTTCCCCTTCTTTGACGACCAAACCAGTTGAACCCGACGATGTCTTTCCTGGATGCCCTGGCCTTCCCCGGCAACGCTGCACTCGCTGGCGCGGCGGCGCTGCTGGGCCTGCTGGTCGGCAGCTTTCTCAATGTGGTGATCCATCGCGTGCCGCTGATGATGCTGCGCGAGACTGCCAACTTCGTGGCCCAGGAACGCGGCGAGGCCCTGCCGCATGCCGACCGCTACAACCTCTGGCTGCCGGCCTCCGCCTGCCCGCATTGCGCCGCGCCGCTGGCGCTGCATCACAAGATTCCGGTACTGAGCTGGCTGCTGCTGCGAGGACGCTGCGCCTTCTGCGACCACCCCATCAGCGCGCGCTATCCGCTGGTGGAGCTGCTGACCGCACTGCTGTTCGCCCTGCTGGCATGGCGCTTCGGCCTGGGCCTGCATGGCGTGGCGCTGATGGTGTGCGCGTCCTTCCTGATTGCGCTGGCGGTGATCGACGCCCGGACCATGCTGCTGCCCGACGACCTCACCCTGCCCTTGATGTGGCTGGGGCTGCTGGTCAACGTGGTGCATCGCCTGGTGCCGCTGCAGGATGCCGTGCTGGGTGCGATGGCCGGCTATGGCGTGCTGTGGCTGATCTACTGGATCTTCAAGCTGGCCACCGGCAAGGATGGCCTGGGCTATGGCGACTTCAAGCTCATGGCCGCACTCGGGGCCTGGCTGGGCTGGCAGTCCTTGCCGCTGGTCTTGCTGCTGGCCTCGGCGCTGGGCGCAGTCCTGGGCCTGGCGCTGATGGGCTTGGGCCGCCACCGGCGCGGCCAGGCCATTCCCTTCGGCCCCTGCCTGGCCTGCGCCGGCATGCTGACCCTGCTGATGGGCCATGGCTGGCTCACGCAACTTCTCTACGACTTCTGATCCCATGACCTCATTGACTGAACGCTTCACCATCGGCCTGACCGGCGGCATCGGCAGCGGCAAGACCACGGTGGCCAACCTGTTTGGCGAGCTCGGCGCGTCGCTGGTCGATACCGACGCCATCGCCCACGCCCTGACCGCACCGCAGGGCCTGGCCATCGATCCCATCCGCGATTATTTCGGCGGCGAATTCATCGATGCGAACGGTGCCATGGACCGCACCCGCATGCGCCAGCACGTGTTCGGCAACCCGACGGCACGCCATGCGCTGGAAGCCATCCTGCATCCGCTGATCCGCAGCGAGACCGTGCGCGAGGCCGAGGCCGCCACCGGTCCCTATGTCATCTTCGTGGTGCCGCTGCTGGTGGAGTCCGGCACCTGGGTTGGCCGCGCCAGCCGCATCCTGGTGGTGGATTGTCCGGAAGAGGTGCAGATCGCGCGGGTCATGCAGCGCAACGGCCTGCAGCGCGCGGAAGTGGAAGCCATCATGGCCGCGCAGGCCAGCCGGCAGGCGCGATTGGCGGTGGCGCAGGACGTCATCGACAACGGCGGCAGCAATGCCGACCTGCCGCATCAGGTACGCGAGCTGCATGCGCGCTACCTGGCACTGGCAGGCGGGCACTGAGCGATGGTGCAGCTTGCGCGGCTGCAGCAATGCACTTGGGCAGCGCGGCAAATGCGATGCGCTCCTGCAGCTTCATTTGATGGCGACTGCATTTGTAATTTTCTTCTGCATGGGTCAGAATCACAGACATTGCACATGTTGACGAGGTTATTGCACCCACGCGGCCTGTCAGCGGCCTAACAAGTCCGGTTCAACCAATAAAGGGATCATGCTTTGATCGTCTACGAATACCCTTTCAATGAGCGTATTCGCACGCTGTTGCGACTGGAAGACCTCTACGAGAAATTCGTCTTCTTCCTGCACCAGGAAAGCCCGCATCAGCATCACATCGCCCTTGCCACCATTTTTGAAATGCTGGAGGTCGCCGGACGCGCCGACCTCAAGTCCGACCTGCTGCAAGAGCTGGAACGGCAAAAGCAGATCCTCCTGGCCTACCAGTCCAATCCCAATGTCGAGCCCGAGATGCTCAATGCCATCCTGGCCGAAGTCGACCAGGCCAGCAGCGCCCTCTCGGCCGCCCAGGGCAAGACCGGCCAGAACATCCGCGACAATGAATGGCTCATGAGCATTCGCGGCCGTACCATCATTCCGGGCGGTGCCTGCGAATTCGACCTGCCGGCCTATTACGCCTGGCAACAGCATCCGTTTGAGCGCCGTTTCCAGGACATCTCCAACTGGTTCGCCCCGCTGATCCCGCTGTTCGATGCCATCGCCATCGTCATGCGATTGCTGCGCGAATCCGGACATGCAGTAAAAATCAACGCCGAAGGCGGCAGTTACCAGCAGATGCTGCAAGGCAAGGTCTACCAGATGCTGCGCCTGTCGCTGGACATCAACCTCGGGGCCATCCCCGAGATCTCGGCCAACAAATACATGCTGTGGGTGCGTTTCACCCAGCAGGATGGCGACGAGAAGCCGCGCTCCTTCGAGGGTGAAGTGCCCTTCGAACTGGCGCTGTGCGGCTTTTGATCCGTAATCTGAATTGAATGAAGTGAAGTAAAACGTATGGCCACGATCGTAGACTGCCCGACCTGCGGCACCAAGGTGGAATGGAGCGAGAAGAACAAGTACCGCCCCTTCTGTTCCGAACGCTGCAAGCAAATCGACCTGGGTGCCTGGGCCGAAGAAAAGTACACCATCCCCGCAGTGAACCTGCCGCTGGAAGACGAAGGGGACAAGCCCGTGCAGTGATGACGGGCTTTTTCCTTCATTTCGTCTTAAAACCACCCATCTTCAGGCTTTGTCGCCATAGCGCAGCTGATCCAGCCACTGCAGCAGCGGGATGGTGGCCGGCAGCAGCGGTTCCACCCCCACGCTGCCCTGCCAGGCAAAGGCCTGGCCTTCCAGACTCTGCGGCTCACCGCGCCACTGGCGGCTAATGTAGAAATGCAGGCGTACATGGGCATGCGGATAGACGTGCTCGACGCCGCACCAGGGCTCACCGTCCAGCACCTCGATCCCCAGCTCTTCCTTGAACTCGCGCTGCAGCGCCGCGAAGATGCTTTCGCCCGGCTCCACCTTGCCGCCGGGGAATTCCCAGTAACCCGCATAGGGCTTGCCCTCTGGACGCTGGCCCAACAGCACGTCGCCGTTGGGCTGCATCAGGATGCCCACGGCTACGTCAATGGGCTTGGCCACGGGCTTGGAATCGCCGCTCATCAGCCTTGCGCCTTGCCGGCGTAGTCGCGCGCGAACTGCCAGGCCACGCGGCCCGAGCGGGAGCTGCGCTGCAGCGCCCAGCGCAGGGCATCGGCGCGGGCTTCGGCGATCTGCGCGTCATTGCAGCCGAAGTGGCGCAGCCAGTGCGCCACGATGTCCAGGAAATCGTCCTGCTTGAAGGGATAGAAGGTCACCCACAGGCCAAAGCGCTCGGAGAGCGAAATCTTTTCTTCCACCGTTTCGCCGGGGTGCAGGTCGCCATCCTCGGTGTGGGTGTAGGTGTTGTTGTCGGAGAGGCGCTCCGGCATCAGGTGGCGGCGGTTGGAGGTGGCGTAGATCAGCACGTTGTCGGACTGCGCGGCGATGCTGCCGTCCAAGGCCACCTTCAGCGCCTTGTAGCCGCCCTCGCCTTCCTCGAAGGAAAGATCGTCGCAGAAGACGATGAAGCGTTCCGGACGCGCCGCCACCAGTTCGACGATGTCCTGCAGGTCGTGCAGGTCATCCTTGTCCACTTCGATCAGGCGCAGGCCACGGTCCGCGTACTGGTTCAGGCAAGCCTTGATGAGCGAGGACTTGCCGGTGCCGCGCGCGCCGGTCAGCAGCACGTTGTTGGCCGGGCGGCCTTCGACGAACTGGCGGGTGTTCTGGTCGATCTGTTCCTTTTGCGGGCCGATGTTATGCAGGTCCGACAGGCCGATCTTCGAGATCTGCCCCACCGCCTGCAGGTAGCCGGGACGCTGGGCAGTCGCGCCGCGCCAGCGGAAGGCGACGGCGGCGTTCCAGTCGGGTTCACGGGCGGCGGCGTTGGGGAGGATGGCTTCGACGCGCGCCAGCAAGGCTTCGGCACGCTGCAGGAATTGGTCTAGCTGGGTCATGGTGATCGCAAATCGGGATGAACGGGGCGGGAATGCACGCGCCATTGTGGCGCAAGGCGCTGGCGGCCGGTGTGAATAAAATTGATCCGAGGGCGCGGGCATTCATGTTGCCGCCGCCATCCGGGCGCGCCACCGGCCCGGGGATGGATGGGCCGATGGCGGCGAAACGCCGCGAGGTGAAGAAAAACGCTCAGGAACGGTAGTCGGCGTTGATCGAGACGTAGTCGTGCGACAGGTCGCAGGTCCAGATGGAAGCCTTGGCCGTGCCGCGCGCCAGCTTCACACGCACCACGATCTCGGCCTTCTTCATGACGCGCTGGCCGTCTTCTTCGCGGTAATCCGGGTTGCGGCCGCCATCCTTGGCGACCCACACATCGTCCAGCCACAGGTTGATCTTGGACACATCCAGATCCTCGATGCCGGCATAGCCGATGGCGGCCAGGATACGGCCCAGGTTCGGATCGGAAGCGAAGAAGGCAGTCTTGACCAGCGGCGAATGGCCGATGGAGTAGGCGATCTGGCGGCACTCTTCGATGCTCTTGCCGTCTTCCACGGCCACTTCGATGAACTTGGTCGCGCCTTCGCCATCGCGCACGATCTGGTGCGCCAGATGCTGCGACAGGTCGGTGACGGCAGCAGCCAGCTGCTTGTACTCGTCGCTGTCGGCGCTGGTGATCTCCAGTTCGCCGGCACCGGTGGCCATCAGGATGAAGGAATCGTTGGTCGAGGTATCGCCATCGATGGTGATGCAGTTGAAGGAGTGATCAGCGGCGTCCTTGACCAGCTGGTTCAGCAGTGTCTGCGGCAGCTTGGCGTCGAAGGCCAGGAAACCCAGCATGGTGGCCATGTTGGGCTTGATCATGCCGGCGCCCTTGCTGATGCCGGTCATCACCACCTGCTTGCCGCCGATGGTGAGCGTGCGCGAAGCGGCCTTGGGCTGGGTGTCGGTGGTCATGATGGACTCGGCCGCGTTGAACCAGTTGTCGGCCTTCAGGTTGCCGATGGCTTGCGGCAGGCCGGCGATGATGCGATCAGCCGGCAGCGGCTCCAGGATCACGCCGGTGGAAAACGGCAGGATCTGCTGCGGCTCCACGCCCATCTGCTGGGCCAGCGCGGCACAGACCGACTTGGCGCGCTGCAGGCCTTCTTCACCGGTGCCGGCGTTGGCGTTGCCGGTGTTGATCACCAGGGCGCGGATGGGCTTGCCAGCGCTCAACTGCGCCAGGTTGGCCTGGCAGATCTGTACCGGGGCGGCACAGAAACGGTTCTTGGTGAAGACGCCCGCCACAGTCGCGGTCTCGGCCAGCTTCATGACCAGCACGTCCTTGCGATTGGCCTTGCGCACGCCCGCTTCGGCATGGCCGAGTTCGATGCCGGCGACGGCTTTCAGGTCGGAAGGAACGGGAATCGGGGAATTGACGGCCATGGCGAGCTTTCAGCGTAAAAATCGGAACGCGTATTTTAAACACTTTCCGTCACCGGCTGATGACGCAGGAACTCGCTTTCGATGATCTCGGCGCTCATCCTGGCCCATTGCGCATACTGGCCGTGGCCCGGATGGAAGCGGTCAATCGCCATCTCATGCGGCAGCGCCCATTGCAGGGAGCAGTAACGCAAGGCGGCCTCGGCATCGATCCAGTCGCGCAGGGCGCGGTCCAGCTTGCGCGCGTAGCGGCCCAGATACCAGCGCAGCGGCTGCGGTGCCACCGGCAGCAGGTGCATGGGCGGCAAGCCCGAGAAGACGATGTGTTCCACCCCGGCCTGCGCCATCAGGCGTTCGCACAGCAGGCGCAGGTTGGCCACGTAGCGTTGCGGGCTCATCTGCGAGGTCACGTCGTTCACGCCCAGAGCCACCACCAGGACGGTGGCCGGACCGATCTCATGGCGCGCCAGCAGATCCAGCGCTTCGAGCGAATTGACGCCGCTCTGCGCCACCAGCTGCCAGGCCACCGGATGCCCGGTGCGCGCGGCCAGCTGGCGAGCCAGCGGCTGGGCCAGGGCTTGCTCCTGATGCTCCACCCCGACCCCGGCGGCCGAGGAATCACCCACTACCAGCACGCGCAACGGCTCGGCCACCAGCCGAGGCTGCATGGGGGGAAACTCCATGCCGCTGCGCGGACCGGCCGCTTCCGGCAGGCGCAGCGCGGTCTGGCGCAGGCGTTTGGCTTGCGCCAGCAAAAGGGGCCCCAGCAGCAGTTTTCCCAGGATCAGCATGGGCGGCCCGTCACGGCAGCAGGTTCTTGACCACCACCAGCCACGGGCGCGCGGCAATCGGCTGGGCGCGGCCTTGCTCATCCACCGGGATCAGGGATTCGGAGACCGAGTTGAAGACATTGCCCCCGATCACGCCAGCCCAGCCATCATCGGCATGCACCTCCACCACCAGATCGCAATGGCCGGCCAGCCCGGGCCGGATTTCGTCGATGGAAGTGATGTTATTGTTGCCGCGCGGGGCGCAGATCAGGTCACCGGGCGCAATCGGCTCGCTCTCGGCCGAGCGCAACACGAATTGCGGCGAGGGGCGCGACTGGCGGTCCTTGAGGAAACTCAGGTAGTTGAAGTGCGTTTCGTTGGGCGCGAAATCCTGCGGCGGCACATTGGTGCTCACCATCAGCCAGGAAATGAAGGCCGCCGACCAGGCTTGCTGGCAATCCGCACCGGTCAGGTTCTTGCCGACCGCGTGCCAGTACTCGGCCACCCGCTGCACGGCCTCGCCCTCGTCTTCCAGCAAGCCCAGGCGCGGGGCGCTGAAGGGTTCATGGCGCATGTCGATCTGCTGGTTGCCGAAGAAATCCCACTCGGCCTTGGCCGCTTCCACCAGCGCCGCACGGGTGGGGGGCGCGGTGCTGATGGCCACGGCGGGCACGCCGGTATTGGTCACCGGGATGGAGGGCGTGACGGGCGCGTAGCCCGGGTTGCCGCTGTCGCGCCACTGCGGCAGCGGCGAGGAAGCGCAGCCGGCCAGCAGGACGGCGATGGCGGTGGCAGTGAAGCTGAGACGGGAAGCACGAAACATCTTGGCGAGCGACATCTTCTTGTTCTCCTGGGCGGCAGGCGTGGGCTGCCGGAGCGTTCATCATAAAGGGAGCCAGGCCAATTTTGCAGAAGCCTTCACCTGCAGGATGTAAAAAAGGCCGCCCACCCGCCTGGGTGGACAGCCTCTTCACATCTGGCCGGAATGCGGCCGAACCGGGGGACTCTGGTTCAGGCCAGCTTGCCGTGGCACTGCTTGTACTTCTTGCCGCTGCCGCAAGGGCAGGGATCGTTGCGGCCGACCTTGGGGTATTCCGATCCGTCGTCTTCGCCACCGGCCTGGGCGGTCGGTGCCAGCAGTTCCTCCGGCGCGGCTTCGGGATCGAAGTCGGCGTGCTGGTAGTTGACGTTGATGGGCGAGCCACCGGCCATGCTTTCCTCGGCCGCTTCGATTTCCTCGCGGCTCTGGATGCGCACGGTCATGACGACCTTGATGACTTCGTTCTTGATCAGGTCCAGCATCTGGGCGAACAGCTCAAACGCTTCGCGCTTGTATTCCTGCTTGGGGTTCTTCTGTGCATAGCCGCGCAGGTGGATGCCCTGGCGCAGGTGATCCAGTGCGGCCAGGTGTTCGCGCCAGTGGTTGTCGATGCTCTGGAGCATGACGCTGCGCTCGAAACCGGCGAAGGCATCCACACCGACCACGGCGACCTTGGCTTCGTAGGTCTCCTTGGCGGCCGTCAGCAGGCGCTCCAGCAGTTCGTCTTCGGCCAGGTCGGGCTCGGCCTTGAGCATGGCTTCCAGGTCGATGTCGAGCTGCCATTCGTTCTTGAGCACAGCTTGCAGGCCGGGGATGTCCCACTGCTCTTCCATCGACTCGGCCGGCACGTATTCGCGGAACAGGTCGGTGAAGACGCCATCACGCAGGGAGGCAATCATCTCGGCCATCTCGGCCGACTCCAGCAGTTCATTGCGCTGCTGGTAGATGACCTTGCGCTGGTCGTTGGCGACGTCGTCGTATTCCAGCAATTGCTTGCGGATGTCGAAGTTGCGGGCTTCCACCTTGCGCTGGGCCGACTCGATGGAGCGGCTCACGATGCCGGCTTCGATCGGTTCGCCTTCGGGCATTTTGAGGCGGTCCATGATGGCGCGCACGCGGTCGCCGGCGAAGATGCGCAGCAGCGCATCATCCAGCGACAGGTAGAAGCGCGAGGAACCCGGATCGCCCTGGCGGCCGGAACGGCCACGCAGCTGGTTGTCCACGCGGCGCGATTCGTGACGCTCGGTGCCGATGATGTGCAGGCCGCCGGCATTGACCACGTGGTCGTGCAGGGATTGCCATTCATCGCGCAATTGCTGCGACTTGGCAGCCTTGTCGGCATCCGACAGGGACTCGTCGGCTTCGATCAGCTGGATCTGCTTGCCCACGTTGCCGCCCAGCACGATGTCGGTACCACGGCCGGCCATGTTGGTGGCAATGGTGATCATCTTGGGACGGCCGGCCTGCGCCACGATCTCCGCTTCACGCGCGTGCTGCTTGGCGTTCAAGACATTGTGCGGCAGCTTGGACTTGGTCAGGATGCCCGAGAGCAGTTCCGAGTTCTCGATCGAGGTGGTGCCCACCAGCACGGGCTGGCCGCGCTCGTAGCAGTCCTGGATGTCCTTGACCATGGCCATGTACTTCTCTTGCGCGGTCTTGTAGACCTGGTCCTGGCGGTCCTTGCGGGCATTGGGACGGTTGGGCGGGATCACCACGGTTTCCAGGTGATAGATTTCCTGGAATTCGTAGGCTTCGGTATCGGCCGTACCGGTCATGCCGGACAGCTTGGCATACATGCGGAAGTAGTTCTGGAAGGTGATCGAGGCCAGGGTCTGGTTCTCGTTCTGGATCTTCACGCCTTCCTTGGCTTCGACGGCCTGGTGCAGGCCATCGGACCAGCGGCGGCCCGTCATCAGGCGGCCGGTGAATTCGTCGACGATCACCACTTCGCCGTTCTGCACCACGTAATGCTGGTCGCGGTGATACAGGGTGTGCGCGCGCAGGGCGGCGTACAGGTGGTGGATCAGGGTGATGTTGGCGGCATCATAGAGCGATGCGCCCTCGGGCAGCAGGCCCATCTGGGTCAGGATTTCCTCGGCCTTGTCGTGACCGGCTTCGGTCAGCAGGACCTGGTGGCTCTTCTCGTCCTTGGTGTAGTCACCGGGGACTTCGATCTTGCCTTTGCCGTCCGGGGTCTCTTCGCCGATCTGCAGGGTCAGCAGCGGCGGCACGGCGTTCATCTTGTGATACAGCTCGGTGTGGTTCTCGGCCTGGCCGGAGATGATCAGTGGGGTACGCGCTTCGTCGATCAGGATCGAGTCCACTTCATCGACGATGGCGAAGTTCAGGGCGCGCTGCACGCGGTCATCGGCATCGAAGACCATGTTGTCGCGCAGGTAGTCGAAACCGAATTCGTTGTTGGTACCGTAGGTGATGTCGGCGGCGTAGGCTTCCTGCTTGACGTCGTGTTCCATCTGCGACAGGTTCACGCCGGTGGTCAGGCCCAGCCAGCTGTAGAGGCGGCCCATGTCTTCGCAATCGCGCTGCGCCAGGTAGTCGTTGACGGTCACCACGTGCACGCCCTTGCCGCCGAGCGCATTGAGGTAGGCCGGCAGGGTTGCCATCAGGGTCTTGCCTTCACCGGTGCGCATTTCGGCGATCTTGCCGAAGTGCAGCGCCATGCCGCCGATGAGCTGCACGTCGAAGTGACGCATCTTGAGCACGCGGCGGGACGCTTCGCGGCAGACGGCGAAGGCTTCCGGCAGGATCGCATCCAGCGTTTCGCCACCGGCGATGCGTTGCTTGAATTCGGGCGTCTTGGCTTGCAGTTCGGCGTCGCTCAGCTTCTCGACCGAGGGCTCCAGCGCGTTAATCTGGCGGACGATTTTTTGATATTGTTTGAGCAGTCGCTGGTTACGGCTGCCGAAAATCTTGGTCAGGAATGACATGCTTGGATTCTATAAAAGCGCCGATGAACGATCCGGCAGAGTGACGTTGGGCTCCCGGCCGCGGGATTCCAGCCGACAACGCCCGAAAATAAACCATGGATTCTAGCACGCAGGCCGAGGGCATTGGCTCGCCAGCCCGTCTTCATGCCGCCTGCGCGCCGCATTCGCTTTAGATCGGGCGTGTTTGCAAGGTTTCAATGGGGGAGGAGGATTTGGCAAAAATCGTCATGCCAGGCTTGCCAGAGATGCAACAACGTGCAGGGAATGCGGCCTGCAGGCTACCCTGCCCGGCCGCAAACGCCCGCCCCACGGGGGCTGGCGCCGGCCAGAACTTGCCTGAACGGACTCAGCGGCCCGCGACGAAGACCGGCATCTGCTTGGGCTGGTTGCCGCCGGTGGCACCGAGCGCCAGGAACTTGCGCGGATCCTGGGCGATGCCGCGAATGCGCACCTCGAAGTGCAGGTGCGCCCCGGTCGAACGCCCGGTCGAACCCACATCGGCCACGTGCTGGCCGCGCTTGACGATGTCGCCCACCTTCACGAACAGGCGCGAGGCGTGGGCATAGCGGGTGATGATGTTGTTGCCGTGGTCGATTTCCAGCATGTTGCCGAACTGATAATGATATTCCGAGGCGATCACCACCCCGGCGGCGGCGGCGACGATGCGGGTGCCGACCGGGGCCGGGAAGTCCAGGCCTTCATGGAAGGCGTTATGGCCGCTGAAGGGGTCCAGCCGCCAGCCGAAGCTCGACGAGTTGTAGGCCACGTTGACCGGTTGATTGGTCGGCAGCAGGCGCGACTTGATCTTGTCGCCCATGAGGGTGGATTCCACCGCGTTGAGATAATCGGAACGATGGCCGGCATCCTGGGCCAGGTTGTCGAGCATGCGGCGCAGCTCGTCCATGCCGACATCCCGGCCGGAGCCGGCGATGCTGGAGACTTCAGCGCCGCCACGACCGGGCAGCTCCTTGAAATTGAATTCTTCCGGACGGATGCCGGCCAGGCCCTGCACGCGTTCGCCCAGCGCATCCAGGCGCATCATCTGGGCCTGCATCTCGCCGACCTTCACGGCCATCATGGCCAGGTTCTCTTTCAGGAATTTCTCGTTGCGGCCATCTTCTTCCTGGCTCATGGAGACGGCCAGCTTGTGCAGCATGGGCGCGGCATCCGGGTCGCCGGCCTTGTTGAGCAGGAAATAGGTGATGGACAGCGAGGCGCCGGCAATCACGCTCACCAGCAGCAGCAACATCAGCAGGAGGTGCTTGGTGCCGAGCGTGACTGATCGGGCTTTGGTGAAACGGGGGTGCAACAGGATAATTTGCATCTTTGCTCCTTGGTCTCCGGCCGGTCAGACACCGGATGTGATAAGGTTTAAAGATGAAGTACGCATCTACGTTTACCCCTTATCGGCCTGCTCTCACAAGTGCTCAACGCATGGCGAAGAGCACGAAGGGAGCCGCGGATTTCTTGCGGTCGAATTCGACGATGGCGGCGCTGTTGCCCGCCCTGGCTCGCATGGGCACGCTGCAGCAGTCAGTGGCCGCGAACTTGCCGGCGATGTTTGCCGCGTGTCAGATCTTGCAGTTTGAAGCTGGCGTGCTGGTCATGAGCGCGCCCAATGCAGCGCTGGCGGCACGGTTGAAGCAGCAAACCCCGAGGCTGCAGGACCGCCTGCTGAAGGACGGATGGCAGGTTAATTCAATCCGAATCAAAGTGCAAGTTGGCCGGACGGCCCCCCCGCCAGCGCCAAAACGGGTGCTGGAACTGACCGAAAACGCGCTCACTTCCTTCGCCGAACTCAGCAGTACACTGGCCAGCGATCCGCGCAGCCAGGGCCTGAAGGAAGCCATCGACGCCATGATACGGCGGCGCGACCAGCGCAGATTGGCCAAGCAGGCAGGAGAAGACCCGCCATTTCTTCAGGGAAAATAGTCCTGAAATAGCCGGATCACGAGATTCTTCTAAAAAATTTACAAGATTTCTCTCGTCAGATCGCCAGCAAGCCACCGCCAGAAAAGCAAACGCCCCGGTCCAGGCCGGGGCGTTCTACATTGCGGCGTGTGCAGCCAGCATCAGCGCCAGCGTCAGTTCAGCGCCCACTCCTGCTGGGCTTGCATCACGTAAGTCTGCGGGGCCTGGTCGAGCTGGTCGAAGCTGACGATCTCATAGGCATCCGGCTGCGACAGCAATTCGCGCAGCAGCAGGTTGTTGAGGCCATGGCCGGACTTGTGGGCATCGTAGCTGGCCAGCAGCGGATGGCCGATGATGTACAGGTCGCCGATGGCATCGAGGATCTTGTGGCGCACGAACTCGTTGTCGTAGCGCAGGCCGTCGGCATTGAGGATGCGGTACTCATCCATGACGATGGCGTTCTCGAAGGAACCGCCACGGGCCAGGCCCATGCCGCGCAGGGTTTCCACGTCCTGCATGAAACCGAAGGTGCGCGCGCGGGCGATTTCCTTGACGTAGGAGTCGATGCCGAAATCGACCTCGGCCACCTGTCCGGTACCATCCACGGCCGGGTGGTTGAATTCGATGAAGAACTTCAGGCGGAAGCCGTCATAGGGCTCCAGGCGCGCCCATTTTTCCTTGTCGCCCGTGCCTTCGCGCACTTCCACCGCCTTCTTGACGCGGATGAATTTCTTGGGCGCGTTCTGCTCCTGCAAGCCGGCCTGCTGCAGCAGGAAGACGAAGGACGAGGCCGAGCCATCCATGATGGGGATTTCTTCGGCGGTCAGGTCGATGATGAGATTGTCGATGCCCAGGCCGGCGCAGGCCGACAGCAGGTGTTCGACGGTGGACACCTTGGCACCATCCTTGGTCAGGGTCGAGGCCATGCGGGTATCGCCCACGCCGGTAGCGATCATCGGCAGCTCGACCACGGGATCGAGATCCACGCGGCGGAACAGGATGCCGGTATCGGGTGCGGCCGGACGCAGGGTCAGCTCGACCTTGGTGCCGGAGTGCAGGCCGACGCCGGTGGTCTTGACCAGATTCTTGATTGTGCGCTGTTTCAACATCCGGTCATTATAGCCAAGATGCCCCTGCCCCGCCCCTTGCGGCAGGGCTTTGTTGCAAATCGTTCCTATCTGTAAAACAGGGGCCGGAGGCGCCCATTCATCGATCACAGCGATAAATCCATTTCCCCAAGGAAAAACGGCATGCCGCAGCATGCCGTTTCTTTTTCCCCTGGTGGCCGGGAAATCCCGGCAGGCATCAGCCCAGCTGGCCCAGCAGGGTTTCCGCGTTGGAGACCTCGAACTTGCCCGGGGCTTCCAGATTCAGTTGCTTGACCACGCCGTCTTCGACCAGCATGGAATAGCGCTGCGAGCGCACGCCCATGTTGCGTTCGGTCAGGTCGAATTCCATGCCCAAAGCCTTGGTGAACGTGGCGCTGCCATCACCCAGCATGCGCACGATGCCGGTGGCCTTTTGGTCGCGGCCCCAGGCGCCCATCACGAAAGCGTCGTTGACCGAGATGCACCAGATCTCATCCACACCCTTGGCCTTGAACTGGTCAGCCAGGGCGATGTAGCCCGGCACGTGCTTGGCCGAACAGGTCGGGGTGAAGGCGCCCGGCAGCGCGAACAGCGCGATCTTCTTGCCCTTGACCAGGTCCGACACCTTGAAGGCATTGGGGCCCAGGCTGCAGCCTTCGGTCTCGGTCTCGATGAATTCGGTCAGGGTGCCTTCGGGCAGGCGGTCGCCGATCTTGATGGTCATGGTGTTTCCTCGTCTGGTTGTAGGACTGTGAATTAAGTGGTGAAACAGATGCATCTGCCGAGATTGATCGATTCAGCAGATGAGTTGCCGGCACGCTGCGCACGAAAAAACGCCGCGCACGTGGCGCGGCGTTAGTATGCCTTGGAACCGGCCGGCCTGCTCTGAAGCCGCCGACCGACCCGAGCCAACGACGATCAGTCCGCCTGCTTGCGCAGGAAGGCCGGGATGTCGTAGGTTTCCATGCCGTTCTTTTCCAGGGCGCGCACGGTGTCGGAAGCCGACTCGCGACGCCACACGGCCGGGGCCTTCAGGCCACCGAAGGTAGCACCACCGGCTTGCGCGTTACCTTGCGGCATCACGCCACCGACGGCCATCATCGGCTCGTTGTGGGTACCGGTGCGCATGACCGGGGTCTGCACCAGTTGCACGGCCTTGCGGGCACGGCCCAGGCCGGTGGCCACCACGGTCACGCGGATCTCGTCACCCATGCTGTCATCGTAGGCGATGCCCTGGGCGATCGAGGCGTCCGGTGCCGCGAAGGCGCGCACGGTCGCCATGACTTCCTTGATTTCCTTGCCCTTCAGGCCACGGCTGGCAGTGACGTTGACCAGCACGCCGCGCGCGCCGGACAGGTCGATGCCATCCAGCAGCGGCGAAGCCACGGCCTGTTCGGCGGCCACGCGGGCGCGGTCGACACCGGCGGCCGTCGCGGTACCCATCATGGCCTTGCCCTGCTCGCCCATGATGGTCTTGACGTCGTTGAAGTCGACGTTGATGTGGCCGGGCACGTTGATGATTTCGGCGATGCCGGCCACCGCGTTGTTCAACACGTCATCGGCGTGCGACAGCCATTCGATCATGCTGTCGTCTTCGTAGATCTCTTCCAGCTTTTCGTTGAGGATGATGATCAGCGAATCGACGTGCTGGGTCAGCTCTTCCAGACCGGCGTCGGCGATGTCCATGCACTTCTGGCCTTCGTAGGAGAAGGGCTTGGAGACCACGGCCACCGTCAGTGCGCCCAGCGACTTGGCCACTTGCGCCACCACCGGAGCGGCACCGGTGCCGGTACCGCCACCCATGCCGGCGGCGATGAAGACCATGTGCGCGCCGCGCAGGGAGTCTTCGATGCGGGCGCGGGTTTCCTCGGCCAGGCGGCGGCCGACGTCGGGCTGCATGCCGGCGCCCAGACCGGTATCACCGATCTGGATGACGTTGTGCGCCTTCGATTGCTTCAGTGCCTGGGCATCCGTATTGGCGGCGATGAATTCGACGCCGGACACACCCTTGTTAATCATGTGCTGCACGGCATTGCCGCCAGCACCGCCAACGCCCACGACCTTGATGATCGTACCCAGCGTCGCATTGTCGACCATATCGATTTCCATGATGACTCCTTAAAATATATGTGTCCTGCAGCTGGCAGTTGATAGGCATCACGCGGTGTGACGACTAGCAACTGATCACTGCTGTCCGTATGTGTGCTTCCCTGTTGTTTCTTGTTGATGCTGATACCGATGCTGCCAATGATGCGACTGATGCCTTGAAACCTTAAATTCTTGAAACCTTAAATTCTTGAAGCCTTGATACCGCTATTCTAAGAAAACACTGCTGCAAATTTGCTGCCGTTCTCATCAATTTTTACTGCCAGAACCGTACAACCGAACCGCCAGCAACGACCAATGCTTTTACATCCTGATGCATTCACCACCGGCCGCTCGTGGCAGCCGATGAGAATCGGTCAGAAATTGCCGAGGAACCATTCCTTCATGCGCTGCCAGACCGCCTTCACCGAGCCTTCCTGGCGCGTCACGATGTAGCCGCGCAGATACTGTTTCTTGGCTTCCTGCAGCAGGCCGAGCACGGTCGAGTAGCGCGGGCTGCGCACCACGTCGGCCAGCTGGCCGCTGTACTCGGGCGTGCCCAGGCGCGCCGGTTTCAGGAAAATGTCTTCGGCCAGTTCGGTCATGCCCGGCATCATCGCCGAGCCACCGGTCAACACGATGCCGGAAGACAGCACCTCTTCATAACCCGACTCGCGCACCACCTGGTGCACCAGCGCGAACAGCTCTTCCACGCGTGGCTCGATCACGGCGGCCAGGGCCTGACGCGAGAGCGTGCGCGGATTGCGGTCGCCCAGGCCGGGCACTTCCAGCGTCTCGGTCGGGTCGGCCAGGATCTGCTTGGCCACGCCATAGCGCAGCTTGATTTCTTCGGCTTCCAGCGTGGGGGTGCGCAGGGCCATGGCGATGTCGTTGGTGATCTGGTCGCCGGCGATGGGGATCACCGCGGTATGGCGGATCGCACCTTCGGTGAAGACCGCCACGTCGGTGGTACCGCCGCCGATGTCGACCAGCACCACGCCCAGCTCGCGCTCGTCGGTGGTCAGCACCGAATCGGCCGAAGCCATCGGCTGCAGGATCAGGTCCGACACTTCCAGGCCGCAGCGGCGCACGCACTTGACGATGTTCTGCACGGCAGAGACCGCACCGGTGACGATGTGTACCTTCACTTCCAGGCGGATGCCGCTCATGCCGATGGGCTCGCGCACGTCTTCCTGGTTGTCGACGATGAATTCCTGCGGAACCGTGTGCAGCAGCTGCTGGTCGGTCGGGATGTTGACCGCCTTGGCGGTCTCGATCACGCGCGACACGTCGGCAGCGGTGACTTCCTTGTCCTTGATGGCGACCATGCCGCTGGAATTGAAGCTGCGGATGTGGCTGCCCGCAATGCCGGTATAGACATTGCGGATCTTGCAGTCGGCCATCAGCTCGGCTTCTTCCAGCGCGCGCTGGATGGATTCGACGGTGGCCTCGATGTTGACCACCACGCCTTTCTTGAGCCCCTTGGATTCGGACTGCCCCAGCCCGATCACTTCATGGCGGCCATCGGGCAGCACCTCGGCCACCACCGCCACCACTTTCGAGGTGCCGATGTCGAGACCGACGATCAGATTTTTTGCGTCTTTTGTCATAGCGTTCCGCTTATTTCTTTTTCCCGTTCATTGCCGCCAGCACCATTCCATCTGCCTTCAGGGCCATCCCGTTGGGATAGCGCAAGTCGACGCTTTCTATCTTGCCCTGCAATCTTTCCAGCAGCTGCGGATATACCGCCACCAGCCGCGCCACCCGTTCCTTCAACACCGCATCGCCCTGGTCACGGCCCAGCTCGACGGTCATGCCGTTGTCCAGCCGCACGGTCCAGGCGTAGCGGTTCGACAGCACCAGCGACTCCGGCTCCAGCTTGATGGGCGCGAACCACTGGCGAAACAGCGCCAGCCGCGCCACCACCTGCTTCTCGCTGCCGGGTGGGCCATCGAACTCCAGCAGGTCACCGTCGTCCTCGGCCTCGGCCAGGTTGGCGGTGAACACGTCACCCTTCTGCGAGAGCAGCTTGCCATCCTCGCCCCAGGTGCCCAGGGCCTTGTGTTCCTCGATCTTCACCACCAGCCGGTCCGGCCATTCACGCCGCACCATGGCCTTGCGCACCCAGGGCACGGCTTCGAAGGCCGCCCGCACCGCCGTCAGATCGGCGGTGAAGAAATTGCCATGGATGCGCGGCACCGCGGTCGCCCGCACCGTCAACGCATTGACCTTCTCCAGCGGCATGTCGCCGGAGGATTCGATGCGTATCGTGTGCAGCGTAAACATCGGGCGCTGCGCTACCCACCATAAACCCGATGCCACCAGGGCCAGCAGCACCAGCGCAATGAGCGCACTGCTGATGGCGTTGAGCATCTTGACGTCCTGCCACATCGACGCGTTCTTCCTTAAACCCGGGCCATTACGGCTGGCCCGCCTGCGGCGTCCAGTCCTTCGAGGGCGTCATGTCCAGCGACGCCATCTGCAGGATCGTGCAGCACAGGTCTTCATAGCTCAGGCCCACGGCCTTGGCCGCCATCGGCACCAGGGAATGGCCGGTCATGCCCGGCGAGGTATTGATTTCCAGCAGGAAGGGCTCGCTCTTGCCATCGGCCTCGCGCAGCATGAAGTCCACACGGCTCCAGCCACGGCAACCGAGCGCATTGAACGCACGTACGGCCAGATCCTGCAAATGGCGCGTCAGTTCCTCGTCAAGGGGCGCCGGACACAAATATTTCGTGTCGTCGGTGAAATACTTGTTCTGGTAGTCGTAATTGCCCTCCGGTGCGCGGATCTCGATGACCGGCAGCGCGCGCGCCTCGCGGCCCGTGCCCAGCACCGGCACCGTCAGTTCGCGGCCACGGATGAACTCCTCGGCCAGCACCACGCTGTCGTAGCGCGCGCAGAGATCAAAGCCGGCCTGCATGTCCGAGTAGCCGTTGACCTTGGCAATGCCGATGGTCGAACCTTCGTGCGGCGCCTTCAACATCAGCGGCAGGCCCAGCTCGTCAGGGACCACGCGCAGTTGCTCACGCGTAGTGGCCTTGGCATCCAGGCTCAGGAAGCGCGGCGTCGGCAGGCCGTGCGAGAGCCAGATGCGCTTGGTCATGATCTTGTCCATGGCGATGCTGGAGGCCATCACGCCGGGACCGGTATAGGGCAGGCCCATCTGTTCCAGCGCGCCCTGCAGCGTGCCGTCTTCGCCGTAGCGGCCATGCAGGGCGATGAAGACGCGATCGAATTTCTCGGCCTGCAGATCACCCAGGCTGCGCTCGGCCGGGTCGAAGGCATGCGCATCCACACCCTTGCTGCGCAAGGCCTGCAGGACACCGTTGCCCGACATCATCGACACTTCGCGCTCGGCGGAGCGGCCGCCGAAGAGCACGCCGACACGGCCGAAGGCCTTGATCTGGTCCTGGCTGATCATGCGGCCCCCTGTTCGTTCTTGCCACCGGCTTGCGCCACCAGGCGGCCGGGTACGGCGGAAATCGATCCCGCGCCCATGGTCATGACCACATCGCCATCGCGCACCACATTGCGGATGGTCTCGGGCATGTCGCCGATGTCATCCACGAAGACCGGCTCCACCTTGCCTGCCGCACGCAGCGCATGCGCCAGCGAGCGCCCGTCAGCGGCCACGATGGGCGCTTCACCGGCCGAATACACTTCGCCCAGCACCAGCACATCGGGCGAGGACAGGACCTTCACGAAATCCTCGAACAGGTCGCGCGTGCGGGTGTAGCGATGCGGCTGGAAGGCCAGCACCAGGCGGCGGCCCGGATAGGCGCCACGGGCGGCGGCAATGGTGGCGGCGGTCTCGACCGGGTGATGGCCGTAATCGTCCACCAGCGTGAAATGACCGGCCGGATTGCCCTGCGCATCGGTGATCGGCACTTCGCCATAACGCGTGAAGCGACGGCCCACACCGTTGAATTCGGTCAGTGCTTTCTGGGTGGCGGCATCGTCCACGTCCAGTTCGCGCGCAATCGCGATGGCGGCGCAAGCGTTCTGCACGTTGTGCATGCCGGGCTGGTTCAGGCTCACCTGCATGGGGGCGTAGCCGTCCTGGATCACGGTGAATTCCATCTTGCCCTCGACCGCCTTGGCATCGATGGCGCGCACATCGGCGTCTTCATGGAAGCCATAGGTGAGGATGGGCTTGGAGACCATGGGCATGATTTCTCGCACGTGCGGGTCATCCAGGCAGAGCACGGCCACGCCGTAGAACGGCAGGCGCTGGGTGAACTCGACGAAGGCCTGCTTCAGGCGCGCGAAATCATGGTTGTAGGTTTCCATGTGATCGGCATCGATGTTGGTGATGACTTCGATCACGGGCGTGAGGTTGAGGAAGGACGCATCCGATTCATCGGCCTCGGCCACGATGAATTCGCCGGTCCCCAGCTTGGCGTTGGCGCCGGCGCTGGTGAGGCGGCCGCCGATGACGAAGGTCGGGTCCAGCCCGCCCTGCGCCAGCACGCTCGCCACCAGGCTGGTGGTGGTGGTCTTGCCGTGCGTACCGGCAATCGCAATGCCCTTCTTCAGGCGCATCAGTTCGCCCAGCATCACCGCACGCGGCACGATGGGGATGTGCTTCTTGCGCGCGGCCAGCACCTCCGGGTTGTCGCCCTTGACGGCGGTGGAGGTGACGATGGCGTCAGCGCCCTCGATGTTCTCGGCTGCATGGCCATAGCGGATGCTGGCACCCAGCTGCGCCAGGCGCTGGGTGGCGGCGTTGCTGCCCAGGTCCGAGCCGGAGACGCCGTAGCCCAGGTTGAGCAAGACTTCAGCAATGCCGCTCATGCCCGAGCCGCCGATGCCGACAAAATGGATGTTCTTGACGCGATGCTTCATGGTGTTACCAGTCCTTCCAGCACGCGCGCGATTGCCTCGTTGGCATCGCGCCGGCCTTGTTCGTACGCCGCCTGCGCCATGGCATGGCATGCAGCGCGGTCCAGTTTCTGCAGCAAACCGGCCAGGTGATCCGGCGTCAGTTCGCGTTGCGGCAGGTGAATCGCCGCCTTGTTCTGTGCCATCCATTTGGCATTGTCGATCTGGTGCGAGGTGGTCGACACCGCCAGCGGAACCAGCACGCTGGCCACGCCCGCTGCCGTCAGCTCGGAGACGGTGATCGCGCCGGCGCGGCAGATCACCAGATCAGCCTCGGCATAGCGGCGCGGCATGTCGTCGATGAAATCGACCACTTCGGCCTGCACGCCTGCCGCCTCATACGCTGAACGCAAGGCCGCGATGTGCTGCTTGCCCGATTGATGCGTCACCTGCGGACGCAACTCGGCGGGCAGTTTTGCCAGCGCCGCCGGCACGTTGTCGTTCAGCACCTTGGCGCCCAGGCTGCCGCCCACCACCAGAATCTTCAGCGGGCCGCTGCGGCCGGCGTAACGCTGGGCCGGTTGCGGCAGCGCGATGATTTCCTTGCGCACCGGATTGCCGGTGACCTCGGCCTTGCCCGCTGCCTTGCCAAAATCGGCAGGGAAGCCGAACAGCACCTTGGTGGCCATCGGCGTGAGGGTCTTGTTCGACAGCAGCAGGGCCGCATCCGCATTGACCAGCACCAGCGGCTTGCCACGCAGGCGCGCCATCATGCCGCCCGGCACGGTGACGTAACCGCCCATGCCCAGCACCACATCGGGGCGACGGCGGCCGAGGATGGCATGGCAATGCAAGAAGCTTGCCGCCAGGCGCCACACGCCCTTGACCGTATGCATCAGGCCCTTGCCGCGCAGGCCGGCGAAGACGATGCTGTCCATCTCCACGCCATGGCGCGGCACCAGCTCGCGCTCCATGCCGTGCGTGGTGCCCAGCCAGCTCACCTGCCAGCCACGCGCACGCATGGTGTCGGCAATGGCCAGGCCGGGGAAGATGTGGCCACCGGTACCGGCGGCCATGATGAGCAATGTGCGGGGCGCGTTCATAGACGGCCTCCGCGCATGAGCACCCGGTTTTCGTAATCGATGCGCAGCAGAATGGCCAGGCCCACGCAATTGAGCAGCACGCCCGAACCGCCATAGCTCATCAGCGGCAGCGTCAGGCCCTTGGTCGGCAGCAGGCCGAGGTTCACGCCCATGTTGATGAAGGCCTGCACGCCCAGCCAGATGCCGATGCCCTTGGCCACCAGGCCGGCAAAGGTCAGATCGAGCGCGATGGCCTGGCGGCCGATCTCGAAGGCATGCTTGACCAGCCAGTAGAACAGCAGCACCACCACCAGCACGCCGGCGAAACCGAGTTCCTCGCCGATCACGGCGAGCAGGAAGTCGGTATGCGCTTCCGGCAGGTAGTGCAGTTTTTCCACGCTGCTGCCCAGGCCCACGCCGAAGAGCTCGCCACGGCCGAAGGCGATCAGCGAGTGCGACAGCTGATAGGCCTTGCCCAGTGCGTTTTCCTCTTCCCACGGATTCAGGTAGGCAAAGATACGCTCGCGCCGCCACGGAGAAGTCACGATGACCAACGAGAACACCCCGACCAGCGTGGCACCGATGCCGCCAAACCAGACGCCGTTGATGCCGCCCAGGAACAGGATGCCCATGGCGATGCAGACGATCACGCCGAAGGCACCGAGGTCGGGCTCCAGCAGCAGCAGCAAGCCCACCAGGCCGACGGCGGCCGCCATCGGGAAGAAGCCCTTGACCAGCTTGTGCATCACCGCCTGCTTGCGCACCGTGTAGTCGGCGGCGTACAGCACGATGAAGAGCTTCATCAGTTCGGAGGGCTGCAGGTTGATGACCTTCAGCGAGAGCCAGCGCTTGGCACCGTTGACGCCCTTGCCGACGCCAGGAATGAGCACCATCAACAGCAGTATCAGGGTGATCGCGAACAGATAGGGCGCCCACTTCTGCCAGGTCTCCATACGCACGCGGAAGGCCAGCGCGCCCGCGATGATGGAGAGCACGATGAAGATCGCCTGGCGGATCAGGAAGTGGTAATTCGAATAGGAGGCGTACTTGGGCGAATCCGGCAGCGCCACCGAGGCCGAGTAGACCATCACCATGCCGAACAGCATCAACAGCAGCACCACCCAGATCAGCGGCTGGTCGTATTCCATCATGCGCGAACGCTGCTCGAAACCGATGCTGCCCGATGCGCTGCCACGGCCACTGCGGCCACCCTGGGCGCGGCCGGCGGCCGCCGGCGCGGCTTCTTTCAAGCCACCCAGCCAGCTGCGCACGGAAGACAGGCCCAGTTTCATGCCAGCACCTCACCGCGCGAGAGCGCCAGTTCACGCACCGCATCCACGAAGACTTCGGCGCGATGGGCGTAGTTGCGGAACATGTCCAGGCTGGCGCAAGCCGGCGAGAGCAGGACGATGTCGCCGGCGGTGGCGAGTTCGCCGGCCTTTTCCACGGCGGCTTCGAGGCTGGCGCAATCGATCAGCTCGACCCCGCTGTCGGCCAGGGCGGCGCGCACGGCAGGAGCGTCACGGCCGATCAGCAAGACTGCACGAGCATATTTCTGTACCGGCAGGTCCAGCGGCGAAAAGTCCTGGCCCTTGCCGTCGCCGCCGGCGATCAGCACGATGCGATTGGGACGGCCGCCCAGCCCCAGGCCATTGAGCGCGGCCACCGTGGCACCGACATTGGTGCCCTTGCTGTCGTCGTAGTATTCGACATCCTGGATCACGCCGACCAGTTCCACGCGATGCGGCTCACCGGTGTACTCGCGCAGGCCGTGCAGCAGCGGTGCCATCGGCAGGTCGATGGCGCGGCACAGGGCCAGTGCGGCCAGCGCATTCATGGCGTTGTGGGCACCGCGAATGCGCAGGGCATCGGCGGGCATGAGACGCTTGACGGTCACCGGCGGCGGCAGCATGTCCTTCTGCTTGCGGCGGCGCTTGCCTTCCGGCACTTCGTCGTCTTCATGCACGAAAGCATTGGCCAGCCACAGCATGCCGTTGTCGTTGACCAGGCCGAAACTGTTGGGGGTGGACGGTTCATCCAGGCCGAAGGTGGACAGTGGCGCGGCCGCGGCGCTCATCTCCATCACCAGGGCATCATCGCGATTGAGTACGCGCACGGTATCCTGGCCGAAGATGCGGGCCTTGTCGGCGGCGTAGTGCTCCATGCTGCCGTGCCAGTCCAGGTGGTCCTGGGTCAAATTCAGGACGGTGGCGGCGTGCGGCAGCAGGCTGTGCGTGGTGTGCAGCTGGAAGCTGGAGAGCTCCAGCACCCAGGCTTGCGGCATCGAGCCGCGATAGGTCGGCTCGGGCGGCGGCGGTGGCGGGACTTCCACCAGCGCATCTTCCTCGGCCTTGCGCGAGACTTCCATGAAGTCGCCCAGGTTCATGGCCTCGCCAGTGGTCGCCGGGGCGTCGATCTCGGCTTGCGGGATCGCGTCGGAAGCGACGTCCAGCGTGGCCGCGACAGCCGGCTCCGGCGCTTCGTGCGCGGCGGAGCTGGCTGCCTCGGCGTCATCGGGGGAGGCTTCGGTGGAATGCCCGGTCTCGGGTGCCGGCTGCTGTGCAGTTTCCTGTCCTGTTTCCTGTCCTGTTTCCTGTCCTGTTTCCTGTCCTGTTTCCTGTCCTGTTTCCTGTCCTGTTTCCTGTCCTGTTTCCTGTCCTGTTTCCTGCCCTGCTTCCGGTACAGATTCCTGCACAGAAGCTGGTACAGAATCCTGTACGTTCTCCTGTCCTGCTTCCTGCTCTGCCACCGGCTGCTGCTCCGCAGTCGCCAGCAGATCCATCTGCGGCGCGGGTTCAGATTCCGATGCGGAGACCGGCGCGTCTGCTTGCGGCTGCGCCTGCAACACCGGCACCGCAATCGCAGCGGCCGCCTCGATGCTGGCGGCGGCACGCCGATGCTTCTCGGCTTCGGCCGCCTGCTGGGCATCCAGCACGGCCTGCTGCGCGGCTTGCGCTTCAGCTTCGGCGGCAGCCTGTTCGGCGGCGATCGCATCCTGCTCGGCCAGTTCGGCCAGGAATACCTTGTCCTTGATGACGGCTTCGCGCAGCACATCCAGGGCGGCCGGGCTGATGTTGCCCGCCACTTGCACCGACAGGCCGGCGCGCTGGCACAGCAGGCCGGTCAGGCGGGTCACGGTAGTCTTGCCGTTGGTGCCGGTGATGGCCAGCACCTTGGGTTGATACAGGGTCTCTTCGCGCAAGGCGGCCAGCGCCTGCGCAAACAATTCGATCTCGCCCCACAGCGGCAGGCCGCGTTCGGCAATGGCCGGCATCAGCGGTGCCAGCTCGCCTTCGGGTGCCAGGCCGGGACTGACGGCGACGAAATCGATTCCATCAAGCAAGGACGGCGACAAGGGCTGGCCCAGCACGGCCTGCGCCTCGGGCGCGTCGGCGCGCAAGGCGGCCAGGCGCTCGGCCAGGGCCGCTTCGCCACGGGTATCGGCCACGCGCACGCCGGCGCCGCAGTAGACCAGCCACCGCGCCATTGCCAGGCCGGACTCGCCGAGTCCGAGCACCAGAACGTGTTTGCCCGAGTAATTCATCGTTGTTTCCAGACTCACTTCTTCACTTGTTTCTTGCCATGCAGGGACTGCCCTGCCAACCACAAAGGCAGCGCTTGCCATACTTCACAAGGGCTGCCGTTTTTGTTCATATCGCCTGTTTACCGCAGCTTCAGCGTCGACAAACCGACCAGCACCAGCATCATGGTGATGATCCAGAAGCGCACCACCACCTGGGTTTCCTTCCAGCCCTTCTGCTCGTAGTGATGGTGCAGCGGTGCCATCAGCAGCACGCGGCGGCCGGTGCCGAAACGCTTCTTGGTGTACTTGAAATAGGCGACCTGAATCATCACCGAGAGCGTTTCCACCACGAAGATGCCGCCCATGATGAAGAGCACGATTTCCTGACGCACGATGACCGCGATGGTGCCCAGCGCACCGCCCAGCGCCAGTGCGCCGACGTCGCCCATGAACACCTGCGCCGGGTAGGCGTTGTACCAGAGGAAAGCCAGCCCCGCGCCGCCCATGGCACCGCAGAAGATCAGCAGTTCGCCGGCCCCCGGGATGTGCGGGATGAACAGGTACTTGGCATAGGCCGCATTGCCGGTCAGGTAGGCGAACAGGCCCAGGGCCGCACCGACCAGCACGGTCGGCATGATGGCCAGGCCGTCCAGGCCATCTGTCAGGTTGACCGCATTGCTGGTGCCGACGATGACGAAATAGGTCAGCGCGATGAAACCCCACACGCCCAGCGGATAGGTCACGGTCTTGAAGAAGGGCACGATCAGGTCGGCCTTGGGCGGCAGGTCCAGGCTGAAGCCGGAGCGCACCCAGGCGACGAAGAGATCGAAGACCTTCATGTTGCTCACCTCGGATACCGAGAAGGCCAGGTAGAACGCGGCCACCAGGCCGATCAGCGATTGCCAGAAATATTTTTCGCGCGAGCGCATGCCTTCCGGATCGCGATAGACCACCTTGCGGTAGTCATCGACCCAGCCGATGGCGCCGAAACCGAGCGTGACGATCAGCACGATCCACACGAAACGGTTGGACAGGTCGGCCCACAGCAAGGTGGAAATGCCGATGCCGATCAGGATCAGCACGCCGCCCATGGTCGGGGTGCCGGACTTGATGAGGTGAGTCTGCGGACCATCCTGGCGCACGGCCTGGCCGACCTTCATGCGGGTGAGCATGCGGATCACGGCCGGGCCGGCGATCATGCCGATCAGCAGGGCCGTGAGCGTGGCAAACACCGCGCGGAAGGTGATGAAGTTGAACAGGCGCAGAAAGCCGAAATCCTGTTGAAAATTCTGTGCGAGCCAGACCAGCATGCTAATGGGTCTCCTGTTGATGTTGCGTGAGGGATTCAACGTTGACCAGATGCTGTACAACTCGCTCCATCTTCATGAAGCGTGAACCTTTTACCAAAACGGTCGCGCCCTGCGGCGCGGCCTGTTCCACCGCCGCATTGAGTGCGGCGATGTCGTCGAAATGCATGGCCTGCGCTACGTTTTGCAGCGCGGGGCCATACGAAGTGACGGCGTGTTTCGTCAATTCGCCCAGCCCGAAGAAGAGCGGGATGCCACGGCTGCGGGCATAGGCACCGATCTCGGCATGGAACTGCGGCCCCTGGTCGCCGACCTCGCCCATGTCGCCCAGTACCAGCACGCGCGGGCCGGCGATGGACGCCAGCACGTCGATGGCGGCGCGCACGGAATCAGGGTTGGCGTTATAGGTATCGTCGATCACCAGCGCACCGCTGCGTGCTTGCTTGCGCTGCAGGCGGCCGTTGACCGGGGCGAAGCTCTGCAGGCCGCGCACCACGGCGTCCACGGGGATGCCGGCACCCAGCGCGCAGGCGGCAGCCGCCAGCGCATTGCGTACGTTGTGCTCACCGACGGCAGCCAGTTCCACCTTGAACTGTGCGGGCGGCACGGCCAGCCCTTTCACCGTCACTTGCAGGGTGCTGCCGAACGCGGTGGCCTGGTAGCTGGCGCTCACATCGGCTTGCGCATTCAGGCCGAAGGTCAGCACGCGGCGCGCACCGGCTTCTTCACGCCAGAGCGCAGTGAAATCGTCATCGGCCGGGAACACGGCCACGCCATCGGCGGGCAGGTGGCGGATCACGGCGCCGTTCTCGCGGGCCACCGCTTCCACGCTGGCCATGAACTCCTGATGCTCGCGCTGGGCATTGTTGACCAGGCCCAGCGTCGGCTCGGCGATGCGCGAGAGCACGGCGATTTCGCCCGGATGGTTCATGCCCATCTCGATGACGGCCGCCTGATGTTGTGCGCGCAGGCGGAACAGGGTCAGCGGCACGCCGATCTCGTTGTTGAAATTGCCGCGCGTGCCCAGATAGCCGTCTTCACCGAAGGCGGCCGCGAGGATGGCGGCGATCATTTCCTTGACGGTGGTCTTGCCGTTGCTGCCGGTGACGCCGATCACGGGAATCTGGCGCTGCGCCCGCCAGCCATGGGCGATCTGGCCCAATGCGGCGCGGGTGTCGGGCACCACGATGGCCGGTACGCTCAATCCCGGCGGCACACGGTCGACCACCACGGCGGCAGCGCCCTGGGCCACGACCGCATCGAGGAAATCATGCGCATCGAAACGTTCGCCACGCAGCGCGACGAAGACATTGCCGGGCTTGACCGCACGGCTGTCGGTGACCACGTCATCGAGTTCAAGCACGCCGGCCGGGGCATTGACCACGCCCGGCACGGTGTGCGCAGAGGCGGCTTCCTCGGCGGTGCGGATCCATTCCAGCAACTGGCGGAAATCGAATCGCATCATGCGCCCCCCATCATGGTCGAGCGCGCGGCGAGCGCCAGCGCGACATGGTCGGCATCGAGGAAGGGCAATTTCTTGCCGGCGATTTCCTGGTAGGGCTCGTGCCCCTTGCCGGCCAGCAGGACCACATCGGCCTTGGTGGCATGGCGGATCGCCCACAGGATGGCACCGGCGCGATCGGGCAGCACGGTCGGTTCGACGCGGCTCATGCCGGCGCGGATCTGCTCGATGATGGCATGGGGATCTTCGGTGCGCGGGTTGTCGCTGGTCAGCACCACCTGGTCGGCCTGCTCGGCGATCTGGCCCATCTGCGGGCGCTTGCCCGGATCGCGATCGCCACCGCAGCCGAACACGCACCACAGCTGGCCACCGCGCTGGGTAGCGACCTGGCGCAGGGTGGACAGGGTCTTGTCGAGGGCATCGGGCGTATGCGCGTAATCGATCACGATCAGCGGTACATCGGGTCCACCGAACTGCTGCATGCGGCCGGGTGCCGGGCTCAGCGCGGCGGCGGCCGCGACCACGGCCTCCCAGGCCACGCCCTGGGTGAGCAGCACGCCCATGATGCCCAGCACGTTACTGACATTGAAACGTCCGACCAGCTGGGTCTTGACCTGGCCGCTGCCGAAAGGGGAATCGACATGGAAGGCGGTACCGGTATGGCTGCTGCGCAATTGGCTGGCGCGCAAAGTCGGTACGCCGTGCGTATCGCCGCCCAGCTCGTCCGCAATCGCGTAGCCGATCACCGGCAGCTTGCGCTCGGCCAGCAACGGCAGCAGGCGCTGGCCCATGCCGTCATCCAGATTGACCACGGCATGCTTCAGGCCCGGCCACTGGAACAGCTTGCGCTTGGCGTCTTCGTAGGTCTGCATGTCACCGTGGAAATCCAGGTGATCGCGGGTGAAATTGGTCAACAGGGCGACATCGACGTGCATGCCGTTCATGCGGCCCTGGGCCAGTCCGATGGAGGAAGCCTCAATGGCCAGCGCGCTCACGCGGGCCTGCGACAGCTTGAACAGGCTGCGTTGCAGCAGCACGGCGTCCGGCGTGGTGTAGCCGGTGACGTCGAAGCCTTGCGGCTTGCCGTTGACGAATGACCCCACGCCCAGCGTGCCGATGACACCGGCGCTGCTGGCACCGGCCAGGCGCGACAGTGCCGTACCCAGCCAGTAGGCGCAGGAGGTCTTGCCGTTGGTGCCGGTCACGGCCACCGTCAGCATGTGCTGGTCAGGCTGGCCATACCAGGCGGCGGCGATCTCGCCGGCACGCATCTTCAGGTCGGGCACGGCCAGGTGCGGCGCATCGATCTGCTCGGGCCAGGTGTAGCCAGCGGCTTCATACAGCACGGCAGCGGCACCGCGCTCGACGGCATCGGCAATATAGGAACGGCCGTCGGCGTCGCCCACGTAGGCGAAGAACACGTCGCCCGCTGCCACGCGGCGGGAATCCGAGGTCAGTTGCGCAGACGGCGACGCCTGGCGCAGCCAGGCGAGGATCTCTTGAAGGCTCGGAACGCGCTGGGACATTACATGCTCTCCTCTAGCGGTTCTTTGGGAATGATGATGTTGGTCACGCTGGAATCAGGCGGTACGTTCAATGCGCGCAAGGCATTGGCGGCCACGTTGGCAAACACCGGGCCGGCCACCGGGCCGCCGTAGTGCTGGCCTTGCGGCTCGTCGATCATCACCGAGATGATCAGGCGCGGGTCCGACATCGGGGCGATGCCCGAGAAGGAGGCCACGTACTTGCGCACATACTTGCCGCCCTCGATCTTGTAGGCGGTACCGGTCTTGCCACCGACGCGATAGCCCGGCACCTGAGCCTGCGGGGCCGTGCCGCCGGGGGCGACCACGGTTTCCAGCATGCGGCGCATCTGCAGGGCGGTATCAGCCGAGATGACGCGCTGGCCAATGGGCGAATCGGTGACCTTGGTGAAGGACAGCGGAATGATGTCGCCATTGCGGGCGAAGATCAGGTAAGCGTGCGCCAGCTGGATCAGCGAGACCGAGATGCCGTGGCCGTAGCTCATGGTGGCCTGCTCGATCGGACGCCACGACTTGTAGGGACGCACGCGCCCGGCCACCGCACCCGGGAAGCCAAACTTGGGCTGCTGGCCGAAACCGACCGTGGTGAACATTTCCCACATCTCTTCCGGCGGCATGCCCAGCGCGATCTTGGCGGTACCGATGTTGGAAGACTTCTCGATGATCTGCGCCACCGTCAGCGGACCGTGGGCATGCGAGTCGCCGATGGTGGCGGTGCCGATGGTCATCTTGCCGGGCGCGGTCTGGAACACGGTCGAGGGCGTGACGCGATGGGTATCCAGCGCCAGGGCCACGGTGAAGGGCTTGAGGGTGGAGCCGGGTTCGAAGGTATCGGTCACGACGCGGTTGCGCAGCTGCGCGCCGGTCAGTACCGAACGGTCATTGGGGTTGTAGGTCGGCAAGTTGGCCAGGGCCAGCACCTCGCCGGTCTTGGCATCGACCACGATGATGCCGCCGGCCTTGGCCTTGAATTTGTCGACCGCTTCCTTCAGTTGGGTGAAGGCGATGTACTGGATCTTGCTGTCGATGGACAGGGTCAGGTCGCGGCCGTCATGCGGCTCGCGGATGGATTCGATGTCTTCCACCACGCGGCCCAGGCGATCCTTGATGACGCGGCGGCTGCCCGTCATGCCGGCCAGGGTCTTCTGCGCGGCCAGTTCCATGCCGTCCTGCCCGGCGTCTTCGATATTGGTGAAGCCGACCACGTGCGCCATCACCTCGCCTTCGGGATAGAAGCGCTTGTATTCCTTGCGGGTCTCGATGCCGGGGATGCCCAGCTTGACGATCTTGTCAGCGGTATCCTGTTCGACCTGACGCTTCAGGTAAACGAAGCTGCGGTCGGAATCGAGCTTCTTGCGCAGTTCGGCATCGCTCATTTCCAGCAGCTTGGCCAGCTGCACCAGCTTGTCCTTGGGCGCGGCCTGCACGTCTTCCGGGATGGCCCAGATGGCCTTGACCGGCACCGACGAAGCCAGCACCTGGCCGTTGCGGTCGGTGATCTTGCCGCGCGTGGCCGGCAATTCGAGCGTGCGGGCGTAGCGTGACGCCCCCTGCTTCTGCAGGAAATCGGTGGACACGCCCTGCAGCCACAGCGCGCGCAGTACCAGCGCCACGAAGGCGGCAAACAGCACGAACAGCACGAAGCGCGAACGCCACGCCGGCAGCTTGACCTGCAGGATGGGATTGGAAGAAAACGCCACACCCTTGGAAGCCGCCACACGGCCACCGGAGAGGTTGGTACGCGGAGGCATCTTGGTCATGGTGCCCCCACGGTCAGGTATTGGGTACGGGCGGAGGAGACCGGAACCATGCCCAAGTCACGGCGCGCCAGTTCCTCGATGCGGGCGTTCTTGCCCAGCGTCGATTGGTCCAGCTGCAGCTGCGCCCAGTCGACGTCGAGCTGGCGGGCCGCGCTCTGGGCGCGCTCCAGCTCGATGAACAGGCTGCGGGCCTTGTACTGGGCGCTCACGACCGACAGCGCGCAACCCACCAGCATGATGGTCAGCAGGATGCACAGACGCCCGGTCATGCAGGCGCCCCTTGGGTCGTGGTGGAGGAAACGGGCGTCACGCGCTCCAGGCCGCGCATGACCGCCGAGCGGGCACGCGGGTTGGCAGTGACTTCGTCAGTGCCGGGCATGACACGCGGCAGCAGGCGGGCCGGCGCTTGCGGCAGGTCCACGGCACGGATCGGCAGGCGACGGTCGGGCTGCGGCGCATGGGCTTTGGAGGCCATGAACTGCTTGACGATGCGATCTTCCAGCGAGTGAAAGCTGATCACGACCAATCTCCCGTGCTGCGCCATCTGGGCAAATGCCTTGTCCAGACCTACTTCGAGTTCTTCAAGCTCTTGATTGACGAAAATCCGTACAGCCTGAAATGTACGAGTGGCCGGGTCTTTGCCTTTCTCGCGGGTTTTGACGGCTTGTGCCACGAGCGCGGCAAGCTGTCGTGTGCTTGAAATTGGCTCGATTGCCCGGCCAGCAACAATCTTCTTTGCAATCTGAAGAGCAAACCGTTCTTCCCCATAATCTCGTATCACCTTTGCAATCTGCTGTTCATCTGCCGTTGCCAGCCATTCCGCTGCCGACACGCCACGGGTGGTATCCATGCGCATGTCCAGCGGGCCATCGAGGCGAAAACTGAAGCCGCGCGCGGCGTCATCCACCTGCGGCGACGAGATGCCCAAATCCATCAATACGCCGTCGACCTGCGCAATGCCGCGTGCGGCAAGCGCTTCATCCATGGTCGCGAAGCTGTCGTGCACGATCTCGAACCGGGCATCGTCAATCTTCTGCGCCGTGGCGATGGCCAACGGATCCTTGTCAAATGCGATCAGGCGCCCTTGTGGGCCCAGCCTGGACAGGATGGCGCGGCTATGACCGCCGCGGCCGAAGGTTCCGTCCAGGTAAATGCCATTGGCGCGCTCGCCCGCAATGGCCAGCGCGTCCACGGCTTCTTCCAACAGCACGGTGCGGTGCTGCAGCTCGGGCACCGGTTGCAGATTCATCTTGTCCGGCCGTCAGAAGGAAAAGTTGCTCAACACATCCGGCATGCCACCTGCCACAGCCTCGGCTTCGCTTTCGGCCAGCTTGACGGCATCCCAGATTTCGAAATGACTACCCATGCCCAGCAACATCACATCACGCTGCAGACCCACGGCCGCGCGCAGTTCGGGCGCGATCAGGATGCGGCCGGCGCTGTCGAGCTCCACGTCCTGGGCATTGCCCAGGAAGATGCGCTGCCAGGCACGGGCCGACATCGGCCAGTTGGCGATCTGCTCGCGATGCGTCTCCCAAGTCGGGCGCGGGAAAAACAGCAGGCAGCCATGCGGATGGCGCGTCACGGTGGCGCGTCCTTCGCACTGCACAATCAGGGCGTCACGATGCTTGGCCGGAATGGTCATCCGTCCTTTGGCATCGAGATTGAGTGCTGACGCGCCCTGGAACACTGTGTTTTTCCTTCGCCTGCGGCGAGTGAGATTGCTGATCGGGTGCCGTGTCCTGCCGGGCAAATGCAAATGACGCCACAAATGCCCCACAAAAAAACACTTTTTGACACTGCCGCCCACTTTAGTGGATGCACTATTGCAGGTCAAGCGGTATACGCAGCGAAAAACCGGGATTTTGCTAATAAAGTCAAAGACTTAGCGCACTTCCTTAAAACCGGCCATTCACAACATTTGTGAAGAAAATGAAGGACTTAGCATTTACATTGAAGGTGTAACCTGAGCTATACACATGTGTTTCGCGCCAGAATTGCGCAACGGCGCGGATTTGCGCCGCATGGAACAGCCGCTGTGCCCGATTTCGGGGCAGCGCCAGAGAGGAAATTGGAGGGAATCCGACTGCGCCCGATTTGCGAGTGCGCGAGGCCAACGGACATGGATTTTGCAGTGCAACTTAAGTTCACCAGAGGGCGGAAAAAAGGGCAAAAAATATCCGGATTCGGGATGCCATCACCCGGATCGTTTTCCATCCCGGTCGCGACCGCGAGGAAGGTGACACCGGGAGGGCGTACAGGAAAGAGGTCGGCGAAGCAGCATCCGACCCCGAAACTTCATCAAATTCTTCGTCAAATGAATGGCAGGAAGCGTTTTTGTTTTGACTTCCGCGGCGAGCACCTTTTACTATCCGTGTCTTTGGGAAGATCGATACGCAAGAACGCGGCCGGCATGGCCCGTTTGCGGGTGTTGAAAAGCACGTCGATTTTTTTCAATCCAAGCCGGTTCCGGCCAGGGCCTATCGGCTGAAAACGCAGATAGGGCTTGCGGATCCGGCTCATTCCAGTGCTAAAATCTGGGCACCTTAACAGTGAAAGGAATTTTAAAGTGAACAAATCTGAATTGGTTGACGTTATCGCCGCCGACACCGAGATCTCCAAGGCAGCAGCCCAGCGCGCGCTGGACTCCGTCATCGAGAACATCATCAAGGCCGTGACCAAGGGCGATACCGTGCAATTGGTTGGCTTCGGTTCCTTCTCGACCGGCAAGCGCGCTGCTCGCACCGGCCGTAACCCGCAAACCGGCGAAGAAATCAAGATCGCCGCTGCAACCACCGTGAAGTTCTCGGCTGGCAAGGCTTTCAAGGAAGCCGTGAACAAGAAGAAGAAATAATTTCACGCTTCGCGCATTTGAATGCCCTAAACCAGGTTCAGGGCATTCAAATCGAGGCCGATTCGACAGGATCGGCCGTCCCCTCCCCCCCCCTCGCTTCACCCGCTTCCGCACTACGCTCCCCTGATGGTTCTTCGCTTGCACACTGGCCACAGTGAATGCACGGTGTCCGGACGCATTCCTTGCACAAGCCCCGCCAGCACAGTTGCCATCCGGACCGGCACGTACAGCAGGAGCGACCTCCATGAGCAGCAAGCTTCGTTTGCCAAGGCCACCCGCAGCGCCTAGAATTTTTTCGGCCTGACTTCTGCACACTGCCTCATTTCCGCTTGCCGTCCCGTCGTACACCATGAACAGCCGGCCCGTCCGGTTCATCCAAGGAGACCGTCGATGAATAGCCCTGCCCAGCGTCCGCCACTTCCGCCCTTCACCTGCGAGACCGCCGCCATGAAGGCGCGTGCCGCCGAAGATGCGTGGAATTCCTGCGATCCGCAACGCGTCTCGCTGGCCTATACCGAAGACAGCCGCTGGCGCAATCGTGCAGATT
Organism: Herbaspirillum sp. 1173; assembly: GCF_031455335.1. NCBI lineage: Bacteria > Pseudomonadati > Pseudomonadota > Betaproteobacteria > Burkholderiales > Oxalobacteraceae > Herbaspirillum > Herbaspirillum sp. 1173. Next base: position 145,729 of record NZ_JAVDSP010000006.1, on the reverse strand, counting down.
TCGTCCACGGACGGGCCGAGATCGTCGCCTTCCTCACCCGCAAATGGGCGCGCGAACTGGATTACCGCCTCATCAAGGAAGTCTGGGCGCACGAAGGCAACCGCATCGCCGTGCGCTTCGCCTATGAATGGCACGATGATTCGGGGAGCTGGTTCCGCTCCTATGGCAACGAAAACTGGGAATTCGACGAGCATGGCCTGATGCGCCTGCGTCATGCCTCCATCAACGACCTGCCCATCAAGGAGGCAGACCGCAAATTCCACTGGGACCGTTCAGGCCCGCGCCCGGCCGATCATCCGAGCCTGTCCGAACTGGGTCTGTAAGGCCGGACCGCTGGCCCGGCCGGGGAGCGCCTGAAGCGTTTCATGCACCCAGGTCAGCCAGCGGATGATCCGCCTGCGGCCACGGATCAGCGAAGAAACCTTCCACCCATTGCGGCGTGGCGGTGGCCAGCGAAGCCGGATTCCATTGCGGTTTCTGGTCCTTCTCGATGATCAGTGCGCGGATACCTTCGACGAAATCAGGGCGTGCCGCGCAATGCAGCGACACCACGAATTCCAGCCGGAACACCTGCGCCAGCGACAGCGGACGCACCCGCTTCTGCAAGGCGTAGCCCAACCAGGCCGATCCGGGCGAACCGGCGCGCAAGGTCGCTTGTGCCTTGACGAGCCAGGCATCCTCGGTCTCCAAGGTGAGGATGCCGTCCACGATCTCGGGCAGCGTGGGCCGGCGGCACAGGGAGTCGATCAGATCGAAATGCGTGCGCAGGTTGGAGGACGCGAAGACGGCCGCCCCTTCCTGTGAGGAGGAGGCCTGCGCGCTTGCCAGGACACGATCCAGCAATTCGGCATCATTGCCCTGCCCCCACGGCTGCATCAGCAGGGCATCGATCACCGAGGCCTTGGCGGCATGCGCCACGCGATAGTCGGCCAGCCCGGCGAAGAGCGCGTCGTTGGCATTGAGGTTGGCACCGGTCAGCGCCAGGAAGATGCCGGTCTTGCCCGGCATGCGCGCCAGGAACCAGCTGCCGCCCACGTCCGGATAAAGCCCGATGGTGATTTCCGGCATGGCCAAGCGCGATTTTTCGGTGACCACGCGGTGGCTGCAACCGGCCATCAGGCCGATGCCGCCGCCCATGACGATGCCATGCCCCCAGCACAGGATGGGCTTGGCGAAGCTGTGGACAAGATAATCCAGACGATATTCGTGCTCGAAAAATTCGGCCGCGTAGGTATTGGCGCGGATGTCCTCGCGCGCGGGCGAAGCGTGATGCTCGCGCATGGACCGATAGAGCTGCTGCAGGTCGCCCCCGGCACAGAAGGCTTTCTCGCCCTGCGCCTGCAGGATCACCATGGCCACGCCCGGATCGGCCTGCCACTGCTGCAGTTGCGGCGTGAGCAGCCGGACCATCTCCAGCGAGATGGCGTGCAGCGTCTTTTCGGAAGCGAGGGTGGCGATACCGATGCGACGGCCGTTGGCGGCCGTCAGTTCTTCGAATACCACGGGGGCGGCGGTTTGATTCATGGGTCTCCTGGGTCTCTGGCGAGCCCGCAGTGCCCACGGGCCGCAGTGTGTTTTATGTCAATGAATTCAATGAAGCAGGCCGGTAGGCCGGATTCTGTTACGGCGGGAAACCCGCTATGACAGCCATTCCTCTAGGCGACGGATCACTCCGCCGCTCAAGCTTTCTACCCGCACGCTCCGCGAGCCACATCAACGCGTGCCTATTTGAAATTGCTCCGGGTGGAGGTTACCGCGTTTCACCGTAACTGAATACGCTCGTCTCTGTGGCCCTGTTCCTCGCCTTATACCGGCTTGCGCCGGCTTTCAGCGGACGGCCGTTAACCGTCACCCTGCTCTGTGGAGTCCGGACCTTCCTCCCGCCACCTCCTTGCGAAGGCGGCCAGCGGCTGTCTGGCCTGCATCGGGCGCTATTGTAGCGCAGCATGGCCCGGCACCGGAGATCCTCCGTCGCAAAACGCTTTTGCGTGCGCGCAAAAGCTCATGCCAATTCGGCATGTGACACCCGTGCGGCTCTTCGGTAGTCTGCTGCTGATCCGCGGCAGGCCACGCGCTGCGCGGTTCTTGACTGACTTCCACGAAATTCCATGCATATCTGCGTAATGGGCGCCGGCGTGATCGGCGTGACCACTGCCTACCGTCTCCTGCAGGATGGCCATCAGGTCAGCCTCATCGATGCTCGCCAACAGCCCGGCGAGGGCACCAGCCAGGGCAATGGCGCCCAGCTCAGTTACTCCTATGTGGCGCCCTTGGCCGACCCCTCGGTCTGGACCAAGTGGGCTTACTACCTGTTCAGCAAGGATTCGCCGCTGACCATCCGGCCTACCGCCGATCTCGACCAGTACCGCTGGCTGCTGGAATTCCTGCGCTGCTGCAATGCGCAGCGGGTGCGCCAGACCACCATCGACCTGCTGCAACTGGCCTTCTACAGCCGCGATCAGCTCACGCAATGGAACGCCGGCCTGCAGCTGTCATTCGACCATCAACGTTCCGGCAAGCTGGTGATGTTCACCGACGCGCAGGGACTGGAAGCCGCCGCGCAGCAGGTGCAATTCCAGTCGCAATATGGCTGCCAACAGGAAGTCCTGGGCGCGGCCGAATGCATCCGCATCGAGCCGGCGCTGGGCCACTCGCAGCGCGACTGGGTCGGCGGCATTTACACGCCGAGCGAAGAAGCGGGCGATTGCCCGCAGTTCTGCCGCGCGCTGGTGGCGTCCATGCAGGCCCATCCGAACTTCCGCTTCATCGGTGGTGCCCGCATCAGTGACGTGCGTCGTGAAGGCCGCGCGCTGCGTGCGGTGCAGGCCGGCGGCCAATGGCTTGCGGCGGATCGTTTCGTGCTGGCGCTGGGCGCGGAGAGCGTGGAGTTCGCGCGCTTGCTGGACTTGCGCCTGCCGCTCTATCCGCTCAAGGGTTACAGCATCACGGTGCCGCTGGAGGACGAGGCCAGCCGCACGGCGGCACCGCAGGTCTCCATCACCGACATCGCCAGGAAGATCGTCTATGCGCGCCTGGGCCAGCGCCTGCGCGTGGCCGGGCGCATCGAACTGGTGGGCCAGGATCGCCGCATTCCGCCGGCGGCCATCGAAGAACTGAAGAACGGCCTGCGCGAACTCTTCCCCGGCTGCGCGCTGGGCGAGGATGCCACGCTGTCGCCGTGGATGGGCTTCCGTCCGGCGACGCCGAGCGGCGTGCCGATCGTGGGGGCGTCGCCGATCGAGAATCTTCATCTCAACATTGGCCAGGGTGCACTGGGTTGGACGCTGGCCTGCGGCAGCGCGGCGCTGGTCGCCGACCAGATCGCCGGCCGCCGCCGCGCCATCGACGACACGGCCTTCCAGTACCGCGGCTGAAGAAGTTTCATGCCAGGCTTCGGCATTCGGACTTAACATGGCCCCTGGCCTGCAATGGCGCAGGCCCATCCATGGGAGACGAACGATGCGGGAAAACCGGCTGCGCACCCTCTTCGCGCAACAGCAACTGGCCCTCTCGGGCTGGGTATCGATGGGCAACTCGCTGCTGGCCGAAGTGCTGGGCCACAGCGGCTACGATGCGGTGACGGTGGACTTGCAGCACGGTCCGTTCTCGATCGAATCGGCGCTGCCCATGCTGCAGGCCATCTCCAGCACGCCCGCCGTGCCGCTGGTGCGCTGTTCCGAAAACAGCCTGGGAGAAATCAACAAGCTGCTCGACGCCGGTGCCTATGGCGTGATCTGCCCGCTGATCAACACGGCGGCGGATGCCGAGCGCTTCGTGCGTGCCTGCCATTATTCACCGCGCGGCGGTCGCAGCTATGGCCCGGCACGCGGCTTCCTGTATGGCGGTGCGGACTACTTCGCCTACGCCAACGCCACCATCCTGACCCTGGCCATGATCGAGACCCGCGAAGGCTAAGCCAACGCCGAAGCGATCCTGCAGACCCCGGACCTGGACGGCATCTTCATCGGCCCCAGCGACCTGGCCATCGAACTCGGCCTGGCGCCGGACGCCTACGATGATGCACGCCTCAACGAGGCCATCGATCATCTGCTGGCGCTGGCGCGCAAGCTGGGCAAATACGTGGGGATCTTCGCCGGCACCATGGAGATGGCGCAGCGCATGAAGGGCATCGGCATGGACCTGGTGGTGCCGGGGACTGACATTCAGCAGATCAAGGCGGAGGGGGCGCGGAGGATCGCTGCGTTGCGCTGACGTGCTACCCGGGAAAATCGTAAACAAAAAAAGCGGATCAGCCGCCTGCAGCTGATCCGCTTTCATGCACCGATGCGCGACGCGCGGTGTGACGTCAGCCCCTCACCACCCGCCCAAAGAACGGATAATTCGGATCGTTGTACCCATGCGTGGACGCATGCCCCGGCGTGACCAGGCTGTCGACCAATGCCTCTTCCTCTGCGCTGATCTTCATTTCCGCCGCATCGTAGTAATCCTCCATCTGCGCCAGCGTGCGCGGTCCGGCGATGACGCTGCTGATGGACGCGTTGGCCAGCACCCAGGCGGTGGCGAACTGGCCCAGCTTGATCCCGCGCGCTTCGCAGTGCTGCTGCAGGCGCTGCGCGATCAGCAGCGATTCCTCGCGGAATTCGGTCTCCATCATGCGCTTGTCGCCCCGCCCGGCACGCGTGTCCTGCGGCGGCTTCTGGCCGGGCTGGTACTTGCCGGTCAGCACGCCGCGTGCAATCGGGCTGTAAGGCACCACGCCCAAACCATAGTTGGCGCAGGCCGGCAGGATTTCCACTTCGGGCTGACGGTTCAACAGGTTGTAATACGGCTGGCACACCAGCGGCAGCGGGACATTGTTCTTCTCGCACAGGCGCACGATCTCGGCAATGCGCCAGCCACGGAAGTTGGAGACGCCAAAGCCGCGGATCTTGCCCGCACGGATCAAATCGCCCAGCGCTTGCACGGCCTCTTCCAGGTTCTCGTCCTGGTAGTCGCGGTGCATGTAGAGGATGTCGAGGTAATCGGTATCGAGGCGCTTGAGGATGCTTTCGGTCTCGCGCACGATCCAGCTGCGCGAATAGTGCGACTCATTCGGCTTGCCACTCATGGCATTGCCCAGCTTGCTGGCCAGCACCCACTCATGGCGCTGTCCGGCCAGCAGCTTGCCGACGATTTCCTCGGACTTGCCCTTGGTGTAGACGTCCGCCGTATCGATGAAATTGATGCCATGCTCGCGGGCCGATGCCACGATGCGGCCGGACTCTTCCAGGTCGGTCTGGTCCCCGAACATCATGGACCCCAGACACAGGGCCGATACCTTCAGGTTGCTCTTGCCGAGGCGACGATAATGCATGCTGTCTCCGAATCAAATGGGATGTGGATAACTTAACTGCCGCAAGCCGCTCATTCTAGCGAGCTCCCGGTACGCCTGCTCAAGCTCACAGCACCGGCGCTTCCTCTTCCTGCCAGCGCCGCTTGTCGCGCAGCGGCGGCGCGCCGAACAGGCGGCTGTACTCGCGGCTGAACTGCGATGAACTCTCGTAACCCACGCGATGCGCGGCAGTGGCCACGCTGGCGTCGGCGGTGAGGATCAGTTTGCGGGCTTCCTGCAGGCGCAAATTCTTCTGGTATTGCAGCGGACTCATGGCCGTCACCAGCTTGAAGTGGTGATGCAGCGAAGACACGCTCATATGCACATCGCGTGCCACATCCTCGATGCGCAAGGCCTGGTCAAAGCCTTCCTTGATGAGGCGGATGGCCTTGGCCACGCGGTTCATCTGGCTGTCCTGCAATACGGTCTGGCGCAACAGCGCCCCCTGTCCGTTCATCAGCAGGCGATACAGGATCTCGCGCCGGATCATCGGCGCCATGATCGGCACGTCGCGCGGGGTCTCATGCAGGCGCAACAGGCGCAGCACCGCATCGAGCAGGTCAACGTCCAGCCGGTTCACATACAGGCCGCGCGCAGCCCCTTCGCCAAAATTGGCCGACGCCGGCAGGTTCTCGTCGCCGATCAGCTCGCCGATTTCCTGGGTATCGAGCTCCAGCCGCAAGCCCAGATAGGGTTCATCGGGACTGGTCACCATGACCTTGCCGACCACCGGCAGATCCACCGAGGCGACCAGGTAATGCATGGGATCGTATTCGTAGATCTCATCGCCCACGAAGATGCGCTTGGAACCCTGCGCAATGACCGCAAAGACCGGCTTCTGCACCGCGTGCTTGGGGCCGCTCGGACAGGTGATGCGATAGATTTCCAGGTTGGGGATGGCCGTAGCCAGCATGCCTTCGACGCCGGCCGTAGTGCGCTCCAGCAGTTGCAGCAGCTCCTGCTGCATGGCCTGGAAACGCGGATCATCCTGCTGCCGGGCGGGCGCACTCTCCACTGCCTCCGGCAGCAGCAACGGGCCGGAATCCTGAACGGAATGCAGATCGAGGTCCATAAGCTCCTCTCGTTGAAAGACAGACGCGACTCTAGCGCGGACTGGCAACTGCCTGATCCTCTGCAGTCCATCCATGGAGAATCGGGCAAGAAGTTTGCAGGATCAGGTATGCCCTTGCACGATTGAGCGCAATGATCATGGCACGGACACACCGAAAACCACGCGCCAGCGCGATTTCACCTGAAATCCCAGCAAGCATGAAAAGAGAATCGGGCAAAAAACCAGCAGCTTAAGGCACGCGAAAACACCGGCCCGCCCTGCATAATCCTCGCCGAACCCCAAGCCAGATTTACATCGATCAGAACACGCTCTCGGCGATGTTGTACTGCTCCACCACCGTGCGCACCGTCGTGGATTCGGGCTTGTTGACGAAGTGGCACTCGCTCTCTTCCATGCCCATGGTGCAGGCCTTGTTCAACGGGCAGGTGGCGAACAGTTCGGCCACCCAGTCGACGAAGGCACGCACCTTGGGCGAGAGATGGCGGTTGTGCAGGTACACCACGGAAATCGGCAGCGGTGCCGGCTTCCATTGCGACAGCACTTCCACCAGACGGCCTTCATCGATGTGGCGGGTGACCATGTAGAGCGGCGCCTGCACCATGCCGAAGCCTTGCAGGGCGCACTCCACGTAGGCATCGGCATCGTTGACCGACAGACGGCCATTCATCTTCACCTCGCGGGTGATGCCATCGACCACGAAGTCCCAGTCGATGGTGCGGCCGGTACGGCCGGAGAAATAATGGACCGACTGGTGCTGTTGCAGGTCTTCGATGGTGTGCGGCACGCCATGGCGCTCCAGGTAGGACGGGGCGGCGCAGGTCACGGTCTGGAAGGTGCCGATGCGGCGCGCCACCATCGAGGAATCCTGCAAGTCGCCGATGCGGATGACGCAGTCCACGGCCTCCTGCACCAGGTCCACGGGACGATCGCCCATGCCCATGACCAGCTCGATGTCCGGGTACTTGCTGTAGAAGTCGCACAGGTTGGGCAGCAGCATGAGCCGGCCGATGGAGCCCGGCACATCGATACGCAGCCGCCCCTGCGGACCGCGGGTGACATTGCGGAAGGATTGTTCAGTCTCCTCGACGTCCGCCAGGATGCGCACGCAGCGCTCGTAATACGCCGCGCCGTCGGGCGTGAGGCTGATGCGACGCGTGGTGCGGTTCAGCAGGCGCACCTTCAGCATGCTCTCCAGCCCCTGGATCAGGGTGGTCACGGTAGTGCGCGGCAGGTTCAGGTTGTCGGCAGCGCGTGTGAAGCTGTTGGCATCCACCACAGCAGTAAAGACTTGCATGGCCTGGAAACGGTCCATCGCTCTCTCCTTTGAGGCCGCCGCCAGGGAAAACGCCGGCGCGGCAATCGGGGGCAAGACAGATCCCTGCAAGACCAGGCACCGCCCCCGGCGCGCCATCTTGCCATGACGGGATGGACCTGGATCGCAGTGACCAGCCCCATCCCAATTTAAACCAAATAACGACAAAATCCAGCCAACTTTGCACATCGGAGGACAACAGCATCGATGTCGCAGGAGCCACCCACTTCACCGAGGCGGGAAGCTAGGGCTTTTTCTTCACTGAAAGGATCAGAAAAGTGAATGAATTAATTTCACTGATTGTTCAGACTTACCGAACAGTGTTGTTGGATTATAGGTGTTTATTCGAGACCCTGCTGTGGCGCACAATCCGCTCCATTCTTGGACAAGTGGCTTCGGCCCAGGCGCTCATCATGCAAGGTTCCTCTCCGCTGGACATCCGCAATTTCTTCGTTCCCGGCCCGCTGGGACGCATCCCCGTGCGCCTGTACCAGCCCGCTGCCGCCCTGCCCAAGGGTGAGAAACGCCCGCTGGTGCTGTATTTCCACGGCGGCGGTTTCACCAGTGGTTCGCTGGATGACGCCGACACCCCGGCCAGCTTCCTGGCCGAGCACAACCAGGCGGTGGTGCTGTCGGTCGGCTACGCGCTGGCGCCGGCCAAGCCCTTCCCGGCCGCGCCCGAAGATGCCTTCGCCGCTGCCACCTGGGCCTGCAAGAACGCCACCGAACTGCAGGTTGACCTGGACCGCATGGTGGTCGCTGGCGACGATGCCGGCGGCAGCCTGGCCGCCAGCCTGACGATGATGACCCGCGACCGCTGCGGCAAGCCGCTGGCGGCCCAGGTACTGATCAGCCCGATGCTGGACCCCAGCATGCGCCTGCTGGGCGATGCCACCCGCCTGCAATCCGATGTCACCGCCGAGACTTGCGCGGCCAGCTATCGCCAGTACCTGCCGCAGACCATGCAGCGCCTGCATCCCTATGCCGCGCCGCTGGAAGTGAGCCGCCTGGCGGGCCTGCCGCCGGCCTTCATTGCCACCGCCGAACGTGACGTGCTCTGCCCGGAGGCCGAGAAATACGCCTCCAGCCTGATCCGCGCCGGCGTGCCCACGCAGGTCTCGCGCTTCGTCGGCATCACGCACGGGGCCCTGCGTACGCACCTGCCGCTGCTGACCGAGATCGTCAATTTCCTGCGCTGCCGCTTCGCCACCCTGCGACGCGATGCTGCGCTCCCTGAATTTTTGCCGCATCCGCTTCACCCCTCCACTTCACTCTGAGGACAAGAAAATGAACACTCCCGCCCCACTGCGCAAACGTTTCGCTCTCACTGCCACAGTCCTGGCCGTCATCGCCCTCTCGGTCGGTGGCACCATCTCCATGGTCGGCCTCTCGGCCAATGCCTCCACGGCCCCGACCGCTGCCGCCGCCGGCGCGCCGGTCGATGTCGCCGAAGTGGTCCAGCGCCAGATCATCGACTGGCAATCCTATTCGGGCCGCATCGAAGCGGTCGATCGCGTCGAGGTCCGTCCGCTGGTGGGCGGCACCCTGACTGCCGTGCACTTCAAGGATGGCGCACTGGTCAAGAAGGGCGACGTGCTCTTCACCATCGATCCGCGTCCGTATGAAGCCGAAGTCGCCCGCGCCGAAGCGCAACTGGCCGGTGCCGAAGCCCGTGCCGGCTATACCGCCTCCGACCTGGCCCGTGGCCAGCGCCTGCTGGGCGACAACGCCATCGCCAAGCGCGATTTCGAAGAGAAGCAGAACGCCTCGCGCGAAGCCTCGGCCAATGTCGCCGCCGCCCGTGCCGCCCTGCGCGCGGCCCGCCTGAACCTGGAATACACCCGCATCACCGCACCGGTCTCGGGCCGCATCTCGCGCGCCGAAGTGACCGTGGGCAACGTGGTGAACCCGGGTGCCGCCAATGCGCCGCTGACCACGCTGGTATCAGTGGCCAAGGTCTATGCCTCCTTCGATGTGGATGAACAAAGCTTCCTGAAGTACGTGAACCCGGCGCGCGCCGCGGGTGCCACCGTGCCGGTGGAACTGGGCCTGGCCAATGAAGACGGCTACTCCCGCAAGGGCCGCGTCGGATCGGTCGACAACCGCCTCGATACCGCCTCCGGCACCATCCGCGTGCGCGCCATCTTCGACAACGCCGATGGCCAGCTGGTCCCGGGCCTGTATGCCCGCGTGCGCCTGGGTGGCGGCGCGCCGCACCAGGCCGTGCTGATCGACGAAAAGGCCCTCGGTACCGACCAGGACAAGCGCTTCGTCATGGTAGCCGACAAGGACAACAAGGCGAATTACCGCCAGGTGGTGGTGGGCGCCGGCCATGACGGTCTGGTGGTGATCGAAAAGGGCCTGCAGCCGGGCGAACGCATCGTGGTCAATGGCCTGCAGCGCATCCGTCCGGGTGACGCCATCACCCCGACCGTCGTGCCGATGCAGGCGCAGACCGCCACGGCAGCACCGGCACCTGCCGCCGGCAAGGCCTGATCCGAAGCAGCGCTCTCGCATTCAAGGAAGAACAAGTCGCAGGGGCTGCAAGGCCCGCTGCCAGGGCATTTGCATCCTGACGACTGACAAGGAACCTACATGAATATCTCAAAATTCTTCATCGACCGCCCGATCTTCGCGGGCGTGCTGTCGGTACTGCTGCTGCTGGGCGGCGTGCTGGCCATGCTGCAGCTACCCATCTCCGAATATCCGGAAGTGGTGCCGCCCTCGGTAGTGGTGCGCGCGCAGTATCCCGGCGCCAACCCGAAAGTGATCGCTGAAACGGTGGCTTCGCCGCTGGAAGAGCAGATCAACGGCGTGGAAAACATGCTCTACATGCAGTCGCAGGCCAACAGCGACGGCAACCTCACCATCACCGTCAACTTCCGCCTGGGCGTCGATCCCGACAAGGCCCAGCAGCTGGTGCAGAACCGCGTCTCGCAAGCCCTGCCGCGCCTGCCGGAAGACGTGCAGCGACTGGGCGTGACCACGCTCAAATCCTCGCCCACGCTGACCATGGTGGTGCACCTGACCTCGCCCGACAACCGCTACGACACCACCTACCTGCGCAACTATGCAGTCCTGAACGTCAAGGACCGCCTGGCGCGTATCCAGGGCGTGGGTGAAGTGGGCCTGTTCGGCTCGGGCAACTACGCCATGCGCGTCTGGCTCGATCCCAACAAGGTGGCCCAGCGCGGCCTGACGGCCACCGACGTGGTGCGCGCCATCCGCGAGCAGAACGTGCAGGTAGCGGCCGGTGTGATCGGTGCCTCGCCCAGCTCGCCCGAAACGCCGCTGCAATTGTCGGTGAACGCGCAGGGTCGTCTGAAGACCGAGGGCGAATTCCGCGACATCATCCTGAAGGCCTCGCCCGATGGCGCGACCACCCGCCTGGGTGACGTCGCACGTGTCGAACTGGCCGCCTCCGAATATGGCCTGCGCTCGCTGCTGGACAACAAGCCGGCCGTGGCCATCCCCATCTTCCAGGCCCCTGGTGCCAATGCGCTGGATGTCTCGACCCAGGTGCGGGCGGCGATGAAGGAATTGTCGGCCGACTTCCCCAGCTCGGTCAGCTACAGCATCGTCTATGACCCGACCCAGTTCGTGCGGGCCTCCATCGAAGCGGTGGTGCATACCCTGCTGGAAGCCATTGCATTGGTCGTGATCGTGGTGATCATCTTCCTGCAGACCTGGCGCGCTTCCATCATTCCGCTGTTGGCCGTGCCGGTCTCCATCATCGGTACCTTCTCGCTGATGCTGGGCTTTGGCTACACCATCAATGCGCTGTCGCTGTTCGGGATGGTGCTGGCCATCGGTATCGTGGTCGATGATGCCATCGTGGTGGTGGAAAACGTGGAGCGCAACATCGGTGCCGGCCTTTCGCCGCGTGACGCCACCTATCGCGCCATGCAGGAGGTCTCCGGCCCCATCATCGCCATTGCCCTGACGCTGGTAGCGGTGTTCGTGCCGCTGGCCTTCATGACCGGCCTGACCGGCCAGTTCTACAAGCAGTTCGCGATGACCATTGCGATCTCCACCGTCATCTCGGCCTTCAACTCGCTCACGCTGTCCCCGGCTCTGGCCGCCCTGCTGCTCAAGGGCCACGGCGACAAGCCGGACTGGCTGACGCGGCAGATGGACCGCTTCCTCGGTGGCTTCTTCATCCGCTTCAACCGCTTCTTCAACCGCGCCTCCGACAACTACGGTCATGGCGTGACCGGCGTGATCAAGCGCAAGGGTGCCACCATGGGCGTGTATGTGGTGCTGCTGGCGGCGACGCTGGGTGTGTCCTACATCGTTCCCGGCGGCTTCGTGCCGGGCCAGGACAAGCAATACCTGGTGGCCTTCGCCCAGCTGCCCAATGGCGCTTCGATCGACCGCAGTGAAGAAGTGATGCGCAAGATGAGCGACATCATGCTGAAGGAACCGGGCGTGGCCAGTGCGATTGCCTTCCCTGGCCTGTCCATCAACGGTTTCACCAACAGCTCTTCGGCCGGTATCGTCTTCGTGGGCCTGAAGCCCTTCGAGGAACGCAAGAGCAAGGAACTGTCAGGCAATGCCATCGCCGCCTCGCTGAACAAGAAATTCGGCGGCATCAAGGAAGCCTTCACCGCCGTCTTCCCGCCGCCGCCGGTGATGGGCCTGGGTACGCTGGGTGGCTTCAAGATGCAGATCGAAGACCGCGATGCGCTGGGTTACGCCGAACTGGACAAGGCTGCGCAAGCCTTCATGAAGGCCGCCGCCAAGGAACCGGCGCTGGGTCCGATGTTCTCCAGCTACCAGATCAACGTGCCGCAGCTGGATGTGGAACTGGATCGCGTCAAGGCCAAGCAGTTGGGCATTCCGGTCACCGACGTGTTCAACACCATGCAGATCTACCTGGGTTCGCTGTATGTGAACGACTTCAACCGCTTCGGCCGCGTCTATCAGGTGCGGGCCCAGGCTGACGCGCCCTTCCGCGCCAAGGCCGAGGACATCGCGCAGCTGAAGACCCGCAACGATGCCGGCGAGATGGTGCCGCTGTCTTCCGTGGTGAAGGTCAAGCAGACCTTCGGTCCGGAAATGGTGGTGCGCTACAACGGCTATACCGCCGCCGACATCAATGGCGGCCCGGCTCCGGGTTATTCCTCGGACCAGGCCCAGGCTGCGGCTGAACGCGTGGCGGCTGCCACCCTGCCGCGCGGCATCAAGTTCGAATGGACCGACCTGACCTACCAGAAGATCCTGGCCGGCAACGCAGGCGTCTGGGTGTTCCCGATCAGCGTGCTGCTGGTGTTCCTGGTGCTGGCGGCGCTCTATGAAAGCCTGACCCTGCCGCTGGCCGTGATCCTGATCGTGCCGATGAGCATCCTGGCGGCACTGACCGGTGTGTGGCTCACCCGCGGCGACAACAACATCTTCACCCAGATCGGCCTGATGGTGCTGGTGGGTCTGTCGGCGAAGAACGCCATCCTGATCGTGGAATTCGCCCGCGAACTGGAGATGCAGGGCCGCACTGCCGTGCAAGCCGCCATCGAAGCCAGCCGCCTGCGTCTGCGCCCGATCCTGATGACCTCGATCGCCTTCATCATGGGGGTGGTGCCGCTGGTGACCTCCTCCGGCGCCGGTTCGGAAATGCGCCATGCGATGGGCATTGCGGTGTTCTTCGGCATGCTGGGCGTAACCCTCTTCGGCCTGTTCCTCACCCCCGTGTTCTACGTCCTGCTGCGTACCATCGACCGCCGCGCCCTGCACTCGGCCTCGCATCACGAAGCCCCGATGACCGCCGGCACCCACATCGCCCACGCTGCACCGGGCGCACAGGATGATCGCTGATCTGCGGATCGGCCCATGAATGGAGCAAGAAAAATGATGACCCAATCTCTCTCGATGAGCCGCCTGCTGCGCCCCGTGCGCATCAGCTCGGCCCTGCTGGCGGCACTGCTGGTGCTGGCCGGCTGCTCGGTGGCCCCGACCTATGAACGTCCGGCGGTGGACACCCCGGCCGCCTTCAAGGAAGCGGCCCCTGCGCCGCAGACCGGCGAGAACGGCAGCCAGTGGAAGACCGCGCAACCGGCCGAAGACATTGCCCGTGGCGAGTGGTGGAAAATCTTCGGCGACGACAAGTTGAACGCCCTCGAAGACACCGCCCAGCAAGCCAACCAGGACCTCAAGGCGGCCGCCGCCCGCCTGGGCCAGGCGCGCGCCCTGACCCGCGATGCGCGCTCGGGCTACTTCCCGCAGGTGGATGCAGGGGTCGGTGCGACCCGCCAGCGCCCGTCGCCCGCCTCGCAAGGCTTGCCGGCCGATGCCAACACACAACCATTCACTCTCTATCGTGCTCAGGTGAACGTTTCTTACGAAGTTGACCTGTTTGGGCGAGTCGCCTCGACCGTCGATGCCGCCACCGCCGATGCCCAGCGCAGCGAAGCGCTGTTCCACTCGGTACTGCTGGCCCTGCAGGCCGACGTGGCGCAGCAGTACTTCCAGGTGCGTGAACTGGACGCTGCCGCCGAGCTGTATCGCGGCACCGTCGAGTTGCGCCAGGAATCGCTGCGCCTGGTGCAGCGCCGCTTCGACGAAGGCGACATCAGTGAAGTGGACGTGGCCCGCGCCCGTTCCGAACTGGCCTCGGCCCAATCGGAAGCGCTGGGCATCGCCCGCCAGCGCGCCACCGCCGAACACGCGCTGGCCATCCTGCTGGGCCGCACCCCGGCCGAGTTCTCGCTGCCGCCGCAACCGCTGACGCGCCTGAGCGTGTCGGTGCCGGCCGGACTGCCCTCGACGCTGCTGGAGCGCCGTCCCGACATCGCCGCTGCCGAACGCGCCATGGCTGCCGCCAATGCCCGCGTGGGCGTGGCCAAATCGGCCTTCTTCCCGGCGCTGAACCTGACCGGTGGCCTGGGCTATGAGTCGGCGCAACTGGGCGATCTGTTCAACTGGTCCAGCCGCACCTTCCTCCTGGGCCCGCTGGTGGGCACGGCGCTGTCGATGCCGCTGTTCGATGGCGGACGCCGCCAGGCCGGTGTGGATCGTGCGCGCGCCAGCTATGAAGAGCAGGTGGCGACCTATCGCGGCACGGTTCTGAACGCTTTCCGCGAAGTGGAAGACAACCTGGCCAACCTGCGCATCCTGGACGACCAGAACCGCGCGCAAGACGAAGCCGTAGCCGCTTCCTCGCGCGCAGCCAAGCTCTCGCACACGCAGTACCGCGAAGGTGCCGTCAGCTACTTCAGCGTCATCGATGCCGACCGTACCGTGCTGCAAACCCGGCGCGCTTCGGTCACGCTCGATGGCGAACGGGCCCGTGCAACAGTCAACCTGATCCGCGCCCTGGGCGGCGGATGGGGTAGTCCGGAAATGCAACTATCCTCATCGAAGTAAGCACGCAGACGTGACATCGGCCCGCATCCTGCGATGCGGGCCGACGATGAAACATGATTTCCCGTGGTACTTCTGGCCCGCCTTGCGCAAGCGACGGCGGGCTTTTTTTACGCCACCTGCGGCAAGCCCGCGCGTTCCAGCAACTGGCTGCAACGCTGCGACAAGGCCACCACGCGCAGCTCCTTGCCAGCACGCACGTAACGCTCGGCCAGGGTCTGCACGGCCGCAATGGCGGAGTGGTCCGCCAGGCGCAGATGACGGCAATCCAGGGTGACCTGCTGCGGATCGTTGGCCGTATCGAAGAGGTCGAGGAAGTGTGTGGTGGAGGCGAAGAACAGCGTGCCCTGCGGCAGGTAAGTGCGGCTGCCGTCGGCCTCATCGCGGCGGTCGGCACGGATTTCACGGGCATGCTGCCAGGCGAAGTTGAGCGCGGTGATGACGATGCCGCACAGGACGGCCACGGCCAGGTCGGTCAGCACGGTGATGATGGTCACCGCAATGATGACCAGCGCATCACTGCGCGGCACCTTGCCCAGCACGCGCAGCGAACCCCAGGCAAAGGTCTCCTGTGCCACCACGAACATGACACCGGCCAGCGCGGCCAGCGGGATGCGCTCGATGGCCGGCGACAGGAAGAGGATGAACAGCAGGATCATCCCGCCCGCCACCACACCCGAAAGACGCGAGCGCCCGCCCGAGCCGAGGTTGATCATGGTCTGGCCGATCATGGCGCAACCGCCCATGCCGCCGAACAGGCCCGAGACGATGTT
Organism: Herbaspirillum sp. 1173; assembly: GCF_031455335.1. NCBI lineage: Bacteria > Pseudomonadati > Pseudomonadota > Betaproteobacteria > Burkholderiales > Oxalobacteraceae > Herbaspirillum > Herbaspirillum sp. 1173. The sequence goes on along the minus strand of NZ_JAVDSP010000006.1, from coordinate 129,884 downwards.
GGCCGCGCCCAGTGCCAGGCATTCGCGGTTGGGCTGGCCACGGCTGGCGGTGATTTCGTCAGTGAGGTTGAAGGTCAGCAGGGTTTCCAGCAGGCCGACGATGGCCATCAGCACCGCATAGGGACCGATGATGCGCAGCGTCTCCAGGTTCATCGGCACACTGGGCCAGTGCAGCGGCGGCAGGCCGCCGGCGATCTGCGCCATGTCGGCCAGGGTGCGGGTGTGGAGGCCGCTGAAATAAGTCACCAGGCCCACGCCGAGAATGGCCGCCAGCGCCGGTGGAATCGCCTTGGTCACGCGCGGCAGCAGCCACACGATCAGCATGGTGGCCAGCGTCAGGCCGATCATGATGGCCAGCGCCCCGCCCTGCAACCATTGCGGACCGGCGGGGGTCTCGACGCGGAAATGTTCCAGCTGCGACATCGCGATCACGATGGCCAGGCCATTGACGAAGCCCAGCATCACCGGATGCGGCACCATGCGCACCAGCTTGCCCAGCCGCAGCGCGCCGAAGAGCAGCATGATCACGCCCGACAGCACCACCGTCGCCAGGAAATATTGTGCACCATGCTGAACGACCAGGGCCACGATGACCACGGCCATCGAGCCGGCCGCCCCGGAAATCATGCCCGGGCGGCCACCGAACAGGGCCGTGATGGTACAGATGAAGAAAGCGCCATATAGCCCCATCAGCGGGTTCAACTGCGCCACCAGCGCAAAGGCGATGCATTCGGGCACCAGCGCGAAGGAGGTGGTGAGGCCGGCCAGAACGTTCTGGCGCAGGTCGCGCAGGCGCGAAGTGGATGAGGAGAGAGTCGTCATGGGCAGGGAAGAAACAGGCCGCAGGGGCCGGCACCATCATGAACGCGTCAGCGCGCGTGAGGCGGCAAGGGCGGTACGGCAGAGATGCCCTGCGCACGCACTGCCATCGCCGGAAACTGGGCGAAAGCACGTCCGCAAGACTTGAAGACAGCATTTTACCGCACCGCAGCATCGACTGCCGGTGGCCGTGGCGCGGCTGCCACGCCAGGCCCTAGCTCCAGATCACCTCGATCTCGGTATCAAGAAGATAGCCAGCCCCACGCTCGGTACGCAGCAGGGTCGGATGCTTGGGGTCGGCTTCGAGCTTGCGGCGCAGGCGCAGGATCTGCACATCAATGGCGCGATCATAGACTTCGTCGAAGGCGCGCGTGCTTTCCAGCAAGTGTTCGCGCGAGATGATGCGGCCCGGTGCGCCCAGGAACGCCACCAGCAGGCTGAATTCGGCATTGGTCAGACTGACCTGGCGCTGGTCCGGCGCGGTCAGCCGGCGCGTATTGAGGTTGAGCTCCCAGCCGGCGAAGCGATAGGCCCGCGGATGCCGGCCGCGCGTCACCGGAGCGGCCGGCGCAGCCTGCGCCGCGGCGCGCCGCAGCACCGCGCGCATGCGTGCCAGCACTTCGCGCGGCGAGAAGGGCTTGGTGATGTAGTCATCCGCGCCCAGTTCCAGGCCCATGACCATGTCGGCCTCCTCATTGCGGCCGGTCACGCAGATGATGGACAAGCCACCCGCAGCCCGCCAGCCGCGCGCCAGTTCGGCACCATCGACATCGGGCAGACCGAGGTCGAGCAGCACCATGTCGTACTGCGTGGCCTGCACGGCGGCCTGCGCCTGGGCACCGGTGGTGGCGCTGTCCACGATCAGTCCGTGGCCGCTCAGGTAGTCGACCAGCAATTGACGCATGGCCTGGTCATCATCGACGACCAGGATGCGCGGCGGGGGCGTGATGCTCATGGAGAACCTCGTTCGGATGCGCCCAGGGCGTGCAGGACCGCACGCCGCAGGGCAGGAAGATCATACGGCTTGGCCAGCGATCGCGCTGCCAGCGCCGCCGCCAGGGTGGCCGCACGCGGCTGGCCGGAACACAGCAGCACGGGCAGGTCGGCACGCAGCGTGCGCATGGCGGCGATGAGCGCATCGCCCTGCATCTGCGGCATGTCCAGATCGGTGATGACCAGATCCACGGCCAGCGGCTCCAGCGTCAATTCCGCCAGCGCCTGCTGCGGGTCGCCGAACACCATGGGGCTGTAGCCCAGACTGGCGAGCCACTGCGCGCACAGGGCGCGCTGGGCTGCATCGTCATCGATGACGAAGATGCATTCGCCTTGTCCACAGGCACTCGCGCCGGCCGCGCCCGGCGCAGCAGAGGGTACGACGCGCTCAGGTACTGCCAGCGGCAGCTCCTGTGCCGGCAGCGGCAACAGCAGGCGAAAGCGCGTCCCCGACGGCGAGCTGCTGACCGCCACGCCGCCTTCATGTTCAATGGCGATGCCGGCCACGATGGCCAGCCCCAGACCGGTGCCGCTACCCTTGCCACCGCCCCCGCTGCGGGTGCTGAAGAAGGGCTCGAACAGACGTGCCAGATGTTCCGGGGCGATGCCGGCACCATCGTCCGTCACTTCCAGCCAGACCGCCTGCGGCTGCGGCAGCTCACCGGCCAGCGGCGCTTGCGGCGGCGTGGCTCCGGCATGCAGACTGACTACCACCTGGCTGCGCGCCGCCTGGCTGGCATTGCGGATCAGGTTCAGCGCCAGGCGCGCCAGTTGTCCCGCATGGCCCTGCACGGCCAGCGGTTGTGGCGGCGGCTGGTAGGCGATCACCACGCCCGCTGGACACAGCGGACGGGCCAGCATGACGGCCTCGGCCACCGGATCGCGTACATCAAGCAGGCTGCGCTGACGATCGCCACGGCGACCGGCCAGCAGGATCTGCTCGGTCAGATCGCGGCCACGACGCACGGCCGCCAGCACTTCGCTCAATGGGCGCTGGGCGGGCGCGTCGGCATCGAGCTGCTCCTGGGCCAGTTCCGCATAGCCGCCGGCCGCGCCCAGGACATTGTTGAAATCATGGGCGATGCCGCCGGCCATCATCCCCAGCGCTTCGAAACGGCGCATCTGTTCCATGCGGGCGGCCAGGACCTGCCGTTCACGCATGGCCACGGCAATGAAGAAGGTCAGCATCGCCAGGCCGGCCAGGTCGACCTGCAGGTTCCAGGTGCTGTCCAGCCCCTCCTGCGCATAGGGGCCGATATCGTAAAGCGTGAACAGCACTGCCATCACGGCCGCCAGACTGGTCGCCAGGGTGGCGCTGCGCAGGCCGCCATACAGCGCGGCGCCGGCCAGCGCCAGCGAGAGCAGCACGCGCTGCACCTCGCCCGACCAGCCCAAGCCCGCGCAAGCCAGCAGCGCGCCGCTCACCGCCAGCGCGCCCAGCAGGGTGATGCGGTCATGCAACAGCGTGCGCCAGGCACCGTCTGACCACGTCAGCACGGCCGGCGTCAACACCAGGATCGCCAGCCCATGCCCCACCAACAGCGTGCGCCATTCGGCCCACCAGCCGCCCGGCATCACATCGGCAGCCAGCGTGGCACCCAGCGCGGCCACAACGGCCACCGCCACCAGCGGCAACAGCAGCAGGAAACGGCCCAGCCTGACCAGCCCGTCGAATTGTCCGTCGCGGCTGACGAAGCGCCGCCCCAACAGCACACAGGCCACAATCTGCACCACGTTGAGCAGTGCAAAGCCGGCATCGACCTGCCACGGCAGGCTGTCGCGATCGCCGACCACCATCATCGCCACGAACACCGCCAGCAGATAAGGGAACCAGTCGCGCGCCGGCTTGCGCCACAGCAGCGCGATCATCAGCGCCGGTGCCGGCGCAGCGATGGGAGCCAGCGTAGTGCTGTCCTGCAGATGGGCAGCGGGACTGGCCAGCAAGGCATAGCCCACGCCGCACGCCAGCGCTGCCAACAGCGTGCGCAGACTGTCGGCGAAGGCGGGGCGGGAGCTTGGGAGATCGGCCATGAGGAACGTGTCAGCTGCGTGAGTAGAGCACGCGCAGGGCCACCCGCCGTTCGTCCTCCGGCAACTGCATGACTGCACGCAGATAGGCAATGGAGGCGTCGCAGGTAGCGTCCGGGTCAGCCTGGCGGCGCAGGGGCGAAGACAGCAATTTCAGTTGTTCCTGGGTCAGCGGCGCAAGTGCCTTGCGCATCACGCGGGTGCGCTCGGCCAGGCTGTAGCGCCCGGCATTGGCCGGATCGGCGTCACGCAGCAGGCGCTGCGTCATCACCTGTTCGCGGTTGGCGAATTCCTGCGGCAAGGCCGCTTGCGGCGCCTCGCGCCCGGCCGCCGCCTCCGCGCGCGAACGCGGGTAGATCAGCTCGGTGCAGGCCGCCACGCTGATGCCGCGCAAGGCCACGGCTTCATCCAGCAGCAATTGCTGGAATTCGGCCAGTGACGCATCAGAGGCAATCGGCAGCAGCCGCCGGCTCAACAGGCCGACCTGCTCGCGGCCCACGGCCAGGATCTCGGCGTCCGACGCATGCGCCTGTACCTTGGCCCAGGCCAGGTCGATGGTGCGGGCAAAGTCGGCGGGGTGGTAACGGGCCATGATGTCGAACAGCGCCCCCTTCTTGAATTCCGCCTCCAGCACGTCGCGCGAGGTGGCGATGGTGGCCAGTTGCGCGGTCTCGCCGCCCGGTGCCAGACGGGTCAGCACACCGGCCTGCAGCAGCTGGCCCAGCTCCGGATACCAGCTCTGCGCCGCCGGGGTATCGGCAATGCGTTCGATGAAGTCATGCGGCAGACCCAGCTTGCCGTAGGTATCGAAGGTCAGCTTGCGGTCGAAGCTCTTGTTGATGCGATCATCGCCGCCGACCGTATAGAGCGTATGGAAACCGATGTGTGCACGCGGGTCCATCGCGCGGTCACGTCCCGCCAGGAAGGCCAGCGTGCAGGAGGACGAGCACTCCTGCTCGACATAGGTATTGAGCCGGCGGCGGCGGATCACCTCGCCCACCAGCTTGCCTTCGCGCACCCAGCCACCGGCCGAATACAGGACCACCGTCTGCACGCCAGGATGCTGCTGCAGGATCGCATCCAGCCCATCGGCCGCGCCGTCGTTCATCCCCCCTTGCAGCAGGACCGACTTGCCATCCACCCGCACCTGGTACACCACCGGTGGCCCGAGCTGTTTGCCCAGGGCGATCTCGAGCTGTTCGCGCACGGAATGCGCGGCCCGCCAGGTACTGGTGACCATGCTGATGGCACCGCACACGATCAGGAACTTGACCACCACCTCGGCCCAGCGCCGTCCGCCGCGTGCCACGTGCTTGCTGGCCGAGCGCCAGCAGCCCCACACACCCCAGGTCCAGGCCAGGTAGCTGAAGGCGGCGATACCCAGCACGCCGGCCATGCCGTAGCGCGCCGGCATGTCATTGGTCAGCCGCGCCAGTACCGAGATGGCCAGCGCCGGCACCAGCGAAGTCAGGAGGACGGTATGCAGCCAGTAGGAACGGCCCAGCGAATAGTCGCCGCGCCAATGACGGCGCAGGAAACTGGCGGGCGGGCTGGAAGGAACGGACGATCGGGTTACTGCCTGGGACACGTGATGCTTTTCCTCGATGCGCTGCCGCGCAGTGCGCACAGCGTCTTCAATGAAGGGAGACTTTATGAAGCCAACAGCATAACCCAGCTTGGCGATGCCGTCGCGCCTTCACCCGCCATGACCGGGGATACGCGACAGGTCGACCGGGTCGATCTGGCTGGGATGCATGAATTGCTCGGCATACTTTTCGTAGATGCGTTCGCGCACGAACAGGTCGAAGATATCCGGATCGATGTGATTGCGCGCCTTGAAGCCGGCCAGGATATCGACCGCCTCGTTGAGGGTATTGCCGCGCTTGTAGGGACGGTCAGCGGCGGTCACGGCTTCGAAGATGTCGGCCACCGCCATGATGCGCGCCTGCACCGACATCTGCTCGCGTGTCAGTCCCTTGGGATAGCCTTTGCCATCCATGCGCTCGTGGTGGCCACCGGCAAACTCGGTGACGCGGGCCAGCTGCTTGGGCCACGGCAGGGACTCCAGCATCTTGATGGTGATGACGATGTGGTTGTTGATGATGGCGCGTTCGGCATCGTTGAGCGTCCCCGCACGGATGCGCAGGTTGCCGGCCTCTTCGTCATCGAGCAGCTTGCGGATCTGGCCGTCGGGACCGCGCCAGCTGCGTTCGGCGATATCCAGCACGCGCTGCTGGTCTTCGGCGCGCATGCCTTCGTTGCCGTAGTTGATCCTGCGCAGGAAGGCGCGCTCATCCTCCATCTGCAGAAACTCGGCCTGCAGGCCGGCGTCCAGCTCGGCGGAGCGCTCCGGCGTGAGCGCGCTACCCAGCGCCAGCTTCTCCTGCAGCACGCGGATCTGGGCATCGCGCTTGAGCACTTCAAAACGGGTATCGATCAGGTGGATGCGATCGAAGATGGTTTCCAGCTTGGTGGCTTTTTCCACGATGTGGCTGGGCGTGCCGATCTTGCCGCAGTCGTGCAGCAGCGCTGCCAGCCACAATTCGCGACGATCGGCGTCGGTCATGCGGAAATCGGCCAGCGGGCCTTCGGTGGTGTTGTGCGCAGCCTCGGCCAGCATCATGGCCAGTTGCGGTACCTGCTCGCAGTGGCGGCCGGTGTGCGGCGACTTTTCGCCAATGCCGATGTTGATCAGCTTGATCAGGCTTTCGAACAAGTTTTCCAGGCGCGCGATCAACTGCTGGTTGGTCATCGCCATGGCGGCCTGCGAGGCCAGGGCCTCGATGAAGCGCTGGTCGGTCTCCGAGAAGGGGACCGGCACGCCACTGTCGGGATCAATGGCATTGATGAGCTGCAACACCCCCACCAGTTCCCCCTCGTGATCCTGCATCGGCACGGTCAGGATGGACTTCGAGCGGTAGCCATACTTCTCGTCGAACAGGCGCATGCCGTTGAAGTTGAAGCCGCTGGCCTGGTAGACGTCGGCGATGTTGACCGACTCCCGGGTGTTGGCCGCATAGGCGGCGACCGCCGCCAGGTTGGGCTGGCCATCGGGAAGCGTCAGGGCGATATCGGGAATCGAGACGGCCTGGCCACTGCTGCCGCCCTGGTGCATCTTGAGGGTCTGGTTGACGGAGATGTCGAAGCGCAGCGCATCTCCATGGTCGGTGGTGCGGTACAGCGTGCCGCCATCAGCGCGCGTGATGTCGCGCGCGGTCAGCAGGATGCGCTCCAGCAACAGCGGAATGTCGCGCTGGCTGCCCAGCTCGCGGCACAGCTCGGTCAGCCGTTCCAGGCGATAGGCAATGTCGCGGTGCTCGCCGGCCGTGGGGGCGAGATCATGCATGCTGGCCGGGACGTTCATGCCGCCCTCTCCCGTCCGCCGCAGTGCAGGCACTGGACGGTCTGGCAGGTGTGGGCTGCTGGGTGGACTGCTGGCAACATGCGACTCCCTGAAGCGTTGGCGGACGGACATGGCGCGATCATTGCGCAAGGGCAATGCCGACGCACTTCTGGCGGATGCTTTTTCGGCATCATCGCGATTCTAGACCGGCAGCGCACGCCGTCTTGCAGCGAGCTTGAGGGGATTTGGCCGCCAATTCTGCGCTTGCCGGCAACCGCGACCAGCACCCCTTGGCCGCGCCCGCGTTCAGGGATCTCCCGATTGCGCTGATGAGCCGTATCCCTTACCATCCACCTGTGTTGCATAATTTGCCACATCGTCCGCAAAGCCAGTCCGGAAAAGGGTTTCCGGGCTGCAACAAGGTTCCCTCTCAACCCGTGCGGCAGGGCCGGAACCCACAACTCTATGAGCGGCAATCACAATGCGTGTAGAAATCCTGGGCTGCAGCGGGGGCATCGGTGGCAATGGCATGCGCACCACCTCCCTGCTCATCGATGACGATATTTTGATCGACGCCGGTACTGGCGTAGGCGACCTGCCGCTGACGCGGCTGGCGCAGATCGATCACGTCTTCATCACCCATGCGCACCTGGATCACATTGCCTGCCTGCCGCTGATGATCGACAGCGTGGGCGACATGCGCAGCACGCCGCTGACCATGCACGCGACGGCCGCGACCATGGAGATCATCCGCAAGCACATCTTCAACTGGCATATCTGGCCCGACTTCAGCGTCATCCCGACCCCCGAGCAAGCCTTCCTGCGCTTCGCCACGGTCGAGCCCGGCCAGCCGGTGCAACTGGGCCAGCGCAGCATCACGCCGCTGCCTGCGGCGCACACGGTGCCGGCGGTCGGCTACCAGCTGCGCAATCATGCCAGCGGGTCGTCGCTGGCCTTCAGCGGCGATACCTGTCTCTGCCCGCCGCTGTGGGAAGCGCTCAATCGCATCGGACAATTGCGCTACCTCATCATCGAGGCCGCGTTCGCCAATCGCGACCGTGAGCTTGCGCTGCTGTCCAAGCACCTGTGCCCCAGCCTGCTGCTGGAAGAACTGCAACACTTGCAAGGCCGGCCCGAGGTGCTGGTCACGCACGCCAAACCCGGGCAGCTGGACGAGATCGCCGCCGAGATCAAGGCTGGCAACAGCGCGCACCAGCCGCGCATGCTGGCCACGGGCACCGTGCTCGACTTCTGATCCATCCCGCCCTCAACGACAAAGGCACCGCGCTCCAGAGCCGGTGCCTTTTCTCTTGATCTGTCGCCAGCCGCTCCCGCCTTACTGGGTCACGCAGGCATCCAGCTTGGCCGCGCCGATCTTCTGCGTCCCGGTGTTGCCATTGCTGCTGATGGCCGGCGGCATCGTCACTGTCACGCCCTGTGCCGGCGGCACGATCACCGGCGGCTGCGAGATCGAGGGGACGAAGCCGAACTGGCCGGCGCTGTAGAGTTGCGATCCGCTCGGGTTGGTGACCTGGATGGCCCCGGTCACCACATCCACATGCAGGCCATTGGCCGGCGGCTGCCCGCTCGGGGTCGGCACGCCGGCGCAATCGTCCTGGCAGTACAGGGCACCGAAGTGGGTGCCGCGGATGCCGATGGTGGCCGTGGGCGTATCGAAATTGACGGCATCATGATTGCGCTTGCCGACCAGCCCGGTCACCGCCCGCAGACCGCCCTTGACCAGGCCGATGGCCACGGCATCATTCTTGGGTTCCTTCTCGTCATAGAGGTATTTGCTCACCGCCACCTCGGAACCCGGCCGCAGCACGATCTCGCCGTTGTCGACGAACTTGACGCGGGCATAGGTCTCGCGCTCGGTGATGAGCGTATCGCCTTGCAGGATCGCCGATTTCACCGACAGCACCACGCGTGCACCGTCCGCATGGCGCACGCTGAGCACACCCGACAGATGGGTGACTTGGCCCACCACCGGCTGCGACTGGGCGAAAGCAGTCGCCACCGCCAGCAGAAGCAGCAGCGCCAGGATCAACCCGGCCAGAGGGCGCCGGACCGAGGCCGGCGAAGTTTGCTTGAAGGAATTCATGAAGATCACATCATCCGGTTATCAGGTGCACATCGGCAGCGGCTTCTTGGCCTGCTTGCGGTCATCGCCTTCGTCGCCAAAGTGGTCCGTCGTACCGCCCACGGTTTGGGTGGTGGCACCGGTCTGCTGTACGACATTGCCGCTGGTGGCGGGCACGGTATCGGTGAGCTGGGCGTTGTTCAGGCTGGCCTGCAGGTCACGGCTCTGCTGGTTCTGTTGCTGCTGCACGGCCAGCGCGGTCTGGCTGTTGGACGCGCTGCTGCTGGTACTGCTGGAGTTGGAACTGGAACTGGAACTGCTGGAGCTGGCCGCTACCGGCGTGCGCGTCCCGTTGGCGTCGACGATGGTGACGCCCTGGGCGTAACCGATCACCTGGCCGGAATCCACCGACAGCAGCGCCACGCCCGGCGGCGAGGTGGAGATGTTGGCGTTGATGGTCATCGAATCACCCGCCGACAGCGTGATGTTGCCGCCAGTGGAAACCAGCACGCCATTGACCGTCAGCGTGTCGTTGCTGCCCGACGAGGCGCTCGCGGTCAGGGTAATGGTTCCGGTGGCGCTGACGCCGCCCGAACCGATGGTCAGCGGGCTGTGCGTGACCACGCTGACCGAACCGTTGCTGCTCTTGAGCTGGCCGGTGCTGTTGATCCCCAAGGTAGCCAGCTTGCTGTCGGTACTGATGGCCGTGCCATTGGCATTGCTGGGCAGACTGCCGAGGAAGCTGGCGCGGGTGCCGATGGCCGAAGTGACCACACCGCCCGTGTTGTCGATGCTGATGTTGCCGCGCGCGGTGGTCACACCGTTGATGCTGACCGCGCTGGCATCGCTGGTGTTGAGCGCGTTCTTCAGCGTGATGTCGCCGGTGCCGCTGTTGTTGGCGGCAAAGCCGGCAATCTGGTTGCCGCTGTTGTTGAAGGTGATGCCGCTGCTGGCCGAGGCGATCAATTGCGACTTCACCCGCATCGAGGTGCCGGTGCTCTGGGTAAGGTTGCCATTGGCAGCCTGCAGCACCAGATTGTTGGCGGTGATGTTGCCGATGGCCAGCGAGCCGGTAGCCTGCGACAGCGCGGCATCAGCCAGGGTCAGGTTGCCGCCGGTCTGGCTGAAGGCATCAGCCACGACCAGGCGCGAGCCGACGTTGCCGGTCACGGTGCCGTTGGACACGGTCAGATTGGACAGGCGGACATCGCCGCCCAGGGTCAGGTTGCCGGCGACCAGCTCCGCCGTCATGTTGGACTGGGCGGCATTGGCCAAGGTGACGGTTCCGTTGAGCAGGACCGTCTCGCCGTTGATGAAGTCCGTGCTGCCGATATTGAGCGTGCCGTTTCCGCTGGTAGTGCCATTGAGCACCAGGGCAGCGATGCTGTTGTTCGAGCCACTCATGCGGTTGACGCTGATCGTGCCGTTGTTGCTGGTGCTGTTGCGTACCGTCAGCGTACCGCCGCGCTGGTTGAGCTCGGATCCCGCGGCGATCTGCAGATTGGCGATGGTATCGTCAACACTGTCATGTCTCACGGTCTGGTTGCCCGAGATCACCACGGTATCGATCTGGGTCGGCATGTAGGTGGACACGCTGCCCACGGTCGCGTTGCTGACCCAGTTTTGGCGGTCCTCCCAGCCCCCTTCCGAATAGCCGTACTGCTGATATGTGAAGGTCTCGGCACCGCGCAGGGAGAGGTTCGCCAGGCCGTTGTCCCCGTAGACCGCCTTGAACATCTTCTCCTGTCCGCCCGCCGTGACGATATCCCCGGTCACGGAGCGGAAGTAGCCAGTCGGTGACGAAGTACCGCTGATGTTGATGGCATTGATGCTCACTTCGCCAGAGGGTGAGTAGCCGCTCAGCAGACGGGTCTTGAGGCTGCCGTCCAGACTGGTCGAAGAGAATCCGGTCAATTCGATCACGTCATAACTGCCGTCGCTGGCACCTGCGATATCGATCAGCATTTTTCCGGTATCGCCCTGGCTGAAGCTGGCATCGCTGGGGTCGCCGGTTGCCCGCAACGCCAGACGCCCTACTGTCCCGTCACCACCCGGTGCGAGGCTACCGTCATTGGTAAACGACCCACTGACCGACAACGTACCATTGCCCGAAATGGTCCCGTTGGTCTCGTTGCGGATGTAGCTCGCGCTGACATTGCCGCCGGCCATCGTCAGGGTGCCATAGTTGCTCACACTGGCATTGCCGGTGACGCTCAACACGGCAGCGTCACCATTGAGGACCAGCGTGGCATTGGCATTGTTGGTCACATCACCACTGGAGTTGACGCGACCGCTGATGTTGAGCGTACCGTTGTTGGTGATGCCATCGCTACCGACCGACAATCTGCCCTCACCGTTGGAGGCGACGCTGACGGTACCGTTGTTCGTGAGCGAATTGATATTGCCCCCGCCGCCGTTGAGCGTAAGCGTACCGGCGCTGTTGACGCGCACTGCTGCGGCGTAGAGGTTGCCGCTGCCAAGGTTGACCGTGCCATTGCTGATGAGCAGATCCCCGTTGCCGGAATCATCGGTGACCCTCAGCGAGCCACCGTTCAGCACGATGCGTGCGCCATTGTCGATGGTACTCAGATTGCGCGGCTTGACCGCGTCCATGATACGGGCTTCCGAGAAGCTCTCTTGCGATGACTGCACATAGCCGCTGTTGAGGGTCAGCCCAAGCCGTCCGCTCTCGCTGATGATGTTGGCCCGGATGCTGATGTTGTTGGCGGAGTTGAGCGTCAGTGTGCTGTCCGCGCCGCCGCTCTTGGTGATGTTGGCGGAGACGGTGATGTTGCCGCCCACGCCATCGCTATCGCCGGTGGTCAGGCTGACGCTGACACCATTGCTGAGCTGATTGGAAATGGTCGCCGCCGAAATCGTCGCGCCGCTATCGGTGGAGGTGACCGCGTAGGACGAACAGCCATCGAAGCTGACGTTCGTTGTGGTGTTGGGCACCACCTCCAGATCATGCGGATCGATGAGCCAGGTCCCGCCCGTCCCGACCTTCGGCACCTTCACCACATCCAGCCGTTTCAGCCCGGAGGTATCCACAAATCCACCCTGCCCTGGCGCGCCCAGCGCCGACACATCGCCATCGATGAAGGCGGCATTGGCGGCATACAGCGTGACATTGCCGCCCTTGGTGCCATCGGCACTGATGCTGGAACTGGCCGTGGTGGTCAGGTTGCCCGAGGCGCGCAGGAAGATGCGTCCGCCCTCGCGCACCACGCTGGAGGCATTGATGACGCCGCCATTCGTGATGAGGCCCGCCGCCACGCCGATGCGCCCGGCTTCGGCGGTGATGGTGCCGAGGTTGGTGACGTTGCCGGCACTGCCGGTCACGTTCACGGTCACGCCCGGGGTGGCGGTATCGGCCAGCGTCACGGTCTGGCCGGCTGCGAGGATGACCTCGCCCTGCGGGCTGGTGATGATGCCGCTGTTGGACACGCTGCCGCCAATCAGGTAGACGCTGCCGCCGGTGGCCGAACTGATCTTGCCCTGGTTGTCCACCAGGCCGGCATTGCCGTCCTTGATGAAATTGAGACGGCCGGCCAGAAAGTCGTTGTCGCTGATGGCCAGGGAGGTCGCGATGAAGCGGGCGGCATCCACCGTACCGCCGGGCCCGATCACCACGCCATTGGGGTTGTACAGCACCACCGTGCCATTGGCCGAGAGCTTGCCGTAGATCTGCGAGATGTCGGCACCGGTCACCTTGGCCAGCAAGGCCGCGGACGAACTCGGCTGGGCCACGTTGACCGCCGCATCGGCACCGATGCTGAACGAGGCGAAGCGGGCAATGGCCTGCGGCGACAACTGGTTGATGTTGAGCGTGTTGCCGTTCTGGCTGAAGCTGAGATTGCCATTGGCCACGCTCCAGCCGGTGGGCAAGGTACCGGGCGCAGGCGCGGCGGCCAGCGCCGGGGCCTGCCACGCGCCACACACGGCGGCGGCGGCCAGCGACAGGCGCAACCCGGGCGCGAGCGCCCGCTTCCACGCACGCTGCAACAGGCGCGACAGCAGCAGCGGCAAGGGCTTGCGCGCCCGCCAGGAAAGCGTCAGGCGGCGCTTGCCGACACGTACCGTGATCGAGGGCGGCAGCAGTTCGATGGCCGGCGGAACCGGGGCTGGTGCGGGAGTGGATGGTGATGTCATGTCAGAACCCCAGGATGGCACTCAGGTGGGCGTTGAGATCGCCCCGCTGTTCGGTGACGGAATTGCCGTTGAGCAGAACCCGCGCCACATCCAGGCGCAAGGTGAAGTCACGTCCCAGCGTATAGCGCAGCCCGGCGCCGAAGCTGGCCAGCGTGAGCGTCGACGGCACCGTCGAGGCCGCAGTCACGTTGTTGTTGGCACCGCGCGCGGCATCGACAAAGCCCAGCAGACGCAGGTTGCCGCGCGCCTCGCTCTTGACCAGCAGATCCGGGGTGTAGAGTTCGGCATTGACCACCGCACCGCTGTCGGCAGCCACCGCGCGCTCGGTGAAGCCGCGCACGGTATTGGCCCCGGCCAGACCGAACTGTTCCACCGGCGGCAGCGCATGGGGAGAGACCTGCAAGCTGCTGGCCAGGCGTACCTGCCAGTCATTCTGGAAGACCTTGAACCAGCTTGCACCGCCCCGCACGATGATGAAATTGTCCATCGACTGGCGCGAACCGGTGAAGAGCGAATAACGGTCCGTCACCTGCAGCGCGTCGTTGCGGCGCGCCTCGCCGGTGGCCATGTTGCGGGCGATGCCGAGGTTGTAGTCCAGCACCTGTCCCACGCCCTGCTGCTGCGCGCTGTAGCTCACCGACAGCGGCAATGTGGAATACGGCAGGCAGGTATTGAGCGAGGCGCCATTGAGCAGGCCGCCATTGATGTTGCAGCTGGAATCGACCTTCTTGTAGTCGGCACCGAAGACCAGCTTGCTGCTCCACTCGCCGCTGCGGGCAAAGTAGTGGTTCCAGCGCAGCGCATAGATTTCGCCGCGGCCGGTGATGTTGAGCGTGGAGTTGACCGCCAGCGTCTGGCCCGAGGTGACGTTGGATTTGCCGTAGATGAAATCGAGGCTGTCGCCCAGTCCATACATGGGCAGACGATAACCCAGCGAATACAGGTCGACCTTGGCCCCCGAGGGACTGTCGGGCGAGGTGGTGTAGGCCACCGTAGCCACATGGTCGCGGTTGAACAGGTTGGAGTGCTGCACGGCCACGCCGGTGCGCCATTGCCCGGTATCACGGTTGCCGCTGTTGTCGACGTTGAGCATCACCCGCAGGGGATTGTCATCCTTGACCGTGATGGCCGCATCGATCTGGTTGGTGGATTCGGAGGCGGTGAGCGTGACGTTGACCTGCTTGGCCGGATTGTCGTTGGCCAGTTGCACCGATTCGGAAATGCGCCGCAGGTTGGGAGCACTGCCCTCCACCAGCTGCGGAATGCTGGCGCGGATGTTCTGCTCGCTGAAATGGCGGTTGTCGCTCACCACCACCTTGCCCACCACCGTCTCGACCACCTGCAGGCGCACTACGCCGCCGGTCAGTTCCTGCTCCGGCACGCTGACCTGCACGGCGGTATACCCGGCACTGCGATAGGCGTTCTCCAGGGCTTCCAGCGCCTGCTGGATGTCGCCATAGACGCGGCCGGGGCCGCGGAAAGGCGTGACCGCTTCGTCGACCCTGGCCTGGGGCAGCAAGGTGTTGCCCTCCACCGCGAAGCGCGTGATGTCGAATCGTTCGTCGTTGCGGACCGGCGCGCTGCCCGCCGCCACGGCGGACGCCTGTGGTGCCGGCTGTGGCTGTGCCCATGCGGCGACGGCGCTGCCCAGCAGCGCCATCCCGATCAGAGAATGCCCAAAGCATCGTTTCATTGTCTCTGTGACCCGCCCCCCGGCGAGCCCTCCCAGTTCTCTTGTTGCGCAGCGCGGCGGCAAGCCACGCTGTCACTGCCACCCTCCCATCCGGCCAGCCGCCTGCACTGACGTCAGCACATGGATCGCGCGGACGCAATGCGTGGCCGGCACGCAGGTACCCGGACCACGTAAGCGAACAACAAGACGAAAAGGAACCCCTGAAGCAGATGCGCGCGGACACCGATATTCCACTTCTTGAAGGAGGGATCAATCGCGTCCGGCAGCGACGTTGCCTTGCCAGGCAACATCACTCTTGATGCTTGTAAAGTATACTGACTAGTCCTGACCGCGTCGACAAGAATCGCTGAAAAACCGCTTCCAGCGGGCGTTTGCGGCTGATTGCACAGCACTTGATTGCCGCTCGGAAATAATTTGCGGTTTCAACATGCAAAGATTTTCGTGAAGTGCCAGCGGATGAGAACGTTTGTGCAAAACACGTCACGCGGCGATCACACCATGCTGATTTCCCCAAGGAAAATGCGGCGGACTGACCGGGTCTCTTTATTTGGTATCGAAGGTCGTCACGCCATCCCAATCGGCCGGCGGCGGCGACTGGCGATAGTGCGCAATACGCTCCAGGTAGAGCGCATAAAGTCCCCGCGCGTGCGCGGCCTGCAGCGCTTCGATGGCGGCCTGCGCCTCCTCCCAGCGCAGCGCGCGCACCAGCGCCAGCGCCGCATGCCATTGCTCGACTTCCGCGCGCAACCCGGCATCGAGTTCGCTCTCGACGGCCAGCGGCTCGAAGATCGGCACGGGTTCGTTCTTGCCCTTCACCCGCACCCGGTCCAATTCGCGATAGGCAAACTGCGGCGCGGCCTGGCGCGTGGCATCACCGACCAGCACCCCCACCCCGTAGACCTTGGTGATCGACTCCAGGCGCGAGGACAAATTGACCGCATCGCCCATCACCGTATAGGCCTTGCGGATGCGCGAGCCCATGTCGCCCACGCGCATCTGGCCGCTGTTCAAGCCGATGCCGATCTTCAGCGGCGGCCAGTTGCGGCGCGTGAATTCCTCGTTGAGCAGCAGCGTGGTCTGCTGCATCTTCAATGCCGTGGCCACTGCGCGGGCGGCGTGATCGGGCACATCCAGGGGCGCGCCCCAGAAGGCCATCACGGCGTCGCCGATGTACTTGTCGAGCGTGCCGCGATTGCCACGGATATCTTCGGACATGGCCGTGAGATACATGTTGATGTATTCACGCAGCTCGTTGGGCTGCAAGCTTTCGGAGATGGTAGTAAATCCGCGCACGTCGGAGAACATCACGGTCAGTTCGCGGATCTCGCCTTCCATGTTGTAGCTGGCCGGATTGGCCGCCATTTCGGCCACCAGTTCGGGAGCCACGTATTCGCCGAACAGGTTGACGATGGCCTTGCGGTTGCGATATTCGAACAGGTAGCCCCAGGCCAGATTGCTGATGAACAGCAGCGCCACCAGCAGCAAAGAGGACGCCAGCGGCAGCACCAGGCCGGCGCTGTCATAGAGCCAGTAGTTGAGTCCACCCAAGGCGGCCGCCGTCCCCAGCGACAGCAGCACCGAGGCCAGCGGCCCCAGCGCGGGCAACAGCAGGCCCAGCAGCAGGCCGGCCAGCGCCACCTGCAGGCCGTCATAGCCCGCCGCGAAATCGGGGCGGGTCTTGAAGTCGTCATCGATGATGGACGCGATCAGATTGGCGTGGATCTCCACCCCGGGATAGACCGGACTCACCGGCGTGGCCCGCAGGTCGTTCAGGCCCGGCACGGTGGTCCCGACCAGCATGATGCGGCCATCCAGCTGGTCGTGCGGATAGGTGCCACGGATCACGTCCACTGCCGGTACATAGCGATAGGCACCGCCCTGCGGACCGCCACGCCCGCGATAGGTCACCAGCGTGGTCAGCCCGCGCTCCACCGGAATGATCAGCGGCTGCGGACGCGCTTCCACGGCGATGGCGGCGAGCGCATCGTAGGTCTCCTTCTGGTTCCCCAGCAGTCCATCCGCGCCGGTCAGGAAGACCGGCTTGATGCGCTTGCCATCGACCGCCACCCGGGCCGTCGCCAGGGCCAGCGACTCGTAGAAGTTGTCGCCATGCCGCGCCAGCAGCGAGACCGTGCGAATCAGCCCGTCGTCATCGGGTACCGGATTGAAGAAGCCGCCGGCACGCGCCGCCGCTTGCAGCTGCGGCAGGTTGGCACCATAGGCGCGCCAGCGCACCACCTCCACGTCGCGCCCGCCCAACGCGGCCACGCTGAAGGCGGGCGGCGGCAACTGCCCCTTGATCACGGCCCCGCCCTCATTGGAGAAGGCATAGCCCATCACCACCGGCTGGCCCTGCAGGGCGGCGGCCAGGCGTGCGTCGTAATCCATCTGCGGCTTGAGCAGGCGCAATTGCTGTGCCAGTTGCGGCACGTCCTTCAACGGTCCGCGCGCCAGGTCTTCCAGACGGCCATAGCCGGAGGTGGTGTCGGGCTCGGCGAAGACCACGTCGAAACCGACCGACTGCGCCTGGTAAGCCTGCGTCATCTGCTCCACCAGCTTGGCCACCAGGTCGCGGCTCCAGGGCCAGCGGCCCAGCTCGTTGATGCTGCGTTCGTCAATGTCGACGATGACGATGCGCGGATCCAGCGCCGGCTTGGCCACACGCATGCGCAAGTCATAGAAGAACAGGTCCATGCGCTCGACCACGCGATTGGGCAGCACCCCCACCACCACCGCCTCGGCCAGGCCGATGAGCACCAGCGCCAGCAGCCAGCGCGCCCAGTACTTGGCGAAGACGATACGCAAACGACGCAACATGGACTTTCCCCCGATTCCTTTTTTGATTGGCTGCGATCATGCCACCAGTTGCCGGTGCCCACAATCGGCGCGGCACGCCGGACGTTGCCACGCAGCATGACTGCATGAATAGCTGAAATAAGCCAGACGCGATGAACCGATGCGCAAAATGGGTTCTAATGATTTCCCGCCACCGATGAAGGAGCCCCGCATGCAGCCCATTCCAATGATCACCCTGCGCAATGGCGCGCAAGTCCCGGCACTTGGCCAGGGCACCTGGAACATGGGCGAGTCCGCCGCGGCCGCCAGCGCCGAGGTACGCGCCCTGCAGGCCGGCATCGACCTGGGCATGACGCTGATCGATACCGCCGAGATGTATGCCGATGGCCAGTCCGAACGCGTGGTCGGCAAAGCCATCGCCGGCCGCCGCGAACAGGTCTATCTGGTCAGCAAGGTGTTGCCGCACAACGCCAGCGAGCGCGGCACCATCGCCGCCTGCGAGGCCAGCCTCAAGCGCCTGGGCACCGATCATCTGGATCTCTACCTGCTGCACTGGCGCGGATCGCATCCGCTTTCGGCCACCATCGCGGGCATGGAGACCCTGATGGCGCAGGGAAAAATTCGCGGATGGGGCGTCAGCAATCTCGACACCGACGACATGGACGAGCTGGCCGATGCACCCGGTGGCGAGCAGGTGCTGTGCAATCAGGTGCTGTACAACCTCTCGCGCCGGGGGATCGAATATGACCTGCTGCCGCAGGCCGAACAAAGCGGCGTGGCCGTGATGGCCTATTCGCCCATCGAGCAGGGGCGCATTCTCAAGCAGCCGGCCCTGAAGGCGGTCGCGCAGCGCCACGGCGTGACACCGGCGCAGGTGGCGCTGGCGTGGGTGTTGCGACGTCCCGGGGTGATCGCCATTCCCAAGGCCGCCGATGTCGCGCACGTGGAGGCCAACCGGGCCTGCCTGGCGCTGCATCTGAACGAAAATGACTACAGTGAGCTGGACGCGGCCTTTCCACCGCCACGGCGCAAGCAGCCGCTGGCGATGTTGTGAAGCAATGGGCCTTCAGGCCGCTGCCTCCAACGCTTGCAAGGCCTTGAGCAAGTAGCGCACGGCCGCCGGAATCGGCGCGATCACCGGCACCGAAAACCGCTGCGCCAGTGCCGTCGCCGCCTGCCCCAAAGGACCGCCGCCAATCACCACCGCCTCGGCACCATCGCGCTCCACGCAAGCGCGCACCGCTTGCGCCAGTGCCTCTACCAGTGCCTGCGGATCGGCCGCCAGCGCGCGCGGATCACCGGCGGTCAGACGAATGCCGGTGTAGAGCGCACCGACACCTGCCTGCTGCGCTTTTTCACCAATCACATCAGCCAGCTCCGGCGTGACGGTGGCCACACCGAAGCGGCGTCCACCCTCGGCTGCTTCCAGCATCGACGCTTCACACAGCCCGGCGACGGGCCGGCCATCGAGCGCACGCAGGCGCTCAATGCCAGGATCGCCAAAGGCGCTGATGATGCACCCGACGCTGTGCCGCCCGCCTTCGCGCCAGTTGCGCTCGACCTCCGCCCCCGCTGCCGCCAGTTCCACGGCATTGACGATCATCTCCGGCCCCTGCCGCGCACTCACGCCGCTGAGGGCATATCCCGCTGGCAGCGAAGTGCGGGCAATGGCCACCATCATCTCGGTGGTGGCCTGGGAGGAATTGGGATTGATCAACAGGATATGCGGCATGCCAGACTCATGAAAAAGAAAATCAACTACGTGCAGCGACCGCCGGCACCACTGCCTCCGGCGCGGTCTCCTCCAGCGGTGCATCGGGCGACTTGCCATAGGTCTCGGGCACGGTGCGGATGGCCACGGTGAAGATGCCGTACATGGCGGCGATCATGCCGAACACGCCCGCCAGCCCGAAGGCATCGAACAACCGGCCAGCGACCAGCGGCATCAGAGCACCCGCCGCCGTACCGGTGGCGAGGATGAAGGCGGTGCCGAAGGCGCGCACGCGGGTCGGATACAGCTCGGGCGCGAAGATCCAGATGGTGGTGTTGAGCAGCAGCACGAAGAACTGGAACACCGCACCCGCCGCCAGGATCAGCACGATGCTCTTGGCCAGGAAGCCGATCGCCAGCGCCGCCAGGCAGGCGCAGATCGCACCGGCGGTCAGCACGCGCTTGCGCGGCAGATGGAATCCGAACACCGACGCGGCAATCGCCCCCAGCAGGCTGCCGCTCTGCATGACCATGGTAAACAGCAGGCTCTTGGAGATGGTGTAGCCCAGGCTCACCAGAATGGTCGGCATGAGCGTGAGCACCGAAATCTGCGCGCCATAGGTCATCCAGATGGCGATGCACAGCGGCAGCGTGCGCCGCGCCAGCGCGCCCTGGAAGATTTCCATGGAGCGCACCTTGGCCGGTGCGGCCTGCTGGCGGCTGCCATCGTCGCTGATCCAGTCACGGCCTTGCGGCGCCGGGCCGGAGAGCTTGCCGCTGGCCAATCGCGCCAGCACCTGATTGGCTTCGGCGATCTTGTTGCGGGAGAGCAGGAAACGCGGCGTCTCCGGAATGTAGCGGCGATAGAAGGCCCCCAGCAGTGCCGGCAGCATCAGGCAGAAGAACAGCCAGCGCCAGCTGTTTTCACCGGGAAAGAGCGTAAACACCAGCAGGCCGAACGCCGGTGCCAGGAAATTGCCCATGCCGCCCGCGCCCACATTGACCAGGCCCACGGCAGTGCCGCGGAACTTGCTGGAACAGAACTCGGCCAGCATGGTGACCGCAATGGCGATTTCACCGCCGAGACCGAAACCGACGATGGCACGGCCCACGGCCATCACCGTCAGGTCCGGTGCCAGCGCGCAGATGCCGGCCCCCAGCGTGAACAGCAGCAGGTCCAGGCTCAGCATGACGCGCCGCCCATAGCGGTCGGCCACCAGACCCGAGACGATGCGGCCGATGGCGGCGCTGGCGAAGGTGACCGTATTGAGCAGGCCGATGTCGGTCGCCGTCAGGCCCCACTGCTGCTTGAGCAGCGGGCCGACCAGGCCGATGGCGTTCTGTTCGAAGGCGTCGAACAGGCAGCCGATCAGGATCAGGAAGATGATGGTGTGATGCGAACGGGTCACCCCGATCTTGTCCAGCGCGCCGTCCAGTTCGGCCACGCGTGGCGAGTGCGGCAGGTCGGGCGATGAAAGTGTGGGTCCGGCCATGGTCTGCTCCTCTTGCGTTGGAAGGTCCAATGAGTGCTGCTCGGTATGTGCATCGGGTGATGCGAGGCTGGGAGACCACGGCGACCTGACCTTGCGGCCGTGAAACTACTGTAGTCCAGCATGCCCAGAAATGAAAGCCAGATTTCAATATATATTGTTTATTGAAATTGAGATTTCACTCATGCAGCTGCATTAGCAATCTGCGTGCCAGCCATTTTGGAGGGATGAAATCAGGATTTCAGGAGGAAATGACCGGCCGGGAACGCCCGGCATGCGCCGCAAGAGGGCAGGCAGCACGGTCGCCGCACCGGCGCGGGGCGGCACGCATGAAAATCGGGAGTCAGAAAATTGAGACACCTGAAATCAGGATTTCAATATTGAAGGAGGGCAATTGTCCAGCATTCCGCCCCGGCAACTCACTCGAAGTCGCCCAGTTCCTCATGCTCCTGCTCCACTGCCGCCAGCCGCTTGCGTCCGGCTGCACCACTGGCTTCGATCACCAGGGTGGACAAGAGATCACACAGCGCCATCACGCCGACATGATTGTCCAGCGAGCCGGGACCGCGGCAATGTGCCTGCAGCGACCAGGTGGCCAAAGCATAGTCGGCCGAGGCCTGGTCGCTGATGTAGAGAAGATAAGATCCGGCGCGCGTAGCGGCCTCCAGCAGGCGGTCCATCTGCCCGGTCTGGCGGCGCGTGCCGAAGACGATCACGCAATCGCGCTCGGACAGACCGGCAGTGTATTCCGCGAGGGTCTCGCCCGGCCCCGGCAGGCAGGTCACGCGCGGCAAGACCTGGATGATCTGCCAGCGCAGGTAGAGCGCAAAGGCCTGGCTGCTGCGGCTGCCGAAGATCAGCACCTGGGGTGCGTTGACGATGGCGCGGGCGATCTCGGCCAGGGTGGCGTCGGAGAGGCGCTCGAAGGTGGCCGCCAGGTTCTGCTGGGATTGCTGGAAGTGCGCCGCCACCGAACGCACCTGGCGCGCAGCGCCGGGGCTGCTGGCATGGAACAGCGGGGAGCCGGTCTCCTGTTCCTCGCGCACGTGGCGGCGCGCTTCCTCGTAGCTCTCGTAACCGACGCGGCGGATGAAGCGGCTCACGGTCGACGGCGACACGCCTGCCAGTTGCGCCAGCTCGTTGCCGGCATAGCTGGCCAGCTCGCCCGGGAACTCCAGCAGGAAGTCGGCCAGCTGGCGTTCGGTACTGGACAGTTCGTCGAGTTTGCTGCGCACGCGGCGCACGAAGGATTCGGCAGAAGGTTTCATGTCGGTGCGGGGCAGATCCGCGAGGCAGTTCAATGCGGGCGGTCGCGAAGCCGTGGCGGGCGATTTGCTTCATATCGCCTCAAACCCACGCGATCCGGACCGGGTCGCCGCATTGTATAGCAGCCAGGCCCTGCTGCGGCGTCAGCCGAACTTGCGTGCAGCGTCGATGGCCAGGCCGCTGCCGATGCTGCCGAACAGGTCGCCCTCCACATGCCGCGCCTGCGGTGCCAGCGCACTGATGCGTTCGCGCAGCAGGCGCACGCCGCTGGAACCGCCGGTGAAGAACACGCTGTCGATATCGTCGGCGCGCAGGCCGGCCTGCTGCAACAGCGCCAGCACGGTCTGCTCCACCGATTGCACCAGGTGATCGACGGCACCGTTGAAGTCGCTGCGCAGGAGCGGCAATTGCTCCGGCTGGCGCAGGCGGTCCAGGTCCAGCAGGGTCTGCTCGGCGCTGGAGAGCGCGATCTTGCCCGCCTCCACCTGCAGCGCCAGCCAGTGGCCGCAACGCTGCTCGACCACGTCCAGCAGGCGCGCAAAGCGCTCGCGGTCGGCCACTTCGCGCGCCACGTCCTGCAGTTGCTGCCAGGCCTTGCGGGTGTAGAGCTGGTTGATGGTGTGCCAGGTGGCCAGGTTGAAGTAATAGCTGGAGGGGATCTCGGCATTGCCCTGCAGGCGGCCGCCCAGGCCCAGCAACGGCATCACGCAGGCCAGGCTGAAATACTTGTCGAAGTCGGTGCCGCCGATGTGCACGCCGCCATTGGCCAGGATGTCCTCGCGCCGCTCGCTGCGCGCCGCGCGCTCGGGCGAGAGGCGCACCAGCGAGAAGTCGGAGGTACCGCCGCCGATGTCGACGATGAGTACCAGCTCTTCCTTGTCGATGCGCGACTCGTAATCGAAGGCTGCCGCAATCGGTTCAAACTGGAAGGCGATGTCCTTGAAACCGACATCGCGCGCGATCTCTTCGAGCGTATCCTGGGCCAGCTGGTCGGCGGCCGCATCCTCATCGACGAAGTGCACCGGACGGCCCAGCACCACCTTGGAGAACGAGGTCCCGGCGGCACGTTCGGCGCGTTGCTTGAGTTCACCGATGAACTGCGAAAGCAGGCCACGATAGGGCAGCGCCCGGCCGCCCACTTCCGTCTGGCCATCGATGGCGCCGGAACCGAGCAAGCTCTTCAGCGAGCGCATCAGGCGGCCTTCGTAGCCGGCCAGGTATTCGCCCAGGCCGGCGCGGCCATAGCTGAAGCTGTTCTCGTCGGCATTGAAGAACACCACCGAAGGCAGCGTGGCCTTGCCGTCTTCCAGCGGCAGCAGCAGGGAATCCCCGGCCTGCGGGCGCTGCCAGCCGACCGTGGAATTGGAGGTGCCGAAATCCACACCGCACGCGTTCGCCATCGATCACTCCTTCTTTTTGGGTCGGCAATCATATAGAAAAGGACGGTGCTTGTCTGCACGGCGTCATGGCGGCGTTTGAAGCAAACAACATGCCGCCGTGAAACCATTACCGATTCGGCAATGGCAGGATGGCAATCCAACGAAAAAAGGCACCGCCGGGCAGGGCTGCCCGGCGGTGCCGTCAGATCGAACCGGCTGAAAACGGCTGTGGAAAACTTAGAATTCCTGCGCCACCGGACGCAGCACCACTTCGCTGATATCCACATTGGCCGGCTGCTCGATGGCATAGGCAATGGCGCGCGCCACCGAATCGGCCGGAATCTGGTTGGCCTCATACCAGGCCAGCAGGGCTTCCGAGGTCTCCTTGTCGCTGCTGTGCGTCTTCAGTTCGGAATCCACCGCCCCCGGGGAGATGATGGTAGTGCGCACACCGTCCGGTGCTTCAGCGCGCAGGCCTTCGGTCAGGGCACGCACCGCGAACTTGGTGGCGCTGTAGACCGTGCCCATGCCGGCGAAGACCTTGATGCCCGCCACCGACGACACATTGATGATGTGGCCCGAGCCCTGCGCAGCGAAGCGCGGCAGCGCGGCGGCCACGCCACAGAGCACGCCCTTGACGTTGACGTCGATCATGCGGTCCCACTCTTCGACCTTGAGCTTGGCCATCGGAGCCAGCGGCATGATGCCGGCATTGTTGACCAGCACGTCGATGCGGCCGAAGTGCTGCTCACCCTTGGCGACCAGGGCTTCCACGTCGTCGCGGCGCGCCACGTCAGTGGTCACGGCGATGGCCTGGCCACCGGCGGCGGTGATGTCGGCCACCAGCTTTTCCAGAAGCTCGGTGCGGCGCGCACCCAGTACCAGCCTGGCGCCCAGGGAAGCCAGGTGGCGTGCGGTGGTTTCGCCCAGGCCGCTGCTGGCACCGGTGATGACGACGACTTTGTCCTTGATGTTGTTGCTCATGATGAATCCTTTCCAGTGATGGGGTTGGCTTGCGGTTGCTGCGTGTCGATGGAAGGATTATGGGTGCCGCCACTATGCCAAACAATGGAAATGATAAGATTACAGAATTCCATTTTCAGGAATCATCATGCTCAACCGACTGGAGATGCTGCGCATCTTCTGCGCTGCCGCCGACACTGGCAGCTTCAAGGAAGCCGCGATCCGGCTCGGCATTTCACCGCAAGCCGTCACCCGCGCCATCCAGGAACTGGAGCGCCTGCAGGGCGAGATGCTGTTCCATCGCAATACGCGCCAGGTGCGCATCACCAGTTTCGGCGAAGCGCTCGCCGAACGCGCACGCGAAAGCCTGCGTGATCTGGATGGACTCTTCGAAACGGAGGCCGCCAGCCCGGCCGACGAGATGAGCGGACTGGTGCGCCTGGCCGCACCGTCGGCACTGGGTCGCAGCCGCCTGCTGCCCATCGTGGAGCGATTGGCGCAGGCGCATCCCGGCTTGCGCTTCGACCTGCGCCTGACCGATCAGCGCGCCGACGTGGTAGGAGAAAAGATCGACATCGGCATCCGCGTCGGCACCGTGCCGGACAACCGCTTCGTGGTGCGGCGTCTGGGCAAGGTGCGCTTTTACGTGGTGGCCACGCCGCGCTTCCTGCGCCGCCATGGGGCCCCGGAGGACACCGAAGCCCTGCGCGCCCTGCCCTGCACCGCCATGCTGGACCGGGGCACGGGCCGCCCCTGGCCCTGGCTGTTCGCGCAGGAGAACCAATGGATGGCCGATCATGCCCGCTTCCTCTGCGATGATTCCGAGGGCGAATATTTATTGGTAAGAAGTGGGGTGGCCATCGGCCAGATTGCCGGTTTCCTGTGCGAGGACGATATCGCGGCAGGACGGCTGGTCCCCGTCATGACTGATCACGAACCCGATCCCTGGGACATGTACCTCTACCGTCCGCAACGCGGACCGGTGCCGCCGCGCCTGCGGCTGGTGTTCGATACGCTGGTGCGCGAATTCGCCGAGTGAATGTGCTGGCTTACCAGCGGCAGTCGTGATCCATCAGCACTTCGGCACTGCCCTGTTCCTCGCGGTCGAAGTTGACCGGCATGTTGACCAGGAAGAAGCCGGTGCTGCCATCGGCAAAACGCGCCCCGGTCAGCAGCAGTGACTGCGAGGCCATGTTGTCGGCCGCATAGGCGCTGCGGGCAGCGGCCAGCTTGAAGGGGTCGTGCAGTGCCAGCGCATCGGCGGGCAGGCGCATGACCCAGTAGCGATGGCCTTCGAAATACCACGGCAGCCATTGCTGCAAAGGGTCACCCCGGTGATCGTCGAGGCTGGCCGCCACATCGCGGCGCATGCAATCGATGTGCAGATGCAGGTGCAATTGCGAACGGCCGGCCGCCGAATTGATTTCAATGCCCAGCTGTTCATCGGAGAGCGGACGGCCCAGGGCCTGCGCCACACGCCCGCGCTGCTCCCATGCATAAGCCCAGTAGTTGGGCGCATCCGGTGCCAGCAACTCCGGACTTTCGATGCCGGTCAGGCGACGGGTCGGCATGAGCAGGTATTGCGCGGGACCGACCAGATCCTTGAGCACCACGAAGCCGCGCGCCAGATCGACCATCACGCATGGCTGCGGCTGGCCGGTGGACTGCATGTTGGGCAGGCATTGCTGGCTGGTGATTTCCCACAGCTTGTGGGGATCGGCGGCCCGGGCCGGACTGGCCGACAAGACGCAGGCGGCCAGCAACAGCGAACACAGGAAGGCGGCGCGGGAAGAAAAAAGGGAAAGCAGTCGCATCGAAACCATCCGGGACAATGAGCTGCAAGGCGGCAGGCAGCGCCACAGCGAGGCCGTGAGATTAACGGCCCGGTATGTCCGCAGCATGACAGCCCTATGACGGGGGAGATTACTTGTCGCGCGTGGCCTGCACCAGGCACTTGGAGAGCTTGTCGAAATGCAGCCAGGCAGCCTGGCTCAGCTCGACCTGCTTGCGGCGCGGATCTTCGGTATCGGCCAGCACGATCCAGCCCTTCTCGCGCATGGATTTCAGGCGCGCATGCAGCATCGCGGGCGAGCCGAATTCGCTTTGCGCCATCAGGTCGCGCACCGACAGCCGCTGTTGGTCTTGGCCGGCACGGGCGATGAAAGCCAGGATCCGGTCTTCGAGCGGATCCAGCGTAGCCAGTGACGGCAATCCCCGGAGTGCTTCGGCCAGTTGCAGAAATCTCAGGTAGATATCCGCCGGCCGCTTGTTTTTACCCATATGGCGATGGTGTTGGTTGTTGTCTTGCAAGTCAGGAACGCGTTACGTACGGAGCGCGCGTAACACGCGCGCGCGACATCGTTCCAGAATTGATAGCGAATCATACGCCGGGCCTGCCGGAAAGTGCAATCTTTACCGCCTTGACCGGCAGCAATGCGTCCGGCGGTAACGTTTGCACCCCGATTTGCGAGGCTGGCGCGCCACACTGCTGAAAATTGTTGAGGTGCAGCGCCCCGCCGCATTGGGTAACATACGCGCCGTTCCGCATGTCCCAGCCTCCCCTCGCCATGCACGCCTCGCCCGACCATCGTTCCGTCCTGCGCACCCACCTGGCCGCCATCGCCGGCACGGCGCTGTGCTATTTCCTGTTCTATTCGATCAACGAATGGCTGTTCCGGCGCACCCAGTTCACCGAAGGCATCGCCTGGATCTACCTGCCCGCCGGCGTGCGCCTGATCTGCACCCTGCTCTTTGCCGAGGCCGGCTGCGTGGGCCTGCTGGTGGGCTCCCTGGCCACGGCCGCGACCTATCAACTGTTCCCGCATGACCTCATCGCTGCCGCCGGCTACTGCCTGATCTCGGCCGGCGCCCCCTACCTGGCCTACCGCCTTACGCTCTCCGGCATGGACCTGGGGCGCAACCTGGGCAACCTCAACACCACCCGGCTGATGGCCTGCATCCTGCTCTATGCGCTCTCCAATCCACTGTTCCAGCTGATCTGGTTCGTCATGCGCGGGGTCTATCCGGATTTCTGGAGCGGCCTGATCGTCATGTCCATCGGCGATCTCTCGGGCTCGCTGATCGTGGTCTACCTGTGCAAGCTGCTGCTGTCCATGCTGCCCCGCATGCCCGTGCCACGGCGCTGATGGCAGGCCGCACGCTGTCGCCGGCAGGCGTCAGCCGCTGGCACACCTGCGGACTTGCGGATAACCCCAGGCAACATTTTCTTCACTCGGGTTAACGCAAACCAGCATGGTGTAATACGCACGACACATTTCCTCGCTACGCTGCGCATCGCTATAAAAACTATAGCGCTACAAATCGTATAACGAAGCTTCGAGGAGTGTGGCATGCGCAGTTGGGACGAACCCAAAAAACGGAAGGCCCGCGTCGAGATCATCCCGATGATCGACGTGATGATGTTCCTGCTGGTCTTCTTCGTGCTGATCAGCCTGAACGTGATTCCGGCCCTGGGCCTGAAGACCCAGCTGCCCAGTTCGTCCACCGCCCAGGATCTGAAACCGCAGACCAAGGCCGTCATCACCATCGCCAAGGAAGACGTGATCCAGGTCGATGGCGAGAACACTACCCTGGACGCCCTCACCGCCCGCCTCGACAAGCTGCGCAAGGATGGCGAGAAACTCAATCTCATCATCAACAGCGACCGCGGCGTGGAAGTGCAGCGCCTGGTCGACGTGATGGATACGCTCAAGAAGGGCGGCTTCGATTCCATCTCGATTGCCACCCGCAAGCAGTGATGATGAACGTTCCCATCCTCTTCCGTTTCCGCGAGCCGCTGGCCACGCTGCCCTCGCTGGTGGTGCTGGCCGTGCTGATCCTGGCCGGCGTGCAGAAAGTGACCGAACTCAAGCGCAAGGAAGATCCGCAGCCGGTGCAAATCTCGCTGACGGAAATACCGCCGCCTCCGGCGCCGCAACCCAAGCCGCAAGTGGAACCGCAGCCCAAGCCGGTCGAGCCGCCGAAGAAACAGGAAGCGCCCAAGCCCGTGGCCAAGCCGGCTCCGGTCAAGCAAGCGCCAGCCCCGGTGGACCCGGCACCGCCCTCGGCCACCGCACCGATCCTGCCGGCCACGCCGCCGCAACCCAGCGCTCCGGCCGCACCTCCGGTGCAGTCCGCGCCGGTGGCCCCGCCATCGCCGCCGCCGGCCAACACCGCCAACATCGAGCAGACCTACGTCGGCCAGTTGCGCGCACATCTGAACAGCATCAAGCGCTATCCGACCGGACGCGAAGCCAGCACCCTGCGACCGCAAGGCAAGGTGCGCGTGTGGTTCGTGTTGAAGCGCGATGGCAGCGTGGTCGACAGCGGCATCGAGAGCTCATCGAACTCCATGCTGCTCGATGATGCCGCCCGCAAGACCATCAATCGCGCCGCCTTCGCGCCCTTCCCGGAAGACAGCTACAAGGGCGAGAGCACGCACCGGTTTACCGCCGATCTGGAATTCATTCCCGTCTGACGCGGCCCGCTGCAGAACGCAGGGGGCGCGCACCGGGCGCAACGACTTCGACACGCAGTTCAACAAACCCAGGGGAACACGACATGCAATGCAAACTCACCCGGCTGTCCTTGCTGATATCCGGGCTCTTCATGGCAGGCGCACCGGCCTTCAGCTTCGCCCAGTCCACCACCACTGACGTCGGCACCGTGACCGTGCAGGGCGGCGGCAGCGCCAGTGCCGGCACGGCGGCGGCCACCGGCCTGATCCAGGCGGAAGATTCGCCCAAGGCGCGCAGCTCGGTCAACCGTGACTACATCGAGAAGCAATCGCCCACCGGCACGCCCTACCAGATGATCAACCTGCTGCCCGGCGTGAACACCTACGACAACGACGGCTCGGGCCTGTTCGGCGGCAACATCCGCGTGCGCGGCTTCAACAGCGACCAGCTGGGCTTCACCATCAACGGCGCACCGGTCAACGACTCCGGCAACTTCGCGGTGTATCCGCAGGAGTACACCGAGCCCGACAACCTGTGCAACATCTTCGTGACCCAGGGTTCGACCGATACCGAAGCGCCTCACGTGGGCGCCACCGGCGGCAACATCGGCATGACCTTCTGCGCACCGGAAGACCAGCAGCGCATCCGCGTGACCAATGCCTTCGGCTCCAACAGCCTGTGGAAGCGCTATGTGCGCTTCGACTCGGGCAAGCTGCTGGACAACAAGTTCAAGTTCTTCATCTCGTACTCCAAGACCACTGCCGACAAGTTCAAGGGACCGGGCGGCGCCATCAAGGATCACGTCGACATCGGCACCAACTTCGACCTGGGCCAGGGCAGCTTCATCAACGCCAACCTGCTCTACAACCGCCAGCTCAACAACAACTACCGTTCGCTGACCAAGACCCAGATCGCCCAACTGGGCCGCAATGCCGACTTCGGCAGCACCATTCCGCAGCACCAGCCCGCAGTGGCCGGTACCGCGCAGAACGACACCACCTATGCTCCCAACGTTGCGGCCAACATCGCCAACAACGCTTACTACGCCTACAACCTCAATCCCTTCGAGAACTGGCTGGGCACCATCAATGCGCACTTCCAGCTGAGCCCGACCTCCAGCCTGGATATCGATCCCTACTTCTGGTACGGCTTCGGCACCGGCGGCAACCAGCTGCAGACCGTGCGTGAAGGCGGCGTGACCGGCGCCAGCCAGCTCGGTGGCGGCGCGCGCGACGTCAACGGCGACGGCGATCGTCTCGATACGGTCTACGCCTACGAAGGCAGCCGCACCCGCACCTATCGTCCGGGCGTGACCTTCAAGTTCAACCAGCAGCTGGACAACCACCGCATCCTGGCCGGCTACTGGGTCGAGCGCGCCCGTCACCAGCAGACCGGCCCCTTCAGCCGCGTGGACAACAACGGCAACATCGCCGACCTGTGGCAGGACAATTCGGACCAGTGGCTGCGCAATGCCGATGGCTCCATCTTGCAGTACCGCGACACCATGACCGTCAGCACGGCGCAGTCGATCTTCCTGCAGGACAGCATCAGCATGATGAACGACAAGCTCAACGTGCAAGTCGGCGGCCGCTACTCCTCCATCGACCGCGACTTCACCAACTACCCGAGCACCGGTTCCACCAGCGGCACCAACAGTTATTCCAGCGCCGGCTACTACAAGGTCAAGAAGAACTACGCCGACTTCCTGCCCAGCCTGGGCGTGCGCTTCCAGCTCGATGAGAAGCAGTCGGTGTTCTTCAACGCCGCCAAGAACTTCAAGGCACCGGGCAACTTCTCCTACTTCGGCCTGCTCTCGGGCGGCACCATCGTCAACGGCCAGCTGGTCGGGGCGACCCAGCGCGAAGTGCCGGTGGACAAGGAAACCTCCTGGAACTACGACCTCGGCTACCGCTACAACACGGAGAAGTGGATGGCCTCCGGTTCGCTGTTCTACATCGATTATCACAACCGCATCGCCAGCGCCTACAACCCGGACACCAACAACAAGACCGACTACAACGTCGGCGATGCCAGCTCGCACGGCCTGGAACTGGAAACCGGTTACGCCTTCACCCGCAACCTGTCGATGTATGGCTCGCTGTCCTACATCAAGAGCAAGATGAAGCAGGACCTGCGCAACAGTTCGACCCAGTTCCTGCCGACCTCGGGCAAGGAATTCCCGGATACGCCGAACTGGCTGTCGGGCCTGTCGCTGCAATACCAACAGGATGGCTGGTACGTGTTCGGCCAGGCCAAGTACACCGGCCGCCGCTACACCACCCTGGTCAACGACGATGCACTGGGTGGCTACACCCTGTTCAACGCCGGTGCCGGCATGACCTTCGCGTCCACCACCTGGCTGAAGAAGCCGACGGTGCGCCTGAACGTCTACAACCTGTTCGACAAGCAGTACCTCAACCTCAACGGCGGCAGCGGCAGCCAGTTCACCACCAACGCAGTGGCGGTCAACGGCATCCCTGGCACCGATCCTTCGCTCTACATCGGTGCCCCGCGCACCTTCACCGTCACCCTGACCGCGGATTTCTGATCGCGGCCTGAACCGGGCGGCCCGCACCTGCAACACGGGCCGCCCATCACTGCAAGAGAGGCAAGCATGAACATGCAATTACTCCACGAACTGGCCTTCTACCTGATGTACGCCTGCGCGGCGCTGGCCATTTTCGTCATCGTCGAACGCGGCCTGTTCTTCGGCTACACCATGCGCCAGGCCACGGGCCTGGAGCGCGCCATGACGCACGCGGTCCAGCATCTGCAGGAACTGCCGGCCGAACTGACCACCCGTCCCAGCCTGCCGCTGGCCCTGGTGTCGGACATCCTGGCCGAAAAGCATCACCTGCATACCGAAAAGGACCTGGAAGATTTCAGCGAGTCGGTCTACATTGCCAAGCGCGGCGAAGTGCAGCAGCGCCTGTGGATCCTCGATACCATCGTGACCGCTGCGCCCCTGCTGGGCCTGCTCGGCACCATCCTCGGCATCATCGACACCTTCAAGGCACTGGCGGTACAGGGCGTGTCGGACCCGGGCCAGGTGTCGCAGGGCATCGGTACGGCGCTGTATGCGACGGCTCTGGGTATCGGCATTGCGGTGGTCGGCATGTTCTTCTTCAACCTGTTCCAGGAACGCATCGAGCGCATCAACGATCACCTGAAGGTCCTGATGCTGCGCGCCTGCGTCGGCCGCCTGAACCCGCAGCCGCAACACAGCCCGCAACCGCAGGGCAAGCTGCACATCGCCTGAGCGCCACACTGACTTCTCCCTTGCCGACATCATGACCATCGCGCCACGCCGTCTTCTGCTTCGTCTCGCTGCCGCCTTCGGGCTGGTTCTTTCGCTGGCCACACCGGTCCGGGCCGAATTCGCCATTCCCGGCTTCGAACTGGTCCACACCGTGCCGCGCGAAACCACGCTGGCCACGCCGGACCTGCGCGATGCGGCCGTGGTGTGGAAGGAAATGTTCGACAGCGCGCAGCGCGAGATCGTGTTCGGCCAGTTCTACGTGGCCGGGCAGGATGGCGAGGCGCTCGATGACATCATGGCGCACCTGGAGGCGGCCGGACGGCGCGGCGTGAAGATCCGCTTCCTGATGGAAAAGAAGGGCGAGTTCGCCTCGGTCCCGGCCACCATCGAGAAGCTCAAGCGCATCCCGAATCTGGAATTCCGCCAGATCGATTATTCCCGCATGACCGGCAACGGCATCATCCACGCCAAGTATTTCGTGGTCGATGGCCGCAGCGCCTATGTGGGCAGCCAGAACTTCGACTGGCGCTCGTTCTCGCACATCCATGAAACCGGATTGAAGATCACCGACCCGGCCGTGGCAGCGCAGGTGCAGGCCATCTTCGAAATCGACTGGGCGGCGCAGGCGGCCATCGCCGCCGGACACACCCCGGTCATGACCAACCGCAGCGTGGTCCCGGCCGATGTGGCGCGCGGCAATTACCTCGTGGCCAGCCCGAATGCCTACAACCCGCCCGGCGTGGGCGATTCGCAAAGCGAACTGGTACGCCTGATCGGAGAAGCACAACAGGAGGTTCGGGTGCAGTTGCTGGACTATGCGCCGCTCTCCTATGGTCCCAACCACACCCGGCCCTATTACGCCGTGATCGATGATGCCCTGCGCGCAGCGGCCACGCGCGGCGTGAAGATCAAGCTGATGGTCTCCAACTGGAACACCGAGGCCCCTGCCATCCGCTACCTGCAAAGCCTGGCGGTGCTGCCCAACGTGGAGATCCGCATCGTCACCCTGCCGCAGGCCAGCAGCGGTTTCATCCCCTTCGCCCGGGTGATCCACACCAAGGCCATGAGCATCGATGGCAAGGTAGCCTGGGTCGGTACCAGCAACTGGGCCGGCGGTTATCTGGACAACTCACGCAACCTGGAAGTGGTGCTGCATGACGCGGCCATGGCACAACGCGTGGCAGCCCTGCATGAGCAGACCTGGAGTTCGGCTTATGCCCAGCCCATCGATGTACTGAAGGTTTATCCCAAACCGGCCAAGGGCAAGCCCGCCTCGGAATGATTCGACCAGGAAGCGGTGTTTGAAGACCGCTTCCGCGATTCCCTGCCTGCTGGTCTACACTGACGAAATGTAGCGTTGTTTCGTCATTGTGTAGCATCGACCAGGAGAACCGGGATGACCAGGCTGGACCAACTCGACGACATCGACCGTCAACTCCTTTCCATCCTGCAGCTGAACGCCCGCGAACCGGTGGCCGAGATCGCCCGCCGCCTCGGTGTGGCGCGCACCACCGTGGTGGCCCGCATCGAGCGGCTGGAACAGACCGGCATCATCGGCGGCTACACCCTCAAGCTCGGGCGCGACGTGGTCGACGCCAGCCTGCAGGCCTACGTGGGCGTGACCGTGCAGCCGCGCGCCGGGCGCGACGTCATCCGCCGCTTCGGCCGCATTCCGGAAGTCCACCAGCTCTGCGCGGTCAGCGGCGAATACGATTACGTGGCCTGGCTGCGCGTCAATACGCCCGAGCAACTCGACAAGATCCTGGACCAGATCGGCGAAATGGAAGGCGTGCTCAAGACCACCACCTCGGTGGTGCTGGCCCGCAAGATCGACCGGGGAGATGCCGCCAGGACGCGTTGAAAAGCACCCGGATTTCGCCGGATTGCACTGGCAACGCTACATAATGACGAAAGCGCACTGCAAAGTGACGAAAGCTGCGCTGCTTTCTGACGATCTGGCAATGGTTTCCGTCACGGCGGCTTCCTAGAATGAATCATCGTATTCACTTTGATTCAGGAGCCCATCATGCGTACCGTCCTCCTCGGCTGCGGCCATATCGGCCAGACCATCG
Organism: Herbaspirillum sp. 1173; assembly: GCF_031455335.1. Classification (NCBI taxonomy): domain Bacteria; kingdom Pseudomonadati; phylum Pseudomonadota; class Betaproteobacteria; order Burkholderiales; family Oxalobacteraceae; genus Herbaspirillum; species Herbaspirillum sp. 1173. The sequence continues at coordinate 95,381 of NZ_JAVDSP010000006.1, read as the reverse complement.
CCCGCCTGCTGGCTGAATGCGGCGAAGGCCGCGACTACAACGTCACCATCGCCGACCACGATGCCGCGGCCTTGCAGGCCATCGCGGACGTGCATGCCGAGAAGGCCGTGGTCGACTCCTCCGACCCGCAGGCCCTGGCGGCACTGCTGCAGCGCGCCGACGTGGTCATCAATGCCCTGCCCTATCACATGGCCATCAGCGTGGCCACGGTGGCACGCCAGACCGGCACCCACTACTTTGACCTGACCGAGGATGTGCAGGCAACCCGCGCCATCGCTGCGCTGGCCGAGGGCGCGCCCTGCGCCTTCATGCCGCAATGCGGACTGGCCCCGGGCTTCATCGGGATTGCCGCACACCATCTGGCCGCCGGCTTTGATGAGGTGCACGAGATCAAGATGCGGGTCGGTGCGCTGCCGCAGTATCCGACCAACGAACTGAAATACAACCTGACCTGGAGCGTGGACGGGCTCATCAACGAGTACTGCCATCCCTGCGAAGCCTTGCGTGACGGCGAGCGGGTGATGGTCGATCCCCTGGCCGATCTGGAACACTTTTCGCTGGAGGGCGTGGAGTACGAGGCCTTCAATACCTCGGGCGGGCTGGGCAGCCTGTGCGAGACGCTGGCCGGCAAGGTGCGTCATCTCGACTACAAGTCGGTGCGCTACCCCGGCCACCAGCAGCGCATGAAATTCCTGCTGGGCGATCTCGGGCTGCGGCATGATCCGGCCTTGCTCAAGGACATCCTGCGCAAGAGCGTGCCGGCTACGCTGCAGGATGTGGTGCTGGTATTCGTCACCGTGAGCGGGCTGCGCGCGGGCAAGTTGATGCAGGAAGTCTTTACCCGCAAGATTGTCGCGCAAGAGCGTGCGGGCCGGCGCGAGAGCGCCATCCAGACCAGCACCGCCGCCGGCGTCTGCGCGGCGCTGGACCTGTTCCGTGCAGGCCGCCTGCCCGCCTGCGGCTTCATCCGGCAGGAACAGATCAGCTTGCCGGAGCTGCTCGGCAATCGCTTTGGCGCGGTGTATGCCTGATTGAGGCGGGCTTCACTTGCCTCCGGTGACGTCGAGAAAGGTCCCCGTGCTAAAGGAAGCCTCCTCGCTGGCCAGCCAGAGAATGGCGCGCGCCACTTCCTCGGGCTGGCCACCCCGCCCCATGGGGATGGATTCCCTGACCCGGTTGACCCGGTCCGGTTCGCCGCCGCTGGCATGCATCTCGGTATAGATGTGACCGGGCCGCACGCAGTTGACGCGGATGCCTTCACGCGCCACTTCCTTGGCCAGGCCCGTGGTGAAGGTTTCCAGTGCGCCCTTTGAGGCGGCGTAGTCGACATACTCGTTGGGACTGCCCAGGCGGGCAGAGGCTGACGACACGTTGATCACCACGCCACCCTTGCCCTGATGGCGATAAGCCATGCGCCGGACCGCCTGCTGCGCGCACAGCATGGGCCCGATGGCATTGACCGCGAAGATGCGCTGCATGCGCGCGAAACCCAGATCTTCCATGCGTGACTGGCGCTCCAGCATGGCCGCATTGTTGACCAGCACGTCGATACGGCCGAAGCGCGCATCGATGGCAGCGAAGAGCTGCGCCACCTGCTCCGGGTCGGCACTGTCGGCCTGCAGCGCCAGCACCCGTGTGCCGCGCTGCGCGATATCGGCCGCCACCGAATCGGCCGCGGCCGCATCGCGCAGGTAGCTGAAGGCCACGTCGTAGCCACGTTCAGCGGCCAGCCGCGCGGTGGCGGCGCCCATGCCGCGGCTGCCGCCGGTGATGAGGATGACGGGCTTGGTTGATGCGTGAGTCATGACAGATCTCCATGGAGTGAGCAAAACGGGAGGGGAGCAGGAACGGCCACCGGATCAACCGATCAGTACCGTCCCCGCTGCGATGGCAGCACAGGCCAGCACACGTGGCCAAGTCAGCGTCTCGCCCAGAAACAGACGGCCGATGACGGCGGCGAACAGCACGCTGGTTTCGCGCAGTGCCGAGACCGCCCCCATCGGTGCCAGCGCCATGGCCTGGATGACGATGCCATAGGCCAGCAGCGAGACCAGTCCGCCAGCGAAGGCGGTGGCGAAGGTCGCCGCCTTCGCTGGCGGCTGCCAGAATGCACGGGGCCCGCGCCACACCACGAAGACGGCGGGCATCAGCAAGCCCCAGCCGGCGCACATCCATGCGGTATAGGCCATGGGGCTGCCGGAGAGCCGCACGCCCAAGCCATCCACCACGCTGTAGGCCGCAATGAAGCAGCCGGTCCCCAGGGCATAGCGCAGTCCGGGCAACGCCATCCTGCTGCCCCTGAATGCCAACGCGATGATGCCGCCCGATACCAGTCCTGTTCCCAGCAGCGCCGCCGGCCCCGGCATCTCACCGGCCAGCAGGGCCGCACCCAGCGTCACCAGCAGGGGCGAGGATCCACGCGCGATCGGATAGGTCTGGCCCAGCTCACCACTACGGTAACTGCGGACGAGGAACAGGTTGTAGCCCACGTGCAGCAGGGCCGAGAGCAGTCCGTACGGCCAACTGGCCGGCAAGGGCAACGGCAGCCACGGCGTAACGGCCAGACTGGCCAACGCCACGGCCAGGCACATCACGGCCATCGACCAGAGACGGTCCGCGCCGTTGCGCAGCAGCGCATTCCAGCTGGCGTGCAGGAAGGCGGCAAGGAGGATGAGCAGGACGACAGGCAAAGGCATGCGCCATGGTAAGCAGGAGCGCCGCCGGACAGAAGCGAAGTCTCCTCATCCCGCCATGAGCAAATCCTCATACCTGGTGCCGAGGCGGTGACCTTGCATGTCAGTAGCGTGCACCGGCTGCCTGTGACTGCGCCTGCAGCCAGGCCCGGAAACTGGCCACGTGCGGCTGCGTTTCCACGCCCTTGGGACAGACGAAGTAATACGCCAGCGGAGAGGGCAAGGCCAGTTCGAACAGCCGCACCAGGCTGCCATTGGCCAGTTCCTGTTCGACGTGGCCGCTGCGGGCCAGGGCCACGCCCTGGCCCAGCAGCGCTGCTTCGATGGTCATGTTGGTATCGGCCAGGCGCACGCTTTCGCGCAGGGCCGAGACGCTCACCCCGGCTTGCTGGAACCACAGGTCCCATTTTGGCACCATGTCGGCCCCGGCCCGCGTGAGCAGGGGATAGCGGCGCAGGTCAGCCGGCTTGCGGGGCATGCCCAGGCGCGCCAGCAGGGCCGGGCTGGCCACCGGGAAGATCTGCTCGCGGAACAGGAATTCGGAAAACAGGCTGGGGTAGTGGCCGGGACCGAAGCGGATCGCCACATCCGGTTCGGCCGGCGTAAAGTGGATGGCCGTATCGGTGGTCTCCAGCGTCACCAGCAGCTCGGGATGGGCTTGCGCCAGCGCCGGCAGCCGGGGCAGCAGCCATTTCAGCGCAAAGGAGTAGGTGGTGCTGACCTTCAGCGGCTGCCGCCCTTCCTGCGCGCGCAGCTCGGACAGCGTGGCCTCCAGCCTGACGAAGAACTCGCGCACCACCGGCGCCAGCGCGGCCCCGGCCGGCGTCAGCGTGTTGGACTTGCCGCGCTGGAACAGCGCCATGCCCCACAACGCTTCGAGGTGGCGCAGCTGGTGGCTGACCGCACTCTGGGTGACATGCAGCTCTTCCGAGGCGGAGGTGAAGCTGGCATGCCGGGTCGCAACTTCGAAGGCCCGCAACGTGGCCGTGGGGGGAAGGTCTCTCATGGGTGCGCTCAGGGGTGGACGGCTGGAAAAACCGGTCATGAATGAGAGCTCATGATAGCAACAGCCACCGTCTTGCAGTCCGCAACGGCCCTCGCAAGCGGACGAGAATGCAGCGTAAAATCCAATCTATACACAACGTCTAATTTTAGATAATATGTATTGCATGAGCTCCCGCACCCGCAAAAAGAAACCCGACCGTCCCGACCACGCCCTGCTGCTGTCACAGTTGCAGCAGGTAGCGCAAGGTCTGGGCGAGACCTTTGCACCGTTCTGCGAAGTGGTGCTGCACGACCTGCGCGATGCGGATCACTCCATCGTCGCCCTGCACAACAACCTGTCCGGCCGCGAGGTCGGCGACGCCACCACCGAACTGGGTCTGGCGCGCATCGCCGACGAGAGCTATCCGCAAGTCCTCACCAATTACGCCAACACCTTGCCGGACGGACGACAAGCCAAGAGCACCTCGATCGGCATCAAGGATGCCGATGGCAAATACGTGGCCGCGCTGTGCATGAACATCGACCTGACCCTGTTCGGTGCGCTGCAGGGCATGCTGCGCCAGTTCGGTGGCATCGACCAGGGCGTGCGCGTGGCCGAGACGCTGGAGCCGGCCGGGGCCGAAGGCCTGCGCAGCCGCATCGATGCCTTTGCCGCGCGACTGTCGACCACGCCGCGCAGCCTCAAGGCCGAAGACCGCCGCCAGCTCATGCGTGAACTGCGCCAGTCCGGCTGCCTGGATATCCGGCGCGCGGCCGAGATCGTGGCCGCGCATCTGGGTGTCTCGCGCGCCACCGTCTACAACGACGAGAAGGAGTAAGCGCGGCCGTCACGCGCGCTCTCCGCCCTGTGCATCGTCACTGTCTCTTTCCATCCCACTTGAAGGAAACCTCATGATCCCCGTCTCCAGCGCTACCGAATCCCCCAGCTTCGCCGATGTCCTGCTGGCCGCCGAACGCATCAAGCCGTGGGCGCACAGAACGCCCGTCCTGCGTTCGCGCACGGCCGATGCGGAAGTGGGCGCACAGCTGTTCTTCAAGTGCGAGAACTTCCAGCGCATGGGGGCCTTCAAGTTCCGCGGTGCCATGAATGCGCTCTCGCAGTTCGACAGCGAACAGCGCAAGCATGGCGTCATCACCTTCTCCTCCGGCAACCATGCGCAGGGGACCGCGCTGGCCGCGCAATTGCTGGGCATTCCCGCCGTCATCGTGATGCCCGAGGATGCGCCGGCAGCGAAGGTCGCCGCCACGCGTGGCTATGGTGCCGAAGTGGTGATGTATGACCGCTATACCGAAGACCGCGAGGCCATCGGTGCGCGCCTGGCCGCCGAGCGCAAGATGACGCTGATCCCGCCCTACGATCATCCGCACGTGATGGCCGGGCAAGGCACGGCCACGCTGGAACTGCTGCAGGAAACCGGTCCGCTGGATGCGCTCTTCGTCTGCCTCGGCGGCGGCGGCCTGCTGTCCGGTGCGGCGTTGGCGGCACGGGCACTGTCTCCCGATTGCAAGATCTATGGCGTCGAACCGGAAGCCGGCAACGATGGACAGCAGTCGCTGCGCGCGGGCCAGATCGTGCATATCGATACGCCCAAGACCATCGCCGATGGCGCCCAGACGCAGCATCTGGGCAAGTACACCTTCGACGTCATTCGCCAACTGGTGGACGACATCCACACCGTCAGCGATGCCGAGCTGGTGTCCGGCCTGCGCTTCTTTGCCGAGCGCATGAAGATGGTGGTCGAGCCGACCGGCTGCCTGGGCTTTGCTGCCGCCCGCAAGCTGAAGGAGCAGCTGCAGGGCAAACGCGTGGGCGTCATCATCAGCGGCGGCAACATCGACCTGGGCAAGCTGTCGGGATATTTGTCCTGATTATCGGGCGCATCAGTGAGCCCAATCGCACGCGACTTCGTTTTGGCCTACAGTGTTGAGCCCTCATCATTCACTGCTGATCCCTCCACTCACCCACAAGGACTGGAAACACCATGCCCCATCTCGTACTGGAATACACCGGCAATCTCGCCCTCGATGTGCAACCGACGCTGCTCAAGCTGAACCAGGCGCTGGTGGCCAGCGGACACTTTGAAGAAAACGCCATCAAGGCGCGTGCCGTGCGTCTGGACAACTACCTGGTCGGTACCGCACCGGAGGCCAAACGTGCCTTCGTGGCGGTGCGCCTGGCCATCCTGACCGGCCGCACGCTGGAAGACAAGAAGCAGGTATCCGACCTGCTGGGCGCGGCACTCCAGAAGGACCAGAACTGGCCCAAGGATCTGCAGGTACAGCTCACGGTGGAAGTGGTGGACATGCAGCGCGAGAGCTACTTCAAGCTCGCCCTGCAATAAGCTGCGGGCCCGCCAGCGCCATCACGGCGCGGCCCTCAAAACGAAAAGCCGCACGGTGCAGACCGGGCGGCTTTTTTTGCTGGTGCACGACAGGTGCGCGATATTGTTCTTGTGATGCCGCGCGACCGTGCGTGGTCAGTGCATCCGAGCTTCAGGATGCCAGTGCAGGTTCGCGCAGGAATTCGCGGAACTGCACCACGTTGCCTTCCGGATCAAAGCCATCGCAGGCACGAAAATCCGGACCGCTCCATTCGGCCTCGGCCGCTTTCATGCCACCGCCAAGCTGCTGCGTGGCGAGTCGGGCGTGGGTGAGCGAACGCACGGGAAGGAACAGCTTCACCGGCACGTTCTCGCGCAGCACCGGTGGCGAAGTGATCTCCACCGTGGCTGCACTGGCTTGCGGAATCGCATGAATCACCAGCAGGAAATCCTCGGCTTCGATCACTACTTTCTCCGCCTGGGCCTGCTTGGGAACCACCGCCAGCACCTGCGCATAAAACGCGGCGAGGCGGGCTACATCTTTGGCGAACAGGACTGCGCCTGCTTTGGGCTGGGTCGACATCTCTGCTTTCAAAAACGTTGATCGGATCAAACAAGGAACGGCAGAGTTTATTTACGACCATCGCGCTTGGCAAGCATTAATCGTCTCCCTGTGGCGACAGCGTTATGTCGCCGCATGGCGACGCCCGTTCGTCGCCTTTCCCCCGACATATTGCAGAGCAATATAAGAATCCGCTGACACGCGAAAGTGGTGCTGTCCGATGTTCATTTCAGCGCGAAAAAACTAATGTCGCATATCGCCGGTAAGAGACTAATAAATCGTCAATTGTCAGCATGATCAGCCAAGCTGTTTGTATGTGATCGGAATAGCATCGTTTGCGCTACGAACGCGTATAAATTGTAAGAGGATGTTCCAAATCGGTTTACTTCCGAACTCGATCTGCTACCTTGATGTCGCAGGGCAACATGGTGTGTGGCGAAGAAAAAGAAAAATATTTCCACTTGCACACCGCTATGCCACGCCGTCCTCCCCACTGCAATCCACTGCGCTGACGGCGACCGAACATAACGCAACACAACCCTCACGAGTATCGCGCCATGAACATTCGAGATTTGCACGCTCAGTACACTCCCGAACGCTCCATTTTCAAGCGGACCCAAGCTGCGCATCGCGCCATGACGGACAACGCCTCCCAGCGCATCGAGCTTGCGCACACCGACAGTGACGCCGATGCCTGGCTGGAACCGGCCCTGTCCGACTTCATCTCGCTGGCCTCCAGCGTCTGCGGCACGCCCATGGGCATGTTCAGCCAGCTGCACGCAGACATCGGCCTGCAGCATCCTTACCTGTCGGTCAACAATGGCCGTGGCGATGCCCGCAACCAGTGGTGGCGCTTCCCCGGCCAGACCGGGGTGATGCGCAATGCGGTCGACTTCTCGCTGTGCGAAATGGCGGCCCGTACGCCGGGCCAGATTACGGAAGTGAATGACCTGTCCAGCGATCTGCGCTTTGCCACCAGTGCGCTGGCACGCGGCAATCCAGCCGTGCGTTTTTATGCGGGTGTGCCGCTGGTGTCGGGCAATGGCGACATCCTGGGCACGCTGTGCGTGATGGACCGCGTACCGCGCACCCTGACCCCGGCACAACGTGACGCCTTCCAGAAACTGGCACGCCAGCTGGAAGCGCAGATCGACAGCCATCGCGCCATGCAGAAGCTGGAACAGCAGACCATGACCGACGCCCTGACCGGCATCGGCAACCGCCGCAGTTTCGATTCGCGCCTGCGCGAAGAATGGACACGCCATCTGCGCAATGCCCGTCCGCTGACCATGCTGATGGTGGACGTGGATTACTTCAAGCAATACAACGATACCTATGGCCACCCGGCCGGTGATGCCCTGCTGGTGCAACTGGCGCGCGTGCTGCGCTCGCCGTTGCGGGCCAGCGACTTCCTGGCACGTTACGGTGGCGACGAGTTTTCGCTGATCCTGCCGGATACCGATGAGACCGGTGCCATGCAAGTCTCGGAACGTATCAAGCAATCCGTGGCCCGCGTGAAGTGGCCGCACACCGACATCGAGATCAGCCTGGGCGCGGCGACCGTGACGCCTTCGGAGATGTGCGACTTCAGCGCCTTGCTGCATGCGGCTGACCAGGCCATGTATCAGCGCAAGCATGGGCGTAATCCGCGCAATGCATGAGCTCGCTCCTTGCCGCTGCTGACGCTGGTGCAGGAACGAAAATCGCCGCTGTGAAAACAGCGGCGATTTTTTTATGGTCCGTAGCGAGCTCTTATCGCCCTTGACCAGCAGGCGGTTTGGAAAGCAGAGAGAGCGCCACCAGCATCGACAAGCCTACCACCACGCCCCCCGCGAGATACACGCTCTGTACCCCCGCATGGCTGGCCAGCGCACCGGCCAGCGGGCTGGTGATGCCCAGCGACAGATCCAGGAAGGCCACATACGCCCCCATGGCCAGGCCGCGCGTCTGCGGTGGTGCACGGCGCATCGCTTCCACGCCGAATCCGGGGAACACCAGCGAATAGCCAAAACCGGTCAGTGCCGCACCTGCATAGGCCATCCAGGCGCTATCGGCCTGCCAGATCAGCAACTGCCCGCACACCTCGATGACCACACACACGAGCGCCACTTTTGCGCCACCGACCTGATCCGGCAGATGGGCAAAGAACAGGCGCGCCAAGATGAACGCCACACCAAAGCTGGTGAAGGCCAACGAGGAATCCCCCCACGACCGTGCCGCAAACAACAACGCGATGAATGCCGTGATGACGCCGAAGCCGACGCTGGAAAATGCCAGCCCCAGGCCAGGCTGCCACACGGCACCCAGCACCTGGTAAAAGGGCGTGCGGCGGCTGGCACCGGGCACTACGCCACGCAAGGGGCTGACCGCCAGCAGCGCCCCTATCGGCAAGAGCACGCTCACACCGGCAATCCCCGCAAATCCCCAGGCCTTGCTGACGGCCACACCCAACGGTGCACCGCCGGCCATGGCTGCATAGATGGCGATGCCGAGCCAGGCCATCACCTTGCCGCCATGCTGCGGCCCGACCAGCGCGATGCCCCAGCCCATGGTGCCGGTGATGACCAAGCTCTCGCCCAGCGCCAGCAGGACGCGTCCCGCCAGCAGTACCGCCACCGAGATGGCCGGCTGGTCCAGCCAGAGCAGAGAGGCCAGATAGATCAATCCCGACAGCGCCGCAGCCACGAAGCCGCCGACGACAGCGCGCTTGGGGCCACGCAGATCCGCCACGTTGCCGGCCCAGGCACGCGAGAGCAGCGCCGCTGCAAATTGTGCACCGACCACCACACCCACTACGGTGGCGTTCATGCCCAGTGCCTCCTTCAGGTGCAAGGGCAGCACCGGCAACTGCAGGCCGATGGTGAGAAAGGCGATGAAGACGGCCAGCGTCAGCGGTGCAAGCGCCTGCAGGACTGATGTGCCGGTGCCGGCGGCGGTGGCCGGCGGGATGGAGAGAGGCGGGTCTGCCTGTTTTCCGTTCATGGGAAACCTCGAAGAAAATTGTGAAGGGTGGACTCAGGAATGTTGCGGAAGTCCCGTTGATGGCAGGAACGCTGCGCAGTAGAATGCGACGAAGCCGTCATATTCCGTCGATAGCAGTATGTGACGGATTCGTCATGTTTCCTAGTCGCATTCCATTTACGTCTTCGCTACTTCCCCGCCCTCCCCATGAACAAGCCCCGCCGCCCCGAGATTACCCTCCGCAAGACACCGCAACAGGCGCGCTCCACCGAGCTGGTGGCAGCCATCCTGGAAGCTGCTGTTCAGGTTTTGCTGCGCGAAGGTGCGCCGCGTTTCACAACGGCGCGCGTGGCCGAGCGCGCGGGCGTGAGTGTGGGATCGGTGTATCAGTATTTCCCCAACAAGGCGGCCATCCTGTTTCGCCTGCAGGCCGACGAATGGCAGCAGACCACGGCGATGGTGCGCCAGCTGCTGCAGGAGACGGACAAGCCACCGGCACGCCGCCTGCGCGAACTGGTGCATGCCTTTTTGCGCAGCGAATTCGAAGAAGCCCAGGTACGGATGGCGCTGGCCGATGCCGCGCCGCTCTACCGCGATGCGCGCGAGGCTGAAGAAATGCGCCACGACTGGGACGGCATCATCGCGCAGTTCATGCGCGAAGCCTTGCCGGGGGTTTCCGCGCCACGGCGCAAACGCGCGGGGCAATTGATGATGACCACGCTCACCACGGCGGGCGAACATCTTTCGCGCGGCACGCTGCCTGAGAAGGAAATACGCGCCCATGGCGAGGCCATGGCCGACATGTTCTGCGCCTATCTGGACAGCCTGCAAGCGCGCTGAATCGCGCTCATGCCTCGCGCTTGCGCGGCACCGCCGTGGAAGCCCGCTGCACCAGCTGCGGTGTCGCCGTCACCCGCATCACGGGCGAGGGACTGCGGCCCTCGATCAAGGCCAGCAGCAGGTCGATGGACATGCGCGCCGCTTCTTCCGTCGGCACCGCCACGGTGGTCAGCGCCGGACGCGAGACCCGCGCCCACTGGATGTCGGTGATGCCGATCACCGAGATGTCGCGCGGCACATTCATCCCCAGGTCGGCGATGGCGTTCATCGCACCCAGTGCCGGCAGATCATTGCTGGCGAAGATGGCCGTGAGCTGCGGCTCCTCGCGCAACAGCGCGATGGTGGCCTGATACCCCGCCTCGACCGTATCAGCGATGTAGCGCGTACGCTGCAAGGTGTGCCTGACGCCGGCACCGGCACAGGCCTCGACGAAGCCGCGATAGCGTTCCGCATGAATGCCGCTCTTCTTGCTGCCGACCAGCGCACCGATGTGACGATGGCCGATCCCCAGCAGGTGCTGCGCAGCGGTCGCGCCGGCCGCATAGAAATCCACCGCGATGCAGGGCAGCTCGGGCGGGGCGTCCGGTTTCTCCCACATGCACAGCACCACCGGGGCGCCACGCCGCTCGGTCTTCTTGAGCTCGTCCATGGGCAGGTTGGCATTCATGATGAGCACGCCGTCGGAGAGCGTTCCTGCGATCTGGTCGAGGTAGGCGCGGCCGGTGTCGGGATCGTCGTTGGTATTGCAGACGATCAGGAAGCGGCCGCGCTCGCGCGCCGCACGCTCGGCCGCCAGGGCGAATTCCGGATAGAACGGGTTGGCGATGCTGGAGACCACCAGCGCCAGCGTGGGCGCGCGCCCCTCGGCCAGGGCGCGTGCGGTCAGATGCGGACGATAGCCGAGCTGGGCGACCGCTTCCAGCACGCGCTGGCGCGTCTGCTCGCCGACCTTGCCGCGCTGGCGCAAGACGTTGGACACTGTGGCCGAGGTGACACCGGCCAGACGGGCAACTTCGGATAAGGTGGTCATGGGTGCATGGAGTTGGAAGCCCTCGCATTCAAACCGCTTATGACGGGCTTGTCAACGCGCACAAGCGGGTCGCGCAGCGCAAATTGAAGACGCGCCGCGCAGCCGATCCGTAAATGATTTACGTATTGTTCATCCGCGCCGCACTCCTTCAGAGGAACGCATTCCTGACAAAACGCTGGCAGTTTTTCGTTACAGGATTGTTGTTGCAGAGGCCATCCAAGATGGGTATGATCGACCAAAATATTTGCCAACCCAACACGGCAACACGCTCAGAACAACGACGTGGAGACAACCCCCGATTGCATACAGGAAACTCAGGCGATCTTTTTTTTGGGTCACTTGATTAAGCGCTTAACCTGACGCCGCACCTGCCTCGTGGTGCCCTGCCCTGCAATCCATTTCTGCTAGGAAAACGTGATGGCCAGCATCAGCTTGCGTGCAGCACAAAAAGCCTACGGCGACGCACCGCCGGTAATCCGCAATGTCGATCTCGACATTGGCGAACATGAATTCTGTGTTTTCCTGGGTCCCTCCGGCTGCGGCAAATCCACGCTCCTGCGCAGTATCGCGGGGCTGGAAGATCTCACCAGCGGCGATCTCTTCATCGGCGGCAAGCGCGTCAATGACGTGCCGTCGGCGCAGCGTTCGGTAGCGATGGTGTTCCAGAGCTATGCGCTGTTCCCGCACATGACGGTGTATGAAAACATGAGCTTCGGCCTGACCCTGGCCAAGCTGCCCAAGGCCGAGATCGAACAGAAGGTGCGCGAAGCGGCGCGCATCCTGCAGCTGGAAGAACTGCTGCAGCGCAAGCCCAAGGAACTCTCCGGCGGCCAGCGCCAGCGCGTGGCCATCGGCCGCGCGATCGTGCGCCGTCCTGGCGTGTTCCTGTTCGACGAACCGCTCTCCAACCTCGACGCCACCCTGCGCAGCCAGACCCGCATCGAGATCGCCCGTCTGCATCGCCAGTTCGAACAGGCCAGTGTGGTCTACGTCACGCACGACCAGGTCGAGGCCATGACCCTGGCCGACCGCATCGTGCTGCTGCATGCCGGCGCAGATACCCAGCGCTTCGGCAGCATCGCCCAGGTCGGTGCCCCGATGGAGCTGTATCACCATCCGCGCAATCGTTTCGTGGCCGGTTTCATCGGTTCGCCGCGCATGAACTTCCTGCCCGCGCAGGTGGTGAATGCGCAGGAGAACGGCATCCTGATCCGCCTGCAGCACAGCGAGGAAACCCTGCTGGTGGCGGCCAAGGGGCCGGTGCAGCCGGGCCAGCAGGTCACCTTGGGCGTACGCCCCGAACACATGGAAATCGGCAGCCAGGGCCAGTACGGCATCACCCGCGAAGTGATGCTGGTGGAGCGCCTGGGCGAGCAGACCTATGTGCACCTGGACGAGCCGGCCGGCCAGCCGCTGGTGGCCAAGGCCCCGGGCGATGCCCACATCGCGCGCGGCGAGCGCCTGCGCGTGTCGGTCGCGCCCAGCTGCGCCTACCTGTTCGATGCGGACGGCGTGGCACTGGCGCGCACACAAGTTCATCCGGGCCTGGCTGCCGCCGCCTGATCAGGCAGTGCGCACGCGCCCTCTTCTCTTGACGCTTCACTACCGCTAAGGAACCACGATCATGTCGTTACGATTGGGAGTCTGTTACTACCCCGAACATTGGCCCGAGGCCATGTGGGAAAGCGATGCCCGGCGCATGAAGGCGCTCGGCATCAAGCAGGTGCGCATCGGCGAATTCGCCTGGAGCCGCATCGAGCCCTCGCCCGGCGACCTGCGCTGGGACTGGCTGGACCGCGCCATCGAGGTGCTGGCCAGCCACGGCCTGGAAGTGGTGATGTGCACCCCGACCGCGACCCCGCCCAAGTGGCTCATCGACCGTCACGACGACGTGCTGGCGGTCGACGCCAACGGCCGCGAACGCGCCTTCGGTTCGCGCCGCCATTATGATTTTTCCTCGGACTCGTATTACGAAGAATCGCAGCGCATCGTGCGCCTGCTGGGCGAACGCTACGGCCAGCATCCGGCGGTGACCGCCTGGCAGCTGGACAACGAATACGGCTGCCACCAGACCGTGGTCAGCTATTCGCCCTCGGCCCAGCGCCGCTTCCGCCAGTGGCTGCGCCAGCGCTATGGCAGCATCGATGCGCTCAATACCGCCTGGGGCACCGTGTTCTGGAGCATGGAATACCGCAGCTTCGACGAGATCGATGCGCCCGTCGGCACCGTCACCGAGGCCCATCCCTCGCATCGCCTGGACTATCGCCGCTTTGCCTCGGACGAAGTGGTGCGCTACAACCGCATGCAGGTCGAGATCCTGCGCCCGCTCTCGCCGGGCCGGCTGATGGTGCACAACTTCATGCAGATGTTCCTGGAGTTCGATCACTATCCGGTGGCCGCCGACCTCGATGTGGCGACCTGGGACAGCTATCCGCTGGGCGCGCTGGAAGTGATGTGGTACGACGCCGACACCAAGGCCCGCTGGCTGCGCACCGGCCATCCCGATTTCGCCAGCTTCAACCACGACCTGTATCGCGGCATGTCGGCCCAGCCGTTCTGGGTGATGGAACAGCAGCCCGGCCCGGTGAACTGGGCCCACTGGAATCCCGCCCCGCTGCCGGGCATGGTGCGCCTGTGGAGCTGGGAAGCCTTCTCTCATGGTGCCGGCTGCGTCTCCTACTTCCGCTGGCGCCAGTGCCCGTTCGCGCAGGAGCAACTGCACGCCGGGCTGAACCGTCCTGACAATCGTCTCGACGTGGGCGGCACCGAAGCCGAACGCGTGGCCCAGGAAATCATCGCGGTGGAAAACGCCAACGGTGCCTTGGCCCAGCCGCGCGGCAAAGTGGCGCTGCTGTTCGACTACGATGCCAAGTGGCTCTTCGAGATCCATTTCCAGGGCATCGATTTCGAATATGCGCATTTCGCCTTCGACTATTACTCGACCCTGCGTTCGCTCGGTCTGGATGTGGACATCGTCCCGCTCAACGCCGATCTGCAAGGCTACGCCATGATCGTGGTGCCGCCGCTGCCCATCGTGCCGGACGACCTGCCGGGCCGCATCGCAGACAGTGGCGCGCAGGTGGTGTTCGGTCCGCGCAGCGGCTCCAAGACCAAATCGCTGCAGATTCCGTCGACCCTGCCACCGGGCCCGCTGCAGCAGCTGCTGCCGATGCGCGTATGGCGCGTGGAATCGATGCGCCCCAACGTCAGCGAAACAGTACGGTTCGGTACGGAAGAAGGCCAGGCCCGCTACTGGCGCGACCTGATCGAAGCCGATGGCGACGGCCTGCAGACCATTGCCACCTTCGCTGACGGCCATCCCGCCATCGTGCAGAAGGAGCGTGCGCACTACCTGGCTGGCATCTTCGATGCCGGGCTGACCACGCGCTACTTCGAGCAGGTGGCGCGCGCCGCCGGCTTGGCACCGCAACGTCTGCCGGAAGGCCTGCGCCTGCAGCAGCGCGGCGGCCTGCAGTTCGCCTTCAACTACAGCGACGCACCGATCACGCTGCCGCATGCCGACGGCGCGCAGTTCCTGGTCGGACAGGCGGCGCTGGAACCGCAGGGCGTGGCGATTTACCGTCCGCACCCGCAAGGATAAGCAACACGCCGGCCGCACTCTGGAAGACAGCACGGCGGCTGCGGCAGCCGTGCACGAGCAGGCGACAGAACCTGCAGGATCCTGGAAAAATCTGGAAGATCCACGACACAGCCGTATCAACTTTTTAGAACTTCAAGACTTTTTAAACTTTATAAACTTTATAAACTGTTTAGCGGTTTGAATGGCTTCAACTGTCTGAACCAAACATTCGGAGACAACAATGAAGAAAATGATGCGCATGACCGTGATCGCCGGCTGCCTGGCCGCCTCCGCCGCCTGGAGCGCCGCCGCCCTGGCCGGCACGCTGGCCGTCAACATCGCCTACAAGGGCGCCGTGCAGCGCACCGTGTGGCAATCCACGGTCGATGAATTCAAGAAGGCCAACCCGGACGTCGACGTCAAGGTCTCCTTCATCGAGGAAGAAGCCTACAAGGTGCAACTGCCGGGCTGGCTCTCGACCCAGGCCCCGGACATCATCAACTGGCACAACGGCGAACGCATGGCCTTCTATGCCAGCCGCGGCCTGCTGGAAGACCTGAGCGAAGACTGGAAGAAGAACGGCTGGGACAGCACCTACGCCTCCACCAAGGAAGCCTCGTCCTGGCAGGGCAAGCAATACTCGGCACCGACCGTGTATTACTCGTGGGGCATGTTCTATCGCAAGGACCTGTTCAAGAAGGTCGGCATCGCTGCCGAACCCAAGAGCTGGGATGAATTCCTGGAGGCCTGCAAGAAGTTGAAGGCTGCCGGCATCGCCCCCATCGCCGTCGGTGGCCGTGACGCCTGGACCCTGGCCGGCTGGTTCGATTACCTCGACCTGCGCATCAACGGCAACGCCTTCCACCAGCAGTTGATGGCCGGCGACATCGCCTACACCGACCCGCGCGTCAAGAAGGTCTACACCGCCTGGAAGAGCCTGATCGACAACAAGTATTTCATCGACAATGCGCTGTCCTATGACCTGGATGGCGCCCAGCCCTTCCTGTTCCAGGGCAAGGCCGCCATGATGCTGATGGGCACCTTCATCGCCAAGGGCTTCCCGGCCAAGCTGGCACCGGAGATGGGTTACTTCCAGTTCCCCATCATCGATGCCAATGTGCCGACCGCCGAGGAAGGTCCGACCGAATCCATCCACATCCCGGCCAAGGCCCGCAACAAGACCGATGCACGCCGCTTCATCGCCTTCGTCGGCACGCCGGCCATCAGCGCCAAGCTGGCCGATGGCCTGGGTTCGCTGCCGGCCAACAGCAAGTCGCCGGCCCCGGCCGATCCGATCTCGCGCATCGGCTTCGAGATCCTCTCCAACGCCAAGGGCGGCATCTCGCAGTTCTATGATCGCGACATGACCAAGGAAATGGCCGATGAAGGCATGAAGGGCATGCAGAAGTTCGTCAGCGATCCGACCAAAATCGATGACGTGCTCAACGAACTGGAACAAAGCCGCAAGCGTATCTACAAGAAGTCCTGATCGTCGTTGTTGATGCCTGGCTGGTCCAGGCAGTCCATCCGGGCCATTCCGCCTGCCCCGTGCAGCAGCGGAATGGCCCGCAGAAAAAGAAGGAGACTCCGCCATGCTAGCGCCCACATCCGCCGCGCAGCCGCCTGCGACCCAACCTGCTGCCACGCCGGTCTCCGGCCCGCAGCGCAGTGCCGCCCGCCGCAATCGCGCCGCCTTCTGGTTCCTGGCGCCGGCCTGCGTGATGACGCTGGTCTACGTGCTGTACCCGATTCTCTATACGATCTATCTCAGCTTCTTCAGCTGGGATGGCATGACCGCTCCCAAGTATGTGGGCCTGGCCAACTACATCGAACTGTTCCATGCGCCGACCTTCTACACGGCCTTGAAGAACAACGTGCTGTGGCTGCTCATGTTCCTGCTGGCCCCGCCCATGGGCCTGGCCATCGCGCTCTACCTGAACCAGAAGGTAGCCGGGATGCGCGTGGTGAAGTCGCTGTTCTTCGCGCCCTTCGTGCTCTCGGGCGTGGTGGTCGGACTGATCTACAGCTGGTTCTATGACCCCAGCTTCGGCCTGCTCTCGCTGATTCTGGGCCAGGGCGTGCCGGTGCTGGGCGATGCGCGCTATGCCACCTTCGGCATCATCTTCGCCGCCCTGTGGCCGCAGACCGCGTATTGCATGATCCTGTTCCTCACCGGCCTGACCGCCCTGAACCATGACCAGGTGGAAGCCGCCCGCATGGAAGGGGCCAAGGGCTGGAGCATGCTGCGCTACGTGATCCTGCCGCAGTTGCGTTCAACCACCTTCATGGCCTTCGTGGTCAGCATCATCGGCGCGCTGCGCAGCTTCGACCTGATCTCGGTGATGACCAGCGGCGGCCCTTACGAAAGCTCCACCGTGCTGGCGTATTACGCCTATGACCAGGCCATCAAGTATTACCGCCAGGGATATTCGGCGGCCGTGGCGGTGACGCTGTTTGCCATCATGCTGGTCTACATCATCTATCAACTGCGCCGCATGCTGCGCGACGAACGCTGATCATCCGTCGCCGCACGTCCATCGCCCAACGTTCAAGAGAAAAGAGAGATCGCCATGTTCCCCATGCCGATAGAAAAATGGAAGCCGATCAACCGCGCGCTCTACCGGGCTTCGCTGCCGGTGGCGCTGCTGATCTGGCTGCTGCCGATGCTGACCGCGCTGGTCACCTCGATCCGCTCCAACGATGAACTGATGGCCGGCAACTACTGGGGCTGGCCGCAGGACTTCGCCATGCTGGAGAATTACCGCGAGGCGCTGACCGCCTCGCCCATGCTGCATTACTTCTGGAACAGCTGCCTCATCACCATTCCCTCTGTGATCGGCGCGATTTCGCTGGCGGCCATGGCCGGCTTTGCGCTGTCCACTTACCAGTTTCGTGGCAACACGGTGCTGTTCGCCACCTTCGTGGCCTGCAACTTCGTGCCGCAGCAGATCCTGATGATTCCGGTGCGTGACCTGTCGCTGTCGCTGGGCCTGTTCAACACCATCACCGGGATGATGCTGTTCCATATCGCCATGCAGACCGGATTCTGCACCTTGTTCCTGCGCAATTTCATCAAGCAGCTGCCCTTCGAGATGATCGAGGCGGCGCGCATCGAAGGGGCCAGCGAATGGACCGTGTTCTATCGCATCGTGCTGCCGCTGATTCGCCCGGCGCTGGCCGCGCTGGCCGTGCTGGTATTCACCTTCGTGTGGAATGATTACTTCTGGGCGCTGGTGCTGACCCAGGGCGATGACGTGGCGCCCATCACCGTGGGCGTGGCGGCGCTGCGCGGACAATGGACCACGGCCTGGAACCTGGTCTCGGCCGGTTCCATCCTGGCAGCGCTGCCTTCGGTGATCCTGTTCTTCGTGATGCAGAAGCAGTTCGTGGCCGGGCTGACCTTCGGGGCCAGCAAGGGCTGAAGGATCGCGGCCGGCGCTTACTGCAGGGTCGCGACGCCCGCCTCGGGCGTTTGCGCTGGTACCGGGGGCGGCACATCGGTGTGGATCATGAGTACCGTGCAAAGGCGTGCAGTCGTGCCATTCTTGGCCAGCTGCGCGCCTTTGCCGTTGTAGATCTTGCCGTTGCCCATGAAGACGCCATCGATCTTGAAGGTCCACGAATTGGCCGGGTTCTCCAGCCGGTAACCCATCCCGGCCAGGCTCAGGGACTCGCCGGAGATGGTGCCCGACATGACTTCCTCGGCGATCTTGTTGCGCCGTCGGATGACCACACGGTTGCCGTCCACCTGGGCGTTGAAGCTGGCCTGGAAGGGCTGCGAATCCTTGTTGAAGCGGTTGGCATCGCAGGACATGACGGCGCGCCAGCGACCGTCCGGCGGACTTGGGTCGATGCTGACCGTGCCCGCGTTGCTGCCATTGGGAGGTGCCACCCCGGCCACGCCAGAGGAGGACATCATGCCCAGCTTGCCGCCCAGGATCACCGTGACCGTCTCGGGATAATCAAAGCCGGCACCGCTGTTGCGGTCGATGGCATAGCCGATCAGCCCGCCTGCGAAGACGTTGCCCCAGACATTGTTGTTGGCCCGGGAGACGGCTTTGACTTGTCCGGTCACGCCATCCTTGGCGCATTCCACAAAGAGGTCGGCGGTGCTCTTCCTGACAGTGACACTGCCCGGCGTCTTCACGAACCATTGACCCGCGTCATTGGTGAGGGTGCACGTGGCGCCCGAGATGATCTGGTTGCCCTGCGTGGCCTGAACCGAAACGGGTTGCGTCTGCGTGCCGGTGATGGAGGCACAACCGCTCAGCAGCAAGGCTGCCATGCATACCAGCATTCTCAACATGAAATCCCCGATGTTCCTTGCGCGCCCGCGCGTGTTGTCGTTATCGTTGCCGCATCCCTCGATGGCGGGCCTCAGGCCTGCCATCCAGCGAGAATATAGCCGAGCTGCGCGTCGCGTGACTGACGAATCACTGACAGGAAAAAGAAAATATTTCAGCTGAAATACGCGCGTGGTTTTTTGACATACGGCCGTGATGGCAGCGGCGCACGATGTCTCCATCGACACCGCAACCCAAGGAGAACATCATGCATACCACCACCCTGCGCCTGGCCGTATTCATCGGCATGTTGAGCATGACTGTCGAGGCCCACGCCGGACGCGGCGGGGCGATGCTGTTCAAGGACCTGACGCGGCTGTTCAGCCACCTGTTCCACCAGTACACCGGTGGCTGAACTGCGCGATCCTCAGGGCTGGGCCGCCTGCTGCCGGGACGCGTCCAGCCCTACGCCCATGGCCTGATACAGCGTGGCCGTATCGTTCATGCGGCTGGCAGTTGCGCGAATTTCGCCCAGCTTCGCATTGAGATACTGGCGTTCGCCGGCCCGCGCTGCACTGGCCGGATAAGCGCCCAGTTGCGCGCGCCGCTGCGCATTGCGCCAGCCCTGCTCGGTGGCCGCGCGTGCCGCCGCCGAGGCCTGCAAGGCGTCGGCATCCTGCGTCAAGGCCACCAGACTATCGGCCACGTTCTGGAAAGCATTCAACACGGTCTGGCGATAATGCGCCTCGGCTGCGAGGTAGGCTTCCTTGCTGGCATCGCGCTTGGCGCGCAGGGCACCGCCATGGAACAGCGGCTGCGTCAGCGATGCGCCCAGACCCCACACGGCTCCCGCACCGCTGGTGGCCTTGGCCCAGGAGAAACCGGACTGGCCGAACGATGCGCTGATGGACAGGCTGGGGAACATCTCCGCTGTCGCCAGCGCCTGCTGTGCGGCCGCCACCTTCAATGCGGCATCGGCCGCGAGAATGTCGGGGCGCTGTTTCAGCAATTCCGAAGGCACCGTCATCGGCACCTGTTCGGGCAGCTTCAGGCGCGTGATGTCGAGATCGGCCGGTGCGGCATCCGGCGTGCGGCCCATCAGTACCGCCAGCGCGTGACGTGCGCCCTGCCATTGCGCTTTCAGGGCGGGCAGGCTGGCGCGCAGCGATTGCGCATTGGCGCGCGCGGACAGGACATCGTCATTGGAGACGGCACCGAGCGCAAGACGCCGCTGCAATTCGTCCACGTCGGCATCGGCCAGCGCCACCAGGCGCTCGGTGTCGGCCACCTGCGCGCGCAGGGAGGCGGCATTGATGGCCGTGATGACCACGTTGGCCGCTACCGCGCGGCGTGCCGCATCGAACTGGTAGGACTGGGCATCGACCTGGGCGGCCAGCGCCGAGTTGGCGAAGCGCTCCACGCCGAACAGGTCGAAGGTATAGCTGGCGCGGATCTGGCCGGCGAAGACGTTGTACAGGTTGGTGGTCGGGCCAAGATTGGGCAGACCCAGGGCGCGCTGGCGCTGGGCCTGGCCGACTGCGTCGATGGTCGGCCACAGCGATTCATCGATCTGCGCACGCAATTGCAGGCGCGCACTGGCCAGGTTGCGGTCCGCTTCGGCCAGCGAATGATTGCTGCGCAGCGCCTCCTCGACCCAGGCGGACAAATCCGCCGAACCAAAGGCGCGCCACCATTGCGGCACGCTGCGCTGGCCCAGTACGAAGGTCTGGCGCGCCTCCTGCGGACCCAGCGTGGCCGGGGTGGCCTCGGCGGCGTAGTGGACCGGTTGCGGCACGGCCGGTGCTTCGCCGGTCGGGCCCAGCGCGCAACCCGACAGCAGCAGTGCCGCGGCCAGCGCCAGAGGGCGCACCTGCGGGGCAAACATCAAACGAACGGCGCTCATCAGTGGCTCCCTTGCGCGGCGTGGTCGCGGTGATGGGTTTCATCCGGCTTGACCCGGTAGCACAGCGCATACAGCGCCGGCAGGTAGAACAGGGTCAGGATGGTGGCGATGGTGATACCGCCCATCAGGGCAGTGGCCATCGGACCGAAGAAGTTGCTGCGCAACAGCGGAATCAGCGCCAGCACGGCCGCCGCCGCCGTCAGCGTGATCGGACGGAAGCGGCGCACGGTGGCACCGACGATGGCATCGAAGCGGCCACGTCCTGCGGCAATGTCCTGCTCGATCTGGTCCACCAGGATCACCGAGTTGCGCATGATGATGCCCAGCATGGCGATGGTACCCAGCATGGCGACGAAGCCGAAGGGCTGGCCGAACAGCAGCAGTGCGCCCACCACGCCGATCAATCCGAGCGGTGCGGTCATGACCACCATCAGGGTGCGGCCGAAACTCTGCAACTGCACCATCAGCAACAGCAGCACGGCAATGATCATCAGCGGCATCTGCGCCGAGATCGAGGATTGCGCCTTGGCGTTCTCTTCCACGGGTCCGCCGACGTCGATGCGATAGCCCACCGGCAGCTCGCCACGCAGCGCATCAAGCTTGCGGTTGACGTCATTGGTGACGTCGATGCCCTGCACGCCGGCGCGCACGTCAGCCAATACGGTAATCGTCGGTTGGCGATCACGCTCCCAGATCACGCCGTATTCCAGCGTATTGTGGAACTGGCCGAGCGCGGCCAGCGGCACCGGGCCGTTGGCGGTCGGCATGGACAAGGTAGCCAGGCGCGACGGATCAACCCGCTCGCTGCGCGGGGCCCGCAGGTCGACGCCAATGAGTTTGTCGCGTTCGCGGTATTGCGTCACCGTGAAGCCCGACAATTGCATCGCCAGGAAATTGGCAATCTGCTGGCTGCTCAACCCCAGTTCGCCGGCACGCTTCTGGTCGATCTCGAAGGACACCGAACGCTGGGCCGGTTCATCCCAGTCGAACTGGATATTGGTGGCGCGGCTCTCCTTGCGCAATTCAGCCGCCACCTGTTCGGCGATGGCACGCACCTTGGGAATCTGTTCGCCACTGATGCGGAACTGCACCGGGAAGCCCACCGGCGGGCCGTTCTCCAGTCGGGTCATGCGCGTGCGTGCGCCGCTGAACTGCTTGCGCAGCGGCTCTTCCAGCGCGCGGGCCAAGGCCTCGCGATCTTCCACCGACTTGGCGGTAACCACGAATTGCGCGAAGTTGGGGCTGGCCAGTTGCTGATCCAGCGGCAGGTAAAAGCGCGGCGCACCGACCCCGACGAAACTGACCACGTGGTCGATCTGCGGGCGATCCTTGAGCAGCGCTTCCATGCGCACTGCCTCGCGCTGGGTGGCTTCAAAGGAGGCGCGCTCCGGCAGGTGCAGGTCGATCAGCAATTCAGGGCGGTCGGAGCTTGGGAAGAATTGCTGCGGCACCAGCGCAAAGGCCGCCAGGGAAGCGATGAAGAGCACCGTGGTGGCGATCACCACGCGGCCGCGGAAGGCCACGCACCAGGCCACCGAACGGCGCAGCCAGGTGTAGATGCGGGTCTGGTAGATGGGGTGATCGTGGTCTTCCTCATCATGGCCGGCATGCGGATTGGCGGCGATCTGTTCATCGGTGAGCGCGCCCGGCTTTTCCTTGAGCATGTGATAGCCCAGCAGCGGAATGAGCACCACCGCCGCCAGCCAGGACAACAGCAGCGCAATGGCCGAGACCTCGAAGATGGATCGCGTGTATTCGCCGGTCCCCGACTTGGCCAGCGCAATCGGCAGGAAGCCGGCCACCGTCACCAGAGTGCCGGTCAGCATCGGGAAGGCCGTGCTGGTGTAGGCGAAGGCCGCGGCGCGGCGGCGGTTCCAGCCCTGTTCCAGTTTCACCGCCATCATCTCGACGGCGATGATGGCGTCATCCACCAGCAAACCCAGCGCCAGCACCAGCGTGCCCAAGGAAACCTTGTGCAGGCCGATGTCGAACAGGTACATGAACAGCGACGTCACCGCCAGCACGATGGGAATCGAGATCACCACCACCATGCCGGTGCGGATGCCCAGCGATACCAGGCTCACCACCAGCACGATGGCGACCGCTTCGGCCACGGCTTCCAAAAAGTCATCTACCGATTTTTCCACCGCATGCGGCATGCTCGACACTGCCGTCAGCGTGAGCCCGGCAGGCAGGCGCTTGCGCAATTGTTCAGTTCGCTCGTCCAGCGCCTTGCCCAGGCGGATCACGTCGCCGCCCGGCTGCATGGTCACGCCGATGCCCAGCACCGGCTGGCCGTTGGCGCGCATCTCCTGTTCCTGCGGTTCGTCGTAGCCACGCGTGATGGTGGCGATGTCGCCCAGGCGGAAGTTGCGGTTGTTGACGTGGATGATCTTGTCTTCCAGCGCGCGCAGGTTGTCGAACTGGCCGGTGGGACGCACGTAGACGCGGTCACTGCCGGTGGTGATGAGGCCACCCGGCACCACCGCATTCTGCCCGCCGATGGCGTCGGCCAGTTGCTGCGGGCTGATGCCCAGGCGCGTCATGCGGGTGTTGCCGATGTCGATGTAGATGCGTTCCTGGCGCTCGCCGAAGTAATCGATCTTGGCCACGCCCGGCACATGCAGCAGTTCGCCGCGCAGCTGGTCGGCATAGTCGCGCAGCTGCGCAGGCGTGAAGCCATCGCCGGCCAGGGCGTAGATGTTGGTGTAGACGTCCCCGAACTCGTCATTGAAGTAAGGGCCCCTGACGCCCTGTGGCAAGGTCGCCGCAACGTCGCCGACTTTCTTGCGCACCTGGTACCAGGTCTGCGGCACCTGCGAGGCCGGGGCCGTGTCCTTGATGGTGAAGAAGAGCTGCGACTGCCCTGCGCGCGAATAGCTGCGCAGGAAATCCACATCGGGCGTCTCCTGCAGCTTGCGGGCGATGCGGTCGGTAATCTGCTCCTGCACCTGGCGCGCGGTGGCACCGGGCCAGTCGGTCTGGATCACCATCACCTTGAAGGTGAAGGGCGGGTCTTCCGATTGGGACAGGCGCGAGTAGGAACCGATGCCCAGCAGCGTCACCAGCGCCAGGATGAAGGTCACCAGCGCCTGGTGCTGCAGGGTCCAGGCGGAAAGATTGAAACGGCCAGGCGCGCTCATAGGGCGAAGTCCTCGGCGTGCAGCGGGGCGACCGGCTTGACCTTCTCACCCGCGGTAAGGGTATGCACGCCCTGCACCACCACCTTGTCCTGTGTGGCCACGCCTTGCGAGAGCGAGATGCTGCGCTCGCCGTAGGCCGCGACGGTGACCGGACGCAGTTCCAGCTTGCCATCATTGGTCACGATCCACACCGCAGGCTTGGCACCTTGATGGAACAGGGCAGTCGCCGGGAGCAGCAGCACCTGGCCCTGCGCCGTGTCGGCCGGTGTGATCTTCACTTCACCGGTCATGCCGAGGCGCACGCTGGCGTCCGGCTGTTCCAGCGTGACCTTGATGCGGAAGGTGCGGCTTTGCGGATCGGCCGCCGGGCTGACCTCGCGCACGCGGCCCTTGTAGCTCTTGCCGGGCAGGGCCGCCAGCGTGACCTCGGCGGCGGCACCGGGCTGCAGGCCGGCCAACTGGCGGTCCGCCACGTCGGTGACCACGTCCACTGCGCCCGACCAGGCGAGCGAATAAACCGGCTGGCCAGCACTCAAGACGTCACCGGTATTGGCCTGCTCGGCGCTGATGACCCCATCATGCTGGGCTACCAGGGTGGTGTAGTCGCGCTGGTTGCCGGCCACCGAGGCACGGGCCTGCGCGGCCTTGAATTGCGACAGCGCGGCGGCATGCGCATCCTGGCTCTGCTCCAGTTGCTGGGCGCTGATGAGCTGTTCGGCGGCTTGTGCGGTGTCACGCTGCAACTGTTTCTCCGCTGCATCCAGATGCTGGCGGGCGGAGGCCAGTTCGGCGCGCGCCGAGGCAGCATTCTGATCGGCGTCCGAGGGATCGAGACGCGCCAGCACCTGGCCCTTGCGCACGGCGTCACCCAGATGCACGCGGCGTTCCACCAACTGGCCCGCCACGCGGAAGGAGAGCGAGGTTACATAGCGCGACTGCACTTCGGCCGGCAGGTGCAGCGGCCGGGTGCTGCCGCGTTCCTGCGCCTGCAGCACCACCACTTCACGCGGGGCGTCGGCGACGGGGGCCGGCTTGCTGCAGGCCGAGAGCAACACCGCGAAGGGAATCGCCAGCAGCGCCATGCGCGTCAGCGGGACGCGGCGAGGGGCCGAAAGAGACGTGGAAAGACGGCCGGAACACGGACGGGAGACTGGCTTCACAGCATTCCTTTCGGGAAAGGGTAGTGTCAGGTGTCGGACCGCGGCGCGTTCCGCATCTTTACAAAAGTTCAGCGATTCTAATGCACATATGAATTCAAATGCAATCCTGTATCCGAATACAACAGTGTTAGAATCCAGCCCCATGACACGCCAACGACTCAGCCGCGAGCAAAGCCGTGAGCAGACCCGGGAACGTCTGCTGGAGGCGGCGCACGCGGTGTTCATGCAGAAGGGATACGCGCAGGCCAGCGTGGAGGATATCAGCACCGCCGCCGGATACTCGCGCGGGGCCTTCTACTCCAACTTCGATGACAAGGAGCAGCTGTTCTTCGAGCTGCTGCGCCGTGAAGGCGAGAGCATCGACCGTGGTTTCGAGCGCATCCTCGGTGGCGAACTGACCGACCCCGATGCCCTGCGCGACGCGCTGGCGGTGCAGTACTCGGCGCTGTACCGCGATGACAAGTGCAGCCTGCTGTGGATGGAAGCGCGCATCATTGCCTTGCGCGACGAAAAATTCCGCGCCCAGCTCGATACCTTCCTGGAGCAGCGCTACGGCCAGATCACCCGCTTCGTCGAAGCCTACTGCCGCCTGACCGGCACCGCCCCGGCCGCGCCGCCGCGCGAGATCGCCATCGGGCTGATGGCCTTGTGCGAGGGCGTGAGTTTTTCCTATCGCTGCGTACCGCACATCGTCGATGGCAAGACCGCCGAATCGGTGCTGGCGTGGTTCCTCAAGGCGTCCATTGCGATTGCCGCACCCGGTGCCGCAGTGCTTGCAAGTCCTGCTGCCTGAGAAATCGCCGCAACAACTGGTATGACCTCCCCTGCTCGTGTTGTTGGCAGGCTGCATCCTGCGGCCTGGAAGCTGCGCGCACTGGCGCTTGCTGCTATATTCCGTTTCGAAAAAAAGGCGGCCTGCTCGCCCTTTCCTGCAGATAGCCACGTGAGGCAGTTCCCGGAACAGAAATGGACGGGCCACGCATCTGGTCTGTGACGTTCCGGAGTCCAAAATTCAAATCCTGAAGCGCGATGTGCAAAGGGGCTGGGTGATCATGGTCTTGATGGCCATCCTGCTCGGCGGCGGTGCCATCTACCAGAGCCACCAGCAGGCGAAAGAAACGGCCATCGGCCATGCGGCCAACATCACGCTGGTGATGCAGCGCGGCCTGCAGCGGCACGCAGAGTTCTTCTGTTCGGTCCTCGATTCCATCGGCGAACGCTATCGCCAGGTGCTGCATTTCCCGGTGTCGGGCAGCGAGCTGGGGTCGTTTCTCTTCACGGGCGGACAAGTCAATCGCTACATCGTCGAAACCGCCGTGCTCGACAAGAACGGCCTCCTGGTCTCCAGTTCACGCAGTTCGCCGGTGCTGCTGACCAATGATTTCAGCGATGCGCCTTTCTTCCAGGCCCAGCAGAACGCCGACAGCCCCGCCGGCAAGCTGTTTCTCTCCAAACCCATCCAGCTGGCCAAGGATTACTTCGTCGTCGTGCTGTCCCGGCGCATCACCGACGTGCAGGGCAACTTCGCTGGCGTGGCCATGATGGTGCTGGACCTGGCCTATTTCCGCTCCATGCTGGAAGGGGTGGATGTGGGCAACAACGGCGTCCTGTCGATCTACTCGCGCGATGCCACGGTGTATGTGCGCATTCCCTATGACCCGGCCATGGTCGGCCGCAATCTGAGTTCGGCACCGATGCTCGACAGTTTCCTGAAGCAGGACTCCGGTCACTTCTTCTGGAAGTCGGTCAATGACGGCGTCGAGCGCCTGTACGCCTTTCACGCGGTGCCGGGCACCAACCTGATGGTCTTCGTCGGCTATGCCAAGAGCAACATCTACAACTACTGGCAGAAGACGCTGGCCATCCTCATCATCGGTTCCATCCTGCTGATCTTCAGCGCCCTCTCCTTCTTCCGCTCGATGCAAAGTGAATTCCTGCGCCGCCATGCGTCGGAAAAGACCCTGACCACACTGGCCACCATCGATGGCCTGACCGGACTGATCAACCGCCGCTCGATGGACGAGCTGATGGCGCGCCACTGGCAGCACCTGCGCGAGGGAACGCTGCGGCAGCTCAGCGTGATCTTCATCGATGTCGATTTCTTCAAGCTCTACAACGATGGTTACGGCCACCAGTCCGGCGACCTGGTTCTGGCCCAGGTAGCCGCCGCCTTGCGGACCAGCCTGGCGCGCCATGAGGACGGCGCGGCGCGCTATGGCGGCGAAGAATTCGTGGTGATCCTGCCGGGCAGCGATGCGGCTGGCGCGAGCAAGGTGGCCGAGCGCATTCGGGCAGCCATCGAGCACCTCGCCCTGCCGCATGCGCACAGCCGTTTCGGCAAGGTCACCATCAGCCTCGGCGTGGCACAGGCCAACTTGCAGCGTCACGCGCAAGCCGAACAACTCCTGGCCGAAGCCGATCAGGCCTTGTATGCCGCCAAGTCAGCGGGCCGCAATCGGGTGGAGATCAGTTCCGCGATCTGAGGTCGGCCTTCATGCAGCGAGCCACTGCGCGATCTGAGGCCAGGCCTCAGCCAGGGTGCGCCCGCCCATGAACAGGCCGATATGCCCGCCCGGCACCACGCGCTGCGTGATGTGCGCAGCAGGGGTGCCCACCAATTGCGCTGCGTTGAGCACCTGCTCGGGTGTGGTGATGTCATCGCGTTCTCCGGCCAGCAGGTAGAGCGGGCAGGTGATATCGCGCAGGTCCAGCATCTTTCCCAGCGCCACGTACTGGCCGCGTGCCAGCAGATTGTCCTTGAAGATCTGGCGGATGGCCTGGAGATACCAGCGTCCCGGCAGGTCGATCGGCGTTTCGTACCAGGCCGCGAAGATCTCGCGCTTGGCCAGATACACCGGGTCGTCGATGTGCTGGAACAGGTCCACATGTTCGCTGAAGTAATGCTCGTCGGGATGCATGTTCTTCCAGCCCTGCAGCATGAAACTGCCGCGCATGAGGCCGCCGCCGGTACGCACCAGATCTTCGTAGAAGCGAATCGGCGTGCGCTCCACCATCTGCTTGAGCGGGCCTTCTCCCGCCCCGGCATCGATGGGCGAGCCGGCCAGTACCAGCCGCTGTACCTTGTGCGGGAAGCGCGCCGCGATCATGGCCGAAATCCAGCCACCCTGGCACAGGCCCACCAGGTTGGCGCGTCCGCCAAGTTCATCGATGACCACGCAGAGATCAGCCAGGTAGTTGTCGATCTCCAGGTCCTTCATGTCCTCGCTGGCGCTGTGCCAGTCAGTCAGGAACACGTGCGGCACGCCATGTTCCATCAGCGTTTCGACCAGGCTCTGACCGCGGTAGTAGTCGGCGATCACCGAGGTGTGTCCCGCATAGGGAGCCACCACCAGCGTCGGGACCGCATGCGCGGCAGCGGGCTTGCCGTATTCGCGCAAGCTCAGCGTACGCAGCGTCAGGCGCACCTGGTTGGCGGTGGCCATCTGCGGGTGATGCAGGGAATGCAGCTTGGTCTCTTCTTCCAGAAAGCGCAGATGCTTGTCCACCACTTCCTGTCCCTGGCGAAACACTTCGGTGGCCAGCATCATGGGCCAGAACAGCGGTACGCAACCGGGCCCGCAGGCCGCAGGCTCTGGTGCGGGATGGCGGGCGTGGCTGGCAGATGAGGTCGTCATGCGGGGCTCCCATGGATGAGTCTTGCCGCATCGTCGGCAATGACCTGTTCTTCATTGGTCGGAATCACCAGCACGCGCACGCGGCTGGCCTGATGGCTGATGCATTCGAGATGCTGGGCGTTGGCGCTTTCGTCGAGCTGCACGCCCAGCCAGTCGAGGCGGGCGCAGATGGCCGCACGCATGCGCGCGTCGTGTTCGCCGATGCCGGCCGTGAAGACCAGCGCATCCATGCCGCCCAGCGTGGTCGCCAGGCGTGCGGCTTCACCGGCACAGCGCAACGCGAACAACTCCAGCGCCTCGCGCGCGGAGGGTTCCGTACTCTGCTGCAGGGTGCGCACATCGGCACTCACCCCGGACACACCCAGCAGGCCAGACTGGTGGTACAGCAAGTCTTCCAGCGCCGCCGGCGTCATCCCTTGCTGCAGCAGATACAGCAGCACGCCCGCATCGAGAGCACCACAGCGCGTGCCCATGGGCACGCCTTCCAGCGTGGAGAATCCGGTACTGGCATCGACACTGCGCCCGTTCTGGATGCCGCACAGGCTGGCACCATTGCCCAGATGCGCCACCACCACGTTGCCATGCGCCTCGGGCAACTGGCGGCGGCGCAATTCACTGGCGATGTAGCGGTAGGAAATGCCATGGAAACCATAGCGCAGCACGCCCTCGTCATGCAGCTTGCGCGGCAGCGCGAAGCGGCGCGCCAGTGCATCCTGCGTCGCATGGAATGCGGTATCGAAGGAGGCCGTTTGCGGCAGGCCCGGACGCAGGCGCGCGATGGCGCGGATCAGACGCAGGTTCTGCGGCTGGTGCAGGGGTGCCAGCGGGGCCAGGGATTCCAGTTCCTGTTCGATGCGCTCATCCAGCAGTACCGAATGGGCCAGATGCAAGCCGCCATGCACCACGCGATGGCCCACTGCACACAGCGCGCCCTGCTCGTGACCCACCTCCAGCTGGTGCAGCACCTGCTCCAGTACCTTGTCCATGGAGGCAGCAGGATCGGCGTCGATGGCCATGGCCGACGCCACGCCTTCGATCTCCAGGCGCAGCCGCAAGGGAGACAGATGCAGGTCGAGCTGTCCGTGGCCGATCTTGCTGGCACGCTCGCCATCGAGCCGGAAGATGCCCAGCTTGATCGAGGACGATCCCGCATTGAAGGTCAGCAGCCAGCGATTCATGCAGCCTCCTTGCCGACCGCCTGCACCTTGCTGCGCGAGGCGAACAGACGGGCCAGTGCCGAGGAGGCCAGACGTACGCGCAAGCTGTCGGCGCGGCTGGTGAGGATGACCGGCACGCGTGCCCCCAGCACCAGCCCGGCGGCCTCGGCCTGTGACAGGTAGATCAATTGCTTGGCCAGCATGTTGCCGGCTTCGAGGTCGGGGACCAGCAGGATGTCGGCACTGCCGGCCACCGGCGAAGTAATCTGCTTGATGCTAGCCGATTGCAGACTGATGGCATTGTCGAAAGCCAGCGGACCGTCGACCAGCGCACCGGTGATCTGATGGCGCGTGGCCATCACGGTCAGGGCTGCGGCATCGAGCGTGGAGGGCATGGCCGGATTGACCGTCTCCACTGCCGCCAGCACCGCCACATGCGGACGCGGCACGCCCATCACGTGCAGCAGGTCGATGGCGTTCTGGCAGATGTCGCGCTTGTGCGCCAGGGTGGGCGCAATGTTGATGGCGGCATCGGTGATGATGAGCGGCTTGGCATAGGTGGGAATGGCCATGGCATACACATGGCTGATGCGGCGCTCGGTACGCAGTCCCGAGCCGGAGGCCACGACCGCCCCCAGCAGTTCATCACTGTGCAGGCTGCCCTTCATGAGCGCGGATACCTGCCCTCGTACCGCCAGCTCGACGGCGCGCGCAGCGGCGGCGTGGCTGTGTTCGGTGGACTCGATCTGCAGACCCGCCAGCGACAGGCCGGCTTCTTCGGCGACGCGCCGTATCCGGGCTTCAGGCCCGACCAGCAGCGGCTCCAGCAGGCCCTCTTCGCGCGCCTCCAGCGCGCCCTGCAAGGCCTCGGCAGAACAGGGATGGACTACGGCAACCCGCATCGCCTGCGCGCCCAGGGCATCGCGGATGAGTTGACCGTAGCGCTCGGCAGGCGTGGCCTGCGTCGGTGGAAACATGGTGTCCTCCTGAGGGAATGGCATGAGGCCGGACGCACTCATGCTGGCTTGCTGTGTCGCAGCATAGCCGCAGGCGGAGGTGAGTTCAATTGCAGGATTGCCCGCAAACCGGACAGAGAAGACAAAGCTTGATCTGCTTCAACTTTGTCCGGGTGCATCCGCCGTCGCGGGCGGGACTGCGGACGGTCAGGCCGGAGTCAGTGCCAGCACGTGCTGGCGCGCGCGTTCGGCGGGCATCGGTTCGGCAAAATAATGCCCCTGCATGGCGTGACAATGCATGGATTGCAGGACCTGCAGGTCTTCCTCGCTCTCAACACCCTCGGCCACCACCTGGAAGCCGAAGGAGGCCGCCAGTTGCAGCACCGCCGACACCAGCGCCTGGTTCTCGGTCTGGTCGGCCAGGCCGGTGACGAAGCTGCGGTCGATCTTCACGCGCGAGACGTGCAGCTGGCGCAGGAAGCCCAGCGAGGAATAGCCCACGCCGAAATCGTCGATGGCGATGCTCACGCCCTGCAGCGCCAGCGCGGTCAGCGTCTGGGTGGCGGCCTGCAGGTCGAGCGCGGTCTCTTCGGTGATCTCGATCTCCAGCATCTGCGCCGGCAGGTTCTGGCGCTTGAGGGTGCCCACCACCAGATCCTCGATGATGATGCGCTCCATTTCGCGCGGCGAGATGTTCATCGACACGCGCAGGTCGCTGCGGCCGTTGTCCCGCATGAACTGGATCATGTGCGCCACCTCGCCCATGATGAAACGCAGCAGCTCTTCCGACAGTCCTGCCAGCGCTGCAATCTCGATCAGATCGGGCGGCGCAATCGGACCATGGCGGCGATGCGTCCAGCGCACCAGCGCTTCGAAGCCATCAAGCGCGCGCCCGTCCTCGCAGACGATGGGCTGGAACCACACCTGCAGTTCGCCATCGGCCAGCGCCTGCGCCAGATCACGTTCGACATCGCGCTTCATCTGCAGATGCGCATCCAGCGCCGCATTGAAGACCTGGTACTGATTGCGGCCACGGCGCTTGGCCTCGTACATGGCGGCATCCGAGCAGACCAGCATCTCGTTGATATCGTCGCCACGCGACAGGTAGATGCCCAGGCTCAGACCGATGTGACGATGGGCCAGGCGCGCGAAGGGCTGGCGCATCGCTGCGATCAGGCGCTGCGCCACGTGCTCCGGCGGCTCCGCGTGGGCGGTGAGCGGATAGAGGATCACGAATTCATCGCCGCCCAGGCGCGCCAGCGTAGCGCCCTCGGGCAAGGCCGCCTGCAGGCGGCGTGCCACTTCGATGAGTACCTGATCGCCCGCTTCGTGCCCGTAGGCATCGTTGATGACCTTGAAGCCATCCAGGTCAAGGAACATCAGGCATTGGCGTTCCCGCTGCTGCACCAGGACCTGCGCGGCCACCTGCATGAAACCGGCACGGTCCAGCAGGCCGGTCAGCAGATCGTGCTCGGCCTGGTATTGCATGCGCGCGGCGAACTGGCGCAGGTCTTCGTGGGCCACGGCCAGGGCCTGGCTGGCGGTAGTGGCTTCGTTCTTCAGGGCGCAGGCGCGCGCGAACATGCGCTCGCCCACGCGGGCACCGCGAATCAGGCCGGCCAGGTAGATCACGGCCGTCGCTGCCAGCGCCAGGCGGGTCGGCGTGCGATTGAAGGCAAACAGGCAGAAGATCACCGACAGCAGCGGCGGCGTGATGAAGCTGATCGGGATGCGAGCGAAGGCGAAACCGTGGGTGACCGCACCGGCCGTGATGCCGCACACGCAGGTCAGATAGAACAGGGTCTCGGGTGTGGTATAGCCTTCGCTCAGCCAGGGCATGCCGGCCCAGGCGAAGCCCGAGATCAGGGCGAGGATCCAGTGCAGGCGCAGGTTCAGTTCCACCACGTCGCTGGCGTCGCGCACCTGACCGCGCGGGGCCATCCACGGCACCAGTTGCGCCACGCGTTGCGGTGAGAGGCGGCACAGCGGGATCCGCACCAGGTTGACCAGCGTGGCGCAGGCCAGCCAGATCAGTGCAACCCAGAATTTGCCGGAATGCCAGGCCACGAAAGTGGAGATGCCGCTCAGCACGAAGGCCACCGGGATCGACAGCATGACGGTATGGCGGGCCGCCGTGAGCTGGTCCGCGCGAATCAGTTGTCGCAATGCAAGCCGGGACGCGTGGTCGCCGGCACCGGTTTCTGTCTTGAGTTCGTTCACATCCCCATCCCGTGGTGCCCAGTTGCGCTGCCCGCCGAGCGGCGAGGCAGAAGCGGCGGCCACCTGCCCAAGGTAGCGCTACCGATGGCGGGTATTATCCAATGAATAAGAAGAATTCCCATCAAAACATGAGCCCCATTGAGATGTATCAACGAGTTGTTGGCGCGGAAGAGACAAGCTCCGGGCTTGCTGAACCCCTTTCATGACCTGGAGAACCCTCATGTCCCAAGACAACGGCAACTGGTTATCGGCCGAACAGGCCGTCATGCCCGATGGCAGCGAACGTCAGAACTTGCCCCTGATCAACAGAAAACTGCCGCATCTCTCGCCGCAACAAGCTGCCGGCAGCACGACGGCGGCAGACGCTGAAGAAGCATCAACGGCACCTGCCGGGCCAGCGGCGGCAGACTGAGTTCTCCCGCAGCAACACCTCCTGCGGAGGGATTTCCGGAGGCATCGTGCCGGAAGGCTAAAATGGAGCCGTATTTACTGCGCGGCAAACTGGCGCTGCTTCTGTCATGGCTCTCGATCCCTCCACTCTTCTCATCCTCACCATCGCGCTGGCGGCGGCCGCTTCGCTCTACCTGGCCATCGAATGGACCAGCGTCAGGGAACGCTCGCTGCTGCTGTGGAGCAGCGGCTTCGCCATCATCACGGTCGGCTCCTTCCTTGCGCTGCTGCGCTCGCGCGGCTATCTGCTGGTCGGCATCTGGTTCGCCAACGGCTTGCTGATCGCGGCGCATGCCTGCTTCCTGGCGGGCGTGGCCTGGTTCACGCGCACCCGAATCTCGCGCGCCTGGTGGCTGATTGCCTTGCTGTGGCTGCTGATGCTGTTGCTGCCCGTGCACGCCTGGTGGTCGCGCGTGATGCTGGGACTGCAATCGCTGATGATCGCCGCCCTCACCTTGCAGGCCAGCGCCCTGCTGCGTCCGCATGGTGCGTCGTTGAGCGTGGGCGCGGTGCAGCTGCGCTTCGTACTGCTGATCCATGGACTGTTCTATGTGGCCAAGGCGGTCTCGGCGCTGGCGCTGGGGGCGTTCGTGGACCTGGCGGCCTTTGGCGGCGTGTTGATCCAGGTGTCGCTGGTGGAGGGATCGATGGCAGTGATGCTGATCGCCTTGTCGATGACCGGCACCGAGCGCCATCGCCGCGAAGAACGCATCGGGCAACTGGCCGCACGTGATCCCCTGACCGGACTGCTGAACCGGCGCGCCCTGCAGGCGCGCGCACCGGCGCTGCTGGCACGGGCCAGCGAGGCCCATCCGGGCGCGCTGTTGCTGATCGACATCGACAACTTCAAGCAGGTCAACGACCTGCACGGCCATGCCGCCGGTGACAAGTTGCTGGAAGCCCTGAGCACGCTGCTGCGTGAAGTCTTGCCCGCCGATGCGCTGGCCGCGCGGCTGGGCGGGGATGAGTTCGTGATCCTGTTGCAGGATGTGCGTGAAGAACAGGTCGCCCATCTCGGCGAACAGTTGCGGATGGCCTTCTCCCACGTGGCGCGCAAGGGGGTGGTCACTCCCGAGGCGGTGAGCCTGAGCGTGGGCGTCAGTCTCTACACCAAGCCGGCACTGGCGCTGGAAAGCCTGATGGCGCTGGCCGATGCGGCCCTGTATGACGCCAAGCGCGCCGGACGCGACCGGCTCATCGTGAGCCCGGCACACCTCACTGCAGCCAATCCTTGAGCCGGTACCAGGCCCCGACCAGGGGCAGGAACCAGGGCTTGCCCAGATGACCGGGAATGGCCGGCCAGTCGAAATCTTTCCATGGATTGAGATCGGTCCTGCCGTCCATGACCTCGGCCATCAGCGTCCCCATGAGGCTGGCCATGTGGGTGCCGTGGCCGCTGTAACCCATGGAATAGAACACGCCATCGCGCTGTCCGGCACGCGGCAGGCGGTCCACCGTCATGTCGACCATGCCGCCCCAGCAATAGTCGATGCGGACCTTGGCCAGTTGCGGGAAGACCTCCAGCATCTGGCTGCGCAGGATCTCGCCGCTCCGGGCATCGGACTTCGGATTGGACACCGCGAAACGCGCGCGTCCGCCGAAGAGCAGGCGATTGTCCGGCGTAGCGCGGAAATAATTTACAAAATTCTTGGTGTCGGTGTACATGCGCCGCGTCGGCAGCAACTGTGCCAGCAGCTCCGCCGGCAAGGGTTCGGTGACGATCAGGAAAGCGCCGACCGGCACGATGCGGCGGCGTATCCAGCCAAAGGGACCGACCTGGGAAATGCCGCTGCTCAGCAGCACCTGGCCGGCGCGCAGGTTGCCGGCAGGCGTCTGCACCTGATAGCCGCCTCCTTGCGCCTTCAGGCCCAGCACGGGAGTGTGTTCGAGGTAGATCGCACCGCGCCGCTGGGCCGCGTGGGCCAGGCCGCGCACATAGCGGCCGACATGCATGCCGGCACTCTTTTCCATCAGCAGTCCACCGTAGTAACGGTCGCTGCCCAGTTCGTCACGCAGCTCGGCGCGGGTGATCAGGCGCGTGTCAGTGTCCACGTTGGCGGCCAGCAGGGCCTGGCTGCGCGCCAGCTTGTCGACGTGCTCGGGCTTGGCTGCCAGCTTGAGCTTGCCGTAGCGTGCAAAACTGCAGTCGATGGATTCATCGCGCACCAGCCGTTCCACCGTATCGACGCCGGCATCGAAGGCGCGATAGAGCCGGTTGGCCCATTCCGTTCCCAGGCGTTGTGACAGGGCAGCGTAGTCCTGCGCGAAGCCGTTGTTGCACATGCCGCCGTTGCGGCCGGAGGCGGCACCGCCGACGATATCCGCTTCGCACACCACCACCCTGGCCCCCTTGCGCGCCAGCGCCAGGGCGGCCGCTGAACCGGTGATGCCGCCACCGACGACCAGTACGTCGCATCCATCGCCCGGCAAGGCGGTGTGGGTGCTGACGAAGGGGGATGAGGTGTCCAGCCAGTACGACTTCAATTGCATCAGGAGCTCCATCGACAGTCGGCAGCCGGATCATGAACGCAGGGGACGAGGCCGCAACAGGGTAGGGACTGATTATGGTGCGCGCTCCCGGTACGGTGATTAATGCTCATTGAACGCAGCATTAAGCCCAGGTTAATGCTCGTGCAGCGCCCGTCCTTGCTGGCTGCCAGCAGGACGAGCAGCGCAGCGTAACGAAAAATGCCGGAAAGCCGACTTTTAAAAGTAGAAGCTGCTCCGATCCCGGCGCAATAAAAATTATTAGTTGGAGGCCGGCGGCCATACTTCTTCCATCCCCAACGAAGGAGTTTGAGCAAATGACTTTCAAGCCGAAGTACATCAGTTTTGACTGCTATGGCACCCTGATCAATTTTGAAATGGGCCCGACCGCCCGCAGGCTCTTCGCCGACCGTGTCGACGAAAAGCGCATGCCGGCCTTCCTGGACAGCTTCCGTTTCTATCGTCTCGACGAAGTGCTGGGCGCCTGGAAACCGTTCCTGGAGGTGGTGGACAACGCCATCCGCCGCACCTGCCACGCCCATGGCGTGGAATGCCGGCACAGCGATGGCCAGGCCCTCTATGCGGCCGTGCCGACCTGGCAGCCACATCCGCATGTGGTGGAAACGCTGGAGAAGATCGCGCCCCACATCCCGCTGGTGATCCTCTCGAACTCGATGATCGACCTGATCCCGCACAGCGTGGCGCACCTCAAAGCGCCCTTCCATGCGGTCTACACCGCCGAGGAAGCGCAAGCCTACAAGCCGCGCGGGCAGGCCTTTGAATACATGTTCGACCAGCTGGGCTGCGGCCCGGAAGAGATGGTGCATTGCTCGTCGAGCTTCCGCTATGACCTGATGACGGCCAAGGATCTCGGCTTCATGGGCAAGGCTTACATCGACCGCAATCACGAGCCCTACTGCGATGGCTATGGCGTGAGCCGGCTGACGGACTTCCGCCAGCTGGCCACGCTGGTAGGCCTTTGATGGCTGCCGTCGCGCCTACGAGAGACGGGACGCATCATGCTTGAGACCGCATTGCAAGAACCCGCCGCATTGAATACGGCGGCACCTGATCTTGCGCCGGCAGCGCTGGAACAACTGGCCGCCGCCCGCTATGGCATCGCGGGCAAGTCCAGCGCCCTGGGAGGTGAGCGCGACCAGAACGCCTGCATCGAGAGCGCCGATGGCACGCGCTACGTACTGAAGATCAGCAATCCTTCCGAACAGGCGGCGGTGGTGGATTTCCAGATCGCCGCGCTGGATCACATCGCGCGGGCAGCACCGGACCTTCCGATTCCGCGCGTACTGCGCTCCTTGAGCGGGCAAAGCATCGAACAGGTGACACTGCCGGATGGCAGCGTGAGCATGGTGCGCCTGCTGACTTACCTCGACGGCGTACAGATCAAGCACACCGAACGCAGCGACGGCCAGCGGCGCGCCATGGGCAGCGGCCTGGCCAGGCTCGATCTGGCCCTGCAAGGGTTCAGCCACACCGGGGCACATCATGACCTGCTGTGGAATGTCTCCACCGCGCACCGCTTGCGCGACAAGATGGAGAGCCTGCAGGATCCGGCCAAGCAGCAGCTGGC
The DNA here is from genome assembly GCF_031455335.1 of Herbaspirillum sp. 1173. Lineage (NCBI taxonomy): Bacteria > Pseudomonadati > Pseudomonadota > Betaproteobacteria > Burkholderiales > Oxalobacteraceae > Herbaspirillum > Herbaspirillum sp. 1173. Next base: position 57,407 of record NZ_JAVDSP010000006.1, on the reverse strand, counting down.
ACGGCACTTCATGGCGCGCTTCGAACGAGATGTGCTGCCGCGCCTGGGCGACGTGCGTGCGCAGGTGATCCACAACGACTATCACCTCTACAACGTGCTGGTGGCACCGCAGGAGCTGGAGCGCATCACCGGCATCATCGATTTCGGCGACATGCTGCACGCGCCGCTGGTGGGTGAAGTCGCCACGGCGGCGGCCTTCCACATGACAGGCAGCGAGGATCCGTTTGCCGGACCGGCGCAGTTCGTCGCGGCCTATCACGCCGAGCTGCCGCTGACCGCGCTGGAACAGGAGATCGTCGCCGACCTCATGGTCACGCGCCATCTGGTCACGGCGCTCATTTCCGAATGGCGCGCGGTGCGCTATCCCCACAACCGCGCCTACATCATGCGGCACAACCCGGCGGCCTGGGAGGCGCTCGGCCAGCTGGCCGACCTGCCACGCCAGGACGCACGTGACCGCCTGCTTTCCGACATCTGACACAGGAGCATTGCATGAGCACCCCTACCGACCTCACCATGGTCAACGCCTACATCCCCGGCCGTGCCGACGTCGGGCCCGTCACCGGGGCCCTGATCGAACGACGCAATGCCCTGCTGGGGCCGGCGTATCGGCTGATGTATGAACATCCCTTGCACATCGTGCGTGGCGAGGGCGTCTGGCTGATCGATCCGCAGGGGCGGCGTTATCTGGATGTGTACAACAACGTCACTTCGCTGGGACACTGCCATCCGGCCGTCACCGCAGCGATCTGCGAACAGGTGCAGACGCTGGCCACCAACACGCGCTACCTGCACGACACCATCCTGGAGCTGGCCGAACGCCTGCTGGCGACGGTGCCGGAGACATCGCTGGCGCACCTGATGCTCACCTGCACCGGCAGCGAAGCCAATGACCTGGCCTATCGCATCGCCAAGGTCCGCACCGGCGGCACCGGCGTGATCGTCACCGACACGGCGTATCACGGCATCACCGATGCGGTCTCGCAGTTCTCGCCGTCGCTGGGCAGCAGCGTCAACCTGGGACCGCATGTGCGCCTGGTGCCGGCCCCGCGTGCCTATCATGCGCCGGGGCAGGATTTGGGAGAAAAATTCACCCGCGACGTGCAAGCCGCCATCGCCGACCTGCAACGGCACGGCATCCAGCCTGCCGCCCTGATCGTGGATTCACTCTTCACCAGTGACGGCATCCTGCCGGGACCAGCGGGCTTCCTCAAAGGCGCGGTGCAGGCCATCAAGGAGGCCGGCGGCCTGTTCATCGCCGATGAAGTGCAACCGGGCTTCGGCCGCACCGGCGAGCACATGTGGGGCTTCCAGCGCCACGGGATTGCGCCGGACATCGTGACCATGGGCAAGCCGATGGGCAATGGCCAGCCGGTCGCAGGCATTCTGGCGACGGCCGATGTGTTGCAGGAGTTCGGGCAGCGCTCGCGCTACTTCAATACCTTTGCCGGCAATACGGTCTCGTGTGCCGCTGCGCTGGCGGTGCTGAAGACGATTGAACATGAAGGCCTGATTCCCCATGCACGGGAGGTCGGTGGCGTGCTGCTTGACGGCATCCGTGCGCTGGCCGAACGACACGAAGCGATCGGCGACGTGCGCGGTGCGGGCATGTTCGTGGGTGTCGAACTGGTCTCGGACCGGACGCAGCGCACGCCTGACCGCGCGCTCACCAGCGAGGTGGTCAACCGCATGCGTCAGAAGGGCGTGCTGCTCAGCGCCTGCGCGATGGGCCACAACGTGCTCAAGATCCGGCCGCCGCTGGTGCTGACGGCGGAACAGGCGGGCATGGTGATCGATGCACTGGACGAGTCGCTGACGGAAGCGCGATCGGCGGCGGGGCGGCGTTGATCCTGAGGCCGGCGATGCGGTGCTATGATCGGACCATGCGACCTACCGACCCTCTCGACCGCACCGACATCAAGATCCTCGAGCACTTGCAGCGCGAGGGCCGGTGCTCGAACGTGGAGCTGGCCGAGGCCGTCAATCTCAGCCCCAGTCCCTGCCTGACCCGGACCAAGCGCATGGAAGAAAACGGCGTCATCGCCGGCTATGCAGCCCGGGTCGCGCTGGACAAATTGGGCGGCCATGTCATGGTGTTCTCCGAAATCACGCTGGGCAGTCACCGTCCCGCCGACTTTCGCAAGTTCGAACAGGGCGCGGCCAGGTATGCGGAAATCGTGGAGTGCTACAACGTCAGCGGGGGGTATGACTATTTGCTCAAGATCGTCTCGCCCACCGTGGCGCTGTTCCAGGAGTTGATGGAACGCCTGCTGGAGGACGAGATCGGCATCGAGAAATTCGCCAGCCGCATTGTGTTGCGCCATCCCTATGAGCAGCGGGTGGAGCCGGTGGAGGTGATTGCTTCGGGGAAGAGCAGCTGGAAATAGCGAGGGTGTAGTGATCTCTGCGTTCTCGCAGCTTTTCATTTCTCAGCCGCCATGTAGTAGCGGCCTGCGCAGTTCACGTAGCGATAGTCAAAGACGGGAGAGAAGACGACGTCGCCTTCCTCATCAAGCCATACACCATAGTTGGATCGCTCAAAATAATCCAGGCAGGCCGTCTTTATCTCCGGCTTCAGGTTGGACATGACCAGTGCGACTGCATCCTTGTTCAACTGCAGGAAATTTCCATTCGTGCGGACACCTGCCTTGCGCAGGGAGGGGACGTAGCGATTGATCAGCGCTATGGGTGGAAGCTGTTTTCCCGTGCTGATATCGAAGGTCCAGCCCACTTTGTCGAAGACATGGTTTCCAGCGCATGCACTGGTGACGTTGAAGACGATGCTCATGGTCCGGAACGCCATCAGGGCTTCATCAAACTCTGCTTCATAAGCCCATGCACCACCTTGTGGATCGGGACGACAGGTTTTTCCCTGTACGAACAGTGACTGATAAAACTTTTCCATGGTGGCATGGATCTGGCTGGCTGCGTCCTTCGATATCCGTCCTCCTGGCTTCACTCTTATCTTCTCGGTATAGATGCGATTCATTGCGTCACGTGGACCGGTTTTCCTGTAGACGGAAATATCGAATTTTTGATCGTCGAGTTCGAGTTCTCGTGCTTGAGTGCAGGGACTAAGAATGGCCGCTCCCAGTGCGGCTGTTCGCAGGAGCAATTTTTTCATGGTATCGCCTTTGATCCGATCAAATGCCATCTGCTTGATGACAATAGGTCAGGGAATAATAAATAGAGAGAGCAACCTTCCGCGGGTCCAGTTTGACTGGTAGACAGACCGCAGGCATTCATCTTCTGATTGGATATTCCTTTTGACATGCCGAATAAGGCCGCTGGAATAACGGCATGAGAAACAATCCCTCGTCCCTTATCAAGATGTGGAAAGCCGTAGTCTTGAAGTGGAAACTACAGAATTCTTTCAAGTCAGCTGTCAACAAGTGTCCATTCTGCTCAATCAGAATCTCGGCAGCATCTTCGCCAAGGACAAGAAGACTGCCCTTTGCGACTGCACCAGCCTCAAACAGCGAAGGCGCATATTTTTTAACGATCTGATGGCTTGAAATTGCCTTACCTGTTCTGATAGCGAAGTTTTTTACACTTTTCCCAAAATAAGGGACGCCACCGCAGACCGCTTGGAAATCGAATACGATGCCCAGCACTCCATGGGCTGAATAGATCTTCTGATGGAGGAAGCGATAGCCCCATGGATGCCTGAATTCCGGCTCATGACAGCTGCGCGCCTCGGCATATACCGACGCATATCTCTCTTCGAGAGCTCTATTGATCCTAAGTACTTGAGCCTTTCCGATCGCGGCAGACTTTTTCAGGACCAACTTTTCAATATATAGACTGCGAAAAGGCTCTTCAAAACCAGTTTGACGGTATATTGATAGCGAATAGTCAATTTCCTCCCTTTCTTTGCTGAGGCCAGTTTCATGAAATATTAAGGTGCCGAAGAGAACCAAGTGGCGGAAGAAAGGGCTCATTGCAAAACTCTCTTGATCCTTTGTGTAAAGTTTTTCCTGTCGGGAAGATTGGCTTTTTGTTCCCACGCCAAGGTTGCATTCCCGCCGTTTATCGCAAGGGTCACGCCGCGGACATCATCCATATCCATGGCTTCGATCGTCTTGTGCCTGAACAGCACGGCGTACCACGCTGCTGTATCAATACAGTTGAAATTCGTTTCAAGAATGCGGTCTGGATCCTTGATGAGCGGCGGACGTTTCTCTTTGTCACCTTTGCCGCCAGATTTTATGTTCCAGCCAAAATCAAAATCCAATCCCTTGGATAACCATCCGCGAAACGCCCAGTACTCGCCATAGTTGTAGCGTCCAGTCAATTGTTTGAATCCCCTCCCTTTGAATCGCGGCCCATCTCCAGGAGAAACATTGCCGAGTTGTTCGCTATGTTCATAACCATGGCCGTCCGTCACTTCTAGCATATAGGTAAGACTCACCGACTCAACGGCTCCCTGCGCCAAGAAATGCGCCATCCGCAACCGACTGTTGAGCCCATACTTGAAACAGCACTTGTTGATCTCAGCGCGATACTTCTCCCGGAGTTCTTCTGATGTGCCATGACTGATCGTGGCAGCAGCGAGAGAGCCCATGGACGGATAAACCAATGCCAGCTCCTCCTTCGACAACCACATGCATTTCGCCAAATTCTCAATGAACTTGATCGGATGCACATGCCACACTCCGCGCGCATCCGGCAATCCCGGCACCTTCTCCCAGAAGGTCTGGCGTTCGATGTGTCGGATCAACTTCTGAAACTGCTCTTGCGTCAATTTCTGCGCACCGAAGTCCTCCTTCGTCACACGCTCATAGCGCTGAGCGATGCCCTGATTGCTCCACTCGGTGGGGTGTCGGGTGACCACATGGCGGACCATTTCATCCTTGTCTGACTGCACAGTCTTCGTGTCGGTGCGCCCTTTCTGACTCTCCTGGATCAGGCGCTGCAGGCCCTCGTCGTCCATGAAGCCGTCAGCACTGAATTGACCATGCTCCTCAACCTTCCTGAAATCCTTCCAGTCAGCATCGCTGAGATACTTAACCGCACTTTTCTCCGCCCAGAAGATCTTGTTTTGATCCGGTTTGAAAATCTGGATCCAGAGTTTGCCTTCATATTGGCGCTCCTGGAATTCGCCGGCATTCAACCACGGCCCGCTCCACGGAACGATCAAACTGCCAGCTTCCAATGTGCGGGCATTCGTGACAGGATTCTTGGCATAGCCGATGAGCCGCTTCCCTGTCGGCATGTAGGCCTTCCTCGCGGCTGTCTTTTTCTTGAGATCGGCAGGTACTTCTGTCTCCACGAACTGGTCCTTCTCGATCCACCAGTTCTTCTTGTCCTCGGTCTGAATATTGAGACACCCGCCTTTGTCTTTGTCCTTGTCTTTATCCTCCACCACGATCAATGGCTTTTCGGGATCCACTTCCAGCTCATGCTTCACGAGCAGTTCGTCCAATACCCTGAGGCTGGCTGTCAGCCAGCATTTGCCCCAGATCGCCTGCATCGGGTTTTGAAGAAAACGAGGATCCTCAAAGAAGATTTCGAAATGAATACCCTGAGACGGTGTGGCCAGGTTGTCGGGAATGCTGCCGCAATAGCCCAGTACATCGCCGCGCTGCACACGCGAAAACTCAGTCCCCAGTTGTATCTGGCAATCTGCCGCAGGCAGGACCGTCTCATCATGGGCTGGCTCCATGATTGGCCGACCTTGCTTGTCGATCAGCGGAGACTTGTTCTTCATGCGTGGCCTTTCGGGAATCCTCTTCTTCAGGAAATTGATGGCCTGCTCTCCCGATTTTTCCTTGACCTTGCTCCACGCTCGCAGATGCATGTAGAGCGAATAGAACACCAGCTTGCTGGTACCCAGTGAGGTCTGGCCAAGTTCCGTCTCATGCCTGAGCAAAATGAAGCTGCGCGAATAGCTGGCCTTCTCAAAGAGTTCATCTCCGGTATCGGTATCGTCATAGCGATAGGCCACCAGCTCGCCAGCAGCAATCGCGCGGATGGGCGTGTTGCGATCCGCCGGATGAAGGTGCACTCCGCCATGCCAGAATCGATTCTTCCCCATGGGATAAGAGCCGCTCAGAATTTCACTCTGGTGATAGAGCGCATCGGGGACGACACGCTGTTCCGCTCCGGCTACGTAGGGCAGATGAATGGGATAGGTAATGATCATGAGAGAGTCTCGCGTCGATCAGGCCGAAAAGAGAAACGCACCAGCGTTGTCAAATCCGCCCTGAGCAGGAATCACCAGTTGCGCATTCATTGATTTGGGTGAAGTGAATTCATGATTGGCGGCATGCACGATAAAGTCGCCACTGGTTCCGAACTCGACGCCATCGCCACTGAAGCGGGCGTAACTTCCACCACCATTGATGAGAATTTCTTCCTTCGCCGTGATCGTGATTTGCCCGGCTGTCTGCGTGATCTTGAGTTTGGCCAGCAGGTGGATGCTGTCGCTCAGTGCGTGCATGTCGATATTGCCCGCCGCCGCGATGAGTTTCATCCCGGCCCGGTGCACCAATAAGCGCAAGCTATTGCGTACACTGGCAAAGAAGCTGTTTCCGGCTGTAACGGCCACAGTGCCGCCGGTACTGACGACGGTATGTTCCGTGCTGGAAAGATGGGTGGATCCGTCCGTGCTGCCGGCGATGCCGACAGGGCTCGCCAGCACCAGTTGCGGCGTGGCGAACTCGGGAAAAGCTGCGCTCCCGGCAACGCAACCCTTTCCGGAGATGGCATTGTTCTGCTTATTCAGCGCAGCAGCCATGTCCGACAACTACCCCGGCACCAGCGCACCGCATTGTTCTGCAAAGTCGGCGTGATGCTCCAAGGCTTGCTGTGCCAGCGCCAGACGTTGTGCCGTTTCGCCCAAATCCTTGGCCGGGCCTCCGGCATTGCGGCGTGCCTCGGTGGTAATGAGCATGCCGCGGCCAGCACGCGCCACACCCCACGCATTGGTGGCCAGCTCCCAGCCCTCTCCACGGGCCTCTTCCCGGCCCTGCGTCCGCTCTATGCGCACGATGTGACCCAGCGAGAGCTGACTGCATTGATGATCGGACTTCAACTGAACCTGCAGCTGTTCAGTCGTATCGTCGAGAATCAGATGATTGCCGCGTCCGCCCGGTGCATTTCCCGTGCCCGGCGCCAGCTCGCGGCTACGCAAGCCGGAAAGTGCCCGCTGCTCAGGCAAGGTCCAGGGCGGCATGTTCCAGCGATTGGCCACGGCAGCAAGAATGATCGGCCGGTCAGGGTCACCGGATAGCCAGTGCACGACGACTTCCGAGCCCACCCGGGGAATGGCCGCGCTCCCAAGCTCAGCACCAGCCCATGGCCCGGCAACCCGGATCCAGGCCGAACTGCGGTCATCGTTGCCACCGATCCGGTCCCAGTGAAACTGGACGCGCACCCGGCCATACTCGTCCGTATGAATGCTGTCCGGGCCGGAAGGACCTACGACGGTGGCCGTCTGCGGTGCCAGTATCCGCGTGTCTTCGCTGTTGAACTGGCGTCCTGGTCGCCAAGGGATGGAGCGACGCGTGCACGTGAGCCATTGCTCATAGCGGGAGCGCTCTGATGGTGCTCGCTGCAACACATTGTTGACTGCCTTGTGCTTCACGGAGAGGATCAGGAAGTCATCCTTGCCAGTGGCATCACTCCGGCCGCGCGGTCCGTGGTTGAAGTGATCAACCAGGCGAAAGTAACGACCCGGCTCGATGTAGCGGCAATTGCCTTCGCCTTGATAAGACTTGGCAATGGCCTCCACTTCTTCCATGCGCAGCTTGGCCATCTCGTATCCGGCATCGGCATTGCGGAATCCATAGGCACCGGCATATTCATACGACTCCACATGCGGCACGCATCCCTGCTGGTTCAGCGTGGGCGCATCGCGCCAGACCGGACGCGGATCCTTGAAGTTGAACGAACTCAAGGCCACGCTGGCCGGCATCATCTCGCGCGTGCATGCCCAGCGGCGGATGCCATCCTCCTCACTCGCCCCGCCCTGATCGTGAAAGCGCACCTCAGGACCACAATCAATGGGCAGGCAGCAGCTGGAATCGCTGGCGACGACGAGCGTATGTCCCTGTTCATCATGCCGATAGAAGTAATGCCAGCCTGCGGCTTCCCAGCGGCGGCACAAGTAATTGAAGTCGGTTTCGTTGAACTGGCAGGCATCGGTCATGGGCGGATCTTCGCCGCTGACCTGCCATTCCCACCGGGGATAAAAGGAATAGTCCGAGAAGATGCTTTCACTCTGCTCCCGCAGAGTCTTGCCGTGGAAAAGATAGTTATCCTTGCGCAAAGCAAGGAATTTCAGCCAGGGACCTAGCCAGGCTTCATAGAGCGTCAGCGCGCCGTCCGAATGGAGGCGACGAAAGCCGAAGACATAACCGGAGAAATAGCGCAGGCTGCCATCGGATCGGACCATGGCCACATTGAGCAGCTTTCCCTGCATCTCCTTGAGGGACAGGCTGGGCTCATCCGACAACAATTCGACCTTGAAGGAAAAATCACGGGAGAGACCTTCCTCCGCCTCAATCTGATGCACTGCGAAGCGAGCGGCAGGGGCATCTTGATGCGGAAAGTGCAGGCGCAAGAAGCGCCGCTGCTCCTGGCTCTGCATCAGCCGGTTCAATGCTTGAAATGTCTCGTGCATGCCTCCTCCTTGAAAGCCTCACCTGCGTTGAAACGCGATGAAAAGGAGGACGATGTTAGCCAGTCAGGATCCGCTGCGATAGCGAAGAAATCCTAGAATTTTCGCCTTAATGGGAGGATGAAAAACGGGACAAGCCGACCTACTTGTTAAGTAAATTTTGATGAAATTCTCATTTCTTTTGCTGCACTGACTGCTAGCAGAATTTCAGTACCACATTGCACTGCGGTTGACCGTTCAGGACCACCGCAGGTCAGATGGCATCTCCGGCAGCACCAACCGCAGGAGATGCACCATGACATCAGGAAAACTGCGTGAAATCCGGCTTGCGCTTCTCGAAAAAAGCCGTGAACGCTTCCTTGGCCTCAGGCGCGGTCAGCATGCGCGAGAAATGCTCGATCTCGGCCACCATCTGCTGTTCGGTCGCGGTGACGCGATTCTTCTTCATCAACTGCTTGGTCACCCGGATCGAGGCCGCCGGCAGCGCCGCCAGCTTGGCTGCCTGCTGCAGCGCATAGGGCAGCAACTCCTCCAGCGGCAGCACGCGATTGACCACACCCATCTGGCAGGCTTCGTCTGCGCCGAAGGCTTCGCCCAGCAACAGCTTCTCGGCCGCACGCTGGTAACCGGCGATGTGCGGCAACAGCAGTGAAGACGCCGCCTCCGGGCACAAACCCAGTTGCGTGAAGGGCATCGAGAACTTGGCATTGTCGGCCGCATACACCAGGTCGCAATGCAGCAGCAGCGTGGTACCGATGCCCACGGCCACGCCCGAGACGGCCGCCACAATGGGCTTGCTGGCATGGCTGATCTGCCACAGGAACTGGAATACCGGCGCATCCTGGGTCTTGGGCGGATTCTTCAGGAAGTCTTCCAGGTCATTACCCGCCGAGAAGGATTTGGGCTTGCCGGTGAAGAGGATGGCGCGGACCGCATTGTCAGTCTCGGCCTCCTTCAGGGCATCGGCCAGCTGCTGGTACATGGCCGCGGTGATGGCGTTTTTCTTGTCTTCGCGATCGAAGTGGATGGTCAGGATGCCATCGGCCTTGGTGAGCTGGATATCCATCTGCACAGTCTCCTTGAATGTTATAAATGATTTATAAGGTTCATGAAAAAAGCCGCACGGCATGCGCAGTGCGGCTTTTGCATCAGGCCTTGCGGGCGCGGATCAGACGCGTTCGAAGATGCCCGCCGCACCCATGCCGGTACCCACGCACATGGTCACCATGCCGTACTTCAGGTTCTTGCGGCGCAGTGCATGGATGGTGGTGGCGGCACGGATCGCACCGGTGGCCCCCAGCGGGTGACCCAGGGCAATCGCACCGCCCATGGGGTTGACCTTGCTCGGGTCCAGGCCCAGGTCGCCGATGACGGCCAGCGCTTGTGCAGCGAAGGCTTCGTTCAGTTCGATCCAGTCGATCTGGTCCTGGGTCAGGCCACCGGCCTTCAGGGCCGCAGGAATCGCTTCCTTCGGACCGATGCCCATGATCTCCGGCGGCACGCCGCGCACGGCAAAGGAGACGAAGCGCGCCAGCGGGGTCAGGTTGAATTGCTTCAGGATCTTTTCCGAAACGATGATCAGCGCACCTGCGCCATCGGAGGTCTGCGAGCTGTTGCCGGCGGTGACACTGCCCTTGGCGGCGAAGACGGGTTTCAGCTTGGCCAGCGCGGCCAGGTTGGAATCGGCGCGCGGACCTTCGTCCAGGGCGACGGTACGGGTCTTGATGTCGATCTCGCCGGTGGCCAGGTTGGGGAAGCGCTCGACGATCTCGACCGAGGTCATCTCGTCGGCGAATTCACCGGCCTGCTGTGCGGCGATGGCCTTCTGGTGCGAGGCCAGCGAGAATTCGTCCTGCGCTTCACGCGAGACCTTCCACTGCTGTGCCACCTTCTCGGCGGTCAGGCCCATGCCATAGGCCATGCCGACGTTCTCATCCTTGAAGGCATTGATGTTGATGGAAGGATGGAAACCCATCATCGGTACCATGGACATCGATTCCGCACCGGCAGCGATCATGACATCGGCTTCGCCGACGCGGATACGGTCGGCGGCCATGGCAATGGCGGTGATGCCGGAGGCGCAGTAGCGGTTGATGGTGACGCCGCCAATGGTGTTGGGCAGGCCGGCCAGCAGCACGGCATTGCGCGCCATGTTCAGGCCTTGCGCGCCTTCGGGGAAGGAGCAGCCGACGATGGCGTCCTCGATCAGCTTGGGATCCAGGCCCGGCACCTGTGCCACGGCGGACTGGATGGCACGCACCAGCAGGTCATCCGGGCGGGTGTTCTTGAACATGCCACGCGGCGCCTTGCCGATGGGGGTGCGGGTGGCGGCGACGATGTAGGCGTCTTGCAATTGTTTGCTCATTATCAAATCTCCTTGGACTCTCCCTCCCCTTCAGGGGGAGAGAGGTTTCATTAATTGCGCACAGGCTTGCCGGTTTGCATCATGCCCATGATGCGTTCCTGGGTCTTGGGGTGGTTGAGCAGCTCCATGAAGAACTTGCGCTCGATGTCGAGCAGCCATTGTTCATTGACGATGCTGCCCTCTTCCACTTCACCACCGGCGACGGTCTCGGCAATCATCTTGCCGAGCTTGAAGTCGTGGGCCGAGATGAAGCCGCCATCACGCATGTTGACCAGCTGCGCCATGATGGTGGCCAGGCCGTTGCGGCCGATCACCGGCACCTGCGGCGGCAGTTGCGGACGATAACCGGCATCGAACAGCGCGCGCGCCTCGACCTTGGCCACGTGCAGCAATTCATAGGGGTTGAAGACGATCACGTCATCCTCGCGCAGGTAACCCAGCTTGCGCGCTTCCAGTGCGGACTTGGAGACGTTGGCAGTGGCTGCAGCCAGCATGTATTCCTTCAGGAACTGCAGGATGTCGTTGCCCTTGGCTTCCTTGGCAGCGCGCACGGCGGCTTCCTTCAGGCCGCCACCGGCCGGGATCAGGCCCACGCCCACTTCCACCAGGCCGATGTAGGACTCGATGGAGACCACGCGCTTGGCGGTATGCAGCAGCAATTCGCAGCCACCGCCCAGCGCCAGGCCGGCGACAGCGGCGATTACCGGCACGCTGGCGTACTTCAGGCGCTGGTGCGCCTGCTGCAGCTGGTGCACCACCGGCTCGATGGCCTTGACGCCACCGGACATGAACAGCGGCAGCATCGACTGCAGGTCGGCACCTGCGGAGAAGGCACCGCCTTCGGCTGCATCCGGATGCCAGATCACCAGGCCCTTGAAGTTCTGTTCGGCTTCGGTGACGGCCTTGTTCATGCCATCGATCACGCCCTGGCCGATCACGTGCATCTTGGTCTTGAAGGACAGGATCAGCACATCGTCGTTCTGGTGCCAGATGCGCACCGATTCGTCTTCGAAGAAGGTGGTACCGGCGCTCTTGCCATCGGCCGCACCCTCGCCCACCAGCGGGGCACGGAAGGCCTGGCGCTGGTAGACCGGCAGCTCGGAACGGGCCACGTCAGCCTTCTTGGAGGGCGACCAGGAGCCCTTCTCCGAATGCACGCCGTCACGGCCATCGAAGACCCAGTCGGGCAGCGGTGCGCTCGACAGTGCCTTGCCGGCCTCGATGTCTTCCTTGACCCATTGCGCGATCTGCTTCCAGCCGGCAGCTTGCCAGGTCTCGAAGGGGCCGACGCTCCAGCCGAAGCCCCAGCGCATGGCGAAGTCGAGGTCACGGGCGTTGTCGGCCACCGATTCCAGGTGCACGGCGATGTAGTGGAAGGCATCGCGGAAGATGGCCCACAGGAACTGGCCTTGCGGATTGGTCGAATCATGCAGCGCCTTCATGCGCTTGACCGGATCCTTTTCCTTGAGGATGCGGGCGATGATGTCATCGGCCTTGGCACCGCCCGGAACGTAATCGCCCTTGGCCGGATCGATGCGCAGGATGTCCTTGCCCACCTTCTTGTAGAAACCGGCACCGCTCTTCTGGCCCAACGCGCCCTGCTCGACCAGCTTGGCCAGCAGCGGCGGGGTGGCATAGGAAGAGAAGAAGGGATCGTCCTTCAGGTTGTCCTGCATGGTCCGGATGACATGGCCCATGGTATCCAGGCCCACCACGTCGGCGGTACGGAAGGTGCCGGACTTGGCACGACCCAGCTTGGCACCGGTGAGGTCATCGACCACATCGACCGAGAGGCCATACTTCTCGGCTTCGATGATGGTGGCCAGGATGCCGAACACGCCCACGCGGTTGGCCACGAAGTTGGGGGTGTCGAAGGCCCGCACCACGCCCTTGCCCAGGGTGGTGGTGAGGAAGGCTTCGAGCTGGTCGAGGATGTGCGGTTCGGTCGATTGGGTCGGGATCAGTTCGACCAGGTGCATGTAGCGCGGCGGGTTGAAGAAGTGCACGCCGCAGAAGCGCGCCTTCAGGCCCGCATCGAAACCTTCGGAGAGGGCATTGATCGACAGGCCCGAGGTGTTGGAGGCGAAGATCGCCTTGGGACCGATGTGCGGGGCGACCTTCTTGTAGAGGTCGTGCTTCCAGTCCATGCGCTCGGCGATGGCTTCGATGATGAGGTCGCAGCCTTCCAGCACGGCCAGGTCATCCTCGTAGTTGGCGACCTGGATCAGGGCCGCGTCATCCTTGTTGCCCAGCGGCGCCGGGCTCAGTTTCTTGAGGTTCTCGATGGCGCGTTGCACGATGCCGTTCTTCGGGCCTTCCTTGGCCGGCAGGTCGAACAGCACGACCGGCACGCGGGCATTGATGCAGTGGGCGGCAATCTGGGCCCCCATGACGCCCGCGCCGAGCACGGCCACTTTTTTGACGATGAAATTGGACACGCAAATCTCCTTTGCTGGTGCTGCAAACATGAAACATGAATTCGGGCCTGGCAAGGTGCTGCGCCGCTGGGACGAGCGCTCACTGTACGCTCTTTATCCCGGGTGCGGCGGCTCACAGCATGCCCTGCCGCAGTGACGCCCGCGTGACGCCGTCACGGGCCGCATTGCGTTGGATCAACGCCGCGTGCAGGCGTGCAGCCCGCGCGCGGCGTGGTGTTGCGATCAGAACAGTTCTGCGTCCAGCGCCATCAGGTTGGCCGCACCCGAACGGGCCTGGCGGATCAGCATCGCGGTTTCCGGCAGCAGGCGCGCGAAGTAGAAGCGCGCCGTGGCCAGCTTGGCGGTGTAGAAAGCATCGCCGCTGTCCTGCTTTTCCAGCGCAATCTTGGCCATGCGGGCGAACAGGTAGGAGAACACCAGGTGGCCCACCACGCGCAGGTAGGGCACCGCAGCCGCACCGGCTTCATCCTGGTTGGCGAAGGATTTCATGCCGATTTCCATGGTCAGCTTGGTCACCTTGTCGCCGATGTCGGCCAGCGGGGTGATGAACTCGGACATGGACTCATCGGTACCGTGCTCTTCCACGAAGGCCTGGATCTGCGCGCCGAATTTCTTCAGCTTGGCACCGTTGTCCATCAGGATCTTGCGGCCCAGCAGATCCAGCGACTGGATGGTGTTGGTTCCTTCATAAATCATGTTGATGCGGGCATCGCGCACGTATTGCTCCATGCCCCACTCGGCGATGTAGCCGTGGCCGCCGTAGACCTGCAGGCACTCGGAAGTGGCCATCCAGGCGTTGTCGGTCAGGAAGGCCTTTACCACCGGGGTCAGCAGGGCCACGATGTCGGCGCTGTCCTTGCGCACCTGCTCATCGGGGTGGGTCAGTTCCTTGTCCAGCTCCAGCGCCACATACGAAGTGAAGGCGCGGCCACCTTCGGCGAAGGCCTTGGCGGTCAGTAGCATGCGGCGCACGTCCGGGTGCACGATGATCGGATCAGCCGGCTTGTCGGCGGCCTTGATGCCGGACAGGCTGCGCATCTGCAGGCGGTCCTTGGCGTAGACCAGGGCGTTCTGGTACGCCACTTCGGTCAGGCCCAGGCCTTGCATGCCCACGCCCAGGCGCGCCGCGTTCATGAACACGAACATGGCCTGCAGGCCCTTGTGCGGCTGGCCGATCAGCCAGCCGGTGGCGCCGTCCAGATTCATCTGGCAGGTGGCGTTGCCGTGGATGCCCATCTTCTCTTCGATGGCACCGCAGAAGATCGGGTTGCGCGCGCCCAGCGAGCCGTCGGCATTGGGCAGGAACTTGGGAACCAGGAAAAGTGAAATCCCCTTCGAACCTTCGGGCGCATCGGGCAGACGGGCCAGGACCAGGTGAACGATATTGGCGGACACGTCGTTCTCACCGGCGGAGATGAAAATCTTGTTGCCGGTGATCTTGTAGGAGCCATCAGCCTGCGGCTCGGCCTTGCTGCGCAGGAGGCCCAGGTCGGTGCCGCAGTGCGCTTCGGTCAGGCACATGGTGCCGGTCCACTCGCCCGAGACCAGCTTGGGCAGGTAGAGCTGCTTCTGTTCGTCCGAACCGTGCGCATGCAGGCATTCGTAGGCACCGTGCGACAGGCCGGGGTACATGGTCCAGGCCTGGTTGGACGAGTTCAGCATCTCGTAGAAGGAATTGTTGATCGTCAGCGGCAGACCCTGGCCACCGAAGTCCGGATCACAGGACAGCGCCGCCCAGCCGGCCTCCACGTACTGCTTGTAGGCTTCCTTGAAACCCTTGGGCGTGGTCACGGCCTTGCTCTCGCGATCGAAATGGCAGCCCTCGCGGTCACCCGAATGATTCAGCGGGAACAGGACCTGCGAGGCGAACTTGCCGCCCTCTTCCAGCACCTGGTCCACCAGTTCGCGGTTGGTGTCGGCGTGGGGCGGCAGTTCCTTGAACACTTCCTCGACATTGAGCAGCTCGTGCAGCACGAATTGCATGTCGCGCAAAGGGGCGTTGTATTGGGGCATGAATGTCTCCGGACGGGTTACGCTGCCTTCCTGGCAGCCGATTTGGAATTCTTGGGGGCGCTGGTACTGGCGCTGTCGCTGCCCTGCGGGCGGTAGCTGTCGATCAGACGCCGGAAACTGGCCTCGGCACGTTCGACGCTGCCGGGAATGTGCAGGAAGCGCGCATCGTGATGCAGGGCCAGGATCAGGCCATACATTTCATAGACCATCTGGCTGACCTCGATGTCGGTGCGCAGGTGGCCGGCTTCCATGGCCTGCTTGATGCAGCGCTCCAGCGCATCGCGCCAGGCCTGGACCATGGCAACGAGGTGATCGCGAATGGCACCGGGACGGTCGTCATACTCGACCGCGCCGCTGATGTAGATGCAGCCCAGGGCGATTTCCACCGTGACCTGCTTGATCCAGCGCGCGAACATGCCTTCCAGGCGCGGGAGGCCGCGCGGCTCCTTGATGGAGGGATAGAACACGTCCTGCTCGAAGCGGTTGTGGTACAGCCGCACGACCTCGATCTGCAGGTCCTCGCGCGAACCGAAATGGGCGAAGACGCCGGACTTGCTCATCTTCATCTTCTCGGCCAGGAGGCCGATGGTGAGCCCTTCCAGGCCATCACGGCTGGCCAGCTCCAGCGCCACATCCAGGATGGCGGCGCGGGTCTGCTCGCCCTTGCGCAGGAACTTGGGCCGGGCGGGCGCGGTGGTCACCTTGCTTGTCTCAGTCATCGTTGTCTCTTTGATATCCGCCGCAGGCGGCGACGGGAAGGAACCGGTTCGACGGGCGCGGCTCGGGGTCCGCTGTCTTGTGCCCTGGATAACCCGGCATGAATTTATCTTCATGCAGAATTTATTCGAACGATCGTACTATTATTCATAGCGCCGCAAATGTCAAACAAAAAATCGGGCTGTCTTGCGGCATGGATTTTTGCCGGGCGGCAAGCCTTCAGGCGGATTCGGAAGGGGGGCTGGCGGCGCCCAGCAGGTCGTGGGCATCGAGCAGGGCGTAGACGATGGTGGGGTTGTTTTCCAGGCACTTGCGGATGGCCGCCGGGATGGTGTCGCGCGTCTTGCGGCACAGGCCGGGCTGCTCGGCCAGGTGGATCTGCAGGCCGCGCACGGTGCGCACCTCGTTGGCCCCGGGGCTGATGTGCAGGTGGATGCCGAGGTTCTTGCGCATGAGGCTGCCCACATGCAGCAGCTCGTCGTAGGTGCTGACGCGGGTGATGCGTTCGATCAGACGTTTTTCTTCTTCACGGGTGAGCCAGAGTACGCGCGCTTCGGGCGCGTGCAGGCATTCCAGCAGCGCTTCACGCTGGCAGTCGCAGGCACCGGGCGGGCACTCCTTGCGCAGGGGCCGGGCCACGGGGACGGACTGCATCGATTCGGAAGAGACCACCTGAGACATCTGCACCTTTGCACCTGGGTTGGAGAAAAGACAGGCCGGGGAAAACGGCCTTCATCTTACAACGAGCCAGCGCTGCGGCGGGATCAGGATGAGGAACGGTCGAGCAGGCGGCGGTCACGCTTGGTCGGGCGTCCCTTGATCTCGGCCGAGGGTTCGCGGAAGAGGCGATGGCGTTCGGCCAGCGCGGCACGGCGCGCAATGCTCTCTTCGGTTTCCTGATAGAGGGTGGCGGCAATGGCGGCCGAGCCACGCTTGTCGGCAATGCCGGTAACCAGCACTTCCCATTCGGTGGAACCGTTGTCGATGTCTAGGCGATCACCGTTCCTGACGTTGTGGGCAGGCTTGGTGCGCTCGCCGTTGAGCTTGATGCGGCCGCGCTCCACGGCTTCGGTGGCCTGTGACCGCGTCTTGAAGAAGCGTGCGGCCCAGCACCATTTGTCGATGCGGGTGGTGTCCATGTCGGGATGAGAAGTGGTCAGTGATGCTTAGTGAGTAGCGGTAATTATCGATATTTTTTGAATCATTTGCTCAAGAAAATCGGGATTCACTTCCTTTCTTTGGTGAATCTCTGCCCTGGTGGATCAGCGTCACTATGCTTGCCAGTTTTTCTGACCACGCTTGTCGCTGCCGTCCGTTCCGCCATGACAGATCAATTCCAGACCATCGCTGCGGCATTTGCCGGCGCCGTACTCTCGCAGCTACACCGTCCCCTCAGGCTGCGCTGGCGAGGGCAGGAGACTCATTTCGCGCAATGGCTGCTGGTGCAGCAAGTCGATATCCAGGAAGCCTGTCTGGAAGGACTGCAGGCGAAGCTGACCTGCGTGTCCAGCGATCCTGAACTGCCGCTGCAGGCCCTGCTTGGACAGCCGCTGGGCATCGAGATGGTGACCGACCGAGGCGGTCTGCATCACACTAACGGGATCATCACCGAGGCGCGCGCCGGCCAGGCCGACGGTGCGCTGCGGGTCTACCAGCTCACGCTCAAGGACGCGCTGTCGATCATGGAGGAGCGCATCAACACCCGCGTCTTCCGTCAAATGAGCGTGCCGCGCATCCTGGAGATCATGCTCGGTGAATGGCGTCAGCGCAGCCCCGCACTGGCGACGGCGTTTCACTTCGATCTGGATGGCCTGGAAGATCGCCGTTATCCGATGCGCGAGATCAGCCATCAGTTCAACGAATCCGATGCGCACTTCATCAGGCGGCTCTGCCGGCGCGAGGGCATTGCCTGGTATGTGGCCAGCCCCCAGCCGGCTGCCAATACCGGCAGGACAGCGCATGCAGACGTACCAATGCATACGCTGGTGTTCTGCGATCAGTCCGCCCTGCTGCCCCGGGCCCTTGCCGGTACGGTGCGTTACCACCGCGAGGGTGCCACCGAGGAGCGCGACACCATCAGCGCATGGAGCCGCCAGCGCAGCCTGGTGCCGGGTCGCGTATGGCGCGGCAGCTGGGACTACAAGGCGGTGCGCCTGGAGGAAGCCGCCAGCCACAGCGCGATTGACCAGGGCGATACCGGCAGGGCATTGGCCGCCATCCTGAATGACGGGTTGATCGAGGCCCCTCACGCTGCGGATGGCCAGCAAGATCACTTGCGCCTGGCCGATGCCCGCATGCTGGCGCACGAGGGCCGCAGCGAATCCTTCGAGGCCAGCGGTACGGTGCGCGATCTGGCGGTGGGGCACTGGTTCGAGCTGGAAGGGCATCCGGACATGCACGGCCAAGATCGCACCTTGCGCGAATTCATCGTGACTTCCTTGCGGCAGCAAGCCGAAAACAATTTCCCCAAAGCGTTGCAGGATGCGATCGACCGCCTGCTGCCCGCCTCCACCTGGCAAGCCGATGTGCAGGGCGCAGCGGACATGCGCTACCGCAACCAGCTCAGCTGCTGCCGCCGCAGCGCGCCGCTGGCACCGCATTACGATCCCCGGCTGCATCTGCCGGCCGTGCATCCGGTTACCGCACTGGTAGTCGGGCCTGCCAACGAGGAGGTGTACTGCGACGAACTGGGCCGCATCAAGGTACAACTGCAGGGCTTGCACGTGGAAGACCACGTCCACGCGCAAGGTGCGGGCACCAGCGGGCAGGAACGGGATAGCGCATTTGTGCGGGTATCGAGCGCCTGGGCCGGGGCAGGCTATGGGCACGATGCGGTGCCGCGGGTCGGCATGGAAGTGTTGATCGATTTTCTTGGGGGAGATCCGGACAAGATGTTCGTCGCCGGTGTCCTGCACAACGGCATCAACCATCCGGCGCGCTTCAGCCACAGCGGCGGCTTGCCCGGCAATCGCTTCCTCTCGGGGATCAAGAGCAAGGAGATCGAAGGTGCCCGCTACAACCAGCTGCGCCTGGATGACACGCCCGGACAGATCAGCACGCAACTGGCCAGCGAGCACCAGCACAGCCAGATCAATCTGGGTTATCTCACCGAACCGCGTCACGACGGGCAGGGAGATGATCGTGGCGAGGGTCTGGAGGCGCGCACGGATGGGCATGGCGTCCTGCGTGGGGCCAAAGGCATCCTCATTACGGCACAAGCACAGGACCGGGGGCGCGGCCGCATGCTGGAGCGCGAGGCCCAGCTGGACACCCTGCGCAGTCTGGCGGAACTGGCGCAGCGCCTGAGCCAGGATGCGGCCAGACATCATGCAGAAGCGACCGATCTGGCGCAGCTGGAGCGTATCAGGACGCAACTGCAGGCATGGGACACGAGCGAAGCGGCCGGCGGCACGAGGCACGCTGCGGCACCCATGGTCGCCCTCGACGCACCGGCCGGCGTGAGCGTGACGAGCCAGGACACCATGGTGCTAGGCGCGTCCCGGCATATCGACCTGCTCAGCCGGGACAATACCCAGCTCAATGCCGGACGCAAATTGCTGATGCGGGCAGGAGAAATGTTCGCTGCCTTTGCCGGCAAGCACATGAAGCTGATCAGCGGCAAGGGCAGTGTCAAGGTGCAGGCGCACGAAGAACACGTCGAGCTTCAGGCTGCGCGACGCATCCTGCTGGAGGCCAGCGAAGAGATCATTCTGCAGGCCCCGAAGATCAGCATCCGTTCGCGCGATGACACGCAAATCCATGGCGGCGGCAGCTTCAGCCGCTGGAATGCCAGCCTCATCGAACACGGCACCAGCGGACAGTGGCGGCAACAGGCTGCTGAACACAATGTGCTGGGTCCGGCCAATTGTCCGCCACCGGAGATAGCGCCACCGCCTACCTATGAAGACTTGCAGCAGAGCGGCAGTTTGCTGGTGCGCCTGCGCAGTCATGCGCGCGATGGAAGGCCGCTGGCACACCAGCCCTATACGCTCTTCAAGCAGGGGGCGCAGATCGCCGTGGGCGTCACTGACGCGGCCGGGCGATTAAGGATCGAAGGCCATCAGCCGGGCGACGACAGCTACTCGGTCAAGCTCCCCAATGGCTACTGCTTTGATTTACCGGTCCACGAACAGATCAGTGCACTGGACCAGCAACTGGCGGCCTCGGGCTATGCCCATGCCAACGGTGAACATGCCGTCGGCTATGTGATGGGCTTGAACAGCGTGACAGACTACTGGGACACGCGCCGGCATCTGTTTCACGATCCGCGCCGGGGGGCAGCATGGGAAGGCGGTGGCGATGCTCTGCCCGGATTGAAGCCATTTCAAGATTACGCTTGCCGCATTTGCGGCGAGGCGCTCATCAGCGTGAGCAAGAATTTCGTGGATGCCTGGAATCGGGTGGCCACGGCTGATCAGAAAATCCAGCGTGTACACGATCTGCGTTCGCCACCGGCTGGCCTGAAGACTCGCGCAGGCAAGGCCGCTCATCGCGCCCAGATCGTGCGCACTCAGGTCGAGGAAGGCGACAAGACTATCCAGCGCCTGTACCGGCAAGCGACAAGCTTCGCCTCCAACTACATCTACATCGAGAACCAGTATTTCCAGTACACCGAATGGGCGCGGTATCTCAAGCACCTCCGGCGAGACTTCATCGCAGCGTGGCAGGCGGCCGGACAGTCATTAGAGGAATTGCCCGATCTGCATGTCTTCATCGTCATCCCCACACCCGAGCGTGCCCAGATGGTACCCGCCACCCATGAAACGCTCAAGACGCTGGGACATGGGCGTTCGATGCCCAACCAGGACAAGAAGGTCGAGGGCAAGTCGTCTCCCGGCAATGTCGAGATCGCCAAGGAACTGGAGTCGCTGGGCATCAAGACGCTGGTGGCTAGTCTGTGGACCTATGATCATGCCGGCGACAGCAAGGGCGAGAAATATCGGGAGATCTACATCCACAGCAAACTGATGATTGTCGATGACGCCTTCTTTACGCTGGGCAGCGCCAATCTCAATCTGCGCAGTATGGCGGTGGATGCTGAGATCAATATTGGGTGTGACGATGCGCGGTTGAGCGGGAAATTGCGCAAGGAGGTCTTTGTTCTGCATTCGGCTAATGCCGAAGGCTGCGACGGAGGCGATGGCCACGTAGCTGAAATATCGAAGTCATTTAGAAAGTGGAACGATCTGCTAAATGACAATCGCAAAAAGAAGACGGCACAGTTGGCACCAAAAGGATTCCTCATGCCATTTTTTGATGAGAGAACATCCATCCTGAGGGTGGCTTGATTAGCGGGAATATCCATGTGCTTGCATCTCCCCAACATCTCTTCTTTCACCGCACTGTTTTCACTAGTGGTTTCAACGACACTCATCCCCGACGGCTTTGTCCTCCCTGACGAGCCACAAGGTGGCCCTCTGATCCAGCATCCAAACACCAATGCCGTCATCAGCGGTTATTGGATCGCCCAATTAGTCAAACCCTACACACCCCGCCAAGTCGCATGGAATGCGGCACAGGTACCCATGCACTATGAGCAGGGCGAATCCTTCACTCCCCCTGACGACGGCACAAAAGAGTCCGGCATTCTTCGTTTCCACTATCTCGGCATACCGGTTCCCAAAGCGCCAGCTGCACGACATGTCCCAGACTGGCGCGTCCCCCAAGGCGTGCTGCGCGAGATTCCCGTTCCTTCACGCGAACTGCGCGCCACAGGCTTGCTTCCTGCACCCGCTACCGGTATCTGGCACGGACGAATTGATCCGGCCCATCCGCTGGCCAAGGTCTTCAACCAATGGAACCGCCAGGCCTATGTCGAAGAAGGGCAGCCCTTCCCCGATCCGCGTGATCGCGGGCTGGACATCTCTCCGAAAGAAATTGAATGGCAATGGCTGGATCAGGCGAATCAGCCCCTGCCCTCAGGCCGCAAGGAGATCACGATTCGCAACTTTTCCCCTTCAGAAACGACAAGCGCTCGTTGACGACAACCATCGCGCTTCCAACGACGCTACTTATGAAAGAAACACATCATCCGGGCAGCGTGCCCATGGATCTGCGCAAAAGATCGGCCACCGCCACTGCACAATGGCTGCTGGAACGCGCAGAAGACAGCAACTCTCCGATCTATCACGCCAACCAGATTGAAGTATTGATCTGCGGCGAAGAAGGCTTTGCCCGTATCTTGCAGGACATCAGGCGGGCCAAGCACAGTGTGGAAATCATTTGCTGGGGATTCGACCCCGCCATGGAACTGGAACGCACGGGCAATACCTGGCCCCGGGGTCCGACCTGGGGGGATTTGCTCAGGGATGTCGCGGCCGGCAAGTACAACAACGGGAAGCCGGTTCAGGTGCGGGTGCTGTGCTGGCGTGATGGACTGATCTCCGCTCTGGCGAGAAATACACCGGGCTACGGGATGCTCCAAGCGGAGCAGGTCAAGCGCATCCGGCATCACGAGCGCCTCTCCGGAAAACCACATGAAGCCGGGATGACGCCACAGGAGCGCCGCGACTACTTCAACGCATTGTGGTTCTTTGATGCGACCCACGGCACCCATTCTCATCTCAGCTTCAAGGTCCGCGCGTGCGACAGCGACAAGGTGCGCGAGAGCCTTTCGAAAGAAAGCAAGAAGATCTTCCCGCGGATGGAAGCTATCTCCTTCATGGAAGCATCGACTGCGCATCAAAAAACGATACTGATCGACTATGACCATGCGCACGGTCAGCACGCGGTTGGTTACGTCATGGGCTTGAACAGCGTCACCGATTACTGGGATACCAGAAAACACCTGTTTCATGATCCACGCCGAGGTGAATCATGGGAAGGCGGTGGAGACAATCTCCCGGGCCTGAAGCCATTTCAGGATTATGCGTGCCGTATTGTCGGTGAGGTACTCATCTGCGTGAGCAAGAACTTTGTCGATGCCTGGAATCGGGTCGCCGCTCCCGGTCAGACAATCCAGCGCGTGCATGATCTGCGCTCACCGCCTGCTGGCCTGAAGGCAAGCGCGGGCAAGGCCGCTCACCGCGCGCAGATCGTGCGCACCCAGCCGGAGGAAGGTGACAACACCATCCAGCGCCTGTATCGGCAAGGCGTGCTGCGCGAGATTCCCGTTCCTTCACGCGAACTGCTTGCCACTGGCTTGCTTCCTGCACCCGCTACCGGTATCTGGCACGGACGAATTGATCCGGCCCATCCTCTGGCCAAGGTCTTCAACCAGTGGAACCGCCAGGCCTATGTCGAAGAAGGGCAGCCCTTCCCCGATCCGCGTGATCGCGGGCTGGACATCTCTCCGAAAGAAATTGAATGGCAATGGCTGGATCAGGCCAACCAACCCCTGCCTTCAGGACGCAAAGCCATCACGATCCGCAATTTCAGTGCGGAAGAACCAATGGCAAAAGGAAGCTGATCGGCGGGTCCCCCATCTTGCCCCAAAGAAAAACGCCGGCTGAAAAGCCGGCGTTTCTTCATCACGACAAGCGCATCAACAGGCTCAACGCTCCACCGCCAGCGCCACGCCCATGCCGCCACCGATACACAGGCTCGCCAGGCCCTTCTTGGCATCACGGCGCACCATCTCATGCAGCAGCGTCACCAGCACGCGGCAGCCCGAGGCACCGATGGGGTGGCCCAGGGCGATGGCGCCGCCGTTGACGTTGATCTTGCTGGTGTCCCAGCCCATCTGCTTGTTCACCGCAATGGCTTGCGCGGCGAAGGCTTCGTTGATTTCCATCAGGTCCAGATCCTGCGGCGTCCAGCCGGCCTTCTTCAAGGTCAGCTGCGATGCCGGCACCGGGCCCATGCCCATGATGCTGGGATCCAGGCCAGCCGAGGAATACGCCTTGATCCTGGCCAGCACCGGCAGACCCAGTTCCGCGGCCAGCTTGGCCGAGGTCACCACCACGGCCGCCGCACCATCGTTGATGCCGGAGGCGTTGCCGGCCGTCACCGTGCCAGCCTTGTCGAAGGCCGGACGCAGACCCGCCAGGGCTTCGGCAGTCACGCCGTGCTTGACGAATTCATCGGTATCGAAGACCACGGTTTCCTTCTTGCCCTTGATTTCGATGGGCACGATCTCATCCTTGAACCGGCCGGCCTTCTGCGCCGCTTCAGCCTTGTTCTGCGAGGCAGCTGCGAAGGCGTCCTGCTCTTCACGGCTGATCTCGAACTTCTTGGCGACGTTCTCGGCGGTGATGCCCATGTGGTACTGGTTGTAGACGTCCCACAGGCCATCGACGATCATGGTGTCGGTCAGCTTGGCATCGCCCATGCGGAAACCGTCACGCGAGTTGTTGAGCACGTGCGGCGAGGCGCTCATGTTTTCCTGGCCACCGGCGATGACGATCTGGGCGTCGCCGCAGCGAATCGCCTGCGCCGCCAGCTGCACCGCCTTCAGGCCGCTGCCGCAGACCTTGCCGACCACGAAGGCCGGGACCATGTCAGGCAGGCCCGACTTGATGACCGACTGGCGCGCCGGGTTCTGGCCCAGGCCAGCCGTGAGCACCTGGCCGAGGATGACTTCGCTGATGGCTTCCGGCTTGATGCCGGTCTTGGCCAGCAGGGCCTTGATGACTTGCGCACCCAGATCGGCCGCCGCAATCTTCGACAAGGATCCGCCGAATTTGCCGATCGCCGTTCTCTGTGCTGCGACAATGACCACATCATCCATAACTCGCTCCTTTTATTGAAATGGCAGGAAGCCGCGCACGGCTGTCCTTCGAAAACCGGGATGGTCATCTTATTCGATTTCATCTTGGAACGCGATATGGTGAATTTTCGGTAAATCAAACACCCGGCAAAAAGTCTCAAGCGTCTTTTCCGAGCGTGATGATGTGAATTACCGTGCGATAGAGGAGGAAGGCCGCACCATACGCCGCGCGCTTGTACCAGGGCACGTGCAGGAAGTCCGACAGGTGCACCACCCGGCCCCCTGCCGCACCGGCTTCGATCTCCTGGCGCAGGTAAGCGGCGAAGGCCGGATCCTGCACCACCACGTTGGCTTCCTGGTTGACGAACAGCGACAGGCCGTCATAGTTGCTCGATCCCACGGTGGCCCATTTGTCATCCACCACGGCCACCTTGGCATGCAGTTCCGTATGGGTGTATTCGATGATGCGCACGCCCGCCCGCAGGAGCTTGGGATAGAAGGAATGCGCCACCGCATCCTGCATCACGAACTGTCCCACGCCCAGCAGCAGGGTCACCTTCACCCCGCGCATGGCGGCTTCTTCCAGCGCGCGGCGCATCTTGCGGCCCGGGGCGAAATAGGGATTGGCGAGGAAGGCCGTCTCCCGCGCACGCCCCAGCGCCTGCAGATAGGCGCGCTGGATGGTGCGCCGGTTGCGGAAATTGTCGCGCACCACCAGCGCAGCCTGGGTCTGGTCATGCACTGGACCTGGGTGGCCATGGCGCAGGCGCTTGAAGTTGCGCCAGCGCGCCTTCAGTTTCATGCGCCCCACACGCAGCCATTGCGCCTGCACTTCACGATAGATGTCCTGCACCAGCGGCCCGAGCACGCTCACGGCGAAATCCCAGCGCGGTGCGGGCAGCGCGGTGATGTGGTCACGGTCGGACACCATGTCGTCATTGATGTTGAGCCCGCCAACGAAGGCCACCTGCCGATCCACCACGCACAGCTTGCGGTGGCTGCGCGCCACGCCGCGCCGGAACCAGGGATTGAAGGAGCGATGCTGCACCCCGGCCGCCGTCAGTGCGAGTCGCAATTTGTTAGTATTTTCGCGTCCGGTACCGAGCCAGTCATTGATGACATAGACCACAACACCGCGTCCGGCGGCCCTTTGCAGGGCTTCGCAGACCAGTATGCCCGTATCGTCGAGCGAAAAAATATAAGTTTCCAGATAGATCTCGACGCGTGCTGCGTCGATGGCGCTGATCAGGGCGGGATAGAACCCCGCGCCACTGTGCAGCAGCGCAATCTGGTTGCCGTCAGTAAAGGTGAGGTGGCGCAAGATCAGGCCAGCTGCAGTTCGGTCACGATCGGGGCATGGTCCGACAGGCGCGCCCAGGGGCCATCCTTGAGGACCTCCGCCATTTCCACGCGGAAACCTCGCACATAGATGCGGTCCAATCGCAGCCACGGCATCATGGCCGGGAAGGTCCGTGCCGGGCGGATCGGTGCCGACAAGCCACCGAGCCGGCGCAAGCCATGCATCACGCCGCGCGCATTGGGCTGCGGCTGATCGAACACTTCGGTCACGCCCAGATTCTGGTACAGCGTGCGGCTCAGCTGGTTGGTCCAGTCATTGAAATCACCGGCAATCAGCAAGGGCGCATCAGGCGGCGAGGAGGCGCTCACGGCCTGGATCAGCGCATCGATCTGGCGCCGACGGCCCCCTGCGAACAGCCCCAGGTGAATCACGTAGCAATGCACCTCCACCCCTTCGATGGGCACCACGCAATGCAGGATGCCGCGTGACTCATAGGCATGGTCCGACACATCCTGGTTGCGGATGGAAGCGATTTCAAAACGCGAGATGAGCGCATTGCCATGATGGCCATGGTCATACACGGCATTCATGCCGTAGGCGGCGTGGTGGGTATCACCGGCAAGATATTCATGCTGCCCCTGCTGCGGCCAGTTGGAGGCGTGACGCAGGGCGTTGAGGTCATGGCGGCCCTGCACTTCCTGCAGGAACAGGATGTCCGGATCCAGTTGTGCCAGCGCCTGCTTCAGCGCCAGGATGCGCGGGCGGCCGGCAAAGGAGGTCACGCCCTTGTGGATGTTGTATGTGGCAACGCGCAGCTTCATCGATGCAACCTTTCTCTTGTTCTTGTCCGGTGGCGGTCCCGCGCAAGACGCTGGCTAGGTCGCCAGATAGCGCGGCAACTGCAGGATCGCTTCCGCATTGGAGGGCGAGAAACAGCGGTCGGCTGCCTCGCGATACGGCAGCCAGACATGGCGGGTGTGCTCGCGCGGGGCCAGCGTCACCGGAATATCACGGGGCACCAGCAGGCCAAAGACATGTTCGGTGTTTCTCGTCACGCCCGGCGCATAGCGGTGCCGCCAGACCGGATAGATGTCATAGATGTTGGAAAGTTGCCAGTCGCGCAGATGCGCGCGCGGCACGCGGTTTCCGCCATCCTGCAAGGAGTCTACGCCGGTGTCGGCCACCACGATGCCGGTTTCTTCCTCCACCTCGCGTCGGGCGGTCTCCGACAAGGGCTCATCAAGGGCATCCTTGGAACCGGTCACCGATTGCCAGAAGCCGGGCTGGTCGGCCCGTTCGATCAACAACACGTATTGATCGGCGCTGTGGATCACCACCAGCACCGATTCGGGAATCTTGTAGGGCTTGGCTTGCGTCATGGCCTGTCCGTGATGCGGGAAAGGCTCCATTGTATCGGGACGGCAGCGTTTCAGAGCAGCGAGGCTTCGCTCTCGGCCACCAGCCAGCTGCGGAAGGCCCGTGCCGCTGCATGCTCGATGCGGTCGCGCGGCCACACCGCATAATAACCGCCGCCCAGGCTGGCATTGGCTTCACAGGCGCGCACCAGCAGCCCTTGTTCCATGCAGGCGTCGATCATGTGACGCCAGGCCAGCACGATACCCTGCCCTTCCATGGCCAGTTGCAACAGCACCGGATATTGGTTCGACAGGATCTGCTGTTCGATGCGCACATCGTCCACCCCGTTGTGCGCCAGCCAGTTCTGCCAGGACATCCACTGGCGCTGCCCGTCCTCCAGCATCAGCAGGGTTTCCTGGGGCAGCTCGGCAGGGGCCAGCGTACGGCCCTTCAGATAGGCCGGGGAGCAGACCGGGAACACTTCCTCGTCATACAGGCGGCGCACCGCCAGGCCCGAAGGCGGGCCATCGCGCAGGAAGTAGATGCCCATGTCGAAATCGGTTTCGGACAGCTGGGCCAGGCTGTCATTGACCACCAGGCGCAGGTGGCAATCTGGATGCTGGGCGCGAAAACGCGCCAGGCGCGGTGTCAGCCACAGCACCGCCACCCCCTGCGAACAGGCCACCGTCAATTCCTGATGGCCCTTGCGCTTCATGATGTCTTCAGTGGCTTCAGCGCAATCGACCAGCAGGCGCTGCACCAGCGCGGCATAGCGCTGGCCGCTCACCGTCAGGCGCAGTGCGCGCGGCTCGCGCAGGAACAGCTTCTTGCCGAGAAAGCGCTCCAGCTGGGCGATCTGGCGGCTGATGGCGCTTTGCGTGAGGTGCAGTTCAGCCGCCGCGCGGGTGAAGCTGCCATGGCGCATGGCCGCCTCGAAGGCGATCAGCGAAGGTAATGGGGGAAGGGGCGATATACGCATGGTCGGCGCTCCGGCTCGAAAGGTCTCATCCAGGTCGAGATGGTAGAGCGAAAAGCATGCCCGCCGCAGCTTTCCCATGAGGTGCGGAAAGCTGCGGCGCAAACGACGCAGTACCGGCGATCAGCGGCTGCGGTGGATGTGGCCGGATTGCATGACCAGCGACAGGTGTTCACCCTGGCCGGTCAGCAGCGTGATGTCCTGCAGCGGATTGCCGTCGACCACGATCAGGTCGGCCAGCGCACCGGCGCGCACGGTGCCCAGTTCGCCTTCGCGCTGCAGGATCGCAGCGGCAATCGAGGTGGCCGAGCGGATGGTTTCCAGGTTGCCCAGGATCTCGGCGCGGATCAGGAATTCGGTCGATTGATCCTGATGCATCTCGCCCAGCAGGTCCGAGCCGAAGCCCATCTGCACGCCGTGCTCGGCATAGATGCGCAGCGAGTCACGGCCGGCCTGGCGCACCGATTCGATTTTGGCCACCGAATCCGGCGGCAGGCCCAGGCGCGCGCCATCACGGGCCAGCGAATCGTAGGTCACCAGCGTGGGCACCACGAAGGCACCGTGCTCGCGCATCACGCGTGCAGCCTCGGCATCGACCAGGTTGCCGTGCTCGATGGTGCGCACGCCGCAGCGCACGGCACGGGCAATGGCGCGGCCGGTGTAGGCATGCGCCATCACGTAGGTCTGCGCGGCTTCGGCTTCGGCCACGATGGCGCGGATTTCATCTTCGCTGTATTGGGTATTGCCGATGGGGTCGGTCGGCGAAGCGACGCCGCCCGAGGCCATGATCTTGATCTGGGTTGCCCCCTTCTGCAATTCCTCGCGGGCAGCCAGCCGCACGGCATCCACACCATCGGCCACGCGCGCAATGGCACCGGCACGGAAGGCGCAGGAGCACGGCTCCAGCACATCGGAACGCGGACGGAAATCGCCATGGCCGCCGGTTTGCGACAGCGCCTTGCCCGAGGGGAAGATGCGCGGTCCCGGTACCAGGCCGATGGCGATGGCTTGCGCCAGGCCCCAGTCGGCACCGCCGGCATCACGCACGCTGGTGAAGCCGCGATTCAACATGGCTTCGACGATGGGCAAGGCGCGAATCGAAGTCAGCGAGCCGGGTTGCAAGGCATTCAGGCCCAGGTTGGCCAGCGAGGCCAGCACGTGCACGTGGCAATCGATCAGGCCGGGCATGACGGTCTTGCCGGTGACGTCGATCACGCGTGCGCCGCTCACCTCCAGCGGGGTAGCGGAGACATCGACGATGCGGTCTTTTTCAATCAGGACATCATGGCGCGGGAACAGGCTGCCCAGGGCCGGGTCGAGGACGTTGCCGCCCTTCAGGAGAATCTTGGTCATGGCGAATTTCAGTGTTGTTGCAGGTACTGCGGCTCACGCACGAAGCGGGTGCCGACGAAGCTGATGGCAGCGGCGATCATCACGTAGAAGGCCGGGGCCATGTTGTTGCCGGTGGCAGCGATCAGCCAGGTGATGAAGAAGGAAGCAAAGCCGCCGAAGATGGTCACGGCCAGGTTGTAGGCCACCGACAGGCCGGTGGAAAGCACCTTGGCCGGGAACAGTTCGGAGAAGGCCGCCAGGATGGGGCCGGTATAGGCCGCAATCAGGGTGCCGAAGACCAGCTGGAAGATCAGCAGCGTGGACAGGCTGGGCGCGCTGTTGATGTAAGCGAACATGGGATAGGCCAGCACCAGGATCAGTGCGGCGGCACCGGAGAGCAGCGGACGGCGTCCGATGCGGTCGGCCAGGCGGCCAACGATGGGGGCCAGCACCATGATGCAGAGTCCACCGACCATGCCGGCGATGAAGCCGGTGGTCTGCGGCAGCTTCAGCACCTTGACCGAGTAGGTCGGCATGTAGAACAGCAGCACATAGGTACAGACCGTCCACAGGATCACCATCGAAAAGCTGGCCGAGGTCTCGCGCGGGAAGTTGCGGATCACTTCCTTCAAGGGCGAATCGGTCTTGTCCTTTTCTTCGAGGAAGGTCGGGGTTTCTTCGAGGTGATTGCGGATGTAGTAACCCACCGGGCCGATGATGATGCCGAGCAGGAAGGGCAGTCGCCAGCCCCAGCTGGCCAGGGCCTGCGGATCCAGGCTGGTGGTGACGAAGGTACCGACGGCTGCACCCAGCAGCACGGCCACGCCGATGCTGGCCTGGATCCAGCTGGAGTAATAGGCGCGTTCACGCTCGGGCGCGTATTCGGTCAGGAAGGCAGTGGCACTGCCCATTTCGCCGCCGGCCGAGAAGCCTTGCAGCAGGCGTGCCACGACGATGATGAGCGGGGCGAACAGGCCCACGCTTTCATAGGTCGGTGCCAGGCCGATCATGGTGGTGCCCACCGCCATGAGCAGGATGGTGACCGACAGCGCCGCCTTGCGGCCCACGCGGTCGGCGTAGATGCCCAGCAGGATGCCGCCCACCGGACGCATGAAGAAACCGACACCGAAGGTGGCCACTGCCAGCAGCAAGGAGGTCAGGTCGTTACCGGTCGGGAAGAACAGCTTGGCGATGATCACCGCGAAGAAACTGTAGACGGTGAAATCGAACCATTCGAGACCATTGCCGATCACGGTGGCAATGATCGCGCGACGGCGCTGGTGGTTGGTGACCACCGGAATCCCGCCGGCTGGTAATGTCGTTGCTTGCATGCTCTCCCCTCATGTCAGACGTTGATATGCGGCCGATAATAGGGTCAGCGGGAGACTGGCGGAAATGATATCTGTGCATGCAGCCATGCTCTGTGCGCATGCATGCGTAAATGATTTGGCGATTTTTCTCCTTAACTTTTTATATTGTTTATATCGTTTAGGAATCCGCTACCGGAATGAAAAAAGCGCGTGCATTTCTGCACGCGCTTCTTGTTGCTGCCCTCATCGATTCATCCACCCAATCGATGAATCGATACGGAGCTGAATGTCGAATCGATGAATCGATCAGGCCTTCACTGCCGGCTCGGTATTGCGCAGGCGGATGTGCAGCTCGCGCAGCTGCTTCTCGTCCACTTCCGACGGGGCATGGGTCAGCAGGCACTGGGCGCGCTGGGTCTTGGGGAAGGCGATCACGTCGCGGATCGATTCGGCACCGGCCATCATGGTGACCAGGCGGTCCAGGCCGAAGGCGATGCCGCCGTGCGGGGGCGCGCCGTATTGCAGGGCGTCCAGCAGGAAGCCGAACTTCAGGCGGGCTTCTTCGTCATCGATCTTCAGGGCGCGGAACACCTTGCTCTGCACGTCGGCGCGGTGGATACGGACCGAACCGCCGCCCAGTTCCCAGCCGTTCAGGACCATGTCGTAGGCCTTGGCGATGGCCGCACCCGGGTTGGTCGAGATGAAGTCTTCGTGGCCATCCTTGGGCGAGGTGAACGGGTGGTGCAGGGCAACCCAGCGCTGGCCGTCTTCGTCGTATTCGAACATGGGGAAGTCGACCACCCACAGCGGACGCCATGCGTCGTCGAACAGGCCGTTCTTCTTGCCGAATTCGCTGTGGCCGATCTTCACGCGCAGCGCGCCGATGGCATCGTTGACCACCTTGGCCTTGTCGGCACCGAAGAAGATCAGGTCGCCGTCTTGTGCGCCGGTCTTTTCCAGGATGGCGTTCAGGGCCGCATCGTGGATGTTCTTGACGATGGGCGACTGCAGGCCGTCACGGCCCTTGGCCTTTTCATTGACCTTGATGTAGGCCAGGCCCTTGGCACCGTAGATGGCGACGAACTGGGTGTAGGCGTCGATTTCCGAACGCGGCATGTCCGCACCGCCCGGCACGCGCAGGCCGACCACGCGGCCGCCTTCGCTGTTGGCAGCGCCCGAGAAGACCTTGAAGTCCACATCCTTCATGACATCGGTCAGCTCGGTGAATTCGAGCTTGACGCGCATGTCCGGCTTGTCCGAACCATACATGCCCATGGCGGTGGCGAAGTCCATCACCGGGAACGGGTTCGGCAGGTCGATGTCCAGCGCGTTCTTGAAGACCAGGCGGATCATGCCTTCGAACAGGTCACGGATTTCCTGTTCGTTCAGGAAGGAGGTTTCGCAGTCGATCTGGGTGAATTCCGGCTGGCGGTCAGCACGCAGGTCTTCGTCGCGGAAGCACTTGGTGATCTGGTAGTAGCGGTCGAAGTTCGCCACCATCAGCAGCTGCTTGAACAGCTGGGGCGATTGCGGCAGGGCGAAGAATTCACCGGCGTTCACGCGCGAGGGCACCAGGTAATCGCGGGCGCCTTCCGGGGTGGACTTGGTCAGCATCGGGGTTTCGATGTCGATGAAGCCTTGTGCATCCAGGAACTTGCGCACTTCCATGGCGACCTTGTAGCGCAGGCGCAGGTTGTTCTGCATCTGCGGACGGCGCAGGTCCAGCACGCGGTGGGTCAGGCGGGTGGTCTCCGACAGGCTGTCGTCATCGAGCTGGAACGGGGGCGTCACCGACGGGTTCAACACTTCCAGTTCGTGGCACAGCACTTCGATCTTGCCCGACTTCAGGTTGGCGTTGGTGGTGCCTTCCGGACGGTTGCGCACCAGGCCGGTGATGCGCAGGCAGAACTCGTTGCGCACCGATTCGGCATTCTTGAAGACATCCGCGCGATCCGGGTCGCAGACCACCTGGACCAGGCCTTCGCGGTCGCGCAGGTCGATGAAGATCACGCCGCCGTGATCGCGGCGACGGTGCACCCAGCCGCACAGGCTGACGGTTTGGCCGAGCAGTGCCTCGGTAGTGAGGCCACAGTATTGGGTTCGCATGGACATGGTTGTGATTCCGTTGACAGTGTTCTTGTTGGATTTCAGAGAAGACGCTAAGGGCGAAGGCGGGGCTGGCCGGGCAGCGGACTGCCGGCCGCCCCCTCAATTCTTCGGCGCCGCCGCGTCGGTGATGATCTTCTTGTCGGTGACCATCTCGGGGGCGACCACGCCCATGGAGACGATGTACTTCAGGGCTGCATCCACCGACATGTCGAGCTCGATGGCATCGGCACGCGGCAGCATCAGGAAGAAACCGGAAGTCGGGTTGGGGGTGGTGGGGACATACACGCTGATGAAGTCACCCTGCAGGTGGTTCTTGACCTCGCCACCGGGCGCGCCGGTCAGGAAGGCGATGGTCCACGAACCCTGGCGCGGGTACTGGATCAGCACGGCCTTGCGGAAGGCGTTGCCGGAAGGCGAGAACAGCGTGTCGGAAACCTGCTTGACGCTGGAATAGATCGACTTCACCACCGGAATGCGGGTCAGCAGGCCTTCCCACAGCAGCACCAGGCGGCGGCCGATGAAATTGCGCGCGGCCAGGCCGGTGAGGAATACGATCAGCAAGGTCAGGATCGCGCCCAGGCCGGGGATGTTGTGGCCCAGCCAGTGCGCCGGCCGCCAGGCCTCCGGCAGCAGCAGCAGCGACTGGTCCATGGTACTGATGATCAGGTTCAGTACCCACAGCGTGATCGCCAGGGGGACCAGAATCAGCAGACCCGTAATGAAGTATTTGCGCATGGGGGAAAGGAAGGCCTCGTTAGCTGGCGCTGGGGGTGGACGCTGCCGCAGGGGCAGCCGCCGCCGGTGCCGGTGCGGGCGCAGCGGCCGGAGCAGCAGCAGCAGCAGGTGCATCTGCAGGCGCAGCGGGGGCGTCAGCTGAGCCGGCAATGCCGGTGCCATTGGCACCCTTGCTGTTGGCCGTGCCGCTGCCATTGCCCCGGAAATCGGTCACGTACCAGCCCGAACCCTTCAACTGGAAGCCGGCCGCAGTCAGCTGCTTCCGGAAGCTGTCCTTGTTGCAGGAGGGGCAAACGGTCAACGCATCGTCAGAGATCTTCTGCAAGACATCCTTGGCAAAACCACACGCTTCGCAGCGATACGCATAAATGGGCATGACAAACTCCGCAAAAAACTTCCAAAACCCTGAATTATAAAGGCTTTTGGCGGAGTTTTAGTGAACCTGCCCGCGCAGGCGATGCGCTGGCGCGACGGCTCGGGCCTCGCACCAGGCAAAGATTTGCTTTTTGGAAAGTTTATTCACCACCCGGCCCTGCCGGTGGCCGGCTCCCGTCTCATCCCTCAACAGGGGCGGCGCGGCTGCTGCGCAGGGTGTCAAGAAATTCACGACACCACCAATGCACATCAAACTGGCGGATGTTCTCCATCAGTGCGGCATGGCGCTCGCGCCGCTCGCCCTGCGACATCTGCAGGGCCTGCTGGATCACCTGGGCGGCACCGTGGGTGTCGTAGGGATTGATGATGAGCGCCTGTTTCATCTGCTCGGCCGCCCCGGCAAAGCGCGACAACACCAATACGCCCGGATCGTCCGGGTCCTGGGAGGCGACGAATTCCTTGGCCACCAGGTTCATGCCGTCACGTAGCGGCGTGACCAGGGCTACCGCGCAGGCACGGTACAAACCCGGCAGGCGGCGGCGCGCCACGGTACGGTGGATGTAGCGGATCGGCATCCAGTCGAAGTCGCCGAAGTCGCCGTTGATGGAGCCGCACAGGCTTTCCAGCTCGCGCTGGATGTCGCCGTAGGCTTCCACGTCTTCACGGCTGGGCGAGGCGATCTGCAGCAAGGTGGCGCTGTGGCGATTTTCCGGATACAGGCGCAGCAGCTCGCGGAAGGCGCGGATGCGCTGCGGCAAGCCCTTGGAATAATCCAGCCGGTCCACGCCGATCAGCAAGCGCCGGCGTGAGTACTCGGCCTTGGTGCTTTCATAGGTATCGCGCGCTTCCTTGGCCTGGCCCAGGCGCTGGAATTCGGCCACGTCGATGCCGATCGGGAAGGCATTGGCATGCACCGTGCGGTTGAAGGCGCGGAACTGGTTGGGGCCGACCGGCTCGGCGGTCGCTTCGGCCTGCACGTACTGGGCGAAGTGCTGCAGGTCGGCATGGTTCTGGAAGCCCACCAGGTCATAGGCAAACAACGCGCGCATGAGCCATTCATGCGAAGGGATGGCAGTCAGGATGGGCGGCGGCGGCAGCGGGATGTGCAGGAAGAAGCCGATGCGCGCCTCGCAGCCCATGGCGCGCAGTTCGGCGGCCAGCGGGATGAGGTGGTAATCGTGGATCCAGACGATGTCATCGCGCTTCAACAGCGGAAACAATTTACGCGCGAAGAGCTGATTGACCCGGCGATAGCCGCCCAGGTGACCCGCCTCGAAATGCGCCAGGTCCAGCCGATAGTGGAAGACCGGCCACAGCACGCCATTGGCGTAGCCGCGATAGTAGGCATCATGGTCTTCCTGCGACAGGTCGAGTTCGGCCAGGGTGACCGGGCCGGCCTGGTTGACGCGCAGCTCGCCCTCGCCGGGCGTGCCGTTCTCGACGACCTTGCCGCTCCAGCCGAACCAGAGTCCGCCAGTCTTCTTGAGGGTCTCGCCAAGCGCGACGGCCAGCCCGCCGGCAGCCGGCTTGCGGGGATCGGCGAGGCGATTGGAAACGACGACGAGTCTGCCCATCAGATCACCGCCTCCCATGACGCCGACAAGCGCATCGCACAGTTGATGATGCCCACCATCGAATAGGTCTGCGGGAAGTTGCCCCACATCTGGCGCGTGACCGGATGCGTATCCTCGGACAGCAGGCCCAGGTGGTTGCGGGCATCCAGCATGGCCTGGAAGATCTCGCGCGCCTGCTCCTTGCGGCCGATGCGCGCCAGCGCGTCGATGCGCCAGAAGGTGCAGATATTGAAGGCAGTCTCGGGACGGCCGAAATCATCCGGGGCTTCGTAGCGGCGCATGTAGGGACCGTCGCAGAGGGACTTCTCCAGCGCTTCCACGGTGGAGATGAAGCGGGGATCGGTGGGCGAGATCAGGCCGACCTCCACCATCAGCAGTACGCTGGCATCGAGGTCGCGTCCGCCGAAGCTTTCGGCATAGGCCTGGCGCTGTTCATTCCAGGCTTCGGTGAGGATGCGGTCGCCGATTTCCTTGGCACGGTCGCCCCAGTAGCGGGCGCGCTCGGGCAGGTCCACGCGGGCGGCGATCTTGGCCAGGCGGTCGCAGGCGGCCCAGCTCATGAGCGCCGACGAGGTATGGATGCGCGAGCGGGTACGCAGCTCCCACATGCCGGCATCGGGCTGGTTGTAGACTTCATAAGCACGTTCACCCACGGCTTCCAGATGCTGGAAGTGTTCGGCCCCGGCGCGATGGTGCAGGCGCATGTCGTGGAAGGCCTGCGCCGCGCCGAGCACGATGTTGCCGTAGACGTCGTGCTGGAAGTGTTCATACGCCTGATTGCCCACGCGCACCGGCTGGTGATGCTGGTAGCCCGGCAGGTGATCCAGGATCTGCTCGGGCAGCGCTTCTTCCAGGCCGATACCGTACAGGGGCTGCACGTGCCCGCCACCGGAACGCACCACCACATTGGTCAGCCAGCGCAGGTAGTCTTCCATGGTGCCCAGCTCGGAGAGACTGTTGAGGGCACGCACCACGAAGAAAGCGTCACGCAGCCAGCAATAACGGTAGTCCCAGTTGCGCTGGCTGCCCGGTGCTTCGGGCACGCTGGTGGTCATGGCGGCGATGATCGCGCCCGTATCTTCATACACCGATAATTTCAGCGTGATGGCGGCGCGGATGACGGCATCCTGCCACTCCAGCGGCGTGGCCAGGGCGCGGCTCCAGTTGCGCCAGTAGGCGGTGGTTTCCTGCTCGAAATCACGGGCGGTATCGTTGATGCCGCCATGCAGGGTTTCGTCCGGACCCAGGATGAAGTTGTAGGGGCGGCTGACCACGAAGGCGGTCTCGTCGACGATGTAGCTGATGGGCGCATCGGTATTGAGGCGCAGGGTCTGTTCCTGGCCGACATAGCGGATGTGGTTGCTGCCGCGCGTCTGCGGCGGCACTTCGCGGCCCCAGTCGAACTTGGGACGCAGCACCACGCGCATGCGCGGCGCGCCCGAGAGCGGATGGATGCGGCGTACCAGCTGCAGCGGCCGGAAGAAGCGGCCGCGGCTCTGGAAGCGCGGCGCCAGGTCGGTGATCTCGATGCCCTGGCCCAGCGTGTCGTACAGGCGGGTGCGCAGCACCGCCGTATTGGGTTCATACCACTGCTCGCTGTGGGAAAAATTCTCCAGCTGGAAAGCCCACAGCGCGCCATTGTCGGTCGGATCGAGCAAGGCATTGAAGACCGGGTCGCCATCGAAACGCGGCAGGCAGCACCAGACGATGCGGCCCATCTTGTCCACCAAGGCCGAGAAGGCGCAATTGCCGATCACGCCCAGCTCCAGCGAGGAGGTCGAGGGCATGTCGTGCGCCTGCGCGGCCAGGTGCGGTTGTTCGGAATGCTGCGTCTGGGAGTGGGGTTGCGGTTGCGCTTCTTGATGCGGATCGGGGCTGGGCTGGCTCATGGTTCCTCGTGCTCTGTTCTGTGGGTCAGATTTCTTGATGGAAGGCGATGTGCTGCGGGGCCGGCAAACAGGCCGGTACGAAGGCTATCCGGGGGTGCTGCGTACCTCCACGCTCTGGCGCAGCAGGTCCAGCACGGCGGCTGGATCGGCCAGGCGTTGCAGGGCTTGGCTGGGGCCGGCGCCGATCTTGATGCCAAATCCGCCGAAGACTTCACCTTGGGCGATGGCAAAGCCGGCCTCATCGGTCACGTCATCGCCGATGAAGACCGGACGGCGGCCCCGGAACGGGGCCTCATGCAGAAAAGCGGCGACGGCGTCGCCCTTGTTGATGTGCGGCTTGGCTTCCACCACCATCTTGCCGTGCAGCAAGGTGAAGCCCGGTTCATGGCGCAGCGCGTCCATCATGGTCTCCACGCAGCGCTGTTCCAGATGGGCGGCGTGGCGGTAATGCAGGGCCAGTGCGCCGCGCTTGAGTTCCAGCTGCAGGCCGGGATGCGACTCCACCAGCGGCAGCAGGCGCTCGCGCAGGTGATGCACGTCCGGCACCGGTTGCTGCAGGATGCGGCCATCGGCCGTACGCCGCTCGGCACCATGCACACCGGCCGCAGGCAGGCGCAGCGGGGCCAGGAAGAAATCCAGTTGATCGAGCGGACGGCCGCTGACGATGGCCAGCGCGCCGTCCGATTCTTGCTGGATGCGCTGCAGGAGCGTGATCAGCTCCGGCGGCACCACGATCTCTTCAGGCTGGGGCGCCAGGTCGACCAGGGTGCCGTCGAAGTCCAGAAACAACGCATCGGCAGCGACATCGTAGGGGCGAATGTGCTCAGTCATGCCATTTCAGGTTGATGGAAAGCAAATAAGTTCCGGGTGGCTCTCGAATTATTGTCAAATAAATATCGAATAAGTTCGAAAACCCGGGCGTTGGAATTGCTTTGACAGCACCTGGCCCAGCAGTTCTGGCGGCTTCCCCAAAAAGACGAAACGGCCGCGCGGCAAGGCCGGGCGACCGTTTCAATCAGGCAAGAGGGATCAGGACTGGACGCTGCCCTCGGCGGGGACCGCCACCATGGGCGGCACCGGGGCCAGCACCTGGGGCAGGAGCGAACCAGCCACCATGCCGCCGATGGAGAACAGCAGGCCGGCCAGTTGCGGCGGCCACAGGCCGTCGGGGGCGGCGTATTCCAGCGTGATCCAGGAGACCAGGCCCAGCACCATGGCCATCAGTGCGCCCTGGCGGGTGGCACGCTGCCAGTAGACGCCGAAGGCCAGCGGCACGAAGGCGGCCACCAAGGTCACCTTGTAAGCGTTCTCGACCATTTCATAGA
The DNA here is from genome assembly GCF_031455335.1 of Herbaspirillum sp. 1173. Lineage (NCBI taxonomy): Bacteria > Pseudomonadati > Pseudomonadota > Betaproteobacteria > Burkholderiales > Oxalobacteraceae > Herbaspirillum > Herbaspirillum sp. 1173. The sequence continues at coordinate 18,323 of NZ_JAVDSP010000006.1, read as the reverse complement.
TGCTGGACTGGCTGTTCAGAGCCAGCGTGGTCACGCCCACCGTGAAGACCAGCACCACGGCGCGCATCGAGAACAGGAATTCACGGTCGCTCTTCCACGGGCGAATTTCCTTGAGGACGTTCTCGGTAAAGGTCACCGACGGTGCCAGCAGGGTCGCGCTGGCGCAGCTCTTGATGGCCGACAGCAGCGCGCCGAAGAACATGACTTGGGCGAACACCGGCATCTTTTCCATGATGAGGGTCGGCAGCACCAGCTGGGAATCGGTTTCCAGCAGGCGCGAGACCATCGCCGGGTCGATCAGCGTGGCGGAATAGGCCAGGAAGATGGGGATGAAGACGAAGAAGAAATAGATCACGCCACCCAGCACCGAGGCGTTGCGCGCCACGTTCTCGTTCTTGGAGGACATGACGCGCTGGAACACGTCCTGCTGCGGAATCGAGCCCAGCATCATGGTGATCCAGGCGGCAAAGAACCACAGCACGTCTTTCAGTTCAGCGGCCGGCCAGAAGTTGAACTTGCCGGCCTCGGCGGCGTGCGCAATCACGACTCCCGGACCGCCGACCATGCCCGAAACTTCAACTCCGATATAAAGCATGCCGACCACCACGATGATCATCTGCAGGAAGTCCGTGATGGCCACGGCCCACATGCCGCCCATCAGGGTATAGATGAGCACGCTGCCGGCACCGATGATCATGCCCCAGTGCATGGGAATGTAGCCGCCCGAGACGACGTTGAAGACCAGCCCCAGCGCCTTGATCTGCGCCGCCACCCAGCCCAGGTAGGAAATGACGATGCAGATCGTGACCAGCATTTCGGCGGCACGGCCGAAGCGCTTCTTGTAGTAGTCGCCGATGGTCAGCAGGTTCATGCGGTACAGCTTCTTGGCGAAGAACACGCCCACCAGGATCAGGCACAGCGACGAGCCGAAGGGATCGGCCACGATGCCGCCCAGGCCGTCCTTGAGGAAGGTCGAGGAAACGCCGAGCACCGCCTCGGAGCCAAACCAGGTCGCAAAGACGGTCGCGGTCACCACCGACATCGGCAGCGAGCGGCCGGCGACGGCATAGTCCTTCGAACTCTTCACATAGCGGGTGGCATACAGGCCGATACCGACCGAGATGACCCAGTAGAGGACGACGAACCAGAGCAGTGCATTCATGCCTTTTTCCTTGCAGGGGGGGGTAAGAAAAACGCGCATTATAGCGGCAACTTCCTCGCGCAAAGCCGCTTGCGGCAAGACTTTTCATCTGTCGCCAGCGGGCCACAGCCGTGCTGGCCGCTCACTGCGGACTGGTCTGTCGGCAAGCAAGAAATGCTCCCGCTCACAGGGGGCGGGCCTTCAGGAATTTGTCAGGGGAGATGAAGCGGAAGGAAAGCAGCCTGCGCCGCCGGAAGCGGCAGCGCAGGAGAGGGAGGGATCAGGCACCTTCGTTGTTGCGCTCGTAGGAGGGGCAGCCGTTCTTGCCCCACTTGCCGTCGCACAGCTTCCACAGGCAGCTCTCGCGCGCAAAGACGGACAAGGTGCTGCATTGCTTGACCTGCTCGGCCAGGGTCGGCACGGGCTGCACTTCCACCACTTCCGGCACCGGCACCACGGCCTGGGCGCGCTCCGCCTTGGCGCGGGCGTTGGCCAGCTGGGCCTCGGCTTCGCGGCGCCGCTGTTCGCGCAGGGCCAGGGCGGCATCCTCGCGGCGGTGGCGGGCTTCGGCGGCGGCGCGCTTCTGCGCCAGTTGATGGGCCTTGTCGTCTGCTTCCTGCTGCAGCTGGGCGATCACTTCGGGGCCGGGGGCAGCATCGCTGGCGGCAGGCTGGGCATGGTCCAGGCTGGCAGGCGGCGCCACGGCGTCCACCGGGGCCGCCTTGGATAGCGGCGGCAATTGCTGCATCACCGGCTTGAGCGAGCGTTGCGGCCATTGCGCCCCCGCCCACAGAGCGACGCCGATGATGGCCAGTGTCAGCAGCGAGACCAGCAAGGCCCCACGGGTCGACGCGCGCGGCTCCGGTTCGCTGCGCGGACCACGCGGACCACGGCGGGTCTGGGCTGCGGGCTCTTCCTGCGCCGCCGGCGCCGTGGCGGTGTCTTCATACGGCAGGCTGGCGGTGCCGGCTGAGGTAGCCACCGCCGCCGTGACGGCGGCTGCGGCAACAGCGGCAGCCGTGATGTGCGAGGCCCGGACTTCCAGTTCCTCTTCGCTCAGGTCAGGCTGCACGGACGCAACGCGTGCTGGTGCCGGCGACTGGCTGGCGTGACTGGACTGACTGCTGTGTATGACCTGGCCGGACGGATCGCCATGGCCGGCCTGCGCCACGACCTCGCTGGCGACGCGACGGTCGCGATCTCCCTCTGACCGTTCCAGAACTTGCATTGGAATTCCCCTGTATTACGCTAGCGACCACCGTCCCGGTGGCCCTGATGTGCTCCCTCACGTCCGTGAATGCTTGCCAGGTCTCGCGTTGCGGGCTGCTCTGCCCCCAGGCATGTTCTGATGCTTCGATTGTTTTTCGGACGGATGGCTATTTTGCGCCGAAATTTCTGAAAGGCAAAACAAAAATGCGGCTCTGCAAAAAATATCTGCAGCCAAGCCAGGCGGGACTTGCCGGGCTATCAATAAACGCGCCCGGAATGATGCACAAAAGGAAACGGCAGCCCCGTTTCCGGGACTGCCGCTTGGCAGACCGACAATAAATCGCGTCAGTCCACGATCTTTTCCAACGCGAACAGGTCGGCCGGATTTTCACGGGCACGGACCAGGTGGACCTGGCTGCCATCGACCAGGACTTCCGCCGCACGGCCACGGGTGTTGTAGTTGGAGGCCATGGTCATGCCGTAGGCACCGGCCGACATCAGGGCCAGCAGGTCGCCCTCGTGGATGGCCAGTTCGCGCGAGCGGGCCAGCCAGTCGCCGGATTCACACACCGGACCGACCACGTCGTAGATGCGGGGCTGGCCGGCGTTTTCCTTCACGGTCTGCACGCCATGCCAGGCTTCGTACATGGCCGGACGCATCAGATCGTTCATGGCAGCATCAACCACGGCGAAGTTCTTTTCTTCACCATGCTTGAGGTATTGCACCTCGGTCAGCAACAGGCCGGCATTGCCGACCACCGAGCGGCCCGGCTCGAACATGACCTGGATCGGGCGGCCGTCGTACTTCTTGGCGCGCCAGGCGTCGACGCGAGCGAACACGCGCGCCAGGTAGTCGCCGATGGCCACCGGTTGCTCGTCATCGTAGCGGATGCCGATGCCCCCGCCGATGTCGAGGTGGTGAATCGCGATGCCTTCGGCTTCCAGCGCATCGACCATGTCGATGATCTTTTCCAGTGCTTCCAGCAGCGGCGAGTCGTCCAGCAGCTGCGAGCCGATGTGGCAGTCGATGCCGACCACGTCGATGTTGGGCAGGGCAGCGGCGGCGCGATAGCAGTTCAGCGCATCTTCATAGGCCACGCCGAACTTGTTTTCCTTCAGGCCGGTAGAAATGTAGGGATGGGTCTTGGCATCCACGTTGGGATTGACGCGCAGCGAGATGCGGGCGCGCTTGCCGAGCGCACCGGCCACTTCATTCAGGCGCGCCACTTCGGGGATGGATTCCACGTTGAAGCAGAGGATGTCATGTTCCAGCGCCAGCTTCATCTCGTCGCGGCCCTTGCCCACGCCCGAGAAGATCACCTTGCGCGCATCGCCGCCGGCGGCCACCACGCGCAGCAGCTCGCCACCGGAGACGATGTCGAAGCCCGAGCCCAGCTTGCCCAGCAGGTTCAGCACCGCCAGGTTGGAATTGGACTTGACCGAGTAGCACACCAGTGCGCCACCCTTGCCGCCCTCGGCACGGCCGGCCGCGCGGCAGGCATCGGCATAGGCCGAGAAATTCTGCACCAGCGCCGACTTGGAATAAACGTAGAGCGGGGTGCCGAACTGATCGGCCAAGGCTTGCAGGGAGACGTCTTCGGCGTGCAGCGCGCCGTTGCGATAGGAAAAGTGGGACATGGGAATCCGGAAAAGTCAGCGGAGAAAGGCAATCGGTGGAATCATCCGGCGCAGTCCCCGCCCTCATTACCGGGGGACCGGCCGCAGTACAGCGCGATGTTTCAGCCAGGCATCATCGTTTGGGAGCGTCGGCGGCGGGGGTGTCGCCGGAGGCTTTGGCCTCACCCTCCTGGGTGCCTGCCTTGTCCTGGGCCGCTGCCGGCGCGGCGGGCTGGGTGCGTACGAAGGGATCAGGCGGCACCTTGGGCATGTACAGCGGGCCTTTCTGGCCGCAACCGGCCAGCATCAGGACGGCGGCGCACAGCGCCAGGGAAGCTGCACAACGGACGGGAGAATGGGGTGACTTCACGATAAAATGACGGATTACATCGAAATCTTAGAATGACTTGGAGTGTAGCATGACCGAATCGGAATTCCTGGACCTGGCTGACGCCACCCTCAACGCCATCGAGACGGCCCTGGAAGACGCCTGCGACGCCAGCGACCTGGATGTGGAATGCAGCCGCAGCGGCAACGTGCTGGAAATCGAGTGCGTGGACAATGGCTCCAAGATCATCATCAACAGCCAGGCCCCCATGCAGGAAATGTGGCTGGCCGCGCGTTCCGGCGGCTTCCACTACAAGTTCGACGGCAGCCACTGGCTCAACACCCGCGATGGCACCGAGCTTTACGCCACGCTGTCGGAAGTGGTCAGCAGCCAGGCGGGCGTTCCCGTCACCATCAAGCCCTGAGCCAGCGCGGCGCCGGCCTGCGCGTCCTGCCGCCCCAGCGGCGGTGCGCCTGAACCTGCGCCCTGCCGGCTTGCACCGTCCACAACAATAAGACTGCAGCATTCATGCGTCGATCTCTCCGACATCCTGCCTTCCTGTTCCTGCAGCGCGGCCTGGCGCGCCTGCGCTGGATCCTGGCGCTGACCGTATTGGCCGTGGCGGCCACCCTGCTGCTGCCACCGCTGGTGACGCGCTTCAACCACGACCACAGCCCGCAAGCACTGGCCGCCGAGAAGGACATGCAAGCCATCGCCGCCGGGCTGGAACGCTATCGCCAGGACAATGGCCGCTATCCGAGCGCCGCCCAGGGCCTGCTGGCCCTGGTGATCAAGCCGACCCGGGCACCCGTGCCGGGCAACTGGCCCATCGGCGGCTACGTGGATCGCCTGCCGCGCGACCCCTGGGGCAATTCCTATCAGTACGGTGCCGATGACGACGGCACCAGTTACGAACTCTATTCCTTCGGCCAGGCCGGCCCGGACGGCGGTGCCGACGGCGAACAGGTCATCCGCCAGCATTGAGGAGACCGATCAGGCGGCAACTATCGCCTGATCAAGCCTGTCGCTACCTCAGGCGATATCCGGGAAGGCCGTGCGCAGCCGGTACTGGCGCTGGCGATAGTTGCCTTCCGGACCGCTGAATCCACAGTCGACGTCACCGAACAGGCGGCTTACGCGGTTGATGGCGGCGCGCTGGGCTTCGGTCTGCACCGCGATCAGGCGGCGCTTGCTGCGCGCGTGATGAGCGCAGATGTCGACCACCAGACAGTGGCCATAATCGGCCTGCTTGATATCGATGAGCAAGGCTTCCGGCTTGGTCAGGCCAAAGGTGGCCGCCAGTTCGATGCGCGCACTCAGGAAGGGATTGCTGTTGCGCAGCTTGTCGCTGAGCTGGGCGCGCGCCTGCACCGCCCATGACTGCGCCTCTTCCACGGCCATGAACGGCTGCAGCGCGTCGGCTGCGCCGGCCTCGCCCTGGGCGGCCGCCTGCTGCCACCAGTACAGGGCCTTGACGTCATGCATGGGATCATCGCGGCGATTGCGCCAGAAAATCTGCGCCAGCTCGCTCTGCGCTTCCACCAGACCGGACTCGGCCGCCTTTTCCAGATATTGCTGGGCGACCTGCAGATTGCGCTGCGAATAGATCGAGCGCGAATAGATGCGCGCCAGCGCATGCCAGGCCTGAGCCGAACCGCCCTCTCCCGCCAGCACCAGCCAGTGCAAGGCCTTCTTGAAATTGGCCAGGCCCTGCTCCATGAAGACGCGATTGCCGGCGCGGTCGATCTTGGCGCACAGCAGTCCCAGTTCCAGACGCGCCTCGACCTCTCCGGCCAGCGCTGCTAGTTCAAACAAGCGCATCAGTTGCGGCAACTCGGGCGCGGCCGCACGTGCCTGCCACTGGCCATAGCGCAGCAGCAGCGTGGCTTCCTCGGCATTGAGCTGCACCAGGCCGGTGGCATCGCCCTCCTTGTCGAGCTGCGCCACCGCCTCACTGTTGCGCTCGATCAGGCGCTTGACCAGCACCGCCGCGCCGCGCGCGAAGGCCGCACCCTGGCCTTGCTGCCAGGCCTTGTCCAGCAGCGCGTATTGCGCCTGTTCGATGCCGGCACGTGCTGCTTCGCGCACCAGTCGTTCTTCGACTGCCGAAGCCGGCAGGCCGGGCACCATGGGCTGGCCATGGCGCTGCATCTGCTGCGCCAGCAGCCATTGCGCCTCATGGTCATCGCGGCTGGCCAACAAGGACAGCGCGGCGATGGCGCGCGCGTGAGCATTGCTGTCGAACTGTTCGGTGTGTTCCAGTACCAGGCGCGCAAAGATCACGCCGGCCTGCGGCACGCCCGCTTCAAACGCCTTCTCGTACCAGATGGCCGCTTCCTGCGGCGAAGATAATTCCTTGACCTGATCGTAGGTGATGTTGCGGCCGATGATCATCCACGCATCGTCCACACCCTGTTGCGCGGCGCGGCGCAGCCAGTAGAAGGCGGTGCCCTTGCTGCGCGGCAGACCGCTGCCGCCGTCGAGGTAGCGTCGGCCCAGCGCCAGCTGCGCGCGCGATTCGCCGGCACGGGCGGCCTTGATGACGGCCAGCTCTTCTCTCGTTGCCATGTTCTTTTCCTTTCTCAGCAAATCCGCAATCACGAAATCGCGGACGAAAAAATCCCCGCTGGCGCAGCAAGCTGCGTCAGTCCGGTGTGCATCAAAAAACTAAGGTTTTGAATGCAATCCGCCAGTCCGTTGTGGGGCGGTGCGATACGCGATCCATGGAAGTGTTCCACCTCCATGCGCATCGAAATGGTGCTGCTATTAGAGCAGTGCGCTGCAAAAAAGTGCGCAAGGCCGAGAGCTTATTACGCTTTCTTTACAGACATCAAGATCGGCTACCAGTAAGGCTTTTGTCAGGATTTGACAAACAGAAAGCGAGCTTTTTGCAATGCCAAAAATGAGCTTTCCTGTGCAAGCTCGGGGGCAGCGTTGCACCAAATCCGAGTGCCCGACGAGCCATGCGCGAAATCAGCTGCATTCCTGCGAAGAACGAAATGGACTATTGCCAAAACTAATAAAAATCGCGATCAGAAGAAGCATGAAAAAAAGCGCCGCATGAACCTCATGCGGCGCTTCTTTTGCTCACTTGTGCATCACACTGCGCCGCCGGGAAGACGACGCAGGTCAACTCACATTAGAACTTGTGACGGATACCCACGGCGACGGCGCCTTGGTTGCCATCGGTGCCGGTGCTGTCGGAGACGCCCGGGTTGACCATGTCGCTAGCCTTGGTGTAAGCCAGGAAGGCGTACAGGTCGGTGCGCTTGGACAGCCAGTAGTCGGTGCCCAGGCTGACTTGGGTCAGCTTGGTCTTGTTGGACACGCCGTCGAAGTTGGCACGGGTGTGGTCCACAGCCGCCAGCAGCTTGAGCGACGGGCTCAGGGAGTAAGCGGTACCGATTTCGTAGATGTCAGCCTTGTTGGAACGGGCCAGCGTACGATTGGTCAGCGAGGTCAGCGAACCGACGCCCACGGAGGTCAGGTTGGCCTGGGTGTTCAGGTCTTGCTTGACGCGCGACCAGTTACCATACACACGTGCCGGACCGAACTGGTAGGACGCTGCCACGTTCAGGACCTTCTGTGCGGTGCTGCCGGAGTTGGCAGTCAGGGTGTTGACGTTGGTGGTGGTCGAGCTCGACGGGATCAGCGAGACGTCAGACGGGGTCGAACCAGCCTTGGACTGGTAGTAGTTGATACCAAGACCCAGAGGACCGTTGTCGTACTTGCCGCCGATGCCGAAGGACTGGCCAGCGGAAGTTTGACCAGCGGTTTCACCGAAGCCGTACATCAGGTTACCGGTGAAGCCGTTCAGGCTGTTGGTGGTGTAGCTGATCGAGTTGTTGGTGCGGGTGCCTTGCAGGCGATCCAGACCGGAGCCGGAGTTGTTGACCCAGCCACCGAAGTCTTGCACGGCGGTGTAAGCCGAGATGGTGTCGGCGAAGTCGGTTTGACGACCGACCAGCACGCTACCGAAGTTACCGGTCAGACCGACCACCGACTTGCGGCGGAACAGGTTGGAACCAGTGGTGGCGTCGGAGCCTTGCAGGCCGCCGGTATCGTTGGAGAAGCCGGTTTCCAGTTGGAACACAGCCGACAGACCGCCGCCCAGATCTTCAACACCCTTGAAGCCGATACGCGAACCCTGGATGATGCCCGAGTTCAGGCCAAACTTGGTGCCAGTACCGCCGGAGGCAGTAGCAACCTTGCTTTGGTAGACAACACCGGTATCGACGATACCGTAGATCGTGACGGAGCTTTGCGCATTGGCTGCGCCTGCGAACGCGCCCAGAACGGCGAGTGCCAGCAGAGATTTTTTCATGTGACGTCCTTCTCTAAAAATAGTCTTGAGGATCCGCACTTGCAGTCGGATGGGCAAACATTAATGCTTCTCGTCGCCCATGACTGCACCTTGGTCGATAGAAGTCATTTTTTAGACGGGAGCCAAAGATTGAAAAGGCAATTGTTGTATTTTTTTATCGCCGCTTTCGGATGTGCTGCGGCAGGACTGTCCCGCTATCGGCCTGCATCAAGGAAAAAGCGCCGGTATCCCTACCGGCGCTTTTCGTCATTTCTAACATTTTGATACATCTTGCTGGCAACAGACAATGGGCTCTTGTCCAGCAGGCCGGCGAGGCTTGTTGTCACTCGCTGCGCATTTCCGTACATTTTCGTACATTTCTGGCGAATGCGACTGGTTGGATGCAATATCGCGTTCCATCACTGTACAGCCATGCATTGCACTCACTCCTGCTTATCTTCCTTGGGTTCACCGGCCAGCTTCTTCAACAGCTCCGACTTCAATTGCTGACGCTGCGCCGATGCATTCTTGCGATGTGCACCGGCACCTCCGGCGCGCTGCTGGGCAGCCAGCGCCACCGGATTGCGTGGCTTGGATTGTGATGGCTCGATGCGAAAACTCAGTTTCTGCCGCGTTCCCAACGTCTTGTTGGCCATCGCATTCTCCTTGCCTCGGCGGGCATCATGACAGCATCGCGTTACAGCACGTAGCGCGACATGTCCTCATCCACGGCCAGCTCGCCCAGCCGCTCGTTGACATACCCGGCATCGATGAGCAGCCCATCCACACCAGCCTCACCCGCCGTGAAGGAAATCTCTTCCAGCAGTTTTTCCATCACGGTATAGAGACGGCGCGCACCGATGTTCTCGGTCTTCTCATTGACCGTATGCGAGATCTCGGCCAGTCGCTTGATGCCGCTGTCGGCGAATTCGATCTTCACGCCTTCGGTGGCCAGCAGCGCTTCGTACTGCTTGGTCAGGCAGGCATCGGTGCCGGTCAGGATGCGCTCGAAATCGGCAATCGACAGCGAATCCAGCTCCACGCGAATCGGGAAGCGTCCCTGCAATTCCGGAATCAGATCGGAAGGCTTGGAGAGATGGAACGCGCCCGACGCGATGAAGAGAATGTGATCGGTCTTGATCATGCCGTACTTGGTGTTGACGGTGGTGCCCTCCACCAGCGGCAGCAGGTCGCGCTGCACACCTGCGCGCGAGACATCGGCATTGCCGTTCTGCGAGCGGGTGGCGATCTTGTCGATCTCATCCAGGAAGACGATGCCGTTCTGCTCGACATTGGCGATGGCCTTCTGCTTGAGTTCTTCCTCATTGACCAGCTTGGCGGCTTCTTCCTCGATCAGCAGCTTCATGGCTTCCTTGATCTTGATCTTGCGCGCCTTCTTGCGCTGATTGCCCAGGCCCGAGAACATGGACTTGATCTGCTCGGTCATTTCTTCCATGCCCGGGGGTGCCATGATTTCCATCGAGGGGGCGGCATCATTCAATTCCAGTTCGATCTCGCGATCATCCAGCGCACCTTCACGCAGACGCTTGCGGAAGGTCTGGCGGGTCGTGTTCTTGTCATCCTTCTCGGGGCTGGCATTGCCATCGGGCGTAAAACCGAAATCGCGGGCCGGGGGCAGCAGCACGTCCAGGATGCGATCCTCGGCCGCATCCTCGGCGCGGGTGCGCACCTTGCGCGTTTCCAGCTCGCGCGTCTGCTTGATGCCGATGTCGACCAGGTCGCGGATGATGGTGTCCACGTCGCGGCCCACATAGCCGACTTCGGTGAACTTGGTGGCTTCAATCTTGATGAAGGGTGCATCGGCCAGCTTGGCCAGGCGGCGCGCAATCTCGGTCTTGCCCACGCCGGTGGGGCCGATCATGAGGATGTTCTTGGGCGTGATCTCGTGGCGCAGCGGTTCCTCGATCTGCTGGCGACGCCAGCGGTTGCGCAGCGCGATGGCCACCGCGCGCTTGGCGCGGGCCTGGCCGACCACGTGCTTGTCGAGTTCGGAGACGATTTCCTTGGGAGTCATATTCATGGTGGTGATCTTTTCGCTGTGACGATTCATCGGAGAAACAGGCAGGAAATGCGCGCTGCGCGGCTTAGTCCAGCGTCTCGATGATGTGGTTCAGGTTGGTGTAGATGCACAGCTCGCCGGCGATGGTCAGCGACTTCTTGACGATCTCGGCCGGGGTCAGCTCGGTGTTCTCATACAAGGCCTTGGCGGCCGATTGGGCATAGCTGCCGCCGGAACCGATGGCACCGATGCCGTCATTGGGTTCGAGCACATCGCCATTGCCGGTGATGACCAGGGTGGTGTCGCGATCCGCGCACAGCAGCATGGCCTCGAGACGGCGCAGCATGCGATCGGTGCGCCAGTCCTTGGCCAGCTCGACCGAGGCGCGCATCAGGTTGCCCTGGTGCTTTTCCAGCTTGGCTTCGAACAAGTCGAGCAGGGTGAAAGCGTCAGCCGTGCCGCCGGCGAAACCGACCAGGACCTTGCCGTGGTAGAGCTTGCGCACCTTGCGCGCACTGCCCTTCATGACGATGTTGCCAAGCGTCACCTGGCCGTCACCGCCAAGCGCGACCTGGTTGCCGCGACGGACGGAAAGGATGGTGGTGCCGTGAAATTGTTCCATGCTTGCCTCTGTTCAATATGTGCCGGGGAGCAGCGGAGGGACGTACCGGTTCCGCATTCCTGTCGAGATGGGGCTGGCCAGCCGGATTGCAAGTCATGCCATCGGGTGGGCCGCCATCGAGGGCAATATTGTACGCCCCAAGAAAAACGGGCACCCTGACCACAAGGCCGGGGTGCCCGTCTGAGGCAGCGGGAGCGATTACACCGAAATCGTCATCAGGCTGGCATTGCCGCCGGCGGCCGTGGTGTTGACGCACAGCGCGCGCTCAGCCAGCAAGCGCCACAAGGGAATGGCACCGTCTTCGCTGCACAGGATCAACGGCACCAGCGCACCTTCGCGCTCGGCCAGGCGCACGCGCCATGCGGCAGCTTGGTGGCTGTCCACCAGAGCGGCCTGCAGCGCTTCGGCCTCCAGCTGGCTGGCACGGCGGATGGCCGCACGCACCGGCGCCGGCAAGCCGGCCGGCAGCATCGCCGCGCTGGCCTCATCGACCACCACCGTATTGCCGGTCGCAAAGGCCGCCGCCAGTTGATTCAGCAATGTACCGACGCTGGCGGCCACGCACAGCACCAAGCCGCGCGGGGCGAAGCCCAGGGTATTGCGCTCGCCGGTGGGGCCGGGCAGCAGCAGGCTGCGCTGCAGCAGGCTGTCGCGGTGATAGCGCTCACCGCTGGCGGCCAGGCGCTCGTGGCCATGGGTGCGGGCCCAATCCAGCAGGCTGTCCAGCAAGGTGTTGGGCACTTGCGCCGGTTGCGCGCGGGTCAGTTCCTCGTGCAGTTGCGCATGGCGCTGCAGGCGTTTGAGGTAGAGCGGACCACCGGCCTTGGGACCGGTGCCGGACTTGCCTTCGCCACCGAAGGGCTGCACCCCCACCACTGCGCCCACGATGTTGCGGTTGACGTAGATGTTGCCCACGTGCGCGCGCTGGGCCACGAAATCGATGGTCTCGTCGATGCGCGAATGCACGCCCAGGGTCAGGCCATAGCCGGTGGCGTTGATGGCGTCGATCAGCTGTGGCAGCGCATCGCGGCGATAGCGCAGCACGTGCAGCACGGGGCCGAAGACTTCGCGCTGCAGTTGCGCCAGGTCGTCGATCTCGATCACGGTCGGCGCCACGAAGGTGCCGTGCCGGCAGTCCTCGCCCAGCGGCAGCTGGTGCACGGCGCGCGCGCTTTTGCGCATGCGCTCGATGTGGGCCAGCAGGTTCTGCTGCGCCTCGGCATCGATGACCGGGCCGATGTCGGTGGAGAGGCGGTCCGGACGGCCCACGCGCAGTTCGGCCATGGCGCCCTTGAGCATTTCCAGAGTACGGTCGGCGATGTCTTCCTGCAGGCACAGGATGCGCAGAGCCGAACAACGCTGGCCGGCACTGTCGAAGGCGGAGGACAGCACGTCCTGCACGACTTGTTCGGCCAGCGCCGAGGAATCGACGATGAGCGCATTCTGGCCGCCGGTCTCGGCGATCAGCGGGACATCGCCATGTTCGCCGCTGCCGTCGCCATCATCGTGCTTGCGCTGGGCCAGGGTGCGGTTGATGAGCTGCGCCACTTCGGTGGAACCGGTGAAGATCACGCCCTTGACGCGCACATCCGAGGTCAGTGCGGCACCCACGGTCTCACCCCGGCCCGGCAGCAGCTGCAGGGCCGCGCGCGGCACACCGGCCTCATGCAGCAGTTGCACGGCGCGATGGGCGATGAGCGCAGTCTGCTCGGCTGGCTTGGCCAGCACCACGTTGCCGGCGGCCAGCGCAGCGCTGACCTCGCCGATGAAGATCGCCAGCGGGAAATTCCACGGGCTGATGCACACCACCGGGCCCCAGGCCAGCACGTTGCCGTCGTGGCGCGAGGCGATGGCGTAGTAGCGCAGGAAGTCGACCGCTTCACGCACCTCCGCAATCGCATTGGGCAGCGACTTGCCGGCTTCGCGCACGGCCAGTGCCATCAGTTCGGCGATATGTTCTTCCAGCAGGTCGGCCGCGCGTTCGAGCATGGCGGCGCGCTCGGCGGCCGGGGTCGATTGCCATTGCGGCGCGTAGGCGGTGGCGGCGGTCAGCGCCGTATCGACATCGGCCACGGTGGCTTCGCTGACCTGGCCCACGATCTCACGATGGTCGGCCGGATTGCGCACCGCCTGTGCGGGCTGCGCAGCCAACTCGCCCGCGATCAGCGGTGCGGCCTGCCACTGGCGCTGGGCCATGGAAACGAACAACTCACCCAGTTGCTGCAGGCGCGATTCATTGGAGAGATCGATACCCGAAGAATTCTTGCGCTCCTGGCCATACAGCTGCTGCGGCAAGGCGATGGCCGGATGCGGCACGCCGCCCTGGGCGCGCACGGTCTCGATGGGATCGGCCACCAGACGGTCCAGCGGCACGGCCTCGTCGACGATCTGGTTGACGAAGGAGGAATTGGCACCGTTTTCCAGCAGGCGGCGCACCAGGTAGGCCAGCAGGGTCTGGTGCGAACCGACCGGGGCATAGATGCGGCAGGCCTTGCCCAGGTTCTCGGCACCGACGACCTGATCGTACAGGGTCTCGCCCATGCCGTGCAGGCACTGGAATTCGTAGTTGTCGACCTGGAGCTGCTTGGCCCAGTGATAGATCGCCGCCAGCGTGTGGGCATTGTGCGTGGCGAATTGCGGATAGATGACGTCGGTGGCGGCCAGCAGCTTTTGCGCGCAGGTGAGGTAGGACAGGTCGGTATGCACCTTGCGGGTATAGACCGGATAGCCCTCCAGGCCATCGACCTGGGCGCGCTTGATTTCGCTGTCCCAGTAGGCACCCTTGACCAGGCGGATCATCAGGCGGCGGCCGTTGCGGCGGGCCAGGTCGACCAGGTAGTCGATGACGAAGGGGCAGCGCTTCTGGTAGCCCTGCACCACGAAGCCCAGGCCGTCGAAGCCGGCCAGGTCGGGGTCGGCCACCAGTGCTTCCATCATGTCCAGCGACAGTTCGAGGCGGTCGGCTTCTTCGGCGTCGATGTTCAGGCCAATGTCGTATTGCTTGGCCAGCAGCAGCAACTGCTTCAGGCGCGGCAGCAGTTCACCCATGACGCGTGCATGCTGGGCGCGCGAGTAGCGCGGATGCAGGGCCGAGAGCTTGACCGAGATACCCGGGCCATCCTTGATGCCGCGACCGTTGGAGGCGCGGCCGATGGCGTGGATGGCGGTCTCGTAGGACTGGTAGTAGGCATCGGCGTCGTGCATGGTCAGGGCGGCTTCGCCCAGCATGTCGTAGGAATAGCGATAGCCGCGCTTTTCGTTGTCGCGGCTGTTGTCCAGCGCTTCTTCGATGGTCTGGCCGGTCACGAACTGGTTGCCCAGCATGCGCATGGCCAGGTCCACGCCCTTGCGGATGAGCGGCTCGCCGCCCTTGCCGATCAAGCGCGTGATGGCTTGCGTGAGGCCGCTTTCGCTGCTGCTGGAGACCAGCTTGCCGGTGATGAGCAAGCCCCAGGTGGCGGCATTGACGAACAGCGACGGCGACTCGCCCAGGTGCTTGCGCCAGTCGCCCTTGCTGATCTTGTCGGCGATGAGGCGGTCGGCGGTCTGGCGGTCGGGGATGCGCAGCAGCGCTTCGGCCAGGCACATCAGCGCCACGCCTTCTTCGGAGGACAGCGAGAATTCATGCATCAGCGCATCCACGCCGGAGGACCGGGTGCGCTTCTCGCGCACCTGCTGCACCAGCTTCTTGGCCAGTTGCTGAGTGGCGTCCTTCCAGGGCTGCTGGCCCTGCACCTGCTGCAGCAGCCATTGCACGGCCTCGCGCTCGTCGCGACGATAGGCGGCAGTGATGGCCGCACGCAGCGGGCTGGGGGCCGGCAGCAACTCGGCCTGGAATGTGCCAAAGGGCAGGCTGGAAGCGGAGGCCGCAGGGGCGGCGGAGGCGACGGTGGTCATGGTCTGGAGTCGAAGTGGGATGGAAATGGGCAACCGGATTCTATGTGCTTGATGCCAATATTAATTCTGTATTTCATGCACCTGTCCAATATTTAATTCGGACTATTTCATTTATACGATTTTTAATTTTCCACAACTGCGCCAGCATCGCGCCTTTCGCAGTACTGTCGCGGCCTCCGGGGCGATGGACGGTCGGAGCTGGCCTGAGCCCGGGCCATTGCTCTCCTGGCGAGGCAATTCCCAATTTATTCGAAACATTCTTCGGTGCCTTTCGAGCTTTGCCCGGGATTTTCTTGGATTCTCTGGAAGTACGAAGTTGCCGAACAAGAATGACGGCCCGTCATTGTCCTGGGGCTTGTCATGGATCACGCCAGTCAGTTGCTCTCTCGTCTGCTCCCCTTCTCGGCGGCAACGCGCCTCTATCGTCTGGAGATCGCTGGCCAGCCCGAGGACCGCTTCCTGGTCGAAGCCTGGGCGGCGGCAGAGGCCCTGCATGCGGTGGGCGCCACCGAGCTGATCGTCGTACGCCTGGATACGGAGGTGGCGGCCGGTTCCCTGCTGGGCTGCCGCGCCACGCTGGAAACACGTCTTGCCGAGGGCGGCCTGCGTCGCAGCAGCGGTCTCATCCACGAAGTGGCCAGGCTGGGCGGCGATGGTGGATTCTGTCGCTATCGCCTGCGCATGGCCCCCTGGCCCTGGCTGCTGTCGCAAGCCGCTACCAGCCGCGTGTGGCAGGACAAGCGTCTCATCGAGGTCGTCGATGAAGTCTTCCGCGAGTGTGCACCCCATGCGGATTGGCACTGGAGCAGCGATGCGCTGGCCTGCCTGCACCACCTGCCGCCGCGCAGCTACACCGTGCAGTACCGGCAGACGCATCTGGACTTCATCAGCCGGCTGCTCGCTGGCGAAGGGCTCTCCTGGCGCATCGAAGAACATGATGCCAGCCCGCAGAGACATCGGCTGGTGATCTTTGCCGACAGCGCCGCGCGCAGCGCTTTTCCGGAAGATCCCACCAGTGCGGCCCATGATGGCATCCGCTTCCAGGCGGCCCGCGAGCAGGAGCAGCAGGACGGCATCCAGGCCCTGGCGGCATGCCGCAGCCTGCAGGCGGCCAGCTACACGCTGCTGTCCTATGACTACCAGAACAAACAGGCCATCGCCGCGCGCATTCCCACGCATCACGACTTCGGGGGCCAGACTGCCCCCAGGCTGGAAAGCTATGACAGCGCAGGTCCGATCACCGATGACAACGACGCTGCAGACCGCCATGCACGCCTGATGATGGAAGCCGCGGAGGCCCGCAACAAGCACTGGCGTGGAGGCAGCACGGTGCGCAGCTTGCGGGCCGGGTCACGCTTTACCCTGCGGCAAGGGCCGCTGGCGGGCAAGGAGCAGGAATATGCCGTGCTGGCGGTGCTCAGCGTGGGCGTCAACAACCTGCCCGCCGATACGCAAGCGGCGCTGGCCGAGCTGTTTGGTCCCCTGCCGGTCTTGCTGGAAGACGCCCTCCATGCCTGCCTCAAGGCCGCCACCGTGGACGAGATACAGGCGCCGGACCGCAGCCTGATCGATCTGGCACGCCGCACGGGCCATGCCAACCTTTTCGAGGCGATACGTGCTGACATTGTCTGGCGGCCCGTGCTGGCCGATGGCACCGGCCTGGAGCGCCTGCCGCACGCATGGGCGCAGGGCAGCCAGAGCGCCATCGTGGTCGGCCATCAGGGCCAGACCACACCCAACGGTCCCGACGAAATCTGCTGCGACCATCTGGGGCGCATCCGCATCCGTTTCCACTGGCAGGGACGGCATGGCGATGCGGGGGCCACCTGCTGGGTCCGTGTGGGCCAGCGCTGTGCCGGACCGGGCATGGGGATGCAGTTCTTGCCGCGCATCGGGCAGGAAGTGCTCGTCCAGTTCATTGAAAACGACCTGGAGCGACCGATTGTGCTGGGGACCCTCTACAACGGCCGTGGGGAGGGAGGTGTCGCACCGACGCCGGGAGGCGAGGTGAAGTTTTCTGCAAACACGCAGGTGTTTCAATGGGCCAGCGATACCGCCATCGGCGGCCAGGGCAATCTGGCCGGGGGAAACGCACCGACCTGGCATGGCGCCAGCGCGGATCTGGACGGGCACCGCAATCCTGCGGCGCAATGGGGCATCCGCTCCAAGGAGTTCGGTGGCTGGGGGTACAACCAGCTGCTCTTCGATGACAGCGACGGCCGTGGCCGCATCCAGCTCAAGAGCACCCAGGCCGGTAGCGAGCTCAATCTTGGGCACCTGATACACAGTGCCGACAACTATCGCGGCAGCTTCCGGGGCACGGGCGTGGAATTGCGCACCGATGCCTACGGCGTGATGCGTGCGGGGCGCGGCCTCCTGTTCTCCAGCTACCGGGTGGCACATCACGCAAGCCATCGCGATCCGGCCGGGGACAACATGGGGCAGCGGGCCATGGTGCGACAGGCTGCACAGACACGCAAGACCTTCGATGAAGAGGCGCGCACGCATCGCGCCGCAGGCATGGCCGAAGGGCTTGAAGCGCTTAACAAGGCCATCGCCGCGCAAGCCGAGATCGCCCAGGAGGAGCTGCCTGCCAGCAGCACGCCGCTGATCCAGGTCGCTGCGAAGGAAGGGCTGGGCGTGGTGGCGGGCCAGCATCTGCAGATGGCCAACGGCGGGAGCGTGAGCCTCATTGCCGGCCAGGATGCGCAGCACGTCAGCGGGCAGCATTTGCGGGTGCGTACGCAGCAGGCCATCGGTGTGCTGGCCGGGGCCACTGCTGCAGGTGAGAAGGGAATCGGCTTGCAGATGATTGCCGCACAGCGCGACATCGATGTGCAGGCGCAGGCGGGCAGCTTGGGCGAGGCTGCGCCCAAGCAGCCACAACGATGTTTCATCGCCCTGATCGGCAATCAGAAAAACAGCCTGGAGTTCGCCACCTGCCTTGCCCGGGACCGTAATCCCAGGGAACCGAACGAACTGCATTATCGGGACTTCATGCGAGCACTCAAGAGTATTGAGTTTGGCCGATAGCGATTGCTCATCACTGTATATACGTGATCCCATCCAAACGAAGCACCAGATTTATACGAAAAAAAGCGCAGCCTCGGCTGCGCTTTTTCGTCGATGTATCGCAAATGATTTATATCATTTACGAATAATAGATCGACTTATCCCTCACCCAGA
>NZ_JAVDSP010000005.1:0-389981 GCF_031455335.1 Herbaspirillum sp. 1173 | reverse complement strand
ATGCGTTAAGCTAACTGATACTAATTGCCCGTGCGGCTTGTTCCTATAACATTAGCTCTGTTATAGACAAGTTGAGCATATATTGTGTTTGCCCTTAGTGCATCACACCCCAAGAATCTACTAAATACTTCTTCCAGTTTGGGTTAGTTGCTGCTCCGTCGAGAGCAACTGACTTTACAAGTTATGCCTGATGACTATAGCAAGTTGGTACCACCCCTTCCCATCCCGAACAGGACCGTGAAACGACTTCGCGCCGATGATAGTGCTGCAACCAGTGTGAAAGTAGGTCATCGTCAGGCTTGTTATCCCCAAAAACCCTCGTTACGCAAGTAGCGAGGGTTTTTGCTTTGCGCGCTCCGTTTTCATTTGGTCGGCAGGCGAAGTAAATTCCGGTGTGGCCAGAGGTGCCGATGCTGTCTTCTCGGTCAGAAAGCCATGAAACGCGCCAGGCCGTTGATGCAGATGGCTTGGCGTAACTCCGGTTCTGTCCGCCGCACTGACAAAACGGCGACTTGCTTCATCTTTTCCACAGGCGTTCTCTACGCATCGTCCGCATATCGGGCCGTCCTACCCTCCTTCTTCATATCACCTCTGAACCACCCAACACCGGGCGCGGTTTGTCTTTTCCACAGGGCAGCAACAGGAAAGCCAGCTTATGTTTTCCACAGGGCCAACTCCTCTTCACTGGCCGTGGATGAATTGTCCACAGCGATCCTGCTGATTCACGTCTTGCGCTTCTCAAGTCAACGTCATTCCGTTGCAGAACAAGGTAATGGATCATTTTCCAAGTTTCCTGGAGTATTCGAGACAAAACCCAACACCAAAAGAAAAGCCGGCAAAGCCGGCTTTTCTAATAAACAAGCGATGAACTCATCACCGCGGAAAACGACGCAACTTATCCCCAATCCCGCCGGGGATGCGGTTCAAGCCACTTTGCCCACAGCCTGAACTAACTGAAAACAGGATACAAAAACTTATACACAGGCGTTCGACGACCCTACCCTCTTCTGCGCTGAATGACGAACGAGCCAGACCAAAAACTAAGTTTTCCACACCCTCCACATTCCTGCGACTCAACGCTCACCCCGCAACAGATCTGAAATGCACCAGCGCATTCAAGCCTTCAACCGCCCCCTCCTTGCTGATCCGATTGCGCAAGCTGATGGTCGCCTGCATCGAATCGACAATCTCTCCGCAGATGGTCAGCCCCAACCCGCCGGCTGATGAAACATTGGAAGAAAACGCCTTGAAGACATTCTCCATCGCCTGGTCATCGATCCCCTCTCCGCTATCCCAGATCAGCAACTCCGCCACATCTTCCCGAGCACTGATGCGAATGCCCAGCTTCCCATGCACAGGCGTATGCCGGATCGCGTTATGCAGCAGATTGGAAATCAGCTCCCCGATCATCCACGGATGACCCATCACGAGGATCTTCTCCCCCTCCAGCTCGAAGTCCAGATCCTTCTCCGCAATCAGCGGCGACAGATCCACTGCCGTCTCGCGCGCCAGCATGCCCAGGTCACACACCTCCTGCGCACCGCGACCGCGTATCTGCTCGACCTTGGCCAGGGACAGCAATTGATTGGCCAGCGTCGTGGCCCGCTCGACGGTACCCGACATCTCCTGCCAGATCACCGGTGCCGGCGCATCGCCCCGCAAGCCCGACTGCAACTGTGTTTTGAGCACGGCCAATGGCGTACGCAACTGATGCGAGGCATTGGCCACGAAACGTTGCTGGTGATCCAGCAGCCGTCGCAAGCGCGCCATCAATTGATTCAAGGCATCGATGAACGGCTGCAATTCACGCGGCGCCATCGGTGGTGCCACGGGCGAGAGATCATCGGCCGGCCGCTCATCAAGCTGCCGCCGCAAGGCATCCACCGGTTGCAGCGCACGCCGCACCACATACAAGGTCACCGACACGATCACCACCAGCAAGGCCGCCTGACGGATCAGCGTCTCCCAGAAAATCTTGCGCGCCAGCGCACTGCGGTTCTCCATCGTCTCGGCCACCTGCACCAGTGCCGCGCCGCGCGGATCATTGGTCACCACCGGCTGGAACAGCGCTGCCACCCTGACCGGCACGCCGTTATAGGTATCTTCGTAGATATGCGCCAGGGCCGGATAGATGGCCTCCTTGTCCGCCTTCCCCTTGTAGGAAGGCAGATCCTGATCGCCCTCGAAGAACTTGCCGTCCAGGCCATTGATGCGGTAAATCATCCGGCTCGAATAATCGGCCTCATAAATCTCCAGCGCCGCATACGGCAGCGAAGCCTTGAGCTCGCCATTTTCGATGCGCAGCAGGTCGCCAATCGAATGCACCGAGGCAATCAGCATCCGGTCATAAGCGGTGTTGACCGACTCCAGCGTATTGCGATAAAGCGAGAAGGAATCGATGACGATGAACAGGGCAATCGGCGAGATGATCCAAGCCAGCAGATAGGCACGCACCGAGCGACGCCGCGAAAACAGATGTGCCACGTCCTCAGCCCTCGCCGCCCTGCTGCTGCCGATCCCGCAGCAGATAACCCAGCCCGCGCAGGGTCATGATTTCGGCGCCGGTCTCCATGAGTTTCTTGCGCACCCGATGCACCACCACTTCGATGGCTTCGAGCTGCGTGTTCTCTTCCATCGGGAAAACCAGCCTGAACAATTTCTCCTTGGTCACCGCATGTCCCGGCTTGGCGATCAGTGCCTTCAACAGCGTATGCTCGCGCGGCGTCAACTCCAGCGGCTCATCGTCACAATAGAACGCCCCCGATGCCCGGTCAAAGCGCAAGCGCCCGCAGCGCTGCCCGCCGTCATCGGCATTGGTCCGCCGCCGCAGCAGCGCACGGATGCGCGCATCGAGCTCATCCAGATCAAAGGGCTTGGCCAGGTAATCATCGGCACCGGCATTGAGGCCCACCACGCGATCGCCCACTGCGCCGCGCGCGGTCAGCACGATCACCGGGGTACCGATGTCCTGCGAGCGGATGCGCTGCAGCAGGTGCAGCCCGTCCAGTCCGGGAATATTGAGATCGAGCACCACCAGGTCGCCAATCCCGTCCTTGATGTGCGAGAGCGCACTGATGCCATCGCCGCAATGCGTGACCTGGAAGCCGCGCCGTTCCAGCGCGCGTACCAGGGCGCGCGACATGTCGATGTCATCCTCTACCAGCAGGATATGCATGATCTCCCGTGTCGTTATCGTTGTGCAGCCGCCTTTATACCGCCAATCCACGCAGGGCGCGAGCCCCGTCTCCCCACGCTTTGAAAGCAGATTGAAAGCCACTGGAAAGGCAGCTGACAGGAAACCCCCTCCTCGGCGGCATCGCCCCATGGCAAAAGCCGTCCCCCTCGCCTACACTCCCGCACATCGCCGGCCATGCACTGCTCAACACCGCCGTCGCGACCGGCACCAAGACCAAAACCATCTCCAGGAGACAGCATGACCCCACGTCTGATCAAGACCCTGTTGGCACTCGCCCTGGCCGCCCCGGCCATCGCCTTCGCCCAGGACACCTGCAGCAATCGCGGCGACCTCGACCAGCAATACTGCGACGCCAATCACGACCTGACCGCCGACACCCCCACCGATCCCAAGAAGCTGAAGAACCCCAATACCCTGGTCTTCACCTTCACCCCGGTGGAAGATCCGGCCGTCTACGACAAGATCTTCAAGCCCTTCACCGACTACCTGTCGCAATGTACCGCCAAGAAGGTGGTCTTCTTCCAGGTGCAATCCAACGCTGCTGAAATCGAAGCCATGCGCTCGGGCCGCCTGCACGTCGGCGGCTTCTCGCCGGGACCGACCAACTTCGCCGTCAACATCGCCGGTGCCGTGCCGTTTGCCGTCATTGGTGATGCCAAGGGTTATCAGGGTTATACCCTCAACGTGATCGTGCGCAAGGACAGCCCGATCCAGAAGATGACCGACCTCAAGGGCAAGAAGGTCGCCCACACCGCGCCTTCGTCGAACTCCGGCCACATGGCCCCGATGGCCTTGTTCCCCAAGCTGGGCGTGACGCCGGACAAGGACTACAAGGTCATCTTCTCCGGCAAGCATGACCAGTCCATCCTGGGCGTGAACTCGGGCGACTACGATGCCGCCGCCATCGCCTCCGACGTCTTTGACCGCATGGTGGAGCGTGGCGTGATCAAGGCCGAGAACTTCCGCGTCATCTGGCACAGCGAGAAATTCCCGACCCAGGACTTTGCCTATGCGCATGACCTGGAGCCGAACTTCCGCGACAAGATGCTCAAGTGCTTCTACGACTATCGCTTCACCGATGAGCTCAAGAAGGCCTTCGCCGGTTCCGATCGCTTCTACCCGATCAACTACAAGAAGGACTTCGAGATGGTGCGCTTCGTCGCCCAGTCCGCCGGTGAATCCTTCAACCGTGCCGCCTACGACAAGCAGAACGCCGGCAAGAAGTAAGCCGCACCGCAAGGCATCCGTGACCTCCGGTCCGGATGCCGAGCAAGACGAATCCATCCAGCACAAGCAACACGGCCCCTGCTCACCGGCAGGGGCTGCGGCCTCTCGCATCCCGCGACCTGCCGCGCGTTACCAGAAACATCACCAGAGAAAGCGTCTCCCATGTCACACGCCATCGAAATCCAGGGCCTGGTCAAGGAATACAAGCCCGGTCATCCCATCCTCAAAGGCATCGACCTGAAGATTGGCGACGCCGGCCTGATCGCCATCATCGGCCCTTCCGGCACCGGCAAGTCCACCCTGATCCGCTGCATCAACCGCCTGGTCGATCCCAGCCGTGGCGCGATCTGGTTCGAGGGCGAAGGCAAGCGCGTGAACCTGGCCGAACTGCGCGGCCGTGCCCTGCGTGAACAGCGCCGCCACATCGGCATGGTGTTCCAGGAATACAACCTGGTGGAGCGCCTTTCCGTGATGGAGAACCTGTTGTGCGGAAGACTGGGTTACGTCAATGCCTTCACCGCCTGGCGCCGCAACTTCGCCAAGGAAGATATCGCGCACGCGTTTGAATTGCTCGATACCGTGGGCCTGGGCAACTTCGCCAACCAGCGGGCTGACGCGCTCTCCGGTGGCCAGCGCCAGCGCGTGGGCATCGCCCGTGCCCTGATGCAGCGCCCGCGCCTGCTGCTGGCCGATGAACCGACGTCCTCGCTGGACCCCAAGACCTCCTTCGAGATCATCTCGCTGCTCAAGGAACAGGGCCGCGCCCAGAAGATCCCGGTCATCGTCAACATCCACGACGTGGAGCTGGCCAAGCGCTATGCCGACCGCATCATCGGCATGTCCGGCGGCCACGTGGTCTACGACGGCAATGCCGAGAACCTGTCGGATGACTTCCTCAAACAGATCTACGGCGGCGAGGACTGGCTGGCATGACGACCTCCTCCACTTCCTCCGCACACCGCGTGAGCCTGGCCTTCAAGCCGCAACTGGCCACCCGCGTGGTGATCTGGCTCATCGCCCTGTATGCGATCTACGCAGCCACGCAACTGGGTTTCTCGTGGGAGCGTTTCTCTTCGGGCCTCGGCAATGGCGCCAAGTTCCTGGGCCGCATGTTTCCGCCCGATCTCTCCAAGGGCGACATCCTCTGGGGCGGCATCAAGGAGACGCTGCAGATTGCCGTGCTGGCGTCGCTGTTTGGCATCCTGTTCTCGCTGCCTATCGGCTTGATGGGCGCACGCAACCTGATGCCCTCCTGGATCTCCTGGCCTGCACGCGCGCTGGTGTCGGTGTGCCGCTCGCTGCATCCGGTGATCGTGGCCATCCTGTTCGTCAAGGCCGTGGGCTTTGGTGCACTGGCCGGTGTGCTGGCGCTGATCGTGGCGTCCATCGGCTTCATCGGCAAGCTCTTTGCCGAAGCCATTGAAGAGATCTCCATCAAACAGGTCGAAGCCATCCGCGCCACCGGTGCCTCCTTCATGAACGTGATCCTCTTTGGCGTGCTGCCGCAGGTGATGTCGCGCTTCGTCGGTTTCTCGACCTACCAGCTCGACTCCAACCTGCGCAACTCGACCATGGTCGGCATCGTCGGTGCGGGCGGCGTGGGCGGCGTGCTGTTCTCCGCCTTCCAGCGCTTCGATTACGACTTCGTGCTCACCATCCTGGTCACCATCATCACCATCATCGTCGTCGGCGAATTGCTGGCCAATTCGGTCAAGAAGGTTTTCAATGTCTGATACCGTCCTCCCCCGCCCCGCTGCCGCGCTCAACCCGGCCGAGCGCGAATGGCAGCGCCATACGCCCCTGCAGCGCATCCTGCGTTTCACCGTGTGGCTGGTCATCGCCCTGGCCGTGGTGCAATCGCTGCGCTACATCGAGATCATCCCCGAGTTCCTCTACGATGCGCCCGAGCAGATGAGCGACATGCTCGCCCGCATGTGGCCCATCGACTGGGCCTACTTCAGCAGCGACGTCCAGGCCGGACTGATCGAGACCCTGCACATCGCTACGCTCGGTACCCTGCTCTCCATCGTGCTGGCCATTCCCTTTGGCCTGCTGGTGGCGCCCAACCTGACCCGCCATCGCGGCCTGAACCTGTTCGCCCGCATCGTGCTGGTGGCCAGCCGCTCGGTCAATTCGCTGGTGTGGGCGCTGCTGTTCCTGGCCATCTTCGGACCCGGTCCGCTGGCGGGCACGCTGGCCATCGCTTTCCGCTCGATCGGCTTCGTCGGCAAGATGGCCGGCGAGACCATCGAGCAGATGCCGCGCGGCCCCATCGAGGCGCTGCAGGCGTCGGGCGCGAGCAAGTTCTCCGAGATCTGGTATGGCTACTGGCCGCAATTGAAGCCGGCCTTCATGTCCATCGTGCTGCTGCGCTGGGACATCAACGTGCGTGAATCCGCCGTGCTGGGCATCGTCGGTGCCGGTGGCGTGGGCATGGTGCTCGATACCGCGTTGAACCTGTTCCAGTGGCCGCGCGTGGCGACGGTGCTGGTTTCCATCTTCGCCATCGTGATCGTGACCGAAGTGGTGGTCACGCAAATCCGCAAGCGCATACTCTGACCGGGAGCCAGCATGAAAGCACGTGGCATGGAAGGCATCACCTATCCTCCGCAATACGATGTGCTGGTGGTCGGCGGCGGCATCAACGGCGCGGGCATCGCGCGCGATGCGGCCGGGCGCGGCCTGTCGGTGGCGCTGTGCGAACAGCACGACCTGGCGCAGCATACGTCGTCGTCCTCCAGCAAGCTCATCCACGGTGGCCTGCGCTACCTGGAACATTATGAATTCGGGCTGGTGCGCAAGGCGCTGATCGAGCGCGAAGTGCTCCTGCGCAGCGCGCCGCACATCATGTGGCCGCTGCGCTTCGTGATGCCGCATGACCAGGGACAGCGCCCGGCCTGGCTGATCCGTTTGGGCATGTTCCTCTACGATCACCTGGCCCGGCGCGAATTGTTGCCGGGCTCGCGTGCACTGGACCTGCGCCGCCACGCCTCGGGGGCGCCATTGAAAGCGCAGTTCACGCGTGGCTTCGTCTATTCCGATGGCTGGGTCGATGATGCCCGGCTGGTGGTGTTGAACGCCATGGATGCCGCCGAAAAAGGCGCGCACATCATGACCCGCACCCGCTGCGAATCGCTCACGCGCCAGGACAACGGCTGGCAAGCGGTGCTGCGCCGTGAAGACGGCCATGCCATGCAGGTGCGCGCACGCTGCGTGGTCAATGCCGCCGGCCCGTGGGTGGCGCAGTTCCTGGGCGGTGCGGCCCACGTGCATTCGAGCAAGTCGGTGCGCCTGGTCAAGGGCAGCCACATCGTGGTGCCACGCCTGTTCGAACACGATCACGCCTACATCTTCCAGAACCCGGATGGCCGCATCGTCTTCGCCATTCCCTACGAGCAGGACTTCACGCTCATCGGGACCACCGATATCGAGTATCAGGGCAAGGTAGAAGACGTGGCCATCTCCGAGGATGAGACGGCTTATCTCTGCCAGCTGGCCAATCGCTATTTCGCCAAGCCCATTACACCGGCCGACGTGGTGTGGTCGTATTCAGGGGTGCGCCCGCTGCTGGAAGACGCAGCCGCCGACGCCTCGGCCGTCACGCGCGACTACCAGCTCGACCTGAACACGCAAGGCGCCCCGCTGCTCTCCATCTTCGGCGGCAAGATCACCACCTTCCGCAAGCTGGCCGAGGAAGCGGTAGATATGATCGCGCCGGTACTGGGCAACCAGCGTGGCGCGTGGACCGAACACGGCTGCCTGCCGGGTGGCGACCTGTATGGGGCGCAGCCGTCCAATCGCTCGGTGCGCCAATTCGGTCACTACGTGGAAGGCTTGCAGCAGCAGTATCCGTGGCTGCCCGCCGCATTGTTGCAACGCTATGCGCGTGCCTATGGCAGCCGCACGCACGCGCTGCTGGAAGGAAGAAAGAACTTGGAAGAGATGGGAGAAGAAATCCTGGGCGGGCTCTATGCCGCCGAGGTGGACTACTTGTTGCGCCACGAATGGGCCACCAATGCGGCCGACATCCTGTGGCGGCGTTCCAAGCTCGGCCTGCATTTCCCCAAGGGCAGCGAGGCCGTGCTGGACGCCTGGCTGGCCGCGCGCGGCGGCCAGTCTTCCGGTCAGGAACCACCCGCCGAAGCGGGCGAGTTGCTTCAGGCAGCCAGCAGGTAAGCACCCACGGCGGCGATACCGACGCCGCCGATGCGCACCACGCGGTCAGCCATCTGCTTGCCCGCGATCAGGCCGATACCGAGGCCCGCGGCATGCAGCAGTGCGGTGGCGGCGATGAAGCCGGCACCGTACAGGGCGGCCGAGCTGCCGTGCGGCAGTTCAGCGCCGTGTGCGTAGCCATGGAACATCGCGAAGACCGACACCACCAGCGTGCTGCCCCACAGCGGCAGGCGCACGGCGAAGGCGATCAGCAGGCCCAGCACGGCCACCGAAGCGGCGATACCGGTTTCCACGGCCGGCACTTGCAGGCCGGCGAAGGCCAGCAGCGCGCCAGCCACCATCATCAGCGGGAAGGCCAGCGGCAGCACCCACAGGGCGCGCTGCTTGTTCTGTGCCGCCCACAGGCCCACGGCCAGCATGGCCAGCAGGTGGTCGATGCCCGAGAACGGATGGGCGAAGCCGGCGGCCATGCTGGCCGAGGCATCCATGGTGGAACCCGGATGGCCGGGGTGCGCCAGGGCAGTGCCGGCCGCCAGTGCGGTGACGGCCAGGACGCCCAGGCGGGCGCGGGTCTTGGTCGAGAGGGTCAACATGTTTTCTCCTTGGGCTGATACGGCAGATTCTTGAATCGGGGAAGTGACAGGGTTCGGGTTCAGTTCTTCGGCTTCTCGTCCAGCAAGCCCTGCTTGCGGATGTATTCGATGACCTTTTCCACCCCGTCGCCACTGCGCAGGTTGGTGAACACGAAGGGGCGCTCACCGCGCATGCGCTTGGCATCGGCCGCCATGATATCCAGATTTGCGCCCACATAGGGAGCCAGGTCGGTCTTGTTGATGATGAGCAGGTCCGAGCGGGTGATGCCGGGGCCGCCCTTGCGCGGAATCTTTTCGCCGCCGGCCACGTCGATCACGTAGATGGTCAGGTCCGACAGTTCCGGGCTGAAGGTGGCGGCCAGGTTGTCGCCGCCGGACTCCACCAGGATCAGGTCCAGGTCCGGGAAATCGGCGCTCATGCGGGCAATCGCTTCCAGGTTGATGGAGGCATCCTCGCGAATGGCGGTGTGCGGGCAGCCGCCGGTCTCCACCCCCATCAGGCGTTCTGCCGGCAGCGCATCGGCGCGCAGCAGGATTTCCATGTCTTCCTTGGTGTAGATGTCATTGGTGATGACGGCCATGTCGTAATGGTCGCGCATGCGCTTGCACAGCATTTCGCACAGCGCCGTCTTGCCGGAACCGACCGGGCCGCCGATGCCCACGCGCAGCGGATTGGAAGTGGAGTTGCTCATGGTTGGTCTCTTGATCTCTTGGTCGTGTTGAAACGAAAACGATATAAACGATTTCAATAATTAAGAACGATAGATGCGGCTGTACTGCACCTCATGCTGCATCGACAGCAGCGACAGGCCCGGTGCCCAGTTGCACAGCTCGTCATCCTCCAGCGTCAGCGCGGTGGCCGCGGCCTTTTCCAGTTCAGGCTGCAGCGACAGCAGGATACGCTGCCCCGCCACCTGGCCCAGCGGCACCGTCTTCACGCAGGCCAGCACCTGGTTCTCGGCCCAGGCGAACAGCATGCCCAGCACCGCCGCCTCGCGCGGCACCTGCAGGGCCACGGTAGCAAAGGCCAGGGAGGTTGGCAGCGGCAGTTCCGGCTGCGCCTGCAGGATGGCCAGCAAGGTCTCATCGCCCAGCTTCAGGTCGGTCGCCAGTCTGCCCAGCGAATAGCCCATCTGAATGGTTTCGGCACGAAACTCGGAAGTATCGCGGGCCGCGATGAAGCGTTCGGTCCACAAGGTGACCTTTTCTGCATCACGGGCCTCGAAGGCTGCCACCAGCCGCGCAAAGATGGGGGCCTCGAAACGCGCCACCACTTCATGCAGCGCATGGCCGATCCAGGCACGGGCCGTGGCTTCGCTGCCCACGCGCCCGCACTCGATGGCCGCCTCCAGCCCTTGCGAATAGCTGTAGGCGCCGATCGGCAAGGACGGGCTGCTCAGTTGCAGCAGATGCAGCAAGGCAGCAGCTTGCATGGAGTCAGCCCTCTTCCTTCTTGTCGCCGGGACGATGGATTTTCTGGCGCAGCGGAATCGGTGCCAGCGGATTGTGGTGATGGTCATCGCCATGATGGTGATGACCGCCGCCATAGGCCCCCGCTTCCGGCTCGAAGGCCGCCAGTTCTTCGGAGACGCGCGCACCCAGCCCTTCCAGCATTTCCTTCAGCACCGGGTCCTTGCGGATGCGCAGGAAACCGACGCCCCCTTCATGGCCCACATGCGCCTGGGTGTGACGATTGCCGAGGTGGAAGGCGCAACGCAGCAGCAGGTGCGCATCGGCCGCATCGACGCGATAGGTCGCTTCGGCCTTGGCGATGATCCTGACCACGCGGCCATCATCGCCGCGCAGCAGGTCGCCATCGCGCAGCACCGTACCGCGCACGGTGAACACCGCCACGTCTTCACCGGAACGCAGGGTGGCACGCAGGCGGCTCTTCTCGCGCTGGTCATAGGGCAGTTCCAGTTCGCCGTCGATCTGCTCGGCCTGGGCTATCTTGGTATTGAGAGTGAGCATGAAAAAATCTAATGAAAATCAGAACAGGAAATAACGTTGTGCCAGCGGCAGCGAGACCGCCGGTTCGCACACCAGCAGCTCGCCATCGGCGCGCACTTCATAGGTCTCGGAATCGACTTCCATCTTCGGCGTGACCCCGTTGTGGATCATGTCGCGCTTGCGCAGGTTGCGCATGTTCTTCACGGCCACCACCGGCTTGTTGAGTTTGAGCTGTTCACCGATGCCGGCATCGAAGGCCGCCTGCGAGACGAAGGTCATCGAGGTCTTCAAGCCACCGCCATAGGCACCGAACATCATCCGGTAATGCACCGGCTGCGGGGTCGGGATGGAGGCATTGGGGTCACCCATCTGGGCGGCCGCGATCATCCCGCTCTTCAGGATCATCGAGGGCTTGGCCCCGAAGAAAGCCGGCTTCCACAGCACGATGTCGGCGATCTTGCCCACTTCCAGCGAACCCACCACGTGCGAGATGCCGTGGGTGATGGCCGGGTTGATGGTGTACTTGGCGATGTAGCGCTTGATGCGGAAGTTGTCGTTGCGCGAGGTATCTTCCTTGAGCGAACCGCGCTGCACCTTCATCTTGTGCGCGGTCTGCCAGGTACGCAGGATGACTTCGCCCACGCGGCCCATGGCCTGCGAGTCGGAAGACATCATGGAGATCGCGCCGATGTCATGCAGGATGTCTTCGGCGGCGATGGTCTCGCGGCGGATGCGCGATTCGGCAAAGGCGATGTCTTCGGCGATGGCCGGGTCCAGGTGATGGCAGACCATCAGCATGTCCAGGTGTTCGTCCAGGGTATTGACCGTGAAGGGACGCGTCGGGTTGGTCGAGGACGGCAGCACGTTGCCCTCGCCCACGGCCGCGATGATGTCCGGCGCGTGGCCGCCGCCCGCGCCTTCGGTGTGGAAGGTGTGGATGGTGCGGTCCTTGAAGGCCGCCAGCGTGTGCTCCAGGAAGCCGCCCTCATTGAGCGTATCGGTGTGGATGGCCACCTGGATATCCATGCGGTCGGCCACCGTCAGGCAGTTGTCGATGGCCGCAGGCGTCGAGCCCCAGTCCTCGTGCAGCTTCAGGCCGATGGCACCGGCGCGGATCTGTTCTTCCAGCGGCAACGGCAGGCTGACGTTGCCCTTGCCGAGGAAACCGAGGTTCATCGGGAAGGCGTCCGCTGCGGCCAGCATGGAGTGAATGTGCCAGGGACCGGGTGTGCAGGTGGTGGCGGCCGTGCCGACGGCCGGACCGGTGCCGCCGCCCAGCATGGTGGTGACGCCGCTCATGAGCGCTTCCTCGATCTGCTGCGGACAGATGAAGTGGATGTGGCTGTCGATGCCGCCGGCGGTGACGATCATGCCTTCACCGGCGATGATCTCGGTGGCGCCGCCGATGGCCATGGTCACGCCGGGCTGGATGTCGGGATTGCCGGCCTTGCCGATGCCGGCGATCTTGCCCGACTTGATGCCGATGTCGGCCTTGACGATGCCCCAGTGATCGACGATGAGCGCATTGGTGATGACGGTATCCATCACCTCGGCATGGGGGCGCTGCGACTGGCCCATGCCGTCGCGGATCACCTTGCCGCCGCCGAATTTCACTTCCTCGCCATAGACCGTGTAATCCTTCTCCACTTCCAGGAACAGCGCGGTATCGGCCAGGCGCACGCGGTCGCCGACGGTGGGGCCGAACATTTCGGCATAGGCCGAACGGGAAATCTTGCTCATTTGGTTTGCCCCTTCTTGTCGTTGCCATGCCGGGCCTTCAGCTTGCCCATCACCAGTGCATTGAAGCCGTAGACGCGGCGGTCCCCTGCCAGCGCCACCAGTTCCACCGTGCGTTCCTGTCCGGGCTCGAAGCGCACCGCCGTCCCGGCCGCGATGTTCAAGCGCATGCCATAGGCCGCTTCGCGTTCGAAGCGCAGTGCCGGATTGGTCTCATAAAAATGGAAGTGGGAGCCGACCTGGATGGGACGGTCGCCGCTGTTGGCCACCGTCACCGTCACGGTGGGGCGGCCGACATTGAGTTCGATGTCGCCGGGTTCGACCAGCATTTCGCCTGGAATCATGACGCGCTCCTCAAGGAATCGGATGGTGGACGGTGACCAGCTTGCTGCCATCGGGGAAGGTGGCTTCGACCTGGATGTCGGGGATCATCTCGGGCACGCCTTCCATGACATCGTCGCGGGTCAGGATGGTGGTCCCCTCGGACATCAGCTCGGCCACGGTCTTGCCGTCGCGCGCGCCTTCCATGATGGCGGCGGTGATCAGCGCCACCGCTTCCGGATAGTTGAGCTTGAGGCCACGGGCCTTGCGGCGCTCGGCCAGCAGGGCAGCGGTGAAGATGAGCAGCTTGTCTTTTTCTCTTGGTGTCAGTTCCATGTTGGCTCCTGGCCGTTGGATGGCCTTCAGGTTCTATAACGCAGGGCGAGGCTTGATTCAGTTTTCCTGATGCAGCGTTTTACGTCGTATTCATGTATTCCAGATGCGCGGAATGGCCGCCGGCTTGCCGGTGACCGCCGGGCGCAGCACATGCCAGGCCGCATGCAGCCACTGCCGCGCCACCAGGCTGGATGGCCCCATGTAGCGCGCGATCAGCACCTGCTTCATCAGCGTGGCACCGCTGCGTCCTTCCAGCTGCAGGGCGCCGATGGTCTCGCGCAGCCGTCCGAGCAGTGCCGCATCCATGCCATCGCCCACGGCGATCAAGGTGCCACAGATGGTCTGCCCGTCCAGCGCCAGCGGGCCTTGCATGGCGCCTGCCTCCGCCTGCAGGCGGCCCTGCTCGAACCACACCAGCTTGCCGCCGCGGCGGATGTTGGTGCGCTGGCTGACGGCACCGGTGTCGAAGGTTTCGCCCGACGCGGTACGGCCGAAGCAGAGGATTTCCGCGCCCAGGTAAGCGGCGTCGGCGGCCAGGGTCACTTCATGTTCCATGCGCACGTCGGCGCCATCGAAGAAGATGGTTTCCTGCGGCAGCCATTCCAGCGTGGCCCCGGCTGCTGCGTCGAGCCTGACGGCCTGGCGCGAGGACTGGCCGTTGGCGCGATACCACTTGCCCGCACCGGGCGTGGTCAGCAGCGCATGGGCGCGCTCGCCCACCTCGGCGGTGATGGAGAGCTGGTCGCCACCGACGATGCCGCCCGGCGGGTGGACGATGATGGCGTGGCAGATGGAGGGATCTTCGGGATAGAGCGGCTTCTGCACGCGCAGGGGGCCGAAGTGCTGGCGGCGCATGAGGCGCGTGGTGCCCTTGTCGTCGGCAAAGCCCAACGCCAGGCGTGCCTGGTCCGGCGCATGCCGCAGGGGCGCGCCTGGTGTCGCGGGAGCCGGCATGCTGGCGGGTTCCGGATGGCCGGGGAGTCGTTTCATACCTGGTTCTTCATTGCGTGGAAGGCGGCGTGTGCAAGCGGACTGCCTGGCCGCGAACATGCGACTTTATAGCAGACCCGCTGCAAACGCGCAGCCTTCCTGTGCGACGGCCTCAGACCGCCAGATGCTTCTTCACGTCCTCGCCATCCATCTGATCCTGGGTGCCGGCCGCGACCACTTCGCCGCGCGACATCACCACGAAGGTATCGGCCAGTTCGCGGGCGAAGTCGAAATACTGCTCGCACAGCAGGATGCCGATGTCGCCGCGCTGGCGCAGCAGGCTGATGACGCGGCCGATGTCCTTGATGATGGAGGGCTGGATGCCTTCGGTCGGTTCATCCAGGATGATCAGCTTGGGCTCGGCCAGCAGTGCCCGGGCGATGGCCAGCTGCTGCTGCTGGCCGCCGGAAAGATCGCCGCCGCGACGATGCAGCATTTCCTTCAACACCGGGAAGAGTTCATAGACCTCGCCCTTGATGGTGGAGGCACGGCGGCCCGACAGCGTAGCCATGCCCATGAGCATGTTTTCTTCCACCGTCAGGCGCGCGAAGATCTCGCGTCCCTGCGGCACGTAGGCGATGCCCAGCTTGGCGCGCTGGTGCGGCTTGAGACGGGTGATGTCCTGGCCTTCGAAGCTGACGTTGCCCTTGGCCACCGGCAGCACGCCCATCAGGCATTTCAGGAGCGTGGTCTTGCCCACGCCATTGCGGCCCAGAAGGGACAAGACTTTGCCCTTCTGCACATCGAGCGAGACGCCGCGCAGCGTATGCGCCGCGCCGTAGTACTGGTTCAGTTCATTGACTTGCAGCATGGATGATGGTCTCCGCTCTTATCGTCCCAGGTAGACTTCGATGACGCGCTCGTTGGATTGCACCTGGCGCATGTTGCCTTCGGCCAGCACCGATCCTTCATGCAGCACGGTCACTTTGCCACCTTGGGCGATCTCTTCGACGAAGCCCATGTCGTGTTCCACCACCATGATGGAATGCTTGCCGCGCAGCTCGTTCAACAGCTCGGCGGTGCGGGCGGTCTCGGCGTCGGACATGCCGGCCACCGGTTCGTCCAGCAACAGCAATTGCGGTTCTTGCATCAACAGCATGCCGATTTCCAGCCACTGTTTCTGCCCGTGCGAGAGCAGGCCGGCCACGCGATGTTCCTGGCCGTTCAGGCGGATCAGCTTGAGGATTTCCTCGATCTTGCCGATCTGCTCCGAGGACAGTCGCGCAAAGAGCGTGGTCTTGACGCGCTTGTCCATCTTCATCGCCAGTTCCAGGTTTTCGAACACGGTGTGCTGCTCGAACACCGTCGGGCGCTGGAACTTGCGGCCGATGCCCGCATGCGCGATCTCGTATTCGGTCATCTTGGTCAGGTCGATGGTCTGGCCGAAGAAGGCGGTGCCGGACGTGGGCCGGGTCTTGCCGGTGATGACGTCCATCATCGTGGTCTTGCCCGCACCGTTGGGACCGATGATGCAGCGCAATTCACCGACCGAAATATCCAGGTTCAGGTTGTTGATGGCCTTGAAGCCATCGAAGGACACCGTGATGTTTTCCAGATAGAGGATGGCACCGTGGGTGGTATCGACGCCTTCGGGTTTGATGCGTTCGTAGGATGCGCCGTGGTCGGCGCGGGGCGTATCGACGTTGCCGCCCAGGCCGCCGATGGCGACTGGATTCTTGCCGGGTTCGATGGCACTCATGCGGCCTCCTTGGATGCGCTGCCCTCAGCGGACGCGGCATCGCGTTTCTTGAATTTCTGCACCAGGCCCAGGATGCCCTGCGGCAGGAACAGCGTGACCAGGATGAAGATCAGCCCCAGCGCATACAGCCACAGGTCCGGGAAGGCCGCAGTGAACCAGCTCTTCAAGCCATTGACCGTGAAGGCGCCGATGATCGGTCCGATCAGCGTGCCACGGCCACCGACGGCCGCCCAGATCACCATCTCGATGGAGTTGGCCGGCGACATCTCGGAAGGATTGATGATGCCCACCTGTGGTACGTACAGGGCACCGGCGATACCGCAGATCACGGCCGACAGCGTCCACACGAAGAGCTTGAACCACAGCGGGTTGTAGCCGATGAACATGAGGCGTGATTCGGAATCGCGCACGCCCTGCAGCACGCGGCCCAGCTTGGAGGTGACGATCATGCGGCACAGGACCAGGGCACCGAACAGCAGCGCCAGCGTCACCAGGTACAGCACCGCCTTGGTGGCCGGTGCGGTGATGGTGAAGCCGAGGATGCGCTTGAAGTCGGTGAAGCCGTTGTTGCCGCCGAAGCCGGTATCGTTGCGGAAGAACAGCAGCATGAAGGCGAAGGTCATCGCTTGCGTGATGATGGAGAAATACACGCCCTTGATGCGCGAACGGAACGCGAAGTAACCGAACACGAAGGCCAGCAGACCCGGCACCAGCACCACCAGCAGCATGGAGAACCAGAAGTGGTCGGTCATCCACCAGTACCAGGGATAGGCCTTCCAGTTCAGGAACACCATGAAGTCAGGCAGGTTGCTCTGGTACACGCCGTCACGGCCGATGGCGCGCATCAGGTACATGCCGTGGGCGTATCCGCCCAGTGCGAAGAAAACGCCATGCCCCAGCGAGAGGATGCCCGTGTAGCCCCACACCAGGTCGAGGGCCAGCGCAGCCATGGCATAGCACATGAACTTTCCGACCAAAGCGACGGTGTAGGAGGACACGTGCAGCGCGCTATCTGCGGGGAACAGCAGGTTGCACACCGGCAGCAGTGCCAGCACGATGGTGCAGATGACGATGCCGGTCCAGGACGGGCGATTGAACAGCGAGGGGCGCATGATCATGGTGCTCATTCCACGCTCCTTCCCTTGAGTGCGAAGAGGCCTTGCGGACGCTTCTGGATGAATACGATGATGAAGACCAGGATGGCGATCTTGGCCAGCACGGCACCGGCCATCGGTTCCAGGAATTTGTTGACTTCGCCCAGGCCGAAGGCTGCGATGACGGTCCCGGCCAGCTGGCCCACGCCACCCAGCACCACCACCATGAAGGAGTCGACGATGTAACCCTGTCCCAGGTCGGGACCGACGTTGCCCAGCTGCGAGAGGGCCACGCCACCGAGACCGGCGATGCCGCAACCGAGGCCGAAGGTCATCATGTCGATCTTGCCGGTGGACACGCCCACGCAGTCGGCCATGCGGCGGTTCTGGGTGACGGCGCGCACGAACAGGCCCAGGCGCGTCTTGTTCAGGATCAGCCACACCGCGAACACCACGAAGAGCGCGAAGAACACGATCACGATGCGGTTGTAGGAGAGCACCAGCGAACCCAGCACGGTCACGCCGCCCGACATCCAGCTCGGGTTGGCCACTTCCACGTTCTGCGCACCGAAGATGGAGCGCACACCTTGCATCAGCATCAGGCTGATGCCCCAGGTGCAGAGCAGGGTTTCCAGCGGACGGCCATAGAGCCAGCGGATCACCAGGCGCTCCAGCGCGATGCCAACCGCTGCGGCCACGATGAAGGCGGCCGGCAGTGCCACCACCAGATACGCATCGATGGCACCGGGGAAGAATTTGCGGAACACCAGCTGGCACACGTAGGTGGTGTAGGCACCGATCATCAGCAGCTCACCGTGGGCCATGTTGATGATGCCCATGAGGCCGAAGGTGATGGCCAGGCCCAGCGCGGCCAGCAGCAGCACGCTGCCCAGCGAGACGCCATAGAACAGCTTGCCGGCGAAGTCGACGATGGCCAGGTGGCGGTCCAGTGCGGAGAGGGTGCGCACTGCTTCGATACGCACGCCTTCATCGGCTTCGACGTAGGAGCCATCGGGATTCTTGGCCAGCATGTTTTCCAGCACCGGCTTCAACGAGGCATTGGTGGTCTCGGCCAGTTTCTTGACGGCCGCGCGGCGTGCCGCCGGGTCGGCCGAATGCAGGTTGGCGGTGGCTTGCACCTGCTGCAGCACGTCCTTGATCTGCGGATCGCTTTCCTTGGCGAGCGCTTTTTCGATCAGCGGGATCTGCGCCGGGTCGGCATTCTTGAGCAATTCACCGGCGGCGGCCAGGCGCTGGTCGCGCTGCGGTGAGAGCAGCTTCAGGCCCGAGAGCGCGCCATCGACAGCACCGCGCAGGCGGTTGTTGACGGTGATGCCTTCGGCGTCATCGGGCGCCGGGCCGGTCTGGTCATTGGCCGGATTGAACGCCTTGCCCGCGTCGTCGACGATGAGCACGTCACCGGCGGGGGTGACGTAGAGCGCGTCGCTGTTCAAGGCGTTGAGGATCTTGAGCGCGTCTTCATTGGCCAGCGCGGCAATCTGGTTGACGGCGTCGATGCGCGCGTCGGGGTCGTCTCCGCCAAGGGGCTTGAGCAGGGCCGGATCGATGGCTGCGAACGCCCCCAGGGCGTGGACGCAAAGCCAGGTCGCGAGCAGCCCGCGTAGGAACTGGATGGCTGGTTTCATGGTCGGTGTGCGCCTCGAAGCGCGGGCCGGTCAATGCGGTGGCCGGGGCGAGTCGTCGGGCGGTTTTCTTGTGGAGGGAGATGCATTGCGGCGGACGGAGCGCCTTCCATACGCCGTCCGGCGGCGTACGGAAGGCGCTCCGAAGAACGCCATGAACTACAACAACCGCAAGCTTAGTTCTTCTGCTTGCTTTCGTTGCCCGGGATGTACGGGCTCCAGGGTTGTGCGCGGATGGTGGTCTTGGTCTTGTAGACCACGTTGAACTGACCGTCCGCCTTGATTTCGCCGATCATGACGGGCTTGTGCAGGTGGTGGTTGGTCTTGTCCATTTCCAGCGTGTAGCCCGACGGTGCCTTGTAGGTCTGGCCACCCATGGCGGCGATCACCTTGTCGGTGTCGGTGGACTTGGCCTTTTCCACGGCCTGTGCCCACATGTGGATGCCGACGTAGGTGGCTTCCATCGGGTCGTTGGTCACGACGGTATCGGCGTTGGGCAGGTTCTTGGCCTTGGCGTATTCCTTCCACTTCTTGATGAAGGCGGTGTTGACCGGATTCTTCACCGATTCGAAGTAGTTCCAGGCGGCCAGGTGGCCCACCAGCGGCTTGGTATCGACACCGCGCAGTTCTTCTTCACCCACCGAGAATGCCACCACCGGCACGTCGGTCGCCTTCAGGCCGGCGTTGCCCAGTTCCTTGTAGAAGGGCACGTTGGAGTCGCCGTTGATGGTCGAGATCACGGCCGTCTTGCCACCTGCGGAGAACTTCTTGATGTTGGCCACGATGGTCTGGTAATCGGAGTGGCCGAACGGGGTGTAGACCTCGTCGATGTCGGAATCCTTCACACCCTTGCTGTGCAGGAAGGCGCGCAGGATCTTGTTGGTGGTACGCGGATAGACGTAGTCGGTGCCCAGCAGCACGAAGCGCTTGGCGCCGCCGCCTTCCTTGGACATCAGGTATTCCACGGCGGGAATGGCTTGCTGGTTGGGGGCAGCACCGGTGTAGAAGACGTTCTTCTCCAGTTCTTCACCTTCGTACTGCACCGGGTAGAACAGCAGGCTGTTCAGTTCCTTGAAGACCGGCAGCACCGACTTGCGCGACACCGAAGTCCAGCAGCCGAAGACTACCGAGACCTTGTCCTGGGAGATCAGCTGGCGGGCCTTTTCGGCGAACAGCGGCCAGTTCGAGGCGGGGTCGACCACCACCGGTTCGAGCTTCTTGCCCATCACGCCGCCGGCGGCGTTGATTTCGTCGATGGTCATCAGGGCCACGTCCTTCAGGGACGTTTCGGAAATCGCCATGGTGCCCGACAGCGAGTGCAGGATACCGACCTTGATGGTGTCGGCAGCGAAGGCCGAAGGCAGCCAGGAGGATGCGGCCAGTGCGAATGCGCCCAGAGCGGTGGCTTTCAGTACGGTACGACGTGACATGTGGTGCTCCCTCGAGAAAAGTTTTGGAAGATTTTTTTCACTGCCCAGTCGCTTTAGCAGATTGCGTGCCAATGCCCCGCCAAGGGCCTGCGGGCTGCATCAAAGCGGGGCGGGGAGGGGCACGGTGCGGGAAGAATGTTGTCAGGCACGCCAGGATTGCGCACCAAAGCCGAGCGCCATTGTCGACAGTCCCATGTCGCTGCGGCAACACTCACCAGCCTGGCGCTCGGCGGTGCGCGATCTTGGTGCGCCGCGCAAAGCGCCAGTGGAGGCGGGTTTGCGGCAAGTGGATCAACTTCCTGAGGGGTGAGACAGATTGTTCACAATAGTGAGCACATCCTGAACGATGGGGCAGCAGGCGGCGTGATCCATTGCGGTGCCTGCCCGGCGCTTGGGCCGGAAGATGGTCCTGGCGGACCACCCTCCGGCGCGGGATCAGCGCAGCAGCACGTGCTGCATGAACTGGCGCAAGGGGAATTCGATCATGTTCTGCAGGGTCACCGGCAACTCCAGCGGCCGCATGATCATCTTGATGGTGGTTTCGGGCTTGAGATTGACGCGCACGGTACGGCTCATGCGCGAGGCCAGTTCCTTCACGCGCGCCGGATCGGCGGCCAGTTCCGGCTTGTACACCATCACCACGTGACGGATGGCGCAATCGGCGTCCTCGCTCTTCAGTTCCAGGGTGCGGCGGCTGAGGGTGCCGAAGACGCGCGAGCGGCCGATGTTTTCTTCGCGGCGATAGCGGCGGAAGTACTGGTAGAAATGCTTGTAGTGATTGACCTCGTCATTGGCGATGAGCCCGGCCAGGTGCTTCAGGACCGGCTCGTCGGTGGCCCGCGCCAGCGCCCGGTAATAGGTGGAGGTGCCGGTCTCGACCACGCAGCGCGCGGCCAGCTCCTGGGCCCGTGTCGGTTCGAGCAGCTCGACCTTGCAGTATTGCGAATATTCGTTGAGGAAGCCCTGGTAGGCGCGCGGCCAGTCGAACTCCGGCCAGACATGCTCGACATAGGCGCGCAGGGCCGCGCCGTGCTGCAGCTCTTCCTGTTCCCATTGCTCGCGCAACCAGGTCTCGACCTCGGCATCGCCTTTGTAGAATTCCACCAGGTTGTGGGTGTAGAGGTCGGAACCGCTTTCGACGAAGGAAGCGCAGGCCACCAGGTAGAACAGGTCTTCATTCTGCCGCACCCGCTCGCGGTCGATGCGGCTCAGGTCGATGTCATCGATGGTCCAGTGTTTTTTTTCTTGGCGACTCGGGTTCATCTGCTATACCTCTCTTCTCAAAGTGATGGTGGGCATAGCGATATGATGCAGCGCGATGACATTGGTTCAGGGCCGCCGCCGGCGTCTTGACGCAACTTTGCAAAGCGTCGCGCGACGTCAGCATTTCGTCAGGTGGACCGGTCCGGGCGACTCTACCCGATCACAGGTTGCTGGTCGCGTCACTGCCCAGCACCACGCGGTTGCGGCCCTGGTACTTGGCGTGATACAGCGCCTGGTCGGCCACGCGCAGCAGTTGTTCGGCGCTGGTGTGCTCATCCGGCTGCAGCGAGGCCACGCCGATACTGGCCGTGATGTAGCCGAAGGGCGAATCGGCATGCGGCAGCTTGAGTTCGAAGATGGCCTGGCAGATGTGCTCGGCCTGCTGCAGGGCATGGGCGGTATCGCTCTCGGCGATGATGACGCAGAACTCCTCGCCGCCATAGCGTGCTACCAGGTCGGTAGCGCGGCGCGAACTCTTCTGCAGCACGCGCGCCACGATGCGCAGGCATTCGTCCCCGGCCACGTGGCCGTAGCGGTCGTTGTATTTCTTGAAGTAATCCACGTCCAGCATCAGGAGCGCCAGCGCATGGCCGGAGCGCACCGAGCGCCGCAGCTCGCTGTCGAGTACTTCGTCGAAGCGACGCCGGTTGGCCACCCCGGTCAGGCCATCGGTGGCCGAGAGCGCTTCCAGCTTGCGATTGGCCAGCTCCAGCTCGCGCGTGCGGCGGGCGACCTGGTCTTCCAGTTCTTCCTTGTTCTGCTGCAGCTTGCCGGCCATCTCGTTGAACTTGCGCGAGAGGATGGCGATCTCGTCGCCGCCGGCCTGTTCCACGCGCACCGTGGTATCGCCGCTGCCGGCTTCCTTCATGGCCGCCACCAGGCGCTGCAGCGGCACGCTGATGCTGCGCGCGATCAGCGCCGAGAGCAACAGTGAAGCGGCAAAGCACAGCAGGCCGATGGCGATGATCTTGTCGCGCACCGAGCGGGTGTCGGCGTTGAGCTTGTCGCTTGGCGTGGCGCTGACTACCCACCATGAGGTGTGCGGCAACTGGGCGATGGCGGCGTAGTAGCGCGTCTTGTCGGCGCGCGTGTAGGCGATGAAGTCGCTGGTGCGGCGTTGTCCCACGCTGGCCGTGATGCCCTCCAGCAAGGCCGGATCGGCACGGCTGAAGCTGGTATCGCGTCCCTGCACGACTACCGTGCCATCGCTCGCATCCACGATGAACAGACTGGAGTCATAGCCCAGGTCCACGCCCTCGAAGATGCTGAAGAAGTAGCTCGGCCGCACGCCGACGAAGAGCACGCCGGCAGCGCGGTTGTTGCCGGTGAAGCGGATCTCGCGCAGCATGGCCACGCTCTTCTGGCCATGGCCGCCGTTGTAGAGCGTCCACCAGCCGCGTCCGCCGAGGTCTGGCGCCTCCTCCGCCACGCGGGTGATGTTGCTGGCCAGCGGCGCAAAGATCTGCGGATCGATGACCTGGCGCTTGCGGTCCAGCAGGTATTTCTGGTTCACGTCCGGCAGCGATCCATAGGTGTCCAGCAGCACGCGCGCCACCCCGCTGCGGGCCGCAGCACTGGTGGCTTCGTCGCCGCTGTAATAGTCGCCCAGCAGGCGCTGCAGCTTGTCGGAGAGCGCCAGCTCCTCGCTGGTGTCCTCGATCTTTTCCATGCGCAGCATCAGGTTCTGCGAGATCTGCTTGACCACCTGGACCGAGTAGGTGTGTACCTTCTCCTGGGTGGCACGGGTGGTTTCGCGATAGGCCAGCAGACCTGAGATCACCAGCGGCACCAGCGAGACCAGGATGAAGGAATTGATGAGCCGGTAGCGGATTTCGATCTTGCGCAGGAATCCCAGCCAGAAAAAGTCGAGCCGTTTTTTCATCGAACGCGCTCCCTTACCTGGCCGACAGGCGTGCCTGTTCGGTGATGGAGTCCTGCAGCAGGCGCGCGGCCCGCGCCGGGGTCTGGCTGCCCGACAGCACGCTCTGCAGGAGTGGATGCAGGACGTCTATGGTATTGACCGGCAGCACCGAGTAATACAGTCCCGGGGCATTGCTGGCGGCGGCATCGCGCGTCATCTGGTCGACCAGCGCGAAGAGCGCGGGATCGCCTTTCACATCGGCCGCGATCACGCGGAACGGCGGAATGTTCTGCCGCTTGGCTTGCCAGATCGGCATCCCCGGACCGTAGAGGAAGTCCAGGAACTGCACCGCCGCCTGCCGTTGCCGCGCGCCGCTGTGCTGGGCCACTGCAAAGCCGGTCTCGCTGCCCAGCACCGGTTTGAGCGGCTGGCCCTTGTCATTCCATGGCGGCACGAACACGCCTACCCGCATGCCGCGCGCATTCATCAGCGTGCCGGCGGCCCAGCTGCCCTGGAAGGTCATCGCTGCGCGGCCTTCGGCGAACTGGCGCAGGGTCGTGTCGTAGCCGGCGCGCAGACAGTCGGCCTGCACCATCTTCTGCTCCACCAGCGTACGCAGGCGCGCAAAGATGGCCGCGCCGTCCGCATTGTCCAGCTGCAGGGTGCCATTGGCGATGCGGGTGCGCCAGTCGGGGACCTTGGCTGCGATCTGGTTGGCGAAGCCGTAGCTGAAGGGACCATTGCCCAGCATGTTGGGGAAGCCACCCCGCAGCGCCAGCGGCACCAGGCCGGCCTTGCGCAGTGCGGCGCCGGCCGCCAGGAAGGACTCGAAGTCGGCCGGTGGTGCAGTGATGCCGGCGCGGTCGAACATGTCGCGGTTGTAGTAGATCAGGGTGGTGGCCACGCCCGAGGGAATGCCGTAGCGCCGCCCGCCCGGCGAGGTCCATTCGCGTTGCAGGACCTCCAGCATGTTGCCCCAGGCCTGGGTATCGCCGATGTCGGCCAGCAAGCCCTGGTCCGCCAGGGTGGCCGTATACGGATTGGCGTTGACCGAGACGATGTCGGGCAGGCTGTCGGTGGCGGCGCGCGGCTTGAGGTTTTCCTCGACGGAATTGCCGATCATGAATTGCAGGTTGATCCGCACCTCGGGATGCTTGAGCGAGAAGGCATCGGCCACGCGATGCATTTCCTCGGACCAGTCGGGTGCCCAGACCAGCGCGGTGAGCACCACCGGTTCGGCGGCTGCGGTGGCTGTGGTGGCCGTGGCAGTGCTGCCGCTGTCGTCGCCACGCTCGCAAGCCATCAGCAGGAGTGCTGACGCCACCCCCGCGATGAAGATTCTGAGTCCGCGCTTGGCGTACCCTGTCATGCCTGACTGCCCGCAGCTGGAGTGGCAACCCGGATCAGGCACGCCTGTTACTGCTGGCGTATATCGGCCACGCATCGATTTCCCCTGCGGCTAAACTTTTCTTGTTTTACAGCAATGCGCATGGTGCCGCGTTGACCTTCGCGCAGTCATGGTGATCTGTGTCACCTGACCCGCTGCAGCCCGCGTTGCGCCTACCTGCCGCTCCCTTTGCACGATCCTGGCATGTGAGAACAATGACAACAAGTTTGCCAGCTTTTACATCGTCCTGCACGAACCGCGTGTGTATTTCTTGTCTTTGTTCAGCTTTTGCCACGGCGCAATTACGTCCGCCTTGATGTGCCGCCTGAACGAAAATGAACAGGCCCTTATAATGTGCCCCTCACGCCTTTCGGGGCGATCGCGCTTCACCTTGCTTCAACCTGTTGGCATCGTCCTCACTGCCGGCGATGCGGCTGTCTCACCGAATTCCACATGCACAACAAAGATACTTCGCTCTCCATGGGCAAATTTCCCCCATGGCTGGCCGTCCTGGCAGCCTTGACTGCGCTGGGTGCGCTGGCCATCGACATGTACCTGCCCAGCTTCACTGCCATCGCCAAGGAACTCGGCGTGGGCACCAACCTGGTCCAGCTCACGCTCGCTTCTTTCCTCGTCGGCCTGGCCGTCGGGCAGATGTTCTATGGTCCGCTGTCGGATCGCTTCGGCCGCAAACCGCCCTTGTTCTTCGGGATCGCCTTGTATTTCGTATGCTCCCTGCTGTGCATTTTTGTACAGAGCATTGAGACACTGATCGTGCTGAGATTGTTCCAGGGGCTGGGCGGCAGCGCCGGCATGGTGATCCCGCGCGCCATGGTGCGTGATCGCATGGGGGCCGAGGGTTCGGCCAAGGCGTTCTCGATGCTGATGCTGGTATTTGGCCTGGCACCCATCCTCGCTCCTTTCATCGGCGGCCTGATGCTGGTCTTCGCCAGCTGGCGCGGCATTTTCGTGGTGCTGACGATCTTCGGCCTGCTGTGCATGCTCGGCACGCGCAAGTACCTGACCGAAACGGTGGATGTCTCCCGTGCCGAACCGCTGCATCTGGGCCGCACCTTGCGCCAGTACTGGGGTTTGCTGCGCCATCGCCAGTTCATG
Source organism: Herbaspirillum sp. 1173 (assembly GCF_031455335.1). Lineage (NCBI taxonomy): Bacteria > Pseudomonadati > Pseudomonadota > Betaproteobacteria > Burkholderiales > Oxalobacteraceae > Herbaspirillum > Herbaspirillum sp. 1173. The sequence goes on along the minus strand of NZ_JAVDSP010000005.1, from coordinate 363,962 downwards.
TCCTTCGTGCTGTGCGGAGGATTGGTGCAGGCGGGCATGTTCGCCTACATCGCAGGCGGTCCGTTCGTGGTGATCGAGCTGCACGGGATCAAGCCGCAGTATTTCGGTTTCGTGTTTGCCTCCAACGCCATTGGCCTGATTGCCGCTTCGCAGATCAATGCGCGCCTGGTGGTCAAGCGCTCGGCCGAACGCGTGCTGGGCCGTGTACTGTGGGTACCGGCCGGCCTGTCGCTGGCGGTGGTGCTGGCGGTCCTGGCCGGACTGGAGAGCCTGCCGCTGCTGCTGTTCGGTTTCTTCGGTTTCCTCACGGCTTATGGTTTTACCGGCCCGAATGCAACCGCCATCGCGCTCAAGCACCAGGGCCGCCAGGCCGGCACCGCCGCCGCCTTGATGGGTACGCTGCAGTTCGGCATGGGCGTGCTCTCGGGTGTGGTGATGAGCCTGTGGCATGACGGCACGGCCTTGCCGCTGGTGTCGGTGATGGCCATCTGCGGCGTGAGCGCCTTCCTGCTGTATCACTTCGTGGCCAAGCATGAGCCGGTGACGCCGGCGGTGAACTGAGCGCCACTGCCCGGTTCCACCAATCCATCTCCAGCCCGGCCACGCGCCGGGCTTTTTTGTGTCCGCGCGGCACCGATGGCTTGCGCGATTTTCGGGATTGCGCTCACCCCCGGGGTGCGTTTCGCCTCAAGAACGCACATGGTCGCACCTCGCTGCACGAGGATCGGCGGGTTACGTCCCGGCGTGCAAAGCCGCACCGCAGCCGGGTTTGCGGCTACCACGCGGCCGGGTGGCACGCTCATTGCTGATGAGCCCTTCGCGGTCTGACCAGTCAGGCCAACAAGGACCTCCACCATGAGCATGCCCAACATCGCAGCACAGACCCTGCAGCGCCAGATTCTCTCCGGCACCTATGCGCCCGGCGCCATGCTGCCCAGCCAGCGCGAACTGGCCGAGTCCATGGGCATCAGCCGCGCGTCGCTGCGGGAGGCCTTGTCGATGCTGGAGGCGCTGGGCTTCATCCGTTCCGTTCCCGGCAAGGGCACGCTGGTGAGCCCACGCCAGGAGGGCCGCGTGGCCCCGCCCCAGCCACCCGCCGGTGAAGGCGGCACAGCCGCTGCGGCGCTGGACCTGGCGGCTGTGTTCCAGCTGCGCTATACGCTGGAGTCGGCCGGGGCCGCCCTGGCCGCGCGCCACATCAGCGCTCATGCCACTCCGCGCCTGTGGGGGATCCAGGCGCGCTTCGAGGAGGCGCTCAAGAATCTCGACCTGGTCAGCGCTTCGCACGCCGACCTGGAATTCCATCAGCTGCTGGCCGAGCTCTCCGGCAACCCCGCCTTTTCCCAGGTGGTGCGGCAGTTCGAGCGCCCCATCAGCCACAGCCTGCGCGTGCCCTTCGCCGACCGCGAACGCATCTGGGCACCCGCCGTGGAGCATCGCGCGATAGCGGCCGCCATCTCTGCCGGTGACATCGACGGCGCGCGCCAGGCCATGCAGCAGCACATCGTCAACGCCGCCCAACGCGTTGGTCTCTCATTCTCACCGCCCTGAAAGCAGGGCAGCTGATCTCGTTCTTGGCTTCGCGCAGTTTCAGTGGCATCCGTTGTTTCCATCGTCGTCCCTCAACCAGGAAAGCACCGATATGAAATTATCCAAGACCCTCCCCCTCACGCTGGCCTGTACCCTGGCCTTCGGCGCCTTGGCCAGCCTGCCGGCCCACGCCGAAAAAGTATTGCGCATCGCCATGACCGCCGGCGATATCCCGCGCACGCTGGGCCAGCCCGACCAGGGCTTCGAGGGCAACCGTTTCACCGGCATTCCCATGTATGACGGGCTCACGCAATGGGACCTGTCCAAAGCCGACAAGGCCAGCGAACTGATCCCCGACCTGGCCGTATCGTGGCAGGTCGATGCCAAGGACAAGACCAAATGGATCTTCAAGTTGCGTCCCGGCGTGAAATTCCATGATGGCTCGGCCTTCAACGCCGACGCCGTTGTCTGGAACGTCAACAAGGTGCTCGACAAGAACGCCGTGCAATTCGACCCCAGCCAGGTCGGCACCACCGCCTCGCGCATGCCCACCCTGCGCTCGGCGCGCAAGATCGATGATCTCACCGTGGAACTGACGACCGCCGAGCCGGACTCGTTCCTGCCGATCAACCTCACCAACCTGTTCATGGCCTCGCCCGCCCAATGGGAGAAAAAACTGGCTGCCGTGCCGGCCTCGGTGACCGACAAGGCCGAGCGCAGCAAGCAGGCCTGGGCTGCCTTCGCCGCCGATGCTTCCGGCACCGGCCCCTTCAAGATGGCCAAGTTCGTCCCGCGCGAGCGGCTGGAAGTGGTCAAGAACGACGGCTACTGGGATGCCGCACGCCGCCCCAAGATCGATCGTGTGGTGATGCTGCCGCTGCCCGAAGCCAACTCGCGCACCGCGGCCCTGATGTCGGGCCAGGTCGACTGGATCGAAGCGCCCGCACCGGATGCACTGGACGCGATCAAGGCGCGCGGCTTCAAGATCTATTCCAATCCGCAGCCCCACGTGTGGCCGTGGCAGCTGTCCTTCGTGCCCGGCTCGCCCTGGCTGGACAAGCGTGTGCGCCATGCAGCCAACCTGTGCGTGAATCGTCCGGCGATGAAGCAGCTGCTGGGCGGACTCATGGGTGAAGCCACCGGTACTGTCGAACCCGGCCATCCGTGGCGCGGCAACCCGAGCTTCCAGATCAAGTACGATCCGGCGGCCGCCAAGAAGCTCATGAGCGAAGCCGGCTATTCGGCCGCCAAGCCGCTGACGGTGAAGGTGCAGATCTCGGCCTCCGGTTCCGGTCAGATGCAGCCGCTGCCGATGAACGAGTTCATGCAGCAGAACCTGAAGGAGTGCTTCTTCGACGTGCAGTTCGACGTCATCGAGTGGAACACCCTCTATACCAACTGGCGCATCGGTGCCAAGGACCCCAGCGCGCACGGTGCCAATGCGATCAACGTCAGCTTCGCCTCCATGGACCCGTTCTTTGCCATGGTGCGTTTCGTCGATACCAAGGCTGCCCCGCCGACCTCCAACAACTGGGGCTTCTACAGCAACGCCGACGTCGATGCCTTGATCGCCAAGGCGCGCACCACCTTCGATCCCAAGCAGCGTGACGCCTTGCTGGCCCAGCTGCACGCCAAGATCGTCGATGAAGCGCCCTTCGTCTGGGTGGCCCACGACACCGGCCCGCGTGCCATCTCCGCCAAGGTCAAGGGCGTGGTGCAGCCGCAGAGCTGGTTCATCGACATCGCCACCATGAGCATGGACTGATGCCCTGACGCAGGAGCACATCAGCGGCGCCGCAGTGCGCCGGCGCCGCTGACGTTTTCTGCACCAGGCTTGACGTTTTCTGCACCGTGACGTTTTTCGCACCAAGCACCTTTTGCGGCACTGCCGCCGCAGCACCTGACCCGTCGCCGGAACTGCCATGATCGCCTACCTGATACGACGCTTTCTCTATGCCCTGCCCATCATGCTGGGCGTGGCCTTCCTCTGCTTCATGCTGGTCCACATCGCCCCGGGTGATCCGCTGGTCTCGATCCTGCCGCCGGATGCCTCGGCCGACCTGCAAAAGCAGCTCATGGAAATCTACGGATTCAACCGCAGCTATCCCGAGCAATTCCTGAGCTGGGTCTGGCGCGCCCTGCACGGCGACCTCGGCAGCTCGATCGCGACCGGCCGTCCGGTCGCCGCAGAAGTGTTCAAGGCGGTCGGCAATACCTTCATGCTGGCGGCCGTGGCTACGCTGATCGGTTTCGTGTTCGGTTCGCTGTTCGGCTTCGTGGCGGGCTACTTCCGCAATTCCTGGGTGGACCGCGCCGCCTCCTTCATTTCGGTGGTGGGCGTGTCGGTGCCGCATTACTGGCTGGGGATGGTGCTGGTGATCGTGTTCTCTTCCAAGCTGATGTGGCTGCCCGCCACCGGTGCCGGCCCCGATGGATCGGGCGCCTGGGTTTGGGACCTGGAGCACATGAAGTACCTGCTCATGCCGGCCGTGACCATGTCCTTCATCCCCATGGGCATCATCGCCCGTACCGTGCGCGCCCTGGTGGCCGACATCCTGGCCCAGGAATTCGTGGTGGGCCTGAAGGCGCGCGGCCTGTCGGACGCTGGCGTCTTGCGCCACGTGGTCAAGAATGCGGCACCGACCGCACTGGCCGTCATGGGCCTGCAACTGGGTTATCTGCTGGGTGGTTCGATCCTGATCGAAACCGTGTTTTCCTGGCCCGGGACCGGCTTCCTGCTCAACCAGGCCATCTTCCAGCGCGACCTGCCGCTGCTGCAGGGGAGCATCCTGGTGCTGGCCACGTTCTTCGTGGCGCTGAACCTGCTGGTGGATGTCCTGCAAACCATCTTCGACCCCCGTATCGAGCGAGCCTGACATGAACCTCTCCACTTCCGTCCCCGCCCTCAAGACGGCCGAGCCGGCCACCGCCATGCGCCGCTCGCGTGGCCACTGGGCCAACGTCGGTGCGCGCCTGGTGCGCAATCCCGGTGCCATGATCGCCGCCGCCGTGCTGCTGCTGCTGATCGTGGCGGCCATCGCCGCCCCCTGGGTGATGCCGGGCGATCCGTTTGCCGCCTCGATGTTTTCGCGCCTGAAACCCATCGGCACCGCCGGCCATCTGCTGGGCACCGACGAACTGGGGCGGGACATGTTCTCGCGCCTGCTGCTGGGTGGCCGGCTGTCGCTGTTCATGGGCATCACGCCGGTGCTGCTGGCCTTCGTCATCGGCAGTGCGCTGGGCATTGTGGCCGGGTACGCCGGCGGCTTCACCAACACCGCCATCATGCGCAGCATCGATATCCTCTACGCCTTTCCTTCGGTACTGCTGGCCATTGCCCTGTCGGGGGCGCTGGGTGCGGGCATCTTCAATGCGCTCACCTCGCTGACCATCGTCTTCGTCCCGCAGATCGCGCGCATTGCAGAAAGCGTCACCACCCAGGTGCGGCGCAGCGATTACGTCGATGCGGCGCGCGCCTCAGGGGCCAGCGCCTTCACCATCGTGCGCGCGCATGTCCTGGGCAATGTGCTGGGACCGATCTTCGTCTATTCCACCAGCCTCATTTCGGTCTCTATGATCCTGGCCTCGGGCTTGTCCTTCCTCGGCCTGGGCGTCAAGCCGCCCGAGCCGGAATGGGGCCTGATGTTGAACACCCTGCGCACCGCCATCTACACCCAGCCCTGGGTAGCGGCCCTGCCGGGCGCCTTCATCTTCGTCACCTCGATTTCCTTCAACCTGTTGTCCGACGGCCTGCGCTCGGCCATGGAGGTCAAGCAATGAGCCTGTCTGCCTCGCTCCTGAACCAGGATCCGCGTGATGTCGGCGGCCCGCGCCAGCCCCTGCTGGGCGTGCGTCAACTGCTGAAGCACTTTCCGCTCAAGCAGCAGGGCCTGCCCCTGCTGCGCGGTCCGGCCCATGCGGTGCGCGCAGTCGATGGCGTGAGCTTCGACATCATGAAAGGCGAAACCCTGGGCGTAGTCGGTGAATCCGGCTGCGGCAAGTCCACCACGGCGCGCGTGCTGATGCAGCTGATCGAGCAGGACAGCGGCGAACTGGTCTTCGACGGCCAGACCGTAGGATCGCGCGCCATGCCCTTGCGCCAGTTCCGGCGCCAGGCGCAGATGGTGTTCCAGGACAGTTATTCCTCGCTCAATCCGCGCATGACCATCGAGGATTCGATCGCCTTTGCGCCCACCGTACATGGCCTGCCCGCGCGTGAAGCCATCGTCCGTGCCCGCAGCCTCCTGGCGCGGGTGGGCCTGCAGCCGGAACGCTTCGCCGGACGCTATCCACACGAGCTCTCCGGCGGCCAGCGCCAGCGCGTCAACATCGCGCGCGCCCTGGCGCTGGAGCCGCGCCTGGTGATCCTGGATGAGGCCGTCTCGGCGCTGGACAAATCGGTGGAGGCGCAGGTGCTGAACCTGCTGCTGGACCTGAAGCAGGAATTCGGCCTTACCTATCTGTTCATCAGCCACGATCTGAACGTGGTCCGTTTCATCTCCGACCGCGTGCTGGTGATGTACCTGGGCCAGGTGGTCGAGGTCGGTCCGGCCGAGCAGGTGTTCGACACACCGCGCCATCCCTACACGCGCGCGCTGTTGCGCTCCATGCCCAGCATGGACCCCAGCCGCCGCACCGAAGAAGCGCCGCTGGCGGGCGACCCGCCCAATCCCATCAACCCGCCCCCGGGCTGCCGCTTCCATACCCGCTGCCAGTTCGCGCAGCCGGTCTGCCAGCAGCGCGCGCCGGCCTTTGTCGAGGCCGCACCGGAACACGGCGTGGCCTGCCTGCGCTATGAGGCCGGCAGTGGCTATGACGACACCGGATTCGAAGCCGGCATGCTGAACAAGGAGCTGCAACATGGCTGATGCTTCCAAGAAAACGATGGTGCGCCTGCATGACTTGCGGGTGACCTTCAAGGCCCCCGGCAAGACCATCCGCGCCGTCAGCGGCGTGGACCTGGAGGTGGCCGAGGGCGAGGTGGTGGCCTTGATCGGTGAATCGGGCTCGGGCAAGAGCGTCACGCTGCGTTCCATCATGCGGCTGCATCCCGAGGCGCGCACCCGTATCGAAGGTGGACTGGAAGTCGATGGCCGCGATGTCCTGGCGATGACCGGCCGCGAACTGTCGGCCCTGCGCGGCGACAGCGTGGCCATGATTTTCCAGGAACCCTTGCTGGCGCTCGATCCGGTCTATACGGTGGGGGCGCAGATCGCCGAGACCATCCGCCGCCACAAGAAGGTCTCGGCCGCCCAGGCCCGTGCACAGGCACTGGCGCTGTTCGAGAAGGTCCGCATTCCCAGCCCGGAACGGCGGCTTGATGCCTATCCCCACGAGATGTCCGGCGGCATGCGCCAGCGCGCCATGATCGCACTGGCGCTGTCCTGCTCGCCCAAGGTTCTGCTGGCCGATGAGCCCACCACGGCGCTCGATGCCACGGTGCAGATCCAGATCCTGCTGTTGTTGCGCGAGCTGCAGCGCGAGCTGGGCCTGTCGATCATCTTCGTCACCCACGACATCGGCGCGGCCGTCGAAGTGGCCGACCGCATCGCGGTGATGTATGCCGGACGCATCGTCGAGCAGGGACCGGCCTCGCAACTGCTGACCCAGCCGCGCCATCCCTACACCATGTCGCTGCTGCAAAGCCGCAGCCACGGCGCCATGCAGAAGGGCCAGCGCCTGCAGACCATCCCCGGCGCACCGCCCGACCTGGCCAACCTGCCGCCGGGCTGTGCCTTCGCCGAGCGCTGCCCGCATGCGCAGGCCGATTGCCTGACGCGGCAGCCGGTCGAACAATCCGTGGGCGAGCAACATACGGTACGCTGCCTGCGCGCCGAAGCACTGCAGCTGGCTGCAGCCTGATCCATGACCGCGCCGCTCTCCCACCCACACCGACCTGACAAGGAAACCGCATGAGTGCCGATGCTTTCACCGCCCGCTGCTTCGTCCCCTATCCCTTCGTGCCCCAGCCGCAGGCCGCCAGCGGCCCCCTGGCCGGCGTGCGCCTGGCGGTCAAGGACATCTTCGATGTGGAGGGCTATCCCACCGGCTGCGGCAATCCGCACATGCTGGCCCTGTCCGGCATCAAGGCCGCGTCTGCCCCGGCGGTGCAGTCGCTGCTGCAAGCGGGCGCGCAATTCGTCGGCAAGGTGGTCACCGATGAACTGGCCTTCTCGATGAACGGCAAGAACGCCCACTTCGGCACGCCTCGCAATGGCGGCGCGCCCGAGCGGATTCCGGGCGGCTCCAGTTCCGGATCGGCCTCGGCGGTCTCCAACGGCCTGGCCGACCTGGCGCTGGGCACCGATACCGGCGGATCGGTCCGGGTGCCGGCCAGCCATTGCGGCCTGATCGGCTTGCGGCCCACTCATGGCCGCGTACCGCTTGCGGGGGTGATGGACCTGGCGCGCAGTTTCGACACCTGCGGCTGGTTTGCACGCGACATGGACGTATTCGCCCGCGCGGGCGCGGTCTTGCTGGGCGAGGACAGCGCACCCTTGCCTCAGGCGCCGCGTGTGCTGGTTGCCAGCGACGTGCTGGGCCTGCTGGCGCCGCACGTGCAGTCCCGGTTTGCGCAGGTGCTGGAGCGCCTGGCGGGCGTGCTGGGTGTGCCGCAGCCGGTTGCGGCGGCGACCCCTTCCTTTGATGCGCTGTACTGGGCGTTTCGTCACATCCAGGGCTACGAGGCCTGGCAGGCCCATGGTGAGAACATCAGCCGTTACGGCTTCCAGCTGGGGCCGGGCGTGGCCGAACGCTTTGCCTGGTCGGCCACCATCACGGCGCAGCAGATGCAGGAGCACAGCGCCGTGCGCGAGACCTTCCGCGCCGCCTTTACCGGCCTGCTGGGCAACGACGGCGTGTTGCTCTTGCCCAGCGCGCCGGATGCGGCACCGCTGCTGACCGATTCGGAACAGTCGCTGGAAGACTATCGCAACCAGGCGGTGCGCATGCTCTGCCTGTCCGGGCTGTCGGGATGCCCGCAAATTTCGCTGCCCTTGATGCAACTCGATGGCGCGCCGTTCGGACTGTCCCTGATTGCACCGCCCGGCAGTGACCGTTCGTTGATCGATTATGCCGCGAGATTGATGCATGCCTGCGCCTGACACCGCCGCGCGCGTGATCCTGGCGCAAGCGCTGACGCAGGAGGCCTTCGCGGCCTATGGGGTGTTGATTGCGCCGGGCCCGTCCGAGCGCGACATCAACTTCGGTACCACACGCCGTTACGACGATGTGGCCGCCCTCGACGTGGACGACGAGGGCGGCCGCGCCTGCGTGGCCATCTTCCGCACGCAGGGGCAGGGCGATCCGGCAACCTATCCGCTGTGCGCCTTTGAACGCCACCGCCTGGGCAGCCAGAGCTTCATTCCCCTGGGAGCCAGCCGCTGCCTGGCGGTGCTGGCCGGCGACGGTGAGCGGCCGGATGAGTCGGCCATTGCCGCCTTCGTGATCGAGCCGGGACAGGGCGTCACCCTGCGCCGCGGAGTCTGGCACCATCCCTTGATCACCCTCGGTGCAGCCGATGTGCTGGTCATCGAACGTGCGGCCACGCAGGTCGATTGCGAGGTCGTCATGATGTCCACGCAGGCACAAGTGAAGTTGCCAGCGGCCTGAGCCGCACGCCGGCGTCGGGCCGGTGGCGGCGAATCCTGCAATAATGACGGATTCTCACCGCCGTGACCGCGCAGTGCCGCGCACAGGTCCGGCTTCCGATTCCATTGCCTTGCCATGCTTCACGCCGTTTGCGCCTCCGTCCTGTGGGGCCTGTTCCCGCTGTATTTCAAGTTGCTCAAGGAGATTCCCTCCTTCGATATCGTCGTGCATCGCCTCTTCTGGTCCTGCGTGTTCCTGGTGGCCGTGCTGGCCTGGCGGCGGCAATGGCGCTGGGTGGGCGAGGTCATCAAGCGGCCCATGGTGGTGCTGGGCTTCCTGCTCTCGGCCCTGCTGCTGACCGGCAACTGGACCCTGTATGTCTGGGCCGTCAACGCCGGGCGCATCGTCGATACCAGCCTGGGCTACTTCATGAGCCCGCTCATGAGCGTCTTCATGGGCTACCTGATCCTGAAGGAACGCATGCGTCCCCTGCAATGGCTGGCGGTCTTCCTGGCACTCGGTGCCGTGATCTGGCTGACCTTCGCCAACGGCAGCCTGCCGTGGATCTCGCTGCTGATCGCGCTGACCTTCGCCTTCTATGGCCTGCTGCGCAAGACCGCGCACCTGGGCGCGCTTGAAGGCCTGTCGCTGGAAACCTTGCTGATGCTGCCGCTGGTGCTGGCCATCCTGGGCGTGGATACCTTGCGTGACAACAATGCCTTCACCCATGCATCGACCACAGCCAAGATCCTGCTGGCCCTGTCCGGCCCGATCACGGCGGTGCCGCTGCTGCTCTTTGCCCATGGCGCGCGCCGCATCCCCTTGTCGATGCTGGGCCTGATGCAATACATTTCGCCTACCATCCAGCTGCTGGGCGGCGTGCTGATCTACGGCGAGCCCTTCACCGGGGCGCGCGCCATCGGCTTTTGCGTGATCTGGGTGGCGCTCGCGGTATACTCCGCCGAAGGCTTGTGGCGCTACCTGCGCACCCGCGCGCAAAGCTCGGCAGAGCCCAGCGCCGGCGGCGCCTGACGCCGCCTCCTATCGTTTCCCTCTCACTGGCAACTCATACCATGGCTCAATACGTCTTTACCATGAACCGCGTCGGCAAGATCGTGCCGCCGAAGCGGCAGATCCTCAAGGACATCTCGCTGTCCTTCTTCCCCGGCGCCAAGATCGGCGTGCTCGGCCTGAACGGCTCGGGCAAGTCCACCCTGCTCAAGATCATGGCCGGCATCGACAAGGAAATCGAGGGTGAAGCCATCCCGATGCCCAACCTGAACATCGGCTACCTGCCGCAGGAACCCCAGCTCGACGCCGAGAAGACCGTGCGCCAGGAAGTCGAAAGCGCCCTGGGCGAAGTCTTCGAAGCCCAGGCCAAGCTGGACGCGGTCTATGCCGCCTATGCAGAAGAAGACGCCGACTTCGACGCCCTCGCCACCGAACAGGCGCGCCTGGAAGCCATCATCGCCGCCGCTGACGGCAACAGCCTGAACCAGCAGCTGGAAATGGCCGCTGACGCCCTGCGCCTGCCGCCCTGGGACGCCAAGATCGGCGTGCTCTCCGGTGGCGAAAAGCGCCGCGTGGCGCTGTGCAAGCTGCTGCTCTCCAAGCCCGACATGCTGCTGCTGGACGAACCGACCAACCACCTGGACGCCGAATCGGTGGACTGGCTGGAGCAGTTCCTGCAACGCTTCCCCGGCACCGTGGTGGCCATCACCCACGATCGCTACTTCCTCGACAACGCCGCCGAATGGATCCTGGAACTGGACCGCGGCCACGGCATCCCCTGGAAGGGCAACTACAGCTCCTGGCTGGAACAGAAGGAAGCCCGCCTCAAGCAGGAAGAGGCCAGCGAATCGGCCCGCCAGAAGACCATCGCCAAGGAACTGGAGTGGGTGCGCCAGAACCCCAAGGGCCGCCAGGCCAAGAGCAAGGCGCGTCTGGCCCGCTTCAACGAGCTCTCCGAATACGAATACCAGAAGCGCAACGAGACCCAGGAAATCTTCATTCCCGTGGCCGAGCGCCTGGGCAATGAAGTCATCGAATTCAAGAACGTCAGCAAGGGCTATGGCGACCGCCTGCTGATCGACAACCTGAACTTCAAGATTCCGGCCGGTGCCATCGTCGGCATCATCGGTCCCAACGGGGCCGGTAAATCGACCCTGTTCCGCATGCTGGCCGGCCGTGAAACGCCGGACAGCGGCGAACTGGTGCTGGGCCCCACCGTCAAGGTGTCGCTGGTGGACCAGTCGCGTGAAGACCTGGGCAACAAGAAGACGGTCTTTGAAGATGTCTCGGGCGGTGCCGACATCCTCACCGTGGGCCGTTTCGAAATGCCCTCGCGCGCCTACCTGGGCCGCTTCAACTTCAAGGGCGGCGACCAGCAGAAGGTGGTCGGCAACCTGTCCGGCGGTGAGCGCGGCCGCCTGCACCTGGCCAAGACCCTGCTGCAGGGCGGCAACGTCCTGCTGCTGGACGAACCGTCCAACGACCTCGACGTGGAAACTCTGCGCGCCCTGGAAGATGCGCTGCTGGAATTTGCCGGCACCGTGCTGGTGATCTCCCACGATCGCTGGTTCCTGGACCGTATCGCCACCCACATCATCGCCTTCGAAGGCGATTCGCAGGTCACCTTCTTCGACGGCAACTATCAGGAATACGAAGCCGACAAGAAGAAGCGCCTCGGCGAAGAAGCCGCCAAGCCCAAGCGTATCCGTTACAAACCGGTTACGCGTTGATGGCTTGACTGAGATGGTCGAGAAAACGCCGCTGGCTTCAGCGGCGTTTTTTTTCGTCCGTGCAGCGGAACGTCGTCGGAGGTAAAGAGTTGTAGGGACGCATGACGCCACCCATCGCGCTGGCTACCATCGTGGATCACAAGACTAAGGGAGCCCCGATGACAATCCGCCTGATGCCGACGCTGTCCCTTGCGATGGTGGCCGCACTGGCCGGCTGCGCCTCCTCGCAACCGGTCACGCAGATCGACAAGGACACCTACCTGCTGGTGGCCAGTTCACGCTGGCACGGCAACGACGGCGTCGCGGTACAGGGTCTGCAGCAGGCCGATGACTGGTGCCGTCAGCAGGGCCGCCGTGCGCGCATCATCGGCAGCGAACGTTCGGAAGGCGTGATCGGCGTGATGCCACCCAAGGTGATGCTTAGTTTCAAATGTGATCTTATTCGCCAGTAGGCCGTCCCACGGCCCGGGAGCCGGCAGGAATCGGCCTGCGCGGGTAGAATCACGCCCTTGCCGCGCCCACAAGGCGCGTGATCGAGGATAGAGAAGAGGCCGGCACCGGACCTGGTGCACGAAGCCTCTCCGCCGCAGTGTGCGTCATCCGCGCAATGAACATAACAAACGCGCCATCCCGGCATGATCGTCTTCATGCACGGGCCTGTATTCATCATTCATCCATTGCCATGCTTGCCACCATCACCCGCCTCTTTCCCGTGTGGGCGCTGCTGCTTTCCGCCGCTGCCTACTTCTCACCGCCGACCTTCACGCCCATCGGCAAATACATCACCCAGCTGTTGACGCTCATCATGCTGACCATGGGCGTCACGCTCACGGTGGACGACTTCAAGCGCATCATCAAGCGCCCCGCACCGGTGGCTGCCGGCATCATCCTGCACTACCTGGTCATGCCGCTGGCTGCCTGGGTCATCGCCAAGGTACTGCGCATGCCGCCTGACCTCACCGCCGGCATGGTGCTGGTGGGCAGCGTCGCCTCCGGCACTGCCTCCAACGTGATGATCTATCTCTCGCGCGGCGATGTGGCCCTGTCGGTGACGATCTCCACGCTCTCCGCGCTGGTGTCGGTGTTCGCCACGCCGATGCTGACCGAGCTCTACGTGGATGCCTCCATCCACTTCGACGCCCACGCCATGCTGATGTCGATCGTGCAGATCGTGGTGGTGCCCATTGCGGTCGGCCTGGTGCTGAACCTGTTCGCGGGCAAGCTGATCCGCCGCATCGAGCCCTACCTGTCGCTGGTGTCGATGGTGGCCATCCTGCTGATCATCTCGGCGGTGGTTGCGGGCAGCCAGGCCAGCATCGCTTCGGTCGGCCTGGTGGTGCTGGTGGGCGTGATCCTGCACAACGGCCTGGGTTTGCTGGGTGGCTACTGGGGTGGCCGCCTGCTGGGCTTCGACGAAGCAGTCTGCCGCACGCTGGCCATCGAAGTCGGGATGCAGAATTCCGGTTTGGCGGCCGCCCTGGGCAAGCTGTATTTCACGCCGGTGGCGGCCTTGCCGGGCGCACTGTTCTCGGTGTGGCACAACCTCTCCGGGTCGCTGCTGGCCGGTTACTGGCGTGGCCGTCCGCCACGTGACTGAAGCGCAGTTGCAATGATGCAGCGCTGAATCCAACGGCCCGCTTCGCCTTGAGGCGGGCCGTTGTCGTTGGTGCGCAGCGAAGCGCAAAAACTGATTACAATCCGCCATCACCGCACGTCCCATCCATCTCCATCAGGAGGGTTTTCCATGCAAAAACGCAAGTTCCTCGGCCTCGGTGCCTCGCTGCTGGCCGCACCCGTGGCCCTGCCTGCATTGGCTGCCGACAAGAAGTCCGGTGCTGCCGCAGGTCCGGTATTGCTCACGGTGACCGGCGACATCAGCAAGGCCAATCGCGGCCCGCTCGATCCGGCGCTGGACCAGATGATGGCCAAGCAGAAGCTGGCGTTCGACCGTGCCCACACCTTCGATTTTGCCGCGCTCGCCGCGCTGCCTTCGGTGGAGATCCGTCCCACGCTGGAATACGATGGCCGCCGCCACAGCCTGCGCGGTCCGCTGCTCTCGGAAGTCTTGCGCGCCGTCGGAGGTCCCGCCACTGTGCAGAACTGTGCCCTGCGCGCCGTCGATGGCTACGCGGTGCTGGTCTCGGCGGAAGATATCGCCAAGTACCGCTTCATCATCGCCACCCATCTGGATGGCAAGCCCATCCCGCTGGGTGGACTCGGTCCGCTGTGGGCCGTATATGACGCCGACAGCTTCCCCGAGATGAGCGCGCGCCCCTTGCCGGAGCGCTTCGGCCAATGCCCGTGGGGGCTGTATCACATCGCCGTGCGCAAGGCCTGACGAGATGCGCAGGACAGCGCCTCAGACGTTGATGACACTGTCCGACTTCATGCGCTTGCGCAGTTCGAACTTCTGGATCTTGCCGGTGGACGTCTTGGGCAGCGGACCGAAGTAGATCGCCTTGGGTACCTTGAAACCGGCCAGATGGCCCCGGCAGAATTCGGTCAGTTCGGCCGCATCGATGTTGGCCCCGTCCTTGAGTTCGACGAAGGCGCAGGGCGTCTCTCCCCATTTCTCATCCGGTTGCGCTACTACCGCTGCGGCCAGCACGGCCGGATGGCGGTAGAGCACGTCTTCCACTTCCACGCTGGAAATGTTTTCCCCGCCGGAGATGATGATGTCCTTGCTGCGGTCCTTGATCTTGATGTAGCCGTCCGCGTTCATCACGCCCAGATCACCGGTATGGAACCAGCCCCCGGCAAAGGCTTCCTGCGTGGCCTTGTCGTTCTTCAGGTAACCCTTCATGCAGATGTTGCCGCGGAACATGATCTCGCCGATCTCCTCGCCATCGGCGGCCACCGGTTCCATGGTGTCCGGCGAGAGCACCGTCACTCCGCTCTGCAGGTGATAGCGCACGCCCTGGCGAGATTTCTGCACCGCGCGTTGATCCACCGACAGCGCGTTCCATTCATCCTGTTCCGCACACACGGCTGCCGGTCCATAGACTTCGGTGAGTCCATACACGTGGGTCAGCTCGAACTGCATCGCCTCCATCTTGGCCAGCACGGCCGCTGGCGGCGGCGCACCGGCCACCATCGCCTTGACCGGACCGCGGATGCCGGCGCGCCAGCCCTCGGGGGCATTGGCCAGCGCCGCATGCACGATGGGCGCGGCGCAGTAATGCGTGATGCCATGTTCGGCGATCAGGTCGAACACCAGCTTGGGGTCGAACTTGCGCAGGCATACGTTCACGCCTGCGCGGGCGGCCACGGTCCACGGGAAGCACCAGCCATTGCAATGGAACATGGGCAGCGTCCACAGGTAGACCGGATGCTTGGGCAGATCCCATTCGAGGATGTTGGAGACCGCATTCAGGGCCGCGCCGCGATGGTGATAGACCACGCCCTTGGGGTCGCCGGTGGTGCCGGAGGTGTAATTCAGCGCAATCGCATCCCACTCGTCGGCGGGCCATTGCCATTCGAAATTTTCATCGCCATCGGCCAGCAGGGCTTCGTATTCCAGATGGCCGAAACGCTCGCCGGGCACCGGCGGCGGACCCAGCACGTCGAACACCTCGACGATTTTGAGCGCCGGCAATTGCGTGCGCAACTGCTGCGCCAGCGCGGCGAATTCGCTGTCGATCAGCAGCACCTTGGCTTCGCCATGGCGCAGCATGAAGACGATGGATTCGGCATCGAGCCGGATGTTGAGGGCATTCAATACCGCACCGGCCATGGGCACACCGAAGTGCGCCTCCACCATCGCCGGGGTATTGGGCAGCATGGCCGAGACGGTGTCGTTCTTGCCGATGCCCAGACGCTGCAGGGCGCTGGCCAGGCGGCGCGTGCGGCGATAGGTCTGGTCCCAGTCCTGGCGCAATGCGCCGTGAATGATGGCGGGACGCTGGCCATAGACGGCGGCGGCGCGCGCGATGAAATCGATGGGGGTGAGGGCCGCGTAATTGGCGGCGTTGCGGCCAAGGCCGGTGTCGAAATCTGCCATGTCTGTCTCCTTGCGGCGGGGATGAGGGGCGCGGCCTGTGCATTTTTTATCAGCCGCCTGTTATTTTCTGCACTAGGGTAGCACCGAAGCTGTCTTGCGCTTTGTCATCACGACGACAAGGCTGACATGCGACAATGTTTGCCGTTTCCTTCCCTCTCTGACGATCCCATGAGCAGCCCGATGGCGCAGCTTCTGCAGCAATACGACTGGTTCGCCGCACTGGCTGGCGAACATCGTGCGCTGGCCGCCGCCACCACCCAGTTGACGCGCTTGTCGGCCGATGCCTTCGTGGCCCGGCGCGGCGAACTCTCGCAATACTGGATCGGCGTCCATGAGGGCTTGATCAAGCTGGCCGTCTACAACATCGATGGCCGCAGCAGTACGCTCTCGGGCGTACCCGAGGGCGGCTGGTGCGGCGAGGGCAGCGTCATCAAGCGCGAGCCGCGCCGCTATGACGTCATCGCCATCCGGGCGTCACAGATCCTGCTGGTGCCGGCCGATACCTTCCACCGCCTCATGGCCGAGAGCCTGCCCTTCAACGCCTTCGTCATCGGCCAGTTGAACGAACGCATGGGCCAGTTCATCGCCACGGTCCAGAACGAACGCCTGCTTGATGTTGACGCCCGTGTGGCGCAGGCCATTGCACAGCTGTTTCATCCGATGCTGTATCCGCGTACTTCCAAGGTGCTGGAACTGTCGCAGGAAGAGATTGGCCTCTTGACCGGATTGTCGCGCCAGCGCGTGAACCAGGCCATGCGCCACCTGGCCGAGCTGGGGCTGGTGGAGATTTCCTACCAGAGCATTCGCGTGGTCGACCTCGATGGCTTGCGCGCCTTCGGCATGGCCTCGCTGTGAGCGGCCTGTCACCACGATGACAGTCAGGCGCAGGCTACCGGCTTAAGATCGGGCGAACATTCCGGCGTTGACACTGCATCGATTCATCCATGGCCATCATCACCCATCATCACCTGCTGCTGCGTGAACTGCGGTTCGCCGCCCCGGCGCGCGTGCGGGTCTGGAAGGGGGCGGCCACCTTGAAGAGCGGGGGCGTAGCGGTAGAGCTGCAGGAGGGCGAAAGCTTCACGGTGCCGCCCTTCGTGCGTTTTTCCTGCCTCGCGCATCCGCGCGTGACGGCACAAGGCATGCGCCCCGCAGTCTGGTCGCTGGCGCTGGAGGCACAGGCCAGCGCCGACATGGAACGCGCCGCCGACACCAGCAAGCCCCACGCCCGCCGCCTTGCCGCCGCCATCTTTGCGCAGCCCAGCGCCGACTGGTGCGCCGAGCGCATCGCAGGTCAGTGGCAGATCTCCACTGCCCGCCTGCGTGCCTTGCTGTTTGCCGAGGGCGAGTCATTGCGCAGCCTGGTGCGCGAGCAGCGCGTGGCCTGGGTGCTGGCGCAACTGGCGCGGATGGAAGATGCCGGTGCCAGTCCCGCCGCAGCCGGGTTTGCCTCGCTGTCGGCCCTGCAGCGCGCCTGCCAGGACCTGATCGGCCTGCCGCCCGAGATTGCCGGCCGCGCCCTGTCGCTGCTGAGCAGCCATCCCCGTCCGGCCGTTGCTGCGCAGGATGACCCGGCCCGCCAGCCGCGCTACCGCCCTTATTTCTGAAGCGTCTGCGGCCGGGTGGCGGCAAGTTTGCTACCATCTGCGCTTTCCCTCAATTCTGTGTGGCCCGGTCCGGGCTGATTTCTCATGAGCAAGTTCTGGAGTCCCATCGTCAGCCGCCTGACGCCCTACACCCCCGGCGAACAACCCAAGATCGCGCGCCTGGTCAAGCTCAATACCAACGAGAGCCCGTATGGCCCGTCGCCGCTGGCCCTGCAGGCCATCGCCCGCGAGGTCAGCGACAACCTGCGCCTGTACCCCAATCCCGACGCCGAACCGCTGAAGCTGGCCATCGCCCGCCGCCATGCCGCAGACGGTATCAGCGCGCGCGAGGTGTTCGTGGGCAACGGCTCCGACGAAGTGCTGGCGCACGCCTTCCAGGCCCTGCTGCAACATGGCAAGCCCATCCTGTTCCCGGATATCACCTACAGCTTCTATCCGACCTATGCCGGCCTGTACCAGGTTGACTATCGCGCCGTGCCGCTGGCCGAAGATTTCACCCTGCGCACCGAGGATTACCTCGGCCATGGCGATGCCATCGGCGGCATCATCTTCCCCAATCCCAATGCGCCGACCGGCTGCCTGCTTGGATTGGACGAAGTGGAGCGCATCCTGCAGGGCAATCCGGAGCGCGTGGTGGTGGTCGATGAAGCTTATATCGATTTCGGCGGCGAGAGCGCCATCCCGCTGGTGCAGCGCTATCCCAACCTGCTGGTGGTGCAGACCTTCTCCAAGTCGCGCGCATTGGCCGGCATGCGGGTCGGTTTCGCAGTCGGCCATGCCGACCTGATCGATGCGCTGGAACGCGTCAAGAACAGCTTCAACTCCTATCCGCTGGACCGCCCCGCCATTGCCGGTGCCACCGCCGCCATCGAGGACGAGGACTATTTCCGCAAGACCTGCGACATGGTCATCGCCAGCCGCACCGCACTGGTGGCGCAGCTGGAAGCACTGGGCTTCGAGGTGCTGCCTTCGGCGGCCAACTTCGTCTTCGCCCGCCATCCGCAGCGCGATGCCGCCGAGCTGGCCGCTGCCTTGCGCAGCGATGGCATCATCGTGCGCCACTTCAAGAGCGAGCGCATCAAGCAGTTCCTGCGCATCACCATCGGCACCGATGAGGATTGCGGCACCCTGGTGGAGGCATTGCGCCGCCATCTCGGCCAGCAGTAAGTATCCCCTCTGCGGGCCGCGCCGGTGTTGGCCGCGCGGCCCGATGTGCAGAAAACGTCAGACGCCTGCGGTGCGTCCCTCGCCCGCGCCCAGCGGCCTTTGCCGCCACGCCACCAGCGCCCCCGCCAGCAGCATCAGTGCAGAAAACGTCAAGCCGCGTTGCAGGCCGCCGGCACCATCGGCGATCCATCCGACGATGGACGGGCCGATGATCTGCCCCACGGCAAAGATGATGGTGAAGGCGCTGATGCCGGCTGGCCAGTCCGATGGCGGGAGGTTGTGACGCACCATGGCCGTGGTCGACGCCACGGCCGACAGGAAGCAGCCGCCAAACAGCAGCCCTGAGGCAAACACCGCCACCGGCGCGTCCGTCATGGCCGGCAGCAGCGTGGCCAGGCACAGCAGGCCATTGAGGATGGCCAGCGATTGCCCGCCCCGGAAGCTGTCCAGCATGCGTGCCCAGATGCGTGAAGACGCAAAGGTCGCCGCGCCCAGCAGCGCAAAGAACAGCGTGATGCGCGCCGGTGCCATCCCTTCTTCCTTCAGCAAGGCGATGACGAAGGTCATGTAGCCGATGTACCCGAGCCCGAAGAATAAATAACCGGTCAGCCCGAACAACAAACTGCGCGCACGCCAGGTCCCGCCTCCTGCCGCCTGCGCCGGCGAGGTCGGCATCAGCCGCGCGGGCAGCGTCATGATCAGGCTGGCCACCAGCGCCAGCGTACCCAGCAGAATCCACGCCCATTGCCACGGATGGGGCGCACCCCGGGCGGCTGCGGCCTCCATCACCGGTGGCACCAGCAGCGACGCGGCCACGATGCCGATCCCGGTACCGCCGTAATACAAGCCCAGCAGCAGGCCGGCGCGCTGCGCATGCAATGCCGCCAGCCGGCTCACCAGCAATCCGCCCGAGACGAAGATGAGCGCACTGGTCACACCCGTTACTATCCGCAGCAGCAATTGCAGCAGCGTGTCCGTGGTCAGCGCCGGCAGGAAGGACAGCAGGGCGGTGGCGAAGGCGCCCGCGATCAGCACGCGGTGCGCCTGATAGCGGCGCATCAGGCGCGGCGTCAGCAGCGCGCCCAGCAGGTAGCCCAAGGCATTGCCGGTATTCATGCCGCCGGCGATGAGGTAAGGCCAGCCGAGGTCGCTGCGCATGGGTGCCAGCAGCAGGGCATAGGAGAAACGCGCCACCCCCAGCGCCACGGCCGTGCCCAGCGACAGGGCCAGGGCGGTCAGGATGGGGTGGCGCAGGATGAAAGGCGAGGGCGCATGCGCGGCGTGCGGGGGCATGGAATGGCGTCTCCTGGCGGTCTTGTTGTGGTGTGGTGCCAGTGTAGCCGAAGCGGTCAAACCGCTGCGCCGGGCTAGTTGGTGACCGGCCGCCAGTTGTGCTGCTGCACCACGTGCAGGCAGGCATCCACCACCACGGGATCGAGGCGCGTCCCGCTCTGGCGCTGGATTTCTTCCAGCGCTACCGCCATGCCCAGCGACTTGCGGTAGGGCCGGTCGGCCGACATCGACTCGACGATGTCAGCCACGGTCAGGATGCGCGCCTCCAGCGGCAGCGCATCGCCGCCGATGCCGCGCGGATAGCCGCTGCCATCGAGGTACTCGTGATGGCACCAGACGATCTCGGCCAGGTTGAAGGGGAAGCTGATCTTGTTCAAGATCTCGTAACCGAACTGCACGTGGGTCTTGAGCACGCCGTATTCGTCAGCGGTAATGCGGCCGGGTTTGGTCAGCAAATCGAGCGGTATCCTGGCTTTGCCGATGTCGTGCACTTGAGCGGCCATGTGCAGCACGTCGATGCGCTCGGCCGGCAGGGCCAGATGACGGCCGATCATCACCGCCAGCTCGGCGGTCTGGTCTTCGTGATTGGGCGTATAGCCGTCAGTGAGCCGATGCAGGGCGATCAATGCATCGATGACTTCCTGGTAGATCTTGTTCGGTTCTGAAACTGGCATTCCTGTCCCTGCGTGATTGCAGCCGCTGGCAGCGTGCACGGTCGCTCAGAGGTGTTGCTCGATGGAGGGTGACAGGCGATGCACCTGCCGTGAACCTTTGCCGGTTCCTTTTCTCTGAATGAGCCCCTCTTGGGGAAGCCCCGACCCGTTGGTCCGACGACGCATGTGCATGCGTTTTCCCGGTTGTCGGATAATAGCGGTCTGCAATATTGAAACTCATTTCAGGAAAGAAATGATTCTGCGCAGTTTACATTCCTGACTGATCGATGACAACAAAGCTGTCCACTTCCCGCCCGTCTTCTGCCCTGCGCCTGATCTGGCGCAAGTTTGCCATCCCGCTCTTCTTCCTGTTGCTGGGCGTGGTGTTTTCCACCTGGGCGGCACGCATTCCCGCCATCCGGGACCATCTGCAGCTCGATGCGGCCACGCTGGCGCTGGTGCTGCTGTGTGGCGGCATCGGCGCGGTCGGCTCCTTCCCGCTGGCCGCGTGGATCACCGGCCATTACGGTGCGCGCCACAGCACGCTCTACGCGGGGCTGGCTCTGCTGGTGTCGCTGCCCTTGCTGGGACTGGCACCGAACGTGGCCTCGCTGATGCTGATCTGCACGCTCTATGGAGCGGCGTCCAGCTGCTTCGACGTCGCCATCAATGCGCTGGGCGCACAGGCCGAACGCGACGCCGGCCGGCCCATCATGTCCATGCTGCATGGCTGGTTCTGCGTGGGCACCTTCTCCGGTGCGCTCGCCGCCAGTGGCGTGGCGGGCATGGGCATCGCACCGATCTGGCACTTCCTGCTGGTGGCCGCGCTGTTCCTCTATCCGCTCTACGCCTGCTATGAAGCGCTGCCCGATGACCGCCCCGAGCACGATCCAGCACGCAAGCTCTTCGCGCTGCCGCACGGACATCTGGTGGTACTGGGCGTGATCGCGTTCTGCGGCGCCATCGTCGAAGGTTCGGTGGCCGACTGGAGCGGCATCTACATGAAGGATCATATCGGTGCCAGCGATGGTGCCACGCCCCTGGCCTATGCTGCCTTCGCCGGGATGATGCTCATCATGCGCATGATCGGCGACCGTCTCAAGGCCCGCTATGACGCGCGCCGCGTGGTGTGGGTCGGTACGCTCATCGCGAGCCTCGGCATCGCCCTGGCCGTGGCGGCACCCGGCATGACGCTGGCCATTCTCGGCTTTGCCATCGCCGGGACCGGCGTGGCCGCGGTCTTCCCGTTCGTCTTCAGTGCCGCCGGACGGCACGGTTCCAGCGCCCTGGCGGCGGTGGCCACGCTGGGCTACAGCGGCAGCCTGATTGGCCCGCCGGTGTTCGGCTTCCTCGCCCATGGCTGGGGATTGCAGGCTGCACTGGCCTTGCTGGGCGTCCTGTGCCTGGCCATGGCCGGGTCCAGCCGCCGTGCGCAGTGGCTGCAGTAAGGCCTCCGCTTTTCACTTCTACTACCTCTGATGCAAGGAAAAAATACGATGCGCAATCTGGTCCTGCTGCCGGGCTTCATGCTCAATGCCCACCTGTGGGATGACATGCAGGCCGATCTGTCCACGCTGGGTACACTGACTTTCGGCGACCTCGGCCAGGATATCGGCATCCAGGCCATGGCCGACGCCGTGCTGCGCCAGGCGCCGGAGCGCTTCGTGCTGTTCGGATTTTCGATGGGGGGCTTCGTGGCGCAAGCCATTGCGCTCAAGGCACCGGAACGCGTGCTGGGCCTGGGTTTGCTCAATACCTCATCGCGCCCGCAGACCGAGCGCGAATCGGCGGGCACGCTGGCGCAGATCGAGCTGGCCCGGCGCACCCCCTTCAAGGGGCTGACATCGCGCGCACTGGCCTCTTCGCTGCATCCGGCGCGCAGCACCGATCGCGGCCTGCTGGACCGGCTGCAGGCCATGGCCCTGGCCAATGGCAAGGACGTGTTCCTGCGGCAGCTGCAGACCCTGCGCGACAGCAACGCCGAGGATCTGCAACGGCTGCAATGCCCGGTGCTCATCGTCAGCAGTGACGAAGACAAGCTGCGCAGTGTGGAGGAATCGGAAGAGATGGCGCGCCAGATACCGCACTCGCGCCTGGAGATCATCGGTGACTGCGGTCACATGACGCCGATGGAAAAGCCGCAGGAATTGTTCGGGATCATCTCTGACTGGATCGTGCAATCCGGTCTGTGAAGCCTGCGCGTCGGCCAGTCCGGGGCCGGCGCGGCAGGACTTGAAGCGGGCTTCAGCCCTCGTCGCGCTCTTTGCGGGGCGCTTCGGCCGAGCGGCTGCCGGGCCGTTTGTTCATTTCATCCAGTCCGCCCGTGCCGCGCAGGTCGGTATCGACCTGGCCCTTGCGGATATCGTCATATGCCTGGCGAATCTCGGGGCGCTCGACGGCATGGCCGCTGTTGGCGGCGTCCTGGCGGTCCGCATGCTGGTCATGCTCATGCGGCAGGCGCGGCTTGTCATGTTTGGGGTGACGGTCTTTTCTGGTTCTCAGGAAGCTGGTCATGGTGGTGGTCCTCGCAATTGAATGGTTGACTCTTCTTTTGCCGCAGGGCGATGCCGTGTGAGAGTGGCCACAGCGCATCATCACGCCTTGCATCTGCATGAAGCGAACAAGTACGACCGGGCCTCACAACAGAAGTGCCGCGAGTTACAAAGTGAGATGAAAAATAAGATTTTGTCCGACAGACAATTCGTACAAGCCGGCGCACAAGGCGCGGAAAGAAAAGAGCAGATGCCCGCTTGGACGCGCCAGGACTGGCTGCGTTCCCCATTTGCTGTGAATGGCCGCGCATGAAAAAAAAGGCGGACCCGGGTAGCGGTCCGCCTTTTACTTAGTTTTTCACGCCGCTCATGATGGCGTGAAGCTCATCCGTTACTGCAAAAGCGTCGCCTCACAGCGACAGTCGCGCACGCGCGGCGCGATATTCCTCTTCCAGCCGATCCACCATTTCGGCCACGGTCGGCACATCTTCCATCAATCCCACGCCCTGGCCTGCGCCCCAGATATCGCGCCATGCCTTGGCCTTGCTGCCGCCGCCGGAACCGAAGTTCATCTTGGTCTTGTCGGCTTCGGGCAGGTTGTCCGGATCGAGGCCGGCATTGACGATGGACTTCTTCAGGTAGTTGCCGTGCACGCCGGTAAAGAGGTTGGTGTAGACCACATCGGCGGCGGTCGACTCCACGATGGCCTGGCGGTAGGCGTCGTCGACGTTGGATTCACGCGTGGCCAGCCAGCGCGAGCCCATGTAGGCGAAGTCCGCGCCCATGGCCTGCGCTGCCAGCACCGCATCGCCCGTGGCGATGGATCCGGACAGGGCCAGCGGTCCCTTGAACATCTTGCGCACTTCACCCACCAGCGCGAAGGGCGAGAGCGTACCTGCATGGCCACCCGCACCGGCGGCCACCAGGATCAGGCCATCGACACCGGCTTCCAGGGCCTTCTCGGCATGGCGCAGCGAGATCACGTCATGCAGCACGATGCCGCCATAGCTGTGGACCGCATCCAGCATTTCCTTGGGCGGCGCGCGCAGGCTGGAGATGATGATGGGCACCTGGTGCTTCACGCAGGTGGCCACGTCCTGGGCCAGGCGGTCATTGGACTGGTGCACGATCTGGTTGACCGCGATCGGTCCCGCCTTGCGTTGCGGGTGTTCCGCTTGCCATTGGGCAAGCTCGTCCTGCAGCTGGGTCAGCCAGGTGTCGAGCAGCTCGGCCGGGCGCGCGTTGAGGGCAGGAAACGATCCGACCAGCCCGGCCTTGCACTGGGCTGCCACCAGCGCCGGGCCGCTGGCGATGAACATGGGCGAGCAGATGATGGGCAGGCGCAGATCTTGCAATGCTTTGGGGTAAGCAGGGGCTGGTGGCATGGTCGTCTCTCTTGGGTTGTCATTATCTCAAGGCAACAGGGCTGGACCCCATGCCGCTTTTGTCCGGCGATTATAGGACAAAAAGCGACAAAATATAACGGTCGTGCTTTTTGTTGCGCCAAGGTGAAATATTCAGGAAATTATTTATATGATTTACTGTCTTCCCTTCATGCGTGCTATGTTTTCCACAAGCCTGCAATAAAAACAGGCCACGCAGGGCGCTACCGGGGGCGTCTTGCGGACCGGCTCAGCCGGAAGGGTCATGCCCGCGTTCCATCTATCTATCGTTATTAGCCGTAGGGGGGAATCATGCAACACTTTGATCTCGTCAATGTCCTCATCATCGTCCTGGCCGCCGTCGCACTGATTGGGGGCGCGCTGCTGCACAAGCGTGCACTGAAAAAGGCGCTCATCGAATCGGACAAGCTGCCGGTGCGCGGCCTGCGGCGTTATCGCCAGCAGTGAAGCGCGGCGGCTGCCAGCCATCCTGCGCCGCATTTTCTTCATTCAATACGACCATTGCAGGCTGAACCCGCCGGTCAGCGTACCGGTGGGGAATCCCTGTGGCCTGGTCAGTGGCGCAGCGATGAAGAGCTCCATGCCGAGCTTGTCCACGTTGCCACGCCAGCCCAATACGGCACCGCTCAAGCGGCGCCCGCTCAGGCTTTGCGTCAGTGGTCCCGCTACCGCGCCGGTATCGACGCCGGCGTAGACTTCCTGCCCGCCTTCTCCCATCCCCCAGGACAACTCATTGCGCAGCAGCCAGCCGCGCTCGGCCTGCAAGTTCATGTCGCCATCAAAGCCACGCACGGTATAGCGTCCCCCGATGGCGAACTGATCCTGCGCCGGCAGCTTGCCCCGGTTCCATTGGGCGCGCGCCGTTGCGTTGTAACGTAAACGCGCCGTGCCCAGCGTGAAGGGCGCATGGATCGCCGCGTCCGCCAGCCACAGTCCATAGCGCGTGGTGATCTGCGGCAGGTCGAGTTCGTCCTCGGGCGCACGGCCTTGCCGGTCCAGTGCACGGCGATGGCTCAGGTTGATCTCGGCCACGGCCGGTCCGATGAAGTGGCGGTGATTCACGCTCCATTCCCATGCCGTCATCCTGCGCTGTTGCGGCGCCAGCGGGATCTGGTCGACGAAATTGAAGGACTTGCGCAGCAACAGCCGGGCTGCGACATGGCTCTTGCTGGTGGCATTGCGTCGCAGGAGGCGCGACAGTTTGACTTCGCTCGTTTCGGCATGGCCGCTGTAGACCACCGGTTCAAAGGCGCCCTCCACCGTCTGGTGATAACGGCTGCCCGAGAGCGTCGCCGAGAGCAGCCAGTAGCCGAAGGGCAGCGAATAATGCACGGTATGGCTGCGGCTGCCGCGATCCCCATAGCGCCCCAGGCTGCGCGTGAGACTGGCGTAGAAGAGATCATTGAGCGTCCACCAGTTGTCATAGGCCACCGTCACGCCTGCCTGATAGCGGCCAGTGGTGCGCGCACCGCCATCGTCCAGCGAGGCTGACACGCGGAACGGAAAGGCCTGCCGGTATTGCACGACCAGATCGCTGTCGCCGGCTTGCGCGTCGGATTCTTCCGAGGGCGTGATCTCGATGTCAGCCTCTGCTGTCGGCACGCGCCTGAGGTTTTCCAATCCTTGCTCGATGGCGCGCAAGTCGAGCAGCTCTCCCTCAGACAGCGGCAGTGCCGTGACAGCATTGCCGCGCGTGTCCGCTCCCTCGGCCATGCGCACCTTGCGCAGCCTGCCGGCAATCACCGTGAGGATCAGCCTGCCCGTGGAGAGATCCTGCGGCTGCGCCAGCACGCGGGTGGTGGTGTAGCCGCGCGCGATGATGTCGGCCTGCACGCGCGCCAGCAGGATTTGCAGACCCTGGCTGCCCAGGCAGCGGCCGGTGGCACCACCCCCCCCGGCCGCCTTCATCACCGTGCCCAGGGCGGGCCGGAAGCGCTCCGCAGAATCTCCTTCCATGATGATCGTGTCGATGCGGCTGCAAGGTTGTTCGTCCTCGGGGTAGTCCAACGACGTGGAACCGGGAGGGGGCAGGCCCAGCGTGAGCACATCGGGCGCTTGCTCGAGGGCCTCGCGCAAGACGCGCTCTCGTTCGCGCTGCAGTTGTTCTTGCTGGATGCCGGGAGATTGTGCTGCGCTGTAGAGCGGGAGGCAGAGCGCGCCGAGCAGCAGCGGAGAAAGGAGGTGGTAGCGATTCATAAGGAAATGGTCAGCGAGCAAAACAACACCGGGCACGCGTGTCGCGATCATTCAAAAATTGGGGAGATCGCAATTTCTCTTTTTATCGTCTGCACATAAATCAGACTTTTCTGATTTTTTAATCCGCTCTAAAAAAATAGACTGCGCCTCGAATCGATGAGGCATCCGGTCCGGGTCGATCTCGCAAAAGGGGCGATCCATGAACCGTCAGTGCTATCAATTGGTCTTCAACCGTCATCGCGGCATGCTGATGGCGGTCGCGGAAACCGCGTCCACCATCAGCGGCCAGAGGTCACCGATGGCATGCGGGGCTGCCGGTGTGGTGGCACCGGCATCGTGGAAGTTCTGCACGCTGGTCTTGGCCCTGGCACTGACGTGGCAAAGCGTGGCACATGCGCAGATCCTGGCAGACCGCAACGCGCCGCGCGAAGAGCAGCCGATGGTGCTCAAGGCCGCCAACGGCGTGCCCGTGGTGAACATCCGGCAGCCCAACGCCAAGGGCCTGTCGGTCAACAGCTACCGGCGTTTTGATGTGGATGGACGCGGAGTCATCCTCAATAACGCGGGTGGCTCCAGCAAGTCCGAACTGGGCGGCTATATCGCCGGCAATCCATGGATGCCGGGCGGTGGCGCACAGATCATCGTCAACCAGGTCAATGCAACGGACCCCAGCTACCTGCGCGGCTTCATCGAGGTGGCAGGCAACCCGGCGCAGGTGATCATCGCCAACCCTGCCGGCATCACCTGCGCGGGCTGCGGTTTCATCAACGCCCAACACGCCACCATGACCACCGGCACGCCCGTCATCCGGCAGGGCAACCTGGAAAGCTATCGCGTCAACAGCGGCGTGATCAGCTTTGAGGGGCTGGGCTTGCAAGCCAATGACACCGCGTATGCCGACGTCATCGCCCGTGCAGTGCGCGTACATGCGGAGCTGCGGGCCAAACAGATCCGGCTCACCACCGGGCTCAATACGGTCAGTGCTGATCACGCGCAGGTCACGCCGGACCAGAGCGCCACCGATGGTGCGCCGGTGCGCGCCATCGATGTGGCAGCGCTCGGCGGCATGTATGCCGGCCACATCTACTTGAGTGCTACCGAACATGGCGTGGGCGTGCACAACGGCGGCACGCTCACGGCCACTGAAGGACAGCTGGTCGTGACGGCAGCCGGCCACTTGGAAAACACCGGGACGCTGGCCGCACGGGGCGACACCGTGATCGCTGCCGCCGGAGCGGTGAGCAACGCCGGCAGCGGCACGATGGGCTCCGAAAGCACGCTGCGCATCCACGCCACTGCACTGGACAATGCCGGCACGCTTGACGCCAGCCGGCAGCTCCAGATACGCACCACCGGAGCGCTCATCAACCAGGGTAGCTTGGGCGCCAGGGACAGCACCCTCCTTGAAGTCGGGACACTGGAAAACACCGGCACGGGACGCATCGGGAGCACAGGCGACACCCGCGTGCAGAGTAGCGGTTCGATACGCAATGCAGGCAGCCTGCTAGGGGATACCGGCGTTACGCTTGCTGCGGTCACGCTGGAGAACACCGGCAGCGTGCTCACTCCCGCCACGCTCGCACTGCGTATACGCAACATGCTGGACAACAGCGGCAAGATCGGCAGCAATGCCCGGCTTGAGCTACGCGCCACGACCCTGACCAATCGGGGAGATATTTATTCCGCACAGGAATCGGTCCAGTTGCAGGTAGCAGGACGGCTCTTCAACAGCGGCAGCATCGAAGCAAAACGGACACTCGATGCCGAGGCGGTAGCGATTGAAAACCAGGGGCGCTTCATCGGGGAAGCGGCACTCAACGCCAGCGCAAGCGCCGCCCTCACCAATGCTGGCACCATGGGCAGCAGGGCCGGTGCCGACTTCAAGGCTGCTACCCTCGACAATCGCGGCACGCTCAGTGCAGTCCAATCGCTGACCCTGAAAGTGACCGGCAAATTCACCAACGAAAAAAACGTCGGTGCCGGCAGCACCCTCCAGATCGATGCCGATGCACTGGACAACAGCGGCAAGCTGTTCTCGCACGGTATCCTCAATCGCGGCGGCACCATCGCCGCACGATCGGGTGTGACGCTGCGCGCGGACAACGTCCGCAATCTCGGCGGGCGCATCGAGGGCGGCTCGGTTCGCGTTGTGGCGCAGAGTGATATCGAGAATGCCGGTGGCGTCATCGATGCCAACGACAAGCTGATGCTGAGTGCGGGCCGGGATGTCGTGCTTCGCAGTACCAGCGTCACGACTGCCAATGCCGTCACCACGGGACGCAATATCGATCAGGTGGCCAGCGTGAGTGGCAAGGACGTGGTGCTGCTTGCTGGCCGCGACCTGCAGGCCGATGCTGCCGTGATTGCCGCCTCGGGTGACGCCGTGTTGGCGGCGGGCCGGGATGTGCGTCTTGGTGTCGTGCAGGAATATTTCCGGCAGGAGATCCGCTGGGCCGATGACAAGGGCGGCGGCAACTGGGTCAGTCGCTTGACCGGGCCTAACTTCGTGGATCGCGCCAACGGTGCACACGGCACCAGCGAAGTCGGCATCAATCGCGCCGTGGTGACCGGTAGCAAGGAGGTCGCCACGCAGGTCAGCGGCCACAGCATCCACATCCAGGCGGGTCAGGATGTGACGAGCAGCCGAGCAGACGGTGGCCTCGGTGAATCGGGAGGTGAGCAGCAGCAAGGAGGGGAGCAATGCGCTCAAGCCGATCTTCGACAAGGAGGAGATAGAGAATCGGACGGCCATTGCGGGGGCCTTTACGCGGGAGTTGGGGAGCTTCCTGAACATTCGGGCGAAGGAGGCGGATGAGGCCAAGCGCAAGTTGGA
Source organism: Herbaspirillum sp. 1173 (assembly GCF_031455335.1). Classification (NCBI taxonomy): domain Bacteria; kingdom Pseudomonadati; phylum Pseudomonadota; class Betaproteobacteria; order Burkholderiales; family Oxalobacteraceae; genus Herbaspirillum; species Herbaspirillum sp. 1173. Next base: position 334,457 of record NZ_JAVDSP010000005.1, on the reverse strand, counting down.
TGATGCGCTAGCGGAGGAGCGGAGCAAGCCGCTTGAACAACGCGACGAAGCCAGGCTGCGGGGCCTGACGGAGCAGTATCTCGATGCCGAAAAGTGGTCTTCGGGCGGTACGTATCGTCGGTATGCGACGGCCATTGCAGGTGACTAAAGACGAGATCATGTCAGAGAGAGAGGAGGACGGACAATATTGCTGGTTCATTGACCAGGATGTATCTATGAATTCAACTTTCAATCAGGACTTGCGAGCGCTAGTCTCTCTGGTTGAATTTTTCAACAGATCAAGGCCGTCCGGTGATGATGTGACTGCCTGTTGTGCACTGATGCGGGCCGCATCGAGCGCGCAATTGTTGTCAAATCTCTTCAAAGATATATGGGGCGATGTTGATAAGGTTTTATGGAGAGATAAAAGATTTTCATGGCCATCGATCCCCACGGGATACCAGATACCTCAGCATTTTGTGACTGCCGGGGCTGACGCAGTGAAGCGAGTGAATGGTCCTGATGACATTGCTGGTCGCGACGGACTGATGCTCTGGAAAAGTGCAACAAGAGAAATAGAGGTGATGGAAAAGGATCGCATCGATGCCATCAGGAAGACGCTTATCAAAATGGCTGAGGGCATAGGGGTCACGCGAGAAGAAATGGATAAAGCGAAGGATGAAAATGATCATTTCGAATGGTGTATTGACTACAACTCCTCCCTGGGTGATCGTCTGGAGCGATATCTTGACCAGCTCTTGCTCAGCGTAGAGGTCCACCGTATTGCTACCCACAAGAATGACCAGCTGGCCGCTTACCAGGCCCTCAAAGATGTTGGAGCTCATGCCCGATCGATATCGGAGTTATTCGGAGATATCAAGGCTGATGCGCATAAGGTCAGCATTTTCGATGAGAGATTTGCTTGGCCAGATATCCCTGATGACTACAGATTTCCAGAACATCTGGTGATGAGCGGCGGCTGTTGATCAACCGGATCTCACCCACGTCAGTCCTTAATCCTTGAGTAATTTTTTCGACTGAAGTTAAAGAGCGCATTGCCGGTAGAGATGGAGCTTCATCTTCGTCTTTCAAAATCCTTATTGATACGGTCGCGACTTGAAAGTGAAATGATGGAATGGGAAAACTTGGTTGGCCTAAAGTGCGAAGCAATATCAAACGGTGCGATATTCAGAGCTGAAGCGGAATGGCCTTATGAGGAAAAGGTCGATTTCATGTTGGTCGACTTGCCTGTGGCCGAAAGGAATTACGCCATTCTTGTGGCGACAGGACTGAAAGCAGGGCTTGTTTTGGTTCGACTTCCGGAGGATGCAAGCTATGAACATGGTAGAGGGATTTCCAGACAATGGTTAGTACAAAATTGGTCCAAGTGGATATATCCAGAGTGTCCGGTTGAGAAGGTACTGTACCTGCCACGTTACAAGACTCAAGATCTTGAGTGAATTCAGAGCCATTTGAAAATTGAGTTAGAGCTCTGCTTAAAGATCGCTGGCACGTTGCATTGGATGGCGCGCTGTCAGTAACTTGGATTTCCCCGAGATGAATAAAAGGGAGTTAATTAATGCTGGCTGGAAATTCGATCAATTTTGCATTCTGGTATGACGTAGTGGAAGGCAATGACAGTTTTTGTTTTGGTCCTTTCAATATCTTTGTAAATTCACAGCTACTACTCTGCAATAGCGAAGATAACTTTACCTTAAATATTATTGCCTCCGATTTGCGACGCTCATTCGACAGACTAGATCGTCTGGATGAATTGGAACCGGGGTTCGATGTGGATGAGATTTTTGAAAAGGCGATGCACACGCATGGATATCAGACGAAATCAGATCCGGTATTTCCGCCCAGCTGGTGGGCGCACAGTGATGACAGGATATCCAAGCTACTTGATTTATTTATCGAGATCGAAGCCGAGCGCCGAACTGATCCACCATTTGGCGTAGAGCTCTCGATGTATGTCGAAATAAGCGATAAGGGCTGGAGGTTCTTCTTGTTCAAATGCGGTAGCAAGGAAGTGCTGCTTTGTTCAAATGATTGGGGAAAAACTGTCCACTGTTACGAGCTTCCTCCCGGGGAAGTCAGATATGCGGTTGAAGAATTCCTGGCGGTAGAGCATTTTCCAAAGACCCAATCACTCGGGCGGCAAGAGGCTTGCGAGCGGTCGGGTACGTCGGAGGGCAACACTGTTTCAGAATCCGGTGAGTGACCAAATGAATAAATGTTATAAAAATTTATTTCGCAGTCTGCCTGGCAATGATAGTTGGGAAGGAAGCTTTTACGAGAGGCTCGTCGAGTATGGGATATGGGATGAGCAAGAGTTTTGGAAATTTCATAAGGATCTCATAGACATAGCGAAACTGATGAAGCACCGAAAAACGGAGTGGGATATCGCAACGGCCGTTGTTCGACTGTACGTAAAGATTGCATCTCTTATTTCTTCCCACTTCAATGCCAATGATATTTTCAAGATACAAAATCTTACCGATTCCGAAATTTTGGAATTCTATGAGCGGTTGGACTTGGCTGTGGTCGGCGCATTTTCGGGCGAGATTTTAGACGAGAGTCGCTTTGATCTTAGAAATCCATTTATTGATGGATAAGAAGGGGAAATAGATGGATATCTGCTGCGCGAATTTGTACCGAAATCTCCCTGGCAGCCAAGATTGGGATGGCACTGTTAATTTTAATAAGCGAGGTTTGGCTCTTGTTCAAGGAGAAAATTGAAATGAAAAACCTAGATGGATTAGATTTGATTCAATCAGCGTTTTTGGAGTTGACGTCCAGTATCGGTTTAACTATCGATGAAATGAATGAGGAGATAAAAGATGACGGTCAATTTGAATGGTCTATCGATTATGAAACGTCACTTGATGAGCAACATGATTACGACTTATCTAAGCTCTTGTCGTATTTTGAGATTCATCGGATAGCGCGGAAATCGAATGACCATCTGACGGCTTATGTGGCCCTTCTTGAAGCCAGGCTCTTTGCACAGAATTTAAAAAATCTATACAGAAGCATTGAAGACGAAATCGACAAGGTGATGTATCGAGATCCTAGATTCACGTGGCCAGATATCCCTGAAGGCTATAAGTTTCCTGAAGACTATCTTGAGCGGAAGTAATAGAAAATACCCTGCCGAAAAGCCAGAAGAGGACCGATGACTAAAATGAGCCAATGTAATGACCCAGCCCAACCTGCTCACCCCAAGCAGCTAAAGCAAATGCCTCAGCTAGCGTCCTCATACCGAACGCTCCGCAAGTGGCAGAGGTTACAGAAGCCGATCCCGCCCCCAATGTCTCGGCCCCTCCCAATAACCCTCACCCCACCCGCTTAGCCGCCAACGCATTCCCCACCCTGCTCACCGACTTGCGCCCCAGCTGCTGCGAGATGAACTGCCCCGCCTCGGCCACCGCATCCAGGTCGATCCCGGTCTCGATCCCGAGCCCGTTCATCATGTACAGCACATCCTCGGTCGCCACATTGCCGGTCGCACCCTTGGCATACGGACAGCCCCCCAGTCCCGCCACCGACGCGTGATAGATGCTGATGCCCGTCTGCAGACTGGCATAGATATTGGCCAGCGCCTGCCCATAAGTATCGTGGAAGTGACCCGACAAACCTTCGATATGGAATTCACGGATCGCCGTCTCCATCACCGGCCGCACCTTGCCCGGCGTGGCCACGCCGATGGTGTCGGCGATGTCGATCTCGTCACAGCCCAGCTCGCGGAAACGCCGCACCACGTCGGCCACCGCGTCCAGCGGCACCTCACCCTGGTACGGACATCCGAACGCGCAACTCACCGCCGCACGCAGGCGCTTGCGGTGGTCCTTGGCGGCCTTGGCCACTTCGGCAAAACGTTCGATGGATTCGGCAATGGAGCAATTGATGTTCTTCTGCGAGAACGCCTCCGAGGCCGCGCCGAAAATCACCACCTCATCCACCCCCGCCTCCAGCGCCGCCTCGAAGCCCTTCATGTTGGGCACCAGCGCGGAATACACCACGCCCGGCTTGCGCGTGATGCCATGCATCACCTCGCTGGAAGTGGCCATCTGCGGCACCCACTTGGGCGAGACGAAAGAAGCCGCCTCCACATTCGGAAACCCCGCCGCAGAAAGCCGGTTCACCAGCTCGATCTTGACCTCGGCGGAAATGGTTTCCTTCTCGTTCTGCAAACCGTCGCGCGGTCCGACTTCAACGATCTTCACTTTCTTGGGCAGGCTCATCATGCGGGTCTCCGTTGGGGTTGTTGTATTGCGTGGATGGCTGTAGAACAGCTCAGCTGGCCGCTGGCGCAGCATCGAGCCGCACATCGGCCACCGTGCCGCCGGTCATCTTCTCCAGCTGCGCGGCCGTGAGGTTGAAGACGGCATGCGGATGGCCGGCCGCCGCCCAGACACTGTCAAAGTTGAACAGGTCACGGTCGATCAGCATCACCGGCTTGACCACGTGGCCGATGGGACAGACGCCGCCAATGGCATAACCGGTCGCATCCCGCACGAACTTGGCATCGGCCTTGCCGAGCGGACCGGTCAGGGCGGTGACCTTGGCTTCGTCCACCCGGTTGGCACCGCTGGCAATGACCAGCACCGGCGCACCGTCAGAAACGCGCCGGAAGATGATGGACTTGGCAATCTCGGCCACGCTGCAGCCCACGGCCGCAGCGGCTTCGGCCGAGGTGCGGCCGGTCGAGGGCAGCATCGTGACCGGTTTGTCATGGCCCATCGCCGCCAGCAGGTCGGCAACACGTTGGGCGGAAGAGGGCAGGGCGGCAGCAGGTTCGTTCATGGCGTTCATGGCGTTTGACTAGGAGGCGCAAGGCCGGCAGCAGGACAAGCCGGAAATGATAACAGCACCCCCGCCCCCTCTGCCGCGCAGGCCCGCATTCAGCGATCCAGCAGGAACATGCCATCGCTGGCCGCCGCGCCCGCCTTCTGCAGTTGCGCTACGCACCAGTCGGCCAGGGCCGCATCGTCCATCTGCAGGAAGCGCGCATTGGTGATGCGCAACAAGGGGATCTCCCGCATCATCGTCGGCAATTCCGCCAGTGCAATGCGGCCGCGTTCGAGCAGCAGGAATTTCACCAGGACCTTGATGCCATTGTGCGCATTGCGCAGCGGATCGGCCTGCAGATAATCGAGCCGCGAGAAGGCCTTCTCCAGCGCATCATCCACCTCGGTGAAAGGCGCGCCATGGCCGGGAATCACGGTGCGCACATCGAGGCTGCGGATCAGCTCCAGCGTGGCGCGCGCCTCCTCGAAACCGGATTCGCCATCCAGCTCCGGGAAGATGATCCCGAATCCATTGCGCCACAAGGCATCCGCCGAGATCAGCACACCCTCCTGCGCGCAATACAGCAGCAGCGCATGCGGGTCATGTCCCGGCGCGGCCAGGGCGGTCCAGTCGAGATCACCCAGGCGCAGCACATCGCCGCTGCGGATCAGCTGGTCGTGCGCAAAGCGCGGGCAACGCTGGCCGGTGGCGCGGTAGCTCAGGGCGTCTTCGTCCCACTGGCGCACCTTGTCATCCTCGGCAGCCGGGATGGCAATGCGGCAGCCATAGGCGGCGTGCAGGGCGGCATTGCCGCCGCAGTGGTCCGAATGCAGATGGGTATTGAGCAGCACATCGAGCCGCTCACGTCCGCGCTGGTGCAGGACGTGGCGCACCAGCGTCTGCGTCTGTTCGGCATGGGCAACGTAGCCGCTGTCGATCATGGCGACTTCATCGCGGCCGAACAGCAGCACGTTGTTGGACGACAGCCAGCCCCGCTCCAGTACGTGCAGCGAGGGGGGCAGGCGCAGTGCGGACGTGTTCACGGCGCGCGGCTCACGCGGCCTTGAAGTCCAGCAGCTGCGCACCTTCGGCCACCTGGTCGCCAACCGCGTAGCGCATCGCTTCCACTGTGCCGGCCGAGGGGGCGGCGATGGTGTGTTCCATCTTCATGGCTTCCATGATGAGCAACGGCGTGCCCTGCGTGACGCTCGCGCCCTGGTCCACCAGCAGCGCGACGATCTTGCCGGGCATGGGCGCGGTCAGGCGTCCGCCCTCGGCCTCTGCATGGCCGGCGTGGGCCATCGGGTCGAGCAGGCGCAGGCTGTGCTGGCTGCGGCCATCGAAGAGGTGTAGCCCTTCGCCTTCCCAGGCCACATCGGCTTGCAGGGTACGGCCGTCCAGGGAGATGCGCACGCTGTCGGAGTTGGCCGCATGCAGGGCCAGCGTGTGCGTGTTGCCGCCGATCTGCAATTGCCATTGCCGGCCGTCGCCCGCGTAGTCGATCCGGACTTCGCTGTTGCCTGAGTCATCCTCGAAATTCAGGCTGCGCTGCAGGCGGGTATTGAGTCGCCAGCCGCTGGTCCGGGCCCAGGGGTCGCGGCTGTCCTGATTGCGCTGCTCCTGTTGCAGCAGGGCAGCGGTGGCCAGGGCCAGCGTGTCGGTCGTGGGCGCAACCGGGGCCGGGAAGAGCGTGTCGCGATGACGTTCGATCAGGCCGGTATCCAGATCGGCCGTCGCAAATGCCTGGCCTGCAATCAGCCGCTGCAGGAAGCCGATATTGGTCGCCAGTCCGACCACCTGGTACTGCGCCAGCGCGCGCGCCATGTTGCGCAGGGCCGCATCACGGTCCGCACCCCAGACGATGAGCTTGGCGATCATCGGATCATAGAAGGGCGAGATGGCATCGCCCTCGCGCACGCCGGCATCGATGCGCACGGCCGCCGGTTGCGTGGCACCGGGTGCGGCCAGCGTGAATTCCACCGCAGGAGCGCTGCGCATGCGGGTGAGCGTGCCGATGGCGGGGAGGAAGCCTTTCTCGGGATTCTCCGCATAGATGCGCGCCTCGATGGCATGGCCCTGGATGCGCAGCTGCTCCTGCTTCAGCGGCAGCGGTTCGCCCGAGGCCACGCGCAATTGCCACTCCACCAGGTCCAGTCCGGTAATCATTTCCGTGACGGGGTGCTCGACCTGCAGGCGCGTGTTCATCTCCATGAAGTAGAAACTGCCGTCCTGGTTGGCGATGAATTCCACCGTGCCGGCACCGACGTAGCCAACCGCACGGGCAGCCGCGACGGCCGCCTCACCCATGGCGGCACGGCGGCCGCAGCTCATGCCGGGGGCAGGGGCTTCTTCCAGCACTTTCTGGTGGCGGCGTTGCACCGAGCAGTCGCGCTCGAAGAGATAGACGCAATTGCCGTGGCTATCAGCAAACACCTGGATTTCGATATGGCGCGGACGGGTCAGGTATTTCTCCACCAGCACGCGGTCATCGCCAAAGCTGGAGATCGCCTCGCGCTTGCAGGAGGCCAGTGCCGCCTCGAAATCTTCACTGCGTTCGACCACGCGCATGCCCTTGCCGCCGCCACCGGCGCTGGCCTTGAGCAGCACCGGGTAGCCGATGCGGTCTGCTTCCGCGCGTAAAAAATCGCTCTCCTGGCGCTCGCCGTGATAGCCCGGCACCAGCGGCACGGCGGCCTTTTCCATCAAGGCCTTAGCGGCGGATTTGGAGCCCATGGCATCGATGGCCGAGGCTGGCGGGCCGATGAAGACCAGGCCGGCATCGGCACAGGCCTGGGCGAATCCGGCGTTCTCCGACAGGAAGCCGTAGCCGGGGTGAATCGCCTGCGCACCCGTGCCGAGTGCGGCGGCGATGATCTTGTCGGCGCAGAGATAGCTCTCCTTGGCCGGCGCCGGGCCCAGGTGCACGCTCTCGTCGCAGGCGGCCACGTGCTTGGCCTGCGCATCGGCGTCGGAATAGACGGCCACGGTGGCGATACCCAGGCGGCGGGCCGTGGCGGCCACGCGGCAGGCGATTTCGCCGCGATTGGCGATCAGGATCTTGGTGAACATGGTGTCTCCTCGGTGGCGCGCTTCAGATGCGGAAGACGCCGAATCGGGTCTCTTCGATGGGGGCGTTCAGGGCGGCCGACAGTCCCAGCGCCAATACCTGGCGGGTATCGGCAGGATCGATCACGCCGTCGTCCCACAGGCGCGCCGAGGCGTAATAGGGATGGCCCTGGGTTTCATATTGGGCGCGGATGGGCTCCTTGAAGGCGGCTTCCTCTTCGGCGCTCCAACTGCCGCCGCGCGTTTCGATGCCGTCGCGCTTGACGGTGGCCAGCACGCTGGCGGCCTGCTCGCCACCCATGACCGAGATGCGCGCATTGGGCCACATCCACAGGAAGCGCGGCGAAAAGGCGCGGCCGCACATGCCATAGTTGCCCGCACCGAAACTGCCGCCGATGATGACGGTGAGCTTGGGCACTTTGGCGGTGGAGACGGCCGTGACCATTTTTGCACCATGGCGTGCAATGCCCTCGTTCTCGGCCTTCTTGCCGACCATGAAGCCGGTGATGTTCTGCAGGAAGATCAGCGGGATCTTGCGCTGGCAGCACAGTTCGATGAAGTGCGTGCCCTTCTCGGCCGCTTCCGAAAACAGGATGCCGTTGTTGGCGATGATGCCCACCGGCATGCCGTGCAGGTGCGCGAAACCGCACACCAGCGTGGTGCCGTAGCGCGCCTTGAATTCATCGAACTCGCTGCCGTCGACGATGCGGGCGATGACCTCGCGCACATCGAAGGGCTTGCGCGTATCGGTCGGGATCACGCCATACAGTTCCTGCGCCGGATACTTGGGTTCCACGCTCTCGCGCACGGCCAGCTGCTGCGGCTTGCGGCGGTTGAGGTGGCTGACGATGTTGCGCGCGATGGCCAGGGCATGGGTGTCGTCCTGGGCCAGGTGATCGGCCACGCCCGAGAGGCGCGTATGGACGTCGCCGCCGCCCAGTTCTTCGGCCGTCACCACTTCACCGGTGGCCGCTTTGACCAGCGGTGGCCCGGCCAGGAAGATGGTGGCCTGCTCCTTGACGATGATGGATTCATCGCTCATGGCCGGCACATACGCGCCGCCTGCGGTGCAGGAGCCCATCACCACGGCAATCTGCGGAATGCCCTTGGCCGACAGGTTGGCCTGGTTGTAGAAGATGCGGCCGAAGTGGTCGCGGTCGGGGAAGACCTCATCCTGGTTGGGCAGATTGGCCCCGCCGCTGTCGACCAGATAGATGCAGGGCAGGTGATTGAATTCGGCGATCTCCTGCGCGCGCAGGTGCTTCTTGGCCGTCATCGGATAGTAGGTGCCGCCCTTGACGGTGGCATCGTTGCAGACGATCACGCACTCCTGCCCGGCCACGCGGCCGATGCCGGTGATGATGCCGGCCGAGGGGGCGGCATCTTTCAGGTTGCCTTCGCGGTCTTTCTCGCGGTACATGCCGTAGGCGGCCAGTTGCGAGAATTCCAGGAAGGGCGTGCCGGGGTCCAGCAGCATCTGCACCCGGTCGCGCGGCAGCAGCTTGCCGCGTGCCACGTGCTTCTCGCGCGCGGCCTGGCCGCCGCCTTCGGCAATGGCGGCCACCTTCTGGCGCAGGTCGTCGACGATGCGCTGCATGGCATCGCGGTTGTGCTGGAATTCCTCGCTGCGCGGGTTGAGCTTGCTTTCAATCTGCGGCATGGTTTGGTCTCTCTGTTCAGTTTCTTGTTGTGCTGTCGGCCGCACCGGTGCTGGCGCAGCGGGGCATGGTGCAGAAAACGTCAGTCCTCCGGGAAGCGCCCATCCACGTAATACCAGCGCGCCTGGCCGCTGTCGTCAGGCTGGCGCACGAAGTTGCTGATCTCGTGCAGGCGGTGCGCCTTGCCACCCACCTTGAAGCGCGCCACGAACTCGACGGTCGCTTCATCGCTGCCGCTGGCGTGCTGGTGTTTCTTGATGTCCAGGCCGATCCACTTGACGTCGGTTTCGCTGGTCAGTTCTTCTTCCGGCAAGGTGTCCGGGAACCAGGTCGCGCGCAGGTAGGCTTCGTCGCGCAGGGCGAAGGCGGTATAGCGCGAGCGCATCAGCAGCTCGGCCGTGGCCGGCACTTGGCCACCGGTGATGAAGCGGCCACAGCATTTCTCGAAGCTGGGCTGGCCGCAGGGGCAGGGGCCGGACTTGTCTTTCCTGGTGCTCATCAGATCTTTCCGTTCTTGAGGAAGGCTTCCAGCTGGGTGAAGCGGTCAAAGCCCCAGAATGGTTCGCCATCGACGATCATGAAGGGCGAGCCGAAGACGCCAGCCTTGCCGGCCGCTTCGGTGGCTGCGCGCAGCTGCTCCTTCAGTTCGGGCGTACCCAGCGCCGTTTCCAGTGCTGCGCGGTCGATGCCGTTGTCGGCGGCGATGCGCAGCACGTTTTCGGGCACGCTGATGTCGATGTCTTCGGTGAAGTAGGCGCTGTACAAGGTCTTGATCAGGTCCACTGCCTTGGCCGGCTGGGTCTGCTGCACCCACAGCGTGGCGCGTGCGGCGACTTGCGTGCCGATGGGGAACTGGCTCGGGGCCTTGTAAAAGATATTGTGGAAGCGGGCGGTGCGCTCCATGTCGTGACGCGAGTAGTCGCCCTTGACCGGAATGTTGGCCAGCGAATTGGTGCCCAGTGCCTTGAAGATGGGACCCAGCAGGATGGGATGCCAGTTGACGCTGCGGCTGTATTTCGCGGCCAGCTTGTCGATCTCGACGGCAGCGAAATAGCCGTAGGGCGAGCTGAAGTCGAAGTAGAAATCGATGGGGGTGCTCATGATGTCCGTTGTGTTTTAAGTTTGAAAAGAGGGGAGGGCGCTTACAGCGTATCGGCAAACAGTTCGCGGCCGATCAGCATGCGGCGGATCTCGCTGGTGCCAGCGCCGATCTCGTAGAGCTTGGCATCGCGCCACAGGCGGCCCACGGGATATTCGTTGATGTAGCCATTGCCGCCCAGCGACTGGATCGCTTCACCCGCCATCCAGGTGGCCTTCTCGGCCGAGTAGAGGATGGCACCGGCGGCATCCTTGCGCAGGGCGCGCACCTTGTCGGCGCTGTCGGCGCGGTCACAGGCCTGGCCGACCGCATAGACGTAGGCCTTGCAGGCCATCATGGTGGAATACATGTCGGCCAGCTTGCCCTGCATGAGCTGGAATTCGCCGATGGCCTGGCCGAACTGCTTGCGGTCATGCACATACGGCACCACCACATCCATGCAGGCCTGCATGATGCCCAGCGGGCCGCCGGAGAGCACGCTGCGCTCGAAGTCCAGGCCCGACATCAGCACGTTGACGCCACGGCCGACGCCGCCCAATACGTTTTCTTCCGGGACTTCGCAATCCTGGAACACCAGTTCACCGGTGTGGGAACCGCGCATGCCGAGCTTGTCCAGTTTCTGCGCAACGGAAAATCCTTTATATCCTTTCTCTACCAAGAAGGCAGTCATGCCGCGCGCCCCGGCGTCGAGATCGGTCTTGGCATAGACCACCAGCACGTCGGCATCGGGGCCATTGGTGATCCACATCTTGCTGCCGTTGAGCACGTAGCGGTCGCCCTTCTTGTCGGCGCGCAGTTTCATGCTCACCACATCCGAGCCGGCGTTGGGTTCGGACATGGCCAGCGCGCCGATGAAGTCGCCCGAGATCAGCTTGGGCAGGTACTTGCGCTTCTGCTCTTCGTTGCCGTTGCGCTTGATCTGGTTCACGCACAGATTGGAGTGCGCACCGTAGGACAGGCCCACCGATGCCGAGGCGCGCGAGATTTCTTCCATCGCGATGATGTGCGCCAGGTAGCCCAGTCCGGCCCCGCCGTATTCCTCGCCGACCGTGATGCCCAGCACGCCCAAGTCGCCCAGCTTCTTCCACAGGTCCATGGGGAACTGGTCGCTGCGGTCGATCTCGGCTGCGCGCGGGGCGATCTCCGTTTGGGCGAAGGCGGCGACGGCTTCGCGCAGGGCGGCGATGTCTTCGCCATGGTCGAAATTGAGGCCGGGCAGGTGGATCATGGGTGTCTCCTCGTTGGGTGTTTGGGGATTTCTTGTTGTGATGTGGAACGATTGCTGTTGCTTGACGTTTACGTCAATGAAGACGGTCTGCGCGTTGCGAAATGCCGTTTGCGTCAGGCCGCTACCGCCTTGCGTTTGCTCTTCGGTTTGGCATCGGCCAGCAGTTGCCGGCATTCCTCTTCGTGGGCGGCGATTTCGGAGAGGGTCAGTTCGAGGTCTTCGCGCTGCTGTTCCAGTTTTTCGCGATGCTGTTGCAGCAGGCCCAGGAAGCGCTGCAGCTGCGGCTGCGTATCCTTGGGCGATTCGTACATGTCGATCAGGTCCTTGATTTCGGCCAGTGTGAAGCCCAGGCGCTTGCCGCGCAGCGTGAGCTTCAGGCGCGTGCGTTCGCGCGCCGGATAGACGCGATGCCGACCGCCCACCCCCTCGCGCTTGGGATTGAGGATGCCGTGGTCTTCGTAGAACCGGATCGCGCGCGGCGTGATCGCGAATTCTTCCGCCAGTTCGGTGATGGTGTAGGTAGGCATGGACGGGATGGATTGGGTTGGTCTGGCACTTTACGTTAACGTAAAGTATATTGTGCCCTGTCGTCCAGCAAAAAATGCAGGGCTGGTGCGACGCTGCATGACTACCTCCCCCTTCTCGATGATCGCCAGGCTTACTGATGAATGCTCTTGAATCCCAGCTCGACTACGCCTTCGGCGACACCCTGCCCGACACCGGCCACACCATGGAGGTGGCGCCGGGCGTGCGCTGGCTGCGCATGGGGCTGCCCTTTGCCCTGAATCACATCAACCTGTGGCTGCTGGAAGACGAGGCCGACACCCCGCAAGGCCGCCAGCGCGGCTGGACCGTGGTCGATTGCGGCATCGCCACCGACGATACGCGCGCGGCCTGGGAGCGCATCTTCACTGAAGAACTCGATGGCTTGCCCATCCTGCGCGTGCTGGTCACGCATTGCCATCCCGATCACGTAGGGCTGGCCGACTGGCTGTGCCAGCGCTGGCAGGCACCGCTGTGGATGAGCACCGGGGATTACGCTTTTGCGCGCGTGATGTCGGCGGCCTTGCCGGGGGCCGAGGGCACGGCGGCCACGCCGCATTTCCAGCGGCATGGCCTGGCGGATCCCGAGACGGTGGCGACGCTGCAGGGGCGCAATACGTATTACCAGGACCTGGTGCCGGCGGTGCCGCACGCGTATCACCGCATGCAGGATGGCCACGCGGTGCGCATCGGCGGACGCGATTGGGAAATCATTACCGGATTCGGTCATTCGCCGGAGCACGTTTCCCTGTATTGCGCGGCGCTGAATGTGCTCATTTCGGGGGACATGGTCTTGCCGCGCATCTCCACCAATGTGTCGGTGTTTGCGATCGAGCCGGAGAGCAATCCGGTGCAGCAGTATCTGGATTCGCTGGCGAAATACGCGCACCTGCCGGGCGATGTGCTGGTGCTGCCTTCGCATGGCAAGCCCTTCCGTGGCTTGCATACCCGTATCCAGCAGTTGAACGACCATCACCGCGAGCGTCTGGCCGAAGTGCTGGCGGCCTGTGCCACACCGCAGACGGGGGTGGATATCCTGCCGGTGATGTTCAAGCGGCCGCTGGATACGCATCAGCTGTCCTTTGCGCTGGGGGAGGCGGTCGCGCACTTGCACAAGCTCTGGTATGACGGCGCGGTGAAACGCTTGCTGGGGGAGGATGGGGTGTATCGGTTTGTGGCGGTGTAAGCCTTCTTGCATCAATCGATGGTATTGATGCAAGTGACGCATCAATGAAAAACGCCGGCGGGGATGACCCGGCCGGCGTTATTTTTTATCGCGGATGTGGGCAGTGCGTCAGCCCGCCTTCTTCTTCATCTCGCGCTCTTCCTTCTGCAGCTTGGTCTTGATGCGGTTGCGCTTCAACGGCGACAGATATTCGACGAAGACCTTGCCCTTCAGGTGATCCATCTCATGCTGGATGCACACGGCCAAGAGCTCATCGGCATCAACTTCGAAGGCCTTGCCGTCGGCATCAAAAGCGCGCACCTTCACGCGGGCCGGACGTTCCACACCGTCGTAGATGCCGGGCACCGACAGGCAGCCTTCGTCATAGACGCGCTTCTCTTCGCTGGCCCAGAGGATCTCGGGGTTGATGAAGACCTGCAGGTTCTTGCCTTCATCGGAGACGTCAATGACCACCACCTGTTCATGCACATCCACCTGGCTGGCGGCCAGGCCTACGCCGGGGGCGGCATACATGGTCTCGGCCATGTCGGCCACCAGCTTCTTGATGCGCTCGTCGAAGACGGTCACGGGGACGGCAACCTTGTGCAGGCGCGGATCGGGATAACGGAGGATGTTCAGCAGGGCCATACGTGTGTTCTCGGTAAGCTTGGGGTTCGGTCTCGGGGGACCTGGTTCGGGCCGGATCTCGTCATTTTGCGAGCGTGCGGGAAATTCATTTCGGGATTTGTCATGTAAATGCGGCCGAAGCGCGACGCTTCAAGCACGGCCACCGCACAATGCCGGTCCTGGCAGGCCTGTGCGGCGTGGCGCGGCGGCCAGGAGATTCCCGTTTTTCGGAAAAGTGTATCACAGCCCGCCACAGGCCCGCCCGGAGAGCCGCGCCGCACGGCCTTGAGCGGGCAGCCGATGTACAACACTTCATATATCTTCATGCAAGAGCCTTTCCACGACACTATTGCCGATCCGGCCACAGAACTGACTGCCTGGCTGCGCTTGGCCATGACCGAGGGCATCGGGCCGGTGCTGGCGCGCCGGCTGCTGGCGGTGTTCGGTTTGCCGCAGGGTATCTGGCAGGCCGATCAGGAGGCCTTGCGGGCGGTGGTACCGGCCCCGGTGGCGGCTCGCCTGGCGTGCGCACCGACTGCACAGCAGCGCGAGCGCATCGCCACCACGCTGGCCTGGGCGCAGGTGCCGGGGCAATCCGTCATCACGCTGGCCGATGCAAGCTATCCGCCGGGCTTGCTGCAGATTGCCGATCCGCCCTTGCTGCTGTACGTGCGCGGCAATCCGGCGCTGCTGGCGGGCAATGCGCTGGCGGTGGTCGGCAGCCGCAATGCCACGGCCCAGGGCGTGCAGCATGCGGGCCGGTTTTCGGAGGAGCTCAGCCGTGCGGGCATCACCATCGTCTCCGGGTTGGCGCTGGGTATCGATGCGGCCGCGCATGCGGGGGGATTGGCCGGGCCGGGCTCGACGGTGGCCGTCATCGGTACCGGCATCGATCTGGATTATCCCCAGCGCAATCGCGCGCTGGCACAACGCATCGCCGAGGGCGGCTGCATCGTCAGCGAATATGCACTGGGCACGCCGCCGCTTTCAGCCAACTTTCCGCGCCGCAACCGCCTGATCTCGGGCTTGTCGCGCGCCGTGCTGGTGGTGGAGGCGGCGGCCCGGTCGGGCTCGCTCATCACCGCGCGCATGGCGGCCGAGCAGGGGCGGGATGTGTTTGCCATTCCGGGGTCGATCCACGCGCCGCTGTCCAAGGGTTGCCATCAACTGATCCGGCAAGGGGCCAAGCTGGTCGAGACCACGCAGGATATTCTCGATGAGCTGCCTGGCTGGTCCACGTTGCCGAAGCAGCAATCTGTCGTGCAGGCAACTTCATCGCGCGCCATGGATGAGCTCGATGCGGCAAGCCAACAGTTATTGCAGAGCCTGGGCCATGACCCGGTCGATGCCGATACCCTCGCGTTGCGCTGCGGCCTTGATGCAGCGGGCCTGGCAGGGAGTTTGCTAACCTTGGAACTGCAGGGTTGGGTGGAGCTGCTGCCGGGTGCACGTTATCGCCGCATCGTGTGAAGAAATTATCCCCGCAGCGCCGCAAATCCTGCCATACTGGACTTGGCTGACTTGTACATTCATAACCTTCGCGATAGAGTACGAACATGTTTGATGTCCTCGTTTACCTGTACGAAACCTACTATCGCCCTGATGCCTGCCCCGAACCCGAGGCGCTCGTCAAAAAGTTGTCCGCGATCGGTTTCGAAGAAGATGAAATCTCCCAGGCACTCGGATGGCTGACTGATCTTGAAGTCGCCAATCACGAATTCGCCGACAACTATCCCCGACAGACCGCCTTTTCCTTCGGTACGCGCATCTATGCGACCCAGGAAAGTGACATTCTGGGCGTGGAAGCCATCGGTTTCATCCAGTTCCTCGAATCGGCCAAGATGCTGGACCCGATCCAGCGCGAAATCGTCATCGAGCGCGCCCTGGCCGCCGGTGAAGCGCCGATCACCCTGGAAAAACTCAAGGTCATCGTATTGATGGTGCTGTGGAGCCAGGGCAAGGAACCGGACGGCCTGATGTTCGAGGAGCTGTTCCTCGACGAAGACGATACCGAACCGCGCCTGCTGCACTGAACGCACCGGCCTGGCACGAGCGACAGGGCTGGGAGGGAGCCTTGCTGACAACGTGCTGACGCCGCATCCCCGTGCTGTTGCTTCATTTCAAGCCATTTCGGCATGAATGAACATAAAAGCCGGCGAAAGCGCATGAATCAATGAAACGGCAAGCCCTTGTGCTTGCCGTTTCATTTGCATCACGCTTATCATTCCCCCGCATTGGCCCGATATTGGCTACTATATAAAAATTCCGTTGTCCACAGGCAATGAAACGCCGGCCACTTGCGTAGCTTGCCGCCGCCTATCGTTGACCGCCTGGGATGGCATGGTGTTGTTTCGGAGCAGTCCGGCCCCACGTGAGGCTGATGCAACTCCCGCAGCACACCAGCAACTGACCTCTCACCACCGAGACCCATACCTATGAGCAAGACCCTCATCATTGCCGAGAAGCCCTCTGTCGCGAACGACATCGCGAAGACGCTCGGCGGCTTCACCAAGCACGATGAGTATTTCGAATCCGACGAGTACATCCTGTCCTCGGCCGTCGGTCACCTGCTGGAAATCGCAGTCCCCGAGGAATACGACGTCAAGCGCGGCAAGTGGAGTTTTACCCACCTGCCGATGATTCCGCCGCACTTTGCGCTCAATCCGATTGCCAAGACCGAGTCGCGCCTGAAGGTGCTCTCCAAGCTCATCAAACGCAAGGATGTCACCACCCTCATCAACGCATGTGACGCGGGCCGCGAAGGTGAACTGATCTTCCGCCTGATCGCGCAATACACCAAGGCCAAGCAGCCGGTGAAGCGCCTGTGGCTGCAATCGATGACGCCCGGCGCCATCCGCGAGGGCTTCGCCCATCTGCGCGATGATGAAGAAATGCTCCCGCTGGCCAATGCCGCGCGCTGCCGCAGCGAAGCCGACTGGCTGATCGGCATCAACGGCACCCGCGCCATGACCGCCTTCAATTCCAAGGAGGGCGGCTTCTATCTGACCACCGTGGGCCGCGTGCAGACGCCGACCCTGTCCATCGTGGTCGAGCGTGAAGAGAAGATCAAGAAGTTCATCCCGCGTGACTACTGGGAAGTGCACGCCGAATTCGTCTGCGCTGCCGGCATCTACAAGGGCCGCTGGCTGGACAAGGGCCACAAGAAGGATGAAGCCGATCCCGAGAAGCGTCCCGAGCGCCTGTGGAGCAAAGCCGCAGCGGACTCCATCGTGGCCGCCTGCCGCGACAAGCCGGGCAATGTCACCGAGGAATCCAAGCCGACCACGCAGATGTCGCCGGGCCTGTTCGACCTGACCAGCCTGCAGCGCGAGGCCAACTCGCGCTTCGGCTTCTCGGCCAAGAACACCCTGGGCCTGGCCCAGGCGCTGTATGAAAAGCACAAGGTGCTGACCTATCCGCGTACCGACTCGCGCCACCTGCCCGAGGACTACATCAACACGGTCAAGGACACCA
This sequence comes from Herbaspirillum sp. 1173, assembly GCF_031455335.1. Classification (NCBI taxonomy): domain Bacteria; kingdom Pseudomonadati; phylum Pseudomonadota; class Betaproteobacteria; order Burkholderiales; family Oxalobacteraceae; genus Herbaspirillum; species Herbaspirillum sp. 1173. Next base: position 316,824 of record NZ_JAVDSP010000005.1, on the reverse strand, counting down.
TGGAGGCGCTGGCGGAGAACAACAACTACCACCAGTTCTCCAAGCAGATCTTGAAGCAAGGCTGGGTCAAGCCCAACAAGCGCATCTTCGACAACACCAAGATCAGCGACCACTTCGCCATCATCCCGACCACCCAGGTGCCCAAGAACCTGTCGGAGCCGGAACAGAAGCTCTACGACCTGGTGACGCGCCGCTTCATGGCAGTGTTCTTCCCGCCGGCCGAGTTCCAGGTGACCACCCGCTTCACGGAAGTGTCGGGCCACCAGTTCAAGAGCGAAGGCAAAGTCATGATCAACCCCGGCTGGCTGGCCATCTACGGCAAGCAGGTCGAGGAAGACGACAAGGACAAGGAAGGCGGCGGCAACCTGGTGGCCGTGGCCCCGGGCGAGAAGGTCAAGACCGACAAGGTCACTGCCAACGGCCTGGTCACCAAGCCGCCCGCCCGCTACACCGAAGCCACGCTGCTGTCGGCCATGGAAGGCGCAGGCAAGCTGGTGGATTCGGATGAACTGCGCGAAGCCATGGCCGGCAAGGGCTTGGGCACGCCGGCCACGCGCGCGGCCATCATCGAAGGCCTGCTGAACGAAAAGTACCTGCTGCGCGAAGGCCGCGAAATGATGCCCACCGCCAAGGCCTTCCAGCTGATGACGCTGCTGCATGGCCTGGGTGTGGATGAACTGACCGAACCCGAACTGACCGGCGAGTGGGAACACAAGCTGGCCCAGATGGAGCGCGGCAAGATCAGCCGTGACGAGTTCATGCGCGAGATCGCGCAGATGACCCAGATCATCGTCAAGCGCGCCAAGGAATACGACAACGACACCATCCCCGGCGACTATGCGACGCTGCAGACGCCTTGCCCCAACTGCGGTGGCGTGGTGAAGGAAAATTACCGTCGCTTCGCCTGCACCAAGTGCGAATTCTCGATGAGCAAGGTGCCCGGTGGCCGCCAGTTCGAAATCGCCGAAGTGGAAGAGCTGCTGCAGAACCGCACCATTGGTCCGCTGCAGGGCTTCCGCTCCAAGATGGGCCGTCCGTTTGCGGCCATCCTGAAGATTTCGCGCGACGAAGAGATCAAGAACTTCAAGCTGGAATTCGACTTCGGCCAGGACCAGGCCGATGGCGAAGGCGGCGAGCCGGTGGACTTCAGCGAGCAGACCCCGCTGGGCGCCTGCCCCAAGTGCGGCAGCGGCGTCTACGAAATGGGCCTGGCCTATGTCTGCGAGAAGACCGTGGCCAAGCCCAAGGCTTGCGACTTCCGCAGCAGCCGCATCATCCTGCAGCAGGAGATCCTGCCGGAGCAGATGGCCAAGCTCCTCAACGACGGCAAGACCGACCTGCTGCCGGGCTTCATCTCGCAGCGCACGCGCCGGCCCTTCAAGGCCTTCCTGGTGCGGGGCAAGGATGGCAAGATCAGCTTCGAGTTCGAGGAACGCAAGGCCAAAGCTCCCGCCAAGGGCAAGGCTGCAGCAGCGGACGCCGATGACGGTGCCGACGAGGCCGTAGCCAAGCCGGCCGCCAAGAAGACGGCGACCAAGACGGCCGCCAAGACCACGGCCACCAAGACCAAGGCGGCAGCGGCCAAGAAGCCGGCCCTACGCAAGGCGACGCCGAAGAAGGCTGCGGCTCCGGACGCCTGATTCTCGGGCGGCCAGAAACGACAAAGCCCTCGCACTTCACGGTGCGAGGGCTTTTTATTGGCGAGGCCGATCTGGTTCGGCGGCTGCTTAGTCGCTGTACACCACCGTCAACGGCGCATGATCTGAAAAGCGCTGTTCCTTGTAGATCGCCGCACTGACCGCCTTGGCCGCAATGCCCGGCGTGGAGACGTGGTAGTCGATACGCCATCCCACGTTGTTGGCCCAGGCCTGGCCGCGGTTGCTCCACCAGGTGTAGGCTTCGCCAGTGGTTTCCGGATGCAGGCGGCGATACACGTCCACCAGCCCCAGCTGGTCAAAGATGCGCGTCATCCAGGCGCGTTCTTCCGGCAAGAAACCTGAATTCTTCTGGTTGCTCTTCCAGTTCTTCAGGTCGATTTCCTTGTGGGCGATGTTCCAGTCGCCGCAGATGACCACTTCGCGGCCACTCTTTTCCAGTTCCATCAGGTGCGGCAGGAAGGCTTCCATGAAGCGGAACTTGGCTTCCTGGCGTTCCTCGCTGGAGGAACCCGAGGGCGCATAGAGCGAGATCACGGTCAGGTCGCCGTAGTCGCATTCGACATAGCGGCCTTCGTCATCGAATTCGGTATTGCCGAAGCCGATGCGCACCGAATCCGGCTGGCGGCGGCTGTAGACGCCCACGCCCGAGTAGCCCTTCTTCTGGGCATAGTGGAAATGGCCGACATAGCCGGCCGGGGCCAGGAAGTCTTCGGTCATGTCGGCCGCCTGGGCCTTCAGTTCCTGCACGCAGACGAAGTCCGGCGCTTCCTTTTGCAGCCACTCGAAGAAGCCCTTCTTGGCGGCCGAACGGATTCCGTTGAGGTTGGCGGAGACGATTTTTGGCATGGATGTCCTGTTTGCTTGCTGCAGAAGTGTGTTCAATCAGGCCGGTAGCATAACCGATAGGATGAATCATTTAAAATGTCGGCCTGATGAAGGCTTTGCCACCGCGCCGCCTTGCCTGGCGGCAAGCGGGCGCGGTCCGCACCTTCCGTTTTGACTCTTCCCGGGAAATGCATTGTGAGCAACTTGAGACAGGAATTCATCGAATTCGCGGTATCGGCCGGCGTGCTGCGCTTTGGCGAATTCGTCACCAAGGCGGGCCGTACCTCGCCTTACTTCTTCAACGCCGGCCTCTTCAGCGAGGGCGCCACTCTGGCCCAGGTGGCCCGCTTCTACGCCCAGACCCTGCAGGATTCGGGCGTGGAATATGACATGCTGTTCGGCCCCGCCTACAAGGGCATCACCCTGGCCTCGGCCACCGCGGTGGCGCTGGCCGGCATGGGCCGCAATGTCCCCTTCGCCTTCAACCGCAAGGAAGCCAAGGACCACGGCGAAGGCGGCACCATTGTCGGTGCCAAGCTGCAGGGCAAGGTCGTCATCATTGATGACGTCATCTCGGCCGGCACCTCGGTGCGCGAGTCGGTGGACATGATCCGCGCCGCCGGTGCCACCCCCTGCGCCGTGCTGATCGCACTGGACCGCATGGAGCGCTCGGGCAAGGATGGCGCCCTCTCCGAACTGTCGGCGGTGCAGGAAGTGGCGCGCGAGTACGACATGCCGGTCATTTCCATCGGCAACCTCAATGACCTCTTCGAGTACATCTCCAACGGCGGCGATGCCCGCCTGAGCCAGTACAAGGATGCGGTAGCAGCGTATCGGACCCGTTACGGCGTCTAAGTGCCCTGGAACTGCCGCTAAAAGGCATTAAATGAAGAAAAAGGCTGGATCCGCGAGGTTCCAGCCTTTTTTGCGTGGGCGTTGGAAGGTTTATGCCAAATTCTGAGGTACGGTGGTCACGCGCTGGCGCTGCAGGCGGTCATCGAGCTCCCCGACCTGGGCCGCGACGGCGTTCTCGGTCTGTTCCACGCGCTGGTGGATGTCACGCTGCAATGCATCCAGGCGCTGCGCCAGCAGGGTTTGCTGTTCGGTCTGGCGGCGTTGAAGCTGTTCCAGCTCGGTCTTCAGGTAGCCGCGCAGGTCATTGAAGCGCGAATGCTCGGCCTGGTCGGCCAGGGCGCGCTGGGCTTCCAGCTGCTTGGTCAGGCGGCGGCTTTCCAGCATCACGCTGGTCTGCAGGGCCAGGATGTAGAGCAGGAAGAAGGCCGTCAGCACCACCACCACGCCCAGCATTACCGCGCCCAGCGGTGCCTGGAATTCGGTGTAGATCAGCGAGAGCGTGGTCGTGGCCGTAAAGGCCGTCCAGTTGACGGCGGCGAAGATGGCGACCAGCGCCAGCAGCACGATGAGGAAAATGGTCCGGAATTTCATGTCAGCCTCCTTTGTTGTGAAGGTGTCGGCAGAGGCACGCGAGCGCTTGTCATGACGACAATATGAATATCTTGGACTACGGCAAGCACGGGGATGTTCCGTGCAGTTGTCATCCTGCAATCAGAAATGAAAAAGCCGGCACGGTGCCGGCTTGCAAGCGGGGAAGAGCGAGCGCTGCGGGCTCAGGCCGCCAGCGCCTTTTCCAGCAACTGGTGCAATTCGGCGAATTGCGGCTCGCCGACATAGCGCTTGATGATGTTGCCATCCTTGCCGATGACAAAGGTGGTCGGGGTCAGCTTGACGTCGCCGAAGGCCTTGGCCAGCGTGTCCTGCGGGTCCAGCGCGACCTTGAAGGGCAGCTTGCGGGTTTCGGTGTAGTTCAGCACGTAGTTGGGCGGGTCATAGCTCATGGCGACGGCCACGAAGTCCAGGCCACGGTCCTTGAACTTGTTGTAGGTGTCGATCATTTGCGGCATTTCGCCCACGCAGGTGGTGCAGCTGGTGGCCCAGAAATTGACCATGACCACCTTGCCGCGCAAATCCTTCAGTGCCACCTGCTGGCCATCGAGCTTGGTGAAGGTGACGTCGGGCGCGGCATTGCCGGCATTGACCTTGAAATAGGCGAAGGCGGCGACAGCGGCCACCACCAGGACGGCTGCCAGCTTGATCATGAGACCGCTCTTGGGCGCGTTGGCCTGTGCTTGCATGGGAAACTCCGGATCCGGACTGCGGGAAGAGGTCTGCCACTGCATACGGCAGCCTCGTTGAACTGAAGCATTATAGACCTCGCCGCAGAATCCTGCGGGCGGCCCCTGCACGTGAAAACCGCCGGACTCGCCGGCGGTTTGACCTGCATCAGCTACGCAGCTGCCATCAGCTGGTGGCCTTGTTCTCGCTGGCCGGCTTGCGCTGGTAGTCCTTCAGTTCGTCCTCGGTGATGTATTCGAACAGGGTCACGACCTTGTTCACACCGGAAACGCCGCTGGCGATCTGCGCCGCACGCTGGCCTTCACGCTGGGTCACGCGGCCCAGCATGTAGACGATGCCGCGCTCGGTGGTGATCTTGAAGGCGCTGGAGTACAGCGTCTTGTCGTCCACCAGGCTGGCCAGGACCTTGCTGGTGATGAGCGCATCGCTGGAGCGCGAACCGAAGCTGGAGGACGGGCCCACTTCCAGTTCGTTGTACACCGTGTCGACGTTCTGGATGGCCTTGGTTTCACGCTCGGCGGCGGCCTTGGAGGCTTCGTCCGGCACTTCGCCCGAGAGCAGCACCTTGCGGTTGAAGGCCGTCACGTTGACGTGGGAGCCGGAGGCCACCACTTCGGGAATGCGGGCTTCGCCCTTGACCACGATGGACTTGTCTTCCGTCTGCGCGCCCAGGGTGCGGCGGTCGGTGGCGGCGAAGGTGGTGGCCAGCGCACCGCCGGCAAACACCGCAAAACAGCCCTGCAGGCTCAGGGCCACCATGCCGCCGAGGGCCACGGCCGCCAGCGGGCGACGCAGGCGGGTCAACAAGGATCGTGCATCATTCATTCGCATCATCTCCAAAAAGCGCGACGTCGATACCGTCGCAAATGCAGTGCAGCGACACCAGATGCACTTCCTGGATGCGCGCGGTGCGTTCATGCGGCACACAGATATGCACATCGGCGTCGGTCAGGATCTTGCCGATCTTGCCGCCACCCTTGCCGGTCAGGGCCACCACGCGCATGTCGCGTTCGTGCGCCACTTCGATGGCGGCCAGGATGTTGCCCGAATTGCCCGAGGTCGAGAAGGCCAGCAGGATGTCGCCGGCCTGGCCGAAGGCCTGGACTTGCTTCGAGAAGATTTCCTGGTAGCTGTAGTCGTTGCCGACGGCGGTGAGGATGGACGTATCGGTGGTCAGCGCCAGGGCCGGCAGCGGCAGGCGCTCACGTTCGAAGCGGCCGACCAGTTCGGCAGCGAAGTGCTGGCTGTCGGCGGCCGATCCGCCATTGCCACAGGCAAGAATCTTGTTGCCATTCGACAGTGCAGTGAACATTAGTTCAATCGCCTGTTCGATCGGTTGGGCCAGAACACTGGCGGCCTTCATCTTCAGGTCGGCGCTTTCCTGGAAATGGGCGAGGATGCGGGGATTTGTCATAGTGCCTGCGATTATAGAGGACTTGAACGCGGCCAAGTCCGGGCAATTCGTAAAGAGAAGTTTCCGGAATCCGGTCGCACATGATACGCCAGCGGCCCGCTGTCGCGCCAAAACGGCCGCTGTTCAGGCCTCGATGGCGTTGCGCAGCCACTGCAACTGCCCGCCTTCGACCGTCACCACGTCGAAGCGGCAGGCCGGCAGGCGCGCTTGCCCTTGCAGCCAGACCTGGGCGGCCACCAGCAGGCGCCGCTGCTTGGCCGGCGTGACGCTGGCGGCCGCACCGCCATAGGCGCTGCTGGCGCGGGCGCGCACTTCCACGAAGACGATGGTGCTGCCCTCACGCAGGATCAGGTCGATCTCGCCGCCCTTGCAGCGGAAATTGCGCTGCACCAGCTGCAGGCCCTGCGCCTGCAGGTAGGCCAGCGCCCGGTCTTCGCCGTCGTCCCCGGTGCGCTGGCGCGCCGTGCGCCGCAGCGGGCTGCCTGGCGCCATGATGGCCTCAGTACTGGTCGGCCATCGGCACCGGCCAGCCATCCTGGTAGACGGCCTGGGTTTCCTGGCGTTGGAAGAAGGTGGTGCCGCCGCTGACCATGTTCACGTTCAGCCGGCCGGTGACGCCGTCGATGTCGAAGCCGGATTGCTTCTGGGCGATGCCATAGGCCACCCGGTAGGCATCGATGCCCAGCGCGTACAGGCGCGCCAGGTCGGGATTGGGGCGCTCGTTGTCGTTGACCGCCGGACGCGGGTAGCGGGCCACGGCCACGTTGTCCGGCTGCAGCTGCCAGGGGATGTCGATCAGGCGCACGCCATCGAGTTCGGGCAGCTTGTCATTCGGGTTGTCACGCTTGAGGGTGAAGGGATTGATCTGCGAAGTCCCGTACAGCGGCAGCTCGTTGCCCACGGCGCTGCGCAGTTGCACGGTCTGCGCCGCATCCAGGGCGACGAAGATCAGGGCCGGCTTTTCCTGTTCCACGCGCTTGGCCAGTTGCGCCAGGCCGGGCGCGGAGAGGGCGTTGGAGGGCGTGCTCAGTTCCAGCGTTTCCACCTGCAGTCCGAGCTGGCGCGCGCGCAGCTGGAAGGAGCGGGCGGCGCGCTTCTGCCAGGCGGTGCCGGTGGAGATGGCGAAAATCTTGCCGGGGGCCTTTTCCTTCTCGACCCAGTTGGCGACCTGGCGCGCTTCCTCGTCGATGGACAGGCCCACGGCCAGCATCTGCGGTGGCAACTGCAATTCGGTTTCGCCATTCATGTCGGGCTGCGCCAGCGCCACCGTGGGTTTGCTCACGCGCCCGCTCTGCGCCACGGCGGTGACGGCGCTGCGCGAGAGCGGGCCGACCACGATGTCGAACTTGGCGGATGCGTCGTCATAGGCACGCTGCATGTCGGGGGCCGAGTCGCCGGTTTCGACGATGGCCAGCTGGATGTTTTCCTTCTGGCGCGAATAGGCCGTCAGGAAGCCCGTGCGCACGGCATCGGAAGCCGCGCCGAAGGCACCGCTGCGCGAGGGCAGCAGCAGGGCCACGCGCACGGGTGTCGGGGTAGCTGGGGGTGGCGGCACAGCGGGTGCGCCGATGGCGGCTGATTCCATCTCCGGGGAGGTGCCCGGCGGCAGGGCCAGCGGGGCGGGGTCGGCAGCACCAGGCGTGGCAGCCTGGGCCAGCAGAGGTACACTGTCGGCTGCTGCGGCGCTGGCCGTGATCATCCATGGTGCCAGCATGCCTGCCAGCAGGGCCGCTTGCGCGGTCATTTTCTTCCAACTTGTGAACATCCCGCCCCCTCCAATGAATCAGAATTCCAGCGTCGCCGCCTCCATCCTGCAGGATGCCGCCCAGCAAAGCTATCCGGTGTCGGCATTATATGTGCTGGCCACGCCCATCGGAAACGTCTGCGACATCACCCTGCGCGGCCTGCATGTGCTGGCCATTGCTGACGCGGTGGCCTGCGAGGATACCCGCAATACCAGCCAGTTGCTGCAGCGTTATGGCCTTTCCAAGCAGTTGCTGGCAACCCACGAACACAATGAGCGCGAAGCCGCCGCCAAGATCATTGAACGCCTGCAGGCCGGCCAGCGCGTGGCCCTGGTCTCGGACGCCGGTACCCCGGCCATCTCCGACCCCGGCGCCCGTGTAGTGGACGCCGTGCGCGCCGCAGGGTTCCAGGTCATCGCCTTGCCCGGTGCCTCGGCGGCGGTGACGGCCTTGTCGGCTTCGGGCCTGACCGATGCCCGTTTCCACTTCGTCGGCTTCCTGCCAGCCAAGACCCGCCAGCGTGAGACCGCCTTGCAGGAACTGGCCGCGCTGCAGGCCGCGCTGGTGTTCTATGAAGCCCCGCACCGCATCGTCGAGACCGTGCAGTCCATGCTGCAGGTCTTCGGCCCCACCCGCCAGGTGGTGCTGGCGCGCGAGCTGACCAAACTCTTCGAGCACATCCACCGCTGCCCGCTGGGCGAGGCCGTGGCCTGGCTGGAGCAGGATGCCAACCGCCAGCGCGGTGAATTCGTGGTCTTGCTGGAAGGGGCGCAGCCGGTCGAGGGGGAAGATGCCGAGGGCGAGCGCGTCTTGCGCATCCTGCTGGAAGAGTTGCCGGTCAAGCAGGCGGCGGCATTGGCCGCGCAGATCACCGGCCAGAAAAAGAATGCCTTGTATGAACGCGCCCTGCAGATCCGCCAAGGCGCGCAAGAGGACGAGGACGCCTGAAGCCGCACAGGCGCCCGGTTCAGCCCGTTCGGGCGATCAAATGAAGTTTTTTGCGGGGCCGCCCCTGCATCGCCCGCCACGCCGCCCTGCGTTGAAATGCCTCTGCAGGGCGGGTGAAGAAAATTCCCAAAAACCGAAGTCGGCTCAACGCTCCACGATGAACGGCGTGCCGGCACTGCGCTGGCGCACCAGCATGGCCGCGTTCTGCGCTGCCGGACGGGTCGGGTAGGGGCCGGCATAGAGGCGATAGAGTCCGTTGACCTGCACCGCCTGCATGCTGTCGACGATGCCGGAGAGGCTGGGCAGCAGCTTGTCGCGCGCCACCAGGGCATTGGCTTCCTGCGAGTAGGCACCGAACTGCAGGTAATAGCCGGCCGTCAGCGGAACCGCTTGCGGCATGGCCGGCGAAGGGGCCGAGCCGCTGGCCACGGCATTGATGATGCCACCGCCCCCGGCCATGCCCGCGCCACCGGCGGCGCTGCTGGTGCTTGCATTGATGGGCTGTACCGCCGCCACGGTCGGCTGCGGTGGCAGGCTCTGCGCGCTGACCGTATTGATTTCCACCGGTCCGGTGGACACACCCTGCCCACCGGCCCCGGTATCGGCCGCCCGGTTGATCGGATCGGCCGCCGCCAGCGTGGTGCCGCCGCCATTGCGGCGTGCATCGGCCATGCGCTGGGCTTCTTCCGGCAGGATGCGCTCGACTTCCAGTTCGCTGCTACCCGTACCGAGGTAGCCGAGCTTGAGCGCAGCCGTGTAGGAAAGGTCGATGATGCGGCTGGAGTGGAAGGGCCCGCGGTCATTGATGCGCACGATGACCTGCTTGCCGGTCTTCAGGTTGGTCACCCGGGCGTAGGACGGGATGGGCAGCGTGGGATGCGCGGCCGTCATTTTGTACATGTCGTAGAGTTCGCCCGAAGAGGTCTTCTGGCCATGGAATTTCTTGCCATACCAGCTGCCCACGCCGCGCTGGATGAAGGGCTGGTTGTTGTCCGTGATCGGCACGTAGGTCTTGCCGAACACCGCATAAGGCCGGCTGGCGGCCTTGGAGACTGGTTCCACCTGGGGTTCGGCATCGGCCACGTCCAGGAGGCCATCGGGGATGTGATCGCCCGGGCCGTCATCCTTGTAGTAGCCGCCGCGCCCCGAACCCGCCGCCGGCAGCGCCGGGACGTTGGAGGGCCGGGTACTGGCGGACTTGGTGGGGGTGGCCGGTGCCTGGGCGGTCTGGCGCGGGGCCTGCTGGCTGGTGCCGCAAGCGGCCAGCAGCAAGGGCAGCAGCAGCGTGCCCCAGCGCAGGGCGCGGCCCAGTGAGGCGCGCGGGTGGTGATGGTCTAGAGTGGGTGTTTCCATGGGCTGTCCTTGGTCAACAGTCGATGCGCGGGGCCTGGTGCTTGCGGGTCCCGGCCGGAATGTTCGCAACGATACCAGACTGCAATGCACCGAGGCTGACAACTCGTCAGTACAGCAAGTTCACGAATCCTCGCAAACTTGTCATTAATGCAACAAGAAAAGTACGCGTTTGGATCAGCTTTGAACCAGTTTGCGATGGCGCTGGATGCTCATCAGGATGCCTGCGCCCAAGCCCAGCGTGACCAGGGCGGTGCCGCCATAGCTCATGAAGGGAAGAGGAACGCCCACCACCGGCAGGATGCCGCTGACCATGCCCATGTTCACGAAGGCATAGGTGAAGAAAATCATCGTGATCGCCCCGCCCAACAGGCGCGTGAACAGCGTGGGCGCATTGGCCGTGATCATCAGGCCGCGCCCGATCAGGAGCAGGTACAGCACCAGCAGCACGCAGTTGCCGATCAGTCCGAACTCCTCCGAATAGACCGAGAAGATGAAGTCGGTGGTGCGTTCGGGGATGAATTCCAGGTGCGTCTGGGTGCCCATGAGCCAGCCTTTGCCCGTGACGCCCCCGGAGCCGATGGCAATGGTGGACTGGATGATGTGGAAGCCCTTGCCCAGCGGATCGGAGGTCGGGTCGATGAGCATCATGACGCGCTGGCGCTGGTAATCGTGCATGAAGGACCACACCACCGGCAGGCTGGCCGCGCCTGCCACGAAGAGTCCCAGCAGGATCTTCCAGGGCAGGCCGGCAAAGAAGATGACGTAGAAGCCGGCCGCCAGCACCAGCAGACCGGTGCCCAGGTCAGGCTGGCGGATGATCAGAAAGCCCGGGATCAGCAGCAGGATCGCCGCCACCAGGAAGGCATCCCAGCGCAGCATGCCTTCGCGCTTCTGGAAGTACCAGGCCAGCATCAGCGGCATGGCGATCTTCATGATCTCGGAAGGCTGCACCACCATGCCGATGTTGAGCCAGCGGCGCGAGCCCTTCTTGATGATGCCGAACAGCGCCACCGCGATGAGCAGCGTCACCCCCACCGTATAGACCGGCACGGCCAGCCGCAGCAGCAGCTGGGGCGAGACGTTGGCGGCTACCCACATGACGATGAAGGCCACCAGGATGTTGCGCAGCTGGTCTTCCACCCGGCCGGGGAAGTTCATGCCAGCCGAATAGAGGGTGACGATGCCCACCGACAGGATCAGGAACACGATCAGCGACAGCGCGCCGTCGAACACCGTCAGGTGCGGCTTGATGATTTGCCACAGGGGCGGACGTTGCAGGCTCATGCCGGCTCCTCGTGCGTACTGCTCGTTGCGATGTCAGGCCTCATTCCTGCACATCCGGCTGGACCGTCGGCGTGTTGCTGCTGCCGGCGTCTTCGGAGGTGGGACCTTCGACCGGGGTATCCGGGCTCACCGCCTCGGGCGCGACCGACTTGATCGGCTCATTGGGGCGCTTGCCCAGCATGAAGTAATCCATGGCCTTGCGTACCAGCGGGGCGGCCACGCCGGCGCCCCAGCCACCGTTCTCGACGACGGCCGCAATGGCGATGCGCGGCGCGTCGGCCGGCGCAAAGCCGATGTAGAGGCCGTTGTCGTGGTAGATGCGCGAAAGCTTCTTGGAATCATACTTCTGGTTCTTGGCGATGTTGACCACCTGCGCCGTACCGGTCTTGCCGCCCGACTCGTAGGGCGCGCCCCGGAAGGCGGCTGCGCCCGTGCCTTCCTTGACCACGCCCACCATGGCGCGCTTGATGAAGTCGATGTTTTCCTGCTTCAGCGGGATGCGATAGCTTTCCTTGGGCACGGTCTCTGTGCGCTCGTGGGACACCCCGTCCTCGATGATCTTGACCAGGTGCGGCTTCATCACCACGCCATTGTTGGCCAGGATGGAGGTCGCCTGCGCCAGTTGCAGCGGGGTGAAGCTGTTGTAGCCCTGCCCGATGCCCAGCGAGACGGTGTCACCGGCGATCCAGCGTTTCTGCTCGGGTTTGCGGAAGGCGGTGCGCTTCCACTCGGTAGAGGGCAGGATGCCGCGCTTCTCGTGCTCCAGGTCGATACCGGTGATCTGGCCGAAACCGAAGGGCTTCATGAAGTCATGGATGGCATTGACCCCCATGTCATTGGCCAGCATGTAGTAATAGGTGTCGCAGGAGATGGCGATGGAGCGGTACATGTCCACCACGCCGTGGCCACCTTCCTTGTCGTCGCGGAAGCGGTGATTGCCCAGCACGAAGAAGCCCGGATCGCGGATGGCATCCTGCGGGCGGCGCTTGCCCAGTTCCAGCGCGGCCAGCGCCATGAAGGGCTTGTAGGTCGAACCAGGCGAATAGAGGCCCGACAGCGGGCGGTTCAGCAGCGGACGGTCGGGCGACTTGTTCAACTCATCCCAGCTCTGCTGGTCGATGCCTTCGACGAACAGGTTGGGGTCGTAAGAGGGCTGGGAGACATAGGCCAGGATGTCGCCGGTGGCCGGGTTGATCGCCACCAGCGCGCCCTTCTGGTCGCCGAAGGCTTCTTCGACCACCTTCTGCAGCTCGATGTCGATGGACAGGATCAGGTTCTTGCCGGGCGTGGCCGGGGTGCGCGAGAGCGAGCGCACGGCGCGTCCGCTGGCCGAGATTTCCACTTCCTCGTAGCCAGTGGTGCCGTGCAGCTGGCTTTCGTAGCTCTTTTCCAGGCCTTCCTTGCCGATGTAGTCGGTGCCGTTGTAGTTGGCTTCGTCGTCGGAGTCGGCGATGCGTTCGGCATCGCGCTGGCTGATGCGGCCGATGTAGCCGATCACGTGCGCGGCGGTCTTGCCGTAGGGATACTGTCGGAACAGGCGGGCCTGCACTTCCACGCCGGGGAAGCGATAGCGCTGGGCGGTGAACTTGGCCACTTCCTCATCGGTCAGGCGGGTGCGGATGGGCACGCTCTCGAAGTTCTTGGATTCTTCCTGCAGGCGGCGGAAGCGGCGGCGGTCGCGCTGCTGGATTTCAACGATGGTGCCCAGCTCATCGATGAGGTCATCGATGTTGGTCTTGATCTTGGAGGGCGTGATTTCCAGCGTGTAGGCCGAATAGTTGCGCGCCAGCACCACGCCGTTGCGGTCCAGGATCAGGCCGCGGTTGGGCACGATGGGCACCACCGAGATGCGGTTTTCCTCGGCCTGGGCGGCGTAGGCGTCGTGGCGCACCACTTGCAGCCACAAAAAACGGGCCAGCAGCAGGCTGAAGCACACCAGTACCAGGACGCTCGCGGCCAGCAGGCGCATCCGGAACAGTCTCAGCTCATGCGCGGTATTCTTGAATTCGGTCATGCTGCTTGCACCTGGCCCCTCAGATGGGGCGGTTCTCGTCGCGGTCCACCGCGCGACGCTGCGGCGCCAGCAGCAGGACGCTTACCACCGGCCACAGCAGGGCCGAGACCAGGCTCTCGCTGAAATAGAACCAGTCAGGCGACTTGCCCGTCACCAGCAGCTGGATCACCAGTTGCACCGCCTGCGCCAGCAGCATCAGCGGCAGCACGTGCAGCGCCTGGGTGCGCAGCGGGAACCACAGCACGCGGCGGTGGATCATGATGGCGAAATACGACAGCAGGGTGTAGGCCAGCGCGTTCTCGCCCAGCAGCGTGGCTTCGTTCACATCCATCAGCAGGCCCATCATGAAGGCCACGCTGATGCCGACCTTGCGCGGCTGGTGGATGTTCCAGAACACCAGCGCCAGCGCCACGAAGTCGGGCACGCCGACCATCTGCCCCCAGGGCATCAGGTTCAGCACGAACGCCACGATGAGGCTGAAGGCAATGAACAGCGGACTGGCCGGCAGGAGGATGTATTGGTTGTTCATCGTGCGGATTCCTTGGCGGCCGGTTTGGCGGTGGCTGCAGCAGCCGCCGGGGTGGCCGGAGCCGCCGCTGCCGCAGGCTTGGCCGGCGGCGTCACGTTGGCGGCCCCTTTGCGGTCTTCGGCGGGCTTGTCCTTGGGCGTGGCGTTGGCATCCTCGGCGCTGTTGTCGCGGGTGCTGTCACGCAGGCGGCGCTTGAAGAGCTTGGCCGATTTTTCATCGATCACGTCCGGCTCCGGACGCGGCGGCAGGTTCTGTTCCACCAGCAGGATCAGCAGCTGGCGATGACGGTCGATGCCGGCCAGCGGACGGCACACGATGCGCGCGAAAGAGTCCGCCGAACGGGTTTCCACCAGCGCCACGCTGGCCACCGACAGGCCCGGCGGATAGACACCGTCGATGCCCGAGGTCACCAGCACGTCACCCTTCTGGATATCGGCGTTGGCCGGCATGAAGCGCAGGTCCAGCGCGCCGGTCTGGCCGCGGCCGTAGGCCACGCTGCGCAGGCCGTTGCGCAGTACCTGCACCGGGATGGCCTGGTCCTTGTCGGTCAGCAGCGTCACTTCGGAGGAGAACGGAAACACCCGCGTCACCTGGCCCACGATGCCGACCTCGTCGATGACCGGCTGGCCGGCCGTGACGCCCTGTTGCGAGCCGCGATTGAGGATGATCTTGCGGGTGAAGGGATCGCGCGCATCGTAGAGGATCTCGCCGACGATGGACTTGACCGGCACCTTCTGCTGCATGTCCAGCAGCTTGCGCAGCTGCACGTTCTCGGCCGCCAGCAGGCGTTCCTGCTGCATCAGCTGGGCGTTGACGATCTGCTGCTGGCGCAGCTCGCGGTTTTCCTTCTGCAGCGAGGCCAGCGAAGAGAAGTATTCGGACGAATTGGTGAAGGCGTCGCGCGGCACCATGGCCACCGTCTGGAACGGATAGAGGGCCGTGCCCAGCGCCTGGCGCAGCGTGCCCAGCACGTGCATGCGGGCGTCGACCACCAGCATCACGACCGAGATCAATGCAAAGACGGTCACGCGCACCCGGGCCGAAGCGCCCTGCTTGAAGAGTGGTGGGATTTCCATGGCGTCAGGCCGACTGCAGGGTCACACCAGGTGACCGGCTGCAGGCGGATAACTCACTTCCTGCGTCGAAAACGGTAACAAAAAGGGGAGCCGAGGCGCTCTGGCGACCCCGTACCCGCCGACGCTGCATCGGGTGCGCACGCGGGGTGCGCATCCTGTGGCTGGTCGGTGTGAACGGCGTCATATCGAACGGTTCGGTTCCCCACTCATCCGGCAGTACATCGCTGCCGGTTCATGCTTGCTGCCCGGGCCTGCTGTCCGGCAGGCCCATGTACTTTGATGCTGCTGTACTTTCTGCTGTGGCTGTTCTGCGACTTCCGGCCGGCTTATTCGGCCGAGAAGATCGAACCCAGCTTGTCCATGCGGTCCAGCGCCATGCCCGAGCCGCGTACCACGCAAGTCAGCGGATCTTCGGCCACGATCACTGGCAGGCCGGTTTCTTCCATCAGCAGGCGGTCCAGGTCGCGCAGCAGGGCGCCGCCACCGGTGAGCATCATGCCCTTTTCGGCGATGTCGGCACCCAGTTCCGGCGGGGTCTGTTCCAGCGCGTTCTTGACGGCCGAGACGATGTTGTTCAGCGGATCGGTCAGGGCTTCCAGGATTTCATTGCTGGAGATGGTGAAGGAACGCGGGATGCCTTCGGACAGGTTGCGGCCCTTGACTTCCATTTCCTTGACTTCCGAGCCGGGGAAGGCCGAGCCGATTTCCTTCTTGATCGCTTCGGCGGTCTGTTCGCCGATCAGCATGCCGTAGTTGCGGCGGATGTAGTTGACGATGGCTTCGTCGAACTTGTCGCCGCCCACGCGCACCGAACCCTTGTAGACCATGCCGCCCAGCGAGATGATGCCCACTTCGGTGGTGCCGCCGCCGATGTCGACCACCATCGAGCCGGTGGCGTCCGAGACCGGCAGGCCCGAGCCGATGGCCGCAGCCATCGGTTCCTCGATCAGGTAGACCTGGGATGCGCCCGCGCCCAGTGCGGATTCGCGGATGGCGCGGCGTTCCACCTGGGTCGAACCGCAGGGGACGCAGATGATGATGCGCGGGGAGGGGCGGAACAGCTTGGAGTCATGCACCATGCGGATGAATTGCTTCAGCATCTGCTCGGTGACGGTGAAATCGGCGATCACGCCGTCCTTCATCGGGCGGATCGCCTCGATGTTGCCGGGCACCTTGCCCAGCATCTGCTTTGCTTCCTTGCCGACCGCCTGGATGGTCTTCTTGCCGTTGGGGCCGCCTTGCTGGCGGATCGCCACCACCGACGGCTCGTCCAGCACGATGCCATGGCCGCGCGCGTAGATCAGCGTGTTCGCGGTGCCGAGGTCGATCGCCAGATCGTTGGAGAAGTAACTGCGGAGAAATCCAAACATGAGTTGTCCTGATGCGCCCGCGAGGGGGCGCCTAGCTTTTTGATAGGGGGAGGTGTCCGTTCATGCTGCGGCGACGCGAAAATCAGGCGCCTGCAAGGCATTAATCCGACATTCTACCTTATAATTCTCGAGAAACCAGCAAGCCGGTTTGCCAAAAATGTCAGCATTCCGGGACCTTCCGGCCGCCATCTGGCGCGGGTTTGCCGTTTTTTACGCCCACCACGCCATGACCTGGCCGACCTGCCGCGCAAGCGAACTTGCCCCCGGCAACGAGGCTGCGGAAAACGCCTTGCGGCCGCAGCGGCTACGGGTCTTCCAATTTCAACATCACGCGGCGCGCCCGGCGCGTCCTTTCGACCATGTCTCTAGCCCTTTCCGACGTCAAACGCATCGCCAACCTGTCCCGACTGGAGCTCACCGAGGCCCAGGCCGGTGCCACCCTGGACAAGCTCAATGGCATCTTTGCCCTGGTGGAGCAGATGAAGGCCATCGATACTTCCGGCGTGGAACCGCTGTCGCACCCCATCGCCGCCATCGAACCCGCGCTGGCACTGCGCCTGCGCGAAGATGCCGTGACCGAATCCAATCGCCGCGAGGACTACCAGCAACCGGCCCCGGCCACCCAGGATGGCCTGTACCTGGTGCCCAAGGTCATTGAATGAATCCGGCGCTTCGCGCCAGCCACCGTCCGCTTCCGGCCCAGCCGGCCCGCAAGACCGCAGCGTAACCGACTCCATGCACAAGCTCACCCTCAAAGAACTGTCCGCGCAACTGCAAGCGCGCAAGATTTCCGCCACTGAACTGGCGACCCTTTTCCTGGACCGCATTGCGGCCAGCGACCTCAATGCCTTCCTGCATGTGGACCGCGATCTGACCCTGGCGCAGGCCAAGGCTGCCGATGTGCGCCTGGCAGGCAATGATGCCGGTCCTTTGACCGGTGTGCCCATTGCACATAAGGACATCTTCGTCACCCGCAACTGGCGCACCACAGCGGGTTCGCGCATGTTGCAGGATTATGTGAGCCCCTTCGATGCCACCGTGGTGGAGCAGTTCAACGCGGCCGGTACCGTCACCTTGGGCAAGCTCAACTGTGACGAATTCGCCATGGGCTCCAGCAACGAGAACTCGTTCTACGGTGCGGTCAAGAACCCCTGGGACAAAACCGCCATCCCCGGCGGCTCCTCCGGCGGCTCGGCCGCTGCCGTGGCCGCGCGCCTGGCACCGGCCGCTACCGCCACCGATACCGGCGGCTCGATCCGCCAGCCGGCCTCGCTGTGCGGCGTGACCGGCATCAAGCCGACCTATGGCAGCGTGTCGCGCTATGGCATGATCGCCTTCGCCTCCTCGCTGGATCAGGGCGGCCCGATCGCCAAGACGGCCGAAGACTGCGGCCTGCTGTTGAACGCCATGACCGGCTTCGATGAACGCGATTCCACCAGCCTGCAACGTCCCAAGGAAGATTTCACCCGCTCGCTGAACCAGAGCCTGCAAGGCCTGCGCATCGGTGTGCCCAAGGAATTCTTCGGTGCCGGCCTGGCCGCTGACGTGGAAGCGGCCGTGCGCGCTGCCCTGGCCGAGTTCGAGAAGCTCGGTGCGACCCTGGTCGAGATCTCGCTGCCCAAGACCGAGCTGTCGATCCCCGTGTATTACGTGATCGCCCCGGCCGAAGCCTCGTCGAACCTGTCGCGTTTCGATGGCGTGCGCTACGGTCACCGCGCTGCCGACTACAAGGACCTGGCCGACATGTACAAGAAGTCGCGCGCCGAAGGCTTTGGCGACGAGGTCAAGCGCCGCATCCTGGTGGGTTCCTACGTACTCTCGCATGGCTACTACGACGCCTACTACCTGCAGGCACAGAAGATCCGCCGCCTGATCGCCGAGGACTTCCAGCGCGCCCTGGCTGGCGAGAACCGCCAGTGCGACGTCATCATGGGCCCGGTCTCGCCCACCGTCGCCTGGGACCTGGGCGACAAGACCGACGATCCGGTGGCCAACTACCTGGCCGACATCTTCACGCTCTCCACCAGCCTGGCCGGTTTGCCGGGCATGTCCATTCCTTGCGGATTCGGACAGGGCGAGAAGAACGGCAAGCGTCCGGTCGGCCTGCAGATCATCGGCAATTATTTCGACGAAGCGCGCCTCTTGAACGTGGCGCACCAGTTCCAGCAGGCCACCGACTGGCACCTGCGCGAACCGGCCTGATCGCTGGCTCTCGTCAACTACAACAGCATTCGCAAGGACAACATCATGCAGTGGGAAGTCGTCATCGGCCTCGAAACGCACACGCAGCTTTCGACCCAATCCAAGATCTTCAGCGGCAGCTCGACCCGCTTCGGTGCCGAGCCCAACACCCAGGCCAGCCCGGTGGACCTGGCCTTGCCGGGCGTGCTGCCGGTCCTGAACAAGGGCGCGGTGGAACGTGCGATCCAGTTCGGCCTGGCCATCGGCGCCACCATCGCCCCGCGCTCGGTGTTCGCGCGCAAGAATTACTTCTATCCTGACCTGCCCAAGGGCTACCAGATCAGCCAGTTCGAGATCCCCGTGGTGCAAGGCGGCACCATGTCCTTCGCCGTCGAGAAGGACGGCAAGACCGAGATCAAGACCATCAACCTGACCCGCGCCCACCTCGAAGAAGACGCCGGCAAGTCCCTGCACGAGGACTACCAGGGCATGACCGGCATCGACCTCAACCGCGCTGGTACGCCCTTGCTGGAAATCGTCACCGAACCCGAGATGCGCAGCGCCGCCGAAGCCGTCGGCTACGCCAAGGCCCTGCATTCGCTGGTGGTGTGGCTGGGCATCTGCGACGGCAACATGCAGGAAGGTTCCTTCCGCTGCGACGCCAACGTCTCGGTGCGTCCGGTCGGCCAGGAGAAATTCGGCACCCGTTGCGAGATCAAGAACCTGAACTCCTTCCGCTTCCTGGAAGAGGCCATCAACTACGAAGTGCGCCGCCAGATCGAGCTGATCGAGGACGGTGGCACCGTGGTCCAGGAAACCCGCCTCTACGATCCGGACAAGAAGGAAACCCGTTCCATGCGCAGCAAGGAAGACGCGCAGGATTACCGTTACTTCCCCGACCCCGACCTGCCGCCGCTGACCATCTCGCAGGAGTGGATCGAGCGCGTCAGGACCACCATGCCCGAGCTGCCCGCCGCGATGCGCGAGCGCTTCGTGGCCGAGTATGCGCTGCCGGAATACGATGCCATGGTGCTTACGCAATCCAAGGGCATGGCCTCCTACTTCGAAGCCGTGGTGGCTGCCGCGGGCAAGGACCAGGCCAAGCCGGCCGCCAACTGGCTCATGGGTGACGTGGCCTCCACGCTCAACCGCGAAGACACCGACATCGCCGACGCGCCCGTGAAGGCCGCGCAACTGGCGCTGCTGCTGAAGCGCATCGCCGATGGCACCATCTCCAACAAGATCGCCAAGGAAGTCTTTGCGGGCATGTGGGAAGCCAGGTCCGACAAGGATTCCCTGGCCGATGACATCATCGAAGCCAAGGGCCTGAAGCAGATTTCGGACAGCGGCGCGCTGGAAGCCATCGTGGACCAGGTGCTGGCCGCCAATGAAAAGTCGGTGGCGGAATTCCGCGCCGGCAAGGAACAGGCCATCAACGCCCTGATCGGCCAGGCCATGAAGGCCACGCGCGGCAAGGCCAATCCGGCACAATTGACGGAACTGCTGCGCAAGAAGCTGGCGGGCTGATACAAGGCCCTTGCCTGATAAAGCAGCAGCGCAATGAACCCTGCGTCCCGCAACGGACGCGGGGTTTTTTCTTATGCGGCCAACACCAATGGCCGCCCCCGCGCCCAGCGATTGCTCGACAGCGAGAAGGTCAATGAACTGACCTGGTGATACCAACCCGCCGGGATGTAGAGCATCTCTCCCGGCTGCACTTCGCAGCACACCAGTGCCGCCTGGCGCGCCAGCGGGAAGCGCTCCAGGTCCGGATGATCGGGGTCGAAGGGCGAACCGAACAGGATGGCATTGGCCTCCTTCGGATAGAGATACTGGTCATGATGGGGCGGGGCCAGCCAGACGCGCTTGCTACCCCACACCTGCGCGAAGACATTGTCGTCATAGTCGCAATGCAGCGGCGTGATGCAGCCGGCCGGGCCGATCCAGAAGCGCGGCGGTCCCATCTTCTCGAAGAAGTTGGGCCAGTGACACAGGCGATTCAATTCCCGCAATTCCAGGTTGCCCAGATAGGGCGGCAGCCCGCTCTCATCGGCCAGCGCCTGTTCCAGGTAATCGACCAGCGTCATGTCCTGCATGGCCCGGTCGGGAGCGAAGGCAGTGTTGATGTAGTCGCCCACGCGGGCACGCACCGGCAACTGGCCGAAGTGTTCCCGCAGCGCTTGCACCGACATCGCCGAGAGCGGCCAGCGGCTGGCCATGCCCGTCATGATGAACGGCAATCCCGCCCGCGCCCGTTCACGGAAGGCCGCCGTTTTGTGCGGACCAATGCGCGCGATCTCATGCACCGCAGGCAACACCGCACTGGCCGCACGGATGGCCTCACGCATCTCGGCCACCGAACGCACGCCACGCACCTGGGCATCGCGCTGGTCGCGCGCCGCCTTGCGTGCCGCAGCTTCCTCCGCGCTCAGGCCGCTGACGTCGGGGCGTGGCGGCAGGGACCGTGCCGCAGAATGGGCGGTTCCGGGGTGAAGTGAAGGAGAAGGCTCGGACGGTTTCATCCTCGCCATTTTAATGGGGTTGCGGCAGGCCCTATCTCGTTTGCTGCATAAGGATATGAATTATTCTTACTTGTACCGGGGTAGCCGGGGGAGTGTAATAAGCGTTTGGCCAGCCGGACATGCGCCGGGCTGGTACCGCCTACACAGGAGCCCCCATGTCGGTCGCCACACTGGAACGCACGCAGCAGTCGCAACAACACTTCGAGATCCGTCCTTTCGACGCCCCGCTGGGCGCGGAAATCGTTGGCCTGGACCTGAACCTGCCGGTCTCGGCGCAAGAGCTGGCGCGCATTCGCGGTGCCCTGGTCGAGCATGGGGTGGTGGTGTTCCGCGAGCAGCGCATCACGCCGCAGCAGCACATCGATTTCAGCCGCCGCTTTGGTCCCCTGCAGGTGCACGTGCTGAACCGTTTCCACCTGGCCGGGCATCCGGAGATCCTGATCGTCTCCAACGTGGTCGAGAACGGCAAGCCCATCGGCCTGGTCGATGCCGGCGCGGACTGGCATTCGGACCTGTCCTACATGCCCAAGCCCAGCCTGGGCGCGCTGCTGCATTCGCAAGAATTGCCCGCTGAACGCGGCGATACGCTCTACGCCAATACCGCTGCCGCCTGGGACAGCCTGCCCGCTGCGCTCAAGACCCAGCTCGAAGGCAAGCGCGCCGTGCACTCCTACGTCTACCGCTACGAGCGACTGCGCAAGCTCTCGCCGTGGCGCCAGCCGCTGACGCAGCAGCAGATCGATGAGGTGCCGCCGGTGGAGCATCCGGTGGTCATCACCCATCCGGAAAGCGGCCGCAAGATCCTGTTCGTGAGCGAAGGCTTTACCTCGCACATCATCGGCATCCCGCGTGACGAAAGCGATGCGCTCCTCAAGGAACTGCACGCCCACATCACCCGTCCGGAGAATGTCTACACGCACCAATGGCAGGCGCATGACATGGTGTTCTGGGACAACCGCAGCACCCAGCACTACGCCGCCATCACCCCGCAACACCTGCGCCGTACGCTCTATCGCACCACCGTCGAAGGCGACGTGCCGCGTTGAGCGATTACTGAGGGCGCGCTGGCGCGTCCGCTACCAAGGTGGTATCGAGACGAAACACGCTGACCGCCTCGGTCAGCGAGGCCGCCTGATCCTGCATGGAGCGCGCCGCCGCGGCCGCTTCTTCCACCAGCGCCGCATTCTGCTGCGTGGCTTCATCGATATGGGTGATGGCCAGGTTGACCTGTTCGATGCCATCGCTCTGTTCCTGGCTGGCCAGCGTGATCTCGCGCACGATCTCGGTCACGCGCGCCACGCTGTGCACCACCTCCTGCATGGTGTCACCGGCCTGGGCTACCAGGCGGCTGCCGTCGCCGACCTTTTCCACGGAATCCCCGATCAGCTGCTTGATCTCCTTGGCCGCCGACGCTGAACGCTGCGCCAGCGAGCGCACTTCGGAGGCCACCACCGCAAAGCCGCGTCCCTGTTCCCCCGCGCGCGCCGCTTCCACGGCGGCGTTCAGGGCCAGGATGTTGGTCTGGAAGGCGATGCCATCGATCACGCCGATGATGTCGGCGATCTTTTGCGACGAAGCGTGGATCTCGCCCATGGTCGCCACCACCTGCTCCACCACCGCACCACCCTGGCTGGCCACCTGTGAGGCCGATGCGGCCAGCGCATTGGCCTGGCGCGCATTGTCGGCGTTCTGCTTGACGGTGGAGGTGAGCTGTTCCATGGCCGATGCGGTCTCTTCGAGCGAACCGGCCTGCTGTTCCGTGCGCGCCGACAGGTCGAGGTTGCCGGTGGCAATCTCGCGCGAGGCGACGTTGATGGTCTCGGTGCCGGAACGCACCCGCCCCACGATGTCCTGCAGGTTGCCATTCATGGACTTGAGCGCGGCCAGCAGCTGGCCGGTTTCGTCCCGGCTATTGGCCTCGATGCGCGAGGTGAGGTCGCCTGCGGCCACCGTTTCCGCGATGCTCACCGCCTGGTTCAGCGGGCGCGTGATGCTGCGCGTGAGCAGCCAGGCCAGTGCCGCGCCCAGCACGATTTCCAGCGCACCCAGCATCAGCAGCATGCTGCGGCCGGAACGATAGTCGCCGTTGATCTCGCTGGCGGCCTGGTCGATCACCTTCTTCTGGTAATCGGCATAGCGCAGCACGCTGTCGGCATACTCATCCATCATCTTCACCAGCGTGGTATCGGTCATCTCGCGGGCGCGTGCATCGTCGCCGGCGGTCTTGATGTCGAAGATCTTTTGCCGCGTATCGCGATAGGCGGCACGCAGCTTGCCGACTTCCGCGAAGAGACGCTTTTCCTCGGGATCGGTGATGGCCGCTTCCACTTGCTTCTGCAGCTGGCTGATCTTGGCCGATTGCGCATCGATCTGCTTCTGGAAGTATTGCTGGAAGGCATCGTCATCACTCTTCATGACGGCGAAGGTGCGCACGCCGTTTTCCTTGATGGCCGCATGCCACTGTACGGCATCGCGTTCCTTCTTCAGCGCGATCTGGGTCATCTCGTCGGTGGCGTCCCCGATATTGCCCAGTCGCCACACGCCCAGGCCGACCATCACGGCCATCAACATCAGCAAGGCAATGAAGCCGATGGCCAGGCGTACGCCGATCTTGAGGTTTTTCATTCCGTCTCCCCTGATTGAGTGAGGCGACCGGCGGCTGGTGTGCTGTTTTTCTGTTGTGATCGTGAGCCGGGCGCTGGCAGCAAGGACGGGCAGCCCATCCTTGCTGTCTTTGCAGGCTAACACAGGCCCTCCCCGGCACGGCACAACTCGGGAATATCCCGATACCGGGGTGTTGTATTACGGCAAAGCCCATCGGCCCGCAGCGCAAGCCCGGTGCGTGTTACCAGTCCATGGCCGGATCCAGCGGATAGATCGGACGGCGCACCTTCTTGATCGGGAACAGCCGGAAATTGGCGCTGGTCGGGCCGCCGCTGTCGGAATCGCACTCCACCAGCGCGCGGCTGATGGGCACGAAGACCGGACGGCAATACATGCGCGACTTCAGGATCACGAAGGCTTGCTGCGCCGGGTCCAGGCCCAGGCTGGTGAAGACGCCGAGGTCATACGGTTCGACCCGCTCTTCAGTGATGACGATGCGCGCTGCACCGATGTCCAGCAGCACGCTGCGCCCCATCTGCAAGGTCGAGCCGGTGTAGATCGGCCCGGTGACGGTGAAACGGCCATCGCTGATGGCCGATACCTTTCCGGTATAAACCGGCGGCGTCTTGCTGATGCCCTGCGCAGCCAGGTCCACCTTGTTGCCCACGGCCAGCGTGACGGTCGCACCCACCCCGGCCTGCACCAGCTGCGCCACCGCTTCCGGGTCGCTCACCGGGCCAACGGCAATGCCCGTGAGACCCGTCTGCAGAGCGGCTTCCAGCACGTCCATAGTGTTGCAAGTACCGCCCGACATGACGTTGTCGCTGTGATCCAGCAGCAGCACCGGCCCTTGTCCCGGTCCCTCGCTCAGTGCACGGGCCTGCGCCAGCGATTCGGCCAGCGGCAGGCTGTCATAGACGAAGTCGTCACGTTCATTCCAGATCTGCCGCGCGATGCGCTCGGCCACGGCATCGGCCAGTGCGGTGTCGTTCTCGGTCACCACCACTACGGACATCCCCGCATCGCGGAAATCCGACAGCGGGAAGCCCGCCAGCACTGACACCGCCAGCACGCCCGCTTCCTGCTCCGCCGCCTTGGCCGCTTCCACGGCGCGCTGCATGGCCGAGGCCGAGGTATTGCTGGTCAGCGTGGCCGAGAGTACCGGTACCTGGCGCCAGGCCATCGTTGGCTGCGACTTGCCCTGCAGCCGTGCCAGCAGCAGGCGGCCGGCATGCTCGCCGGTCTCGAACATGTCGATGTGCGGATAGGTCTTGAAGCTGACGATCACATCGGCATGCGTGACCATCTTTCGCGTGACGTTGCCATGCAGGTCCAGCGCCACCGCCATGGGCGTATCGGGCGCGATGCGGCGGATGCGTTCGAGCAGCGTGCCTTCGCCATCCTCGGCGTTCTCGGCCACCATGGCGCCATGCAGGTCCAGCAGGATGGCATCGCAGCCACCTTCGATGGCACGCACGATGGCGTCGCACATCACCGTGTAGGCATCGGCCGCCACCGCCGCGCTGGGATTGGCCCAGGCGGCCAGGGGCGTGACGATCTCGGCACCGGTCTGTTCGGCCAGTTCGAGGAAGGCGCCCATCGCGGTGCGCGCCCCCTTCTGGTCGCGATACGCATCGGCATCCCATTGCGGGGCGAAGGCTTCAAGGGGTGTGGGAATCGGCGAGAAGGTATTGGTCTCGTGATTCATGCGTGCAATGACGATTTTCGGTTTCATGTTCAGTTTTTTGCATCAATCCAAATTCATGCAATGATCAGTCGGCGACCACGCCCGCGCTGGCCAGCATGGCCTGCAACAGCACGTTGCAGCCGGCTTCGAGGTGCTCGGGGCGCGCATCTTCGATCTCGTTGTGGGAGACCCCATCCTTGCAGGGCACGAAGATCATGCCTGCCGGTGCCAGGCGTGCGGCATAGATGGCGTCGTGTCCCGCGCCGGAGACCACGTCCATGGTCTTGTAGCCCAGCGCGGCCGAGGCCGCGCGCACGTTGTCCACGCAATCCGGATGGAAGGGGCAGGGCGGGAAGTACGACACCCGCTCCAGTTCGATGGACAGCCCGGTCTTCTTGCGCATCGCTTCCAGGTAGGCCTGCAGGTCTTCATGCATGCGCGTGAGCGAGTCCTCGCTGACGTTGCGCAGGTCGATGGAAAATTTCACCTGCCCCGGAATCACGTTGCGGCTGTTGGGCATCACCTGCACCTGGCCCACCGTGCCGCGTCCGTAAGGCGGATAGCGGTTGGCGATGGCCACTACTTCCTGCATGATGAAGGTCGATACCTGCAGCGCATCCTTGCGGATTTCCATCGGGGTCGGCCCGGCATGCGATTCAAAACCGGTCACCGTACAGTCGTACCACGACAGCCCCAGCACCGCCGGCACCACGCCGATGACGGTATCGGCATTTTCCAGCACCGGCCCCTGTTCGATGTGCGCCTCGTAATACGCACCGATGGGATGGTCGCCGCAGACCTGCTCACCGATGTAGCCGATGCGTTCCAGTTCGTCGCGCACCTTCTTGCCGTCGATATCGGTGGCGTTGTAGGCATGCTCCAGCGTGAAGGCCCCGCAGAACACGCCCGAGCCCATCATCACCGGCACGAAGCGCGAGCCTTCTTCGTTGGTCCATACCGCCACTTCGATGGGGGCCTCGGTCTGGATGTTGTGCTGGTTCAGGGTGCGGATCACCTCGATGCCGGAGAGCACGCCGTAGTTGCCGTCGAACTTGCCACCGGTGGGCTGGGTATCGATGTGCGAGCCCGTCATCACCGGCGGCAGCGCATTGTTGCGGCCGGGGCGGCGCATGAAGATGTTGCCGATCTGGTCCACCACCACGCTCATGCCTTCAGCGCGCGCCCAGGACGTGACCAGGTCGCGGCCCTGCTTGTCGAGGTCGGTCAGGGCCAGGCGACAGACGCCGCCCTTGGCAGTGCCGCCGATGCGGGCCAGTTCCATCAGTGAATCCCACAGGCGCGTGCCGTCGATGCGCAGGGTGGAGGCTTGTGTTTTCATGTCCATATCGAGTCCTTGTTCGGGTTGGTGCGCGGCAGCCATCATGCCGCCAGATTCACGCCCAGATAACGGTCCTTCACGCCATCATCGGCCAGGAAGGCGGCATTGCTGCCGCTGTAGACGATGCGTCCCTGTTCGACGATGTAATGCCGGTCAGCCAGTTGCGTACACACTTCCAGATTCTGTTCCACCAGGATGATGGACATCCCGGTCGCCTTGATCTGCCGCAGCTGCGCCACGATCTCGTCCACGATTACCGGGGCCAGGCCTTCGACCGGTTCGTCCAGCATCAGCACGCGCGGATGCGTCATCAGCGCGCGTGCAATGGCCAGCATCTGCTGCTCGCCGCCGGAGAGCTGGCCGCCGCCATTCCTGCGGCGCTCCTTCAGGCGCGGGAAGATGGTGTAGACCTCGTCCAGCCCCCATGCGGATTCCTTGCGCGCGGCCATGGTCAGGTTCTCTTCCACGGTCAGCAGCTTGAAGATGCCGCGATGCTCCGGCACCAGGCACACGCCGCGGGCCGCGATCTTGTAGGAGGGCAGGCCGCTGATGACCTGGCCTTCAAACAGCACGCGTCCCTGCGCCGGCGGCACCACGCCGACGATGCTTTTCAAGGTCGTGGTCTTGCCCGCGCCATTGCGTCCCAGCAGGGTCACCACTTCCCCGGCATCGACCTGCAGCGACACGCCCTGCAGGATGTGGCTCTTGCCATAGTAGCCGTGAACGTCTTCCACTTGCAGGATCATGCTTTGCCTCCCGTGATCATGCTGCCGAGATAGGCCCGGCGCACGCGTTCATCGCTGCGGATCTCGGCCGGCTTGCCCTGCGCCAGGATCTGGCCCAGCTGCATCACCGTGATGCGGTCCGAGATATCCATCACGATATCCATGTTGTGTTCGATCAGCACCACCGTATAGTCACGACGCAGCCCGTGGATGAGCTGTTTCATCTCGGCGATGTCGTCGATGCCCATGCCCGAGGTCGGCTCGTCCAGGAAGATCACCTTGGGCCGTCCGGCCATGGCCATGCCCACCTCCAGCCTGCGTTGCTGGCCATGTGAAAGTTCTGCACAGGCCCGCTCCGCCACCGCCTGCAGGGACAGGCGCGCCACCAGCTCATCGGCCAGTGTGCAGGCGGCAGTGAACTGTTCGGCACGTTTCCAGGGATTGAGTGCGGCCAGCGGCGAACGCCCCTGCGCAGCCAGCCGCAGGTTCTCGCGCACGCTCAGGTTGGGGAACAGGCTGGTCACCTGGAAGGAGCGCGCCAATCCCTTCTGCACCCGGCGATTGCCCGGCAGGTGCGCCACTTCCTCGCCCTCGACCAGGATGCTGCCCTCGGTGATGGGCGTGGTGCCGGTCAGGGTATGGAACAGCGTGGTCTTGCCCGCGCCATTGGGACCGATCACCGAATGCACGGTGCCGGCCTCGATGTCCAGCGTAATGCCGTTGACGGCGGTGAACTTGCCGTAGCGTTTGGTGACGTTGACCGCTTGCAGGATGGGGCGGCTCATGAGTGCTTCTCCTTGGTCACGGTGGCGGCTTGCGCCGCGTCATCCTTGCGGCCGCGCGCGGCATCGATCAACTTCACGGCCAGGCCGAACAGGCCCTTCTGCATGTAGAGGCTGACCGCAATCAACAGCAGCCCCAGCAGCATCAGCCAGCGTGGCCACAGCGTGGAGAGCCAGTTGCCCACCAGCACATAGAAGCTCGCGCCCAGCACCGAGGCAAACAGGTTGCCGGTGCCGCCGATGACGGTCATCACGAGAATCGCTTCGCTGGTGTGATATTCGATGTTGGACAGCGGTGCCACGCCGGTCATCATCGCGTGCAGACCACCGGCCAGACCAGTGACCGCGCCCGAAATGACGAAGGCCGCCAGCTTCAGCAGCCGCACGTCATACCCCAGCGCCGAGGCGCGCGCTTCGTTCTCGCGCACCGCCAGCAGGGTCTTGCCGAGTACCGAATCGACCACGCGCTGCAGCAGCCAGAACACCAGCACGAACAAGATGGCCACCACCGTGTAGTACTGCCAGGAGGAAGTGGTCGGCAACAGCGTGATCCCGAACAGCGAGAGCGGCGGACGCGGGATGTCCAGCAGGCCGTTGTCGCCGCCGGTGACGTCCTTCATCGTATAGGCGAGGAAATAAAACATCTGGGCGAAGGCCAGCGTGAGCATCACGAAGTAGGTGCCGCGCTGGCGGATCGAGAACCAGCCCACCAGCAGCGCTACCAGCGCGCCGCCCACGGCAGCCAGGGCCAGTGCGGGCAGCAGCGCGAGCTTCAATTGCAGCAGCACCACGCCGGTGGTATAGCTGCCCACGCCAAAGAAGATGCCCTGGCCAAAGGACATCAGGCCGGTATAGCCCAGCAGCAGGTTGCAGCCCAGCGCGGCCAGGGCGAACACCAGCACTTCGGTAGCCAGCGTGCCGGAAGGCAGCAGCAGCGGCAGCAACAGCACCACGGCGGCGGCCAGCAGGGTGTAACGGAAATGCGCAATCTGTTTCATGAAAGCCTCTGTGCAGAAAACGTCAGGTGGCGTCAGGTGACGTAATGCGGCCTCAGGCCGCGCCTGGCCGGCCCAGCAAGCCATTCGGACGCAGCAGCATCACCGCCGCCTTGGCCACGTAGATCATCAGGTGCGCCCCTTCGGACCAGACCGTGCTCATCACGCTCTGCACGATGCCGACCAGGATGCCGCCGATGAGCGCGCCCCAGAAGCTGCCCAGCCCGCCGACCACCACCACCACGAAGGCGATGCCCAGCGCCTCGACGCCCATGAAGGGATCGGCCCCGCGTATCGGCGCGGCCAGCGCTCCGGCCAGCCCGGCAGTGGCCGCCCCCAGGGCGAAGACCAGGCTGAAGATGCGCTGGATGTTCAGGCCCAGCAGGCTGACCATTTCGGTCGATTCCGACCCGGCCCGCACGATCGAGCCCAGGCGCGTGCCTTCCAGCACCCACCACAGGAGCAGCGCCATGACGGCGGTCAGGCCGATGACGAAGAGGCGGTACTTGGGATAGACGAAGCCGCCCCACATCACCACGCCCTGCAGCAGATCCGGCGGCGAGACATTGTTGCCCAGCGGTCCCCAGACCGAGATCACCGCTTCCTGGATCACCAGCGCCATGCCGACCGTGAAGAGGATGTGGAAGTGATGCGGCAGGGCATACACGTGGCGCAGCACGAAGCGCTCCACCACCCAGGCGAACAGGCCCACGGCGGCGGGGGCAATGAAGAGCGACCACCAGAAATCCAGACCGCGGCTGGTGGCCTCGTAACAGAGATAGGCGCCCAGCAGGAAGAAGGCGCCATGCGAGAAATTGACGAAGCGCAGCAGGCCGAAGACGATCGACAAGCCCACTGCCAGCAGGAAGTAGAGCATGCCGATGCCCACGCCATTGGCGATCTGCAGCAGATAGATGTTCATGGAACCTCGTGACGATGATGCAGCAAATGCGGCCTGTCCCCGCAAGCGGAGGACAGGCCCTGAACCTCAAGCCAGAGCCATCACAGCTTGCACTGCGTCTTCTCCAGCGGCAGGAAGGACTTGCCGGAGGAAACGATGTCGGCATAGTCATTCTTGTTGGCCATCTTCGCCTTGGCCTTGCCCTTGAGCAGGTAGTAGTTCTTGATGACCTGGTGGTCGCCCTTGCGGATTTCCTCGGTGCCGGTCAGGCCCTCGTACTTCATGCCTTCCATGGCCGCGATCACCGCCTTGGGATCGGTGCTGTTGGCCTTGATGATGGCGTCCAGGATGATCTTGGTACAGATGTAGGAACCGGCCAGGCTGTAGTTGGGATCGATCTTGAGATTGTCGTTGACCAGCTTGACGAATTCTTTGTTGAAGGGCGAATCGATGGCGTGCCAGTACTGCGCGCCGAAGTAGACGCCATCGCAGATATCGGCCCCCAGGGTCTCGAACTGTTCCAGTCCCGAGGCCCAGGCCATGAGGATGGTGCAGTTGTTCTTCATGCCGAAGCTGACCGCCTGGCGCAGCGTGTCCGAGGATTGCGAACCGAAGTTGAGCAGCAGCAGCACGTCCGGCTTGGCCGCCATGGCATTGGTGAGATACCCGGAGAATTCCTTCTCGGTCAGCGAGTGGTAGCTGTTGCCCACATGCTCGATGCCCTTTTCCTTGAAGATGTTCTTGGCCGCCGACAGCAGGCCTTCGCCGAATACATATTGCGGCGTGATGGTGTACCAGCGCTTGGCATTGGGCAGCTTCTCCAGCAGCGGACGCACGGTCTGTTCGATGGCCCCGAAGGTCGGTACCGACCAGCGGAAGGTGGCGCGGTTGCAATCGCTGCCGGTGATCTCGTCGGCCCCGGCGGTGGTGATGAAGACTGCGCCGGCCTTGTCGGCTTCCTTGCCCATGGCCAGCGCTTCGCCGGAGAGGATGCCGCCAGCGAAGAAGCGCGTGCCCTTCTCGATGGTTTCCTGCATCTTGCGCACCGCCGTGGCGGGCTTGCCTTCGGTGTCCAGAGTCACGTAGCTGGTGCTCTTGCCCAGTACCTTGCCGTACTTCTGCAGGGCCAGCTTCATGCCCATGTCGGCGAACTTGCCGTTGGCGGCGAAGGGGCCGGACATCGGCACCGGACAGCCGAAGGCAATGCTCTCGGCCTGGGCAAACACATCGTGATAGCTCAATGCGCCGGGTGCGGCCAGTGCGGACAGTTTCAGGAAATTGCGACGGCTGATCATGCTTGTTTCTCCCTCGAAGCTTACGATTGACAGATGACATCCATGGAATTGCGCAATGCTGCAGTACTGCCCGTCAACGCAAGTTCCATGCCCGTGCTTCCCGAAAAACTAAGGAAAGCCGGGCAGGGATGATTTGCATGGACGTGTGGAATCCTCCGCCACGAACCGGCGGAAAAGGGTGGGTCAACAGGGTCGCACCGTCTTGCGCAGTCGCTGCAATACGGGACGTGACAAGCCATAAACGCTGTTGCGGCGCGCCTTTGCGCCGCATGGCGTGAGCCGTCATGGGGCTCCTCCTGCCGCTCCGCAGAGCGTGTCTCCAAATGTGGTTTGCCGTTCTCCCGTGCTGCCGGTGTGTCTCCACCGGTCGTCCACGACGGTCTGGTTTTCTAAGGTTTGCTGCTTTTGGTGCAAGCCCGCATTTGACTTCCTGCGGGCTGGGGATGGCTGATCGTTTCTGCACCTTGCCTGACGTTTTCTGCACCAACACCGTCTGGGCAGGGCGGGACGGGCCCTTCATGATACGCACCCGCCAAAGAAAAACGGCATGAAAATTTCATGCCGTTGATCCTGTTTATTTCATCTGCGGGAACGCGAATTCCGCACCGGCACTTGCCGTATTGGGCCAGCGCTGCATCACTGCCTTGGCCCGGGTGTAGAAGCGTACGCCCTCCGGTCCGTACATGTGATGGTCGCCGAAGAGACTGCGCTTCCAGCCACCGAAGCTGCTGAAGGCCATCGGCACCGGCAGCGGCACGTTGACCCCCACCATGCCCACTTCGATCTGGCGCACGAACTCGCGCGCCACGCCGCCGTCACGGGTATAGACCGCCACGCCGTTGCCGTACTCATGTGCATTGATCAGTTCGACTGCGCTGGCGATGTCGGGGCAGCGCAGCACGCACAGCACCGGTCCGAAAATCTCTTCCTTGTACACCGTCATCTCGGGCGTCACATGGTCGAGCAGCGTGCCGCCGACGAAGAAGCCCTTCTCAAAACCAGGCACCTGGTAGCCACGGCCATCCACCACCAGCGTCGCGCCTTCTTCCACACCACGGCCGATGAGGCCTTCGATGCGTTCCTTGGCAGCCGCGGTCACCACCGGACCCATCTCGGCACCGGCCGCCATGCCTTCGTTGATCTTCAGGTTGCGCGCACGCTCGGCCAGTGCGGCCACCAGTTCATCACCGGCGCTGCCCACGGCCACCGCCACCGAGATCGCCATGCAGCGCTCGCCGGCCGAGCCGTAAGCCGCGCCCATCAGGGCATCCACGGCCAGCTGCATGTCGGCGTCGGGCATGACCACCATGTGGTTCTTGGCACCGCCCAGGGCTTGCACGCGCTTGCCCTTGGCCGAGCCACGGGCATAGATGTATTCGGCAATCGGGGTCGAGCCGACGAAGCTGATGGCCTTGACCTGCGGATGATCGAGCAGGGCATCGACGGTCACCTTGTCGCCCTGGATGACGTTGAAGACGCCATCGGGCAGGCCGGCTTCCTGCAGCAGGTCGGCGATCAGCAGCGCAGCCGAGGGATCGCGCTCGGAGGGCTTCAACACGAAGCAGTTGCCACAGGCAATGGCGATGGGGAACATCCACATCGGCACCATGGCCGGGAAGTTGAACGGCGTGATGCCGGCCACCACGCCCAGCGCCTGGCGCATCGACCAGGCGTCGATGCCACGGGCGATCTGGTCGGTGTATTCCCCCTTGAGCATCTGCGGGATACCGGCGGCGAACTCGACGATCTCGATGCCGCGCGCCACTTCACCCTGGGCATCCGAGAAGGTCTTGCCGTGCTCGCGCACGATGATGCGGGCGAAGTCGTCGGCGCGCTGCTGGATCAGGTGCAGGAAGCGGAACAGTACGCGCGCGCGGGTCAGCGGCGGGGTGTTGGACCAGGCCGGGAAGGCGGCCACACCGGCCTTCACCGCCGCATCGACCTCGTCGGCCGTGCCCAGCGCAACCTGCGCCACCGGCACGCCCTGGGCCGGGTTGAAGACATCGGCGTAGCGCCCGCTTTGGGTATCGACGCGCTTGCCGCCGATGTAGTGTGCAATCTTTTCCATGAATCTTTCTTGCGTCATTGCTTGGGTGAAGGGGATCAGGCCAGGGTCTTGAGGATGGCCGCCAGCTTGCCGAACAGTTCGTCGATCTGCTGCTTGTTGATGATCAGCGGCGGCGACAGGGCGATGATGTCGCCGGTGACGCGGATGAGGATGCCGTCATTGAAGGCGCGCACGAAGGCGTCATAGGCGCGGGCACCGACGCGGCCGGGAATGGAGGACAGCTCGATGCCGGCGATGAGGCCAATGGTGCGCACGTCGATCACGTGCGGCAGGCCGCGCAGGGCATGCGCCGCTTCCTGGAAATAGTCCGACACGGCTTGCGCATTTTCCAGCACGCCTTCGGTCTGGAACACTTCCAGCGAGGCCAGGCCGGCGGCGCAGGCCAGCGGGTGGCCGGAGTAGGTGTAGCCGTGGAACAGCTCGATGCCGTCCGGACCGTTCATGAAGGCGTCGTGGATTTCCTTCTTCACGAACACCGCGCCCATCGGCACCACGCCGTTGGTGAGGCCCTTGGCGGTGGTGAAGATATCCGGTTCGACATCGAAGTAGTCGGACGCAAAGGGCGTCCCCAGGCGGCCGAAGCCGGTGATGACTTCATCGAAGATCAACAGGATGCCGTGCTTGGTGCAGATTTCGCGCAGGCGCTTCAGGTATCCCTTGGGCGGGATCAGCACGCCGGTGGAGCCGGCCACCGGTTCCACGATCACGGCGGCGATGTTGGAGGCGTCGTGCAGGGTGACCAGGCGTTCGAGCTCATCGGCCAGGTGCGCGCCGTATTCCGGCTCGCCCTTGGTGAAGGCGTTCTTTTCCAGGTTGTGGGTATGCGGCAGGTGGTCCACGCCCGGCAGCAATGCTGTGCTGAAGGTCTTGCGGTTGCCGCCGATGCCGCCCACCGACATGCCGCCGAAGCCCACGCCGTGATAGCCGCGCTCGCGGCCGATCAGGCGGGTGCGAGTGGCGTTGCCCTTGGCGCGATGATAGGCCAGGGCGATCTTGAGGGCCGTATCCACCGCTTCCGAGCCGGAGCCGGTGTAGAACACGTTGGCGAAGCGGTTGCCGGTATAGGCCTTGAGGCGCTCGGCCAGTTCGAAGGCGCTCGGGTGGCCGAGCTGGAAGGAGGGCGCGTAGTCCAGCGTGGCCACGGACTTCTGCACGGCCGACACGATCTTGGGATGGGCGTGGCCCAGCGGCACGCACCACAGGCCCGCAGTGCCGTCCAGGATGCTGTTGCCGGCATCGTCGCGGTAGTGCATGCCTTCGGCGGACACCAGCATGCGCGGCGCGGCCTTGAAGTTGCGGTTGGCAGTGAAGGGCATCCAGTAGGCCGACAGGCCGGAGGGATGCGTTTGGTCTTGGCTGGACATGGCAGGCACCGTGAAAAAGGGAAATGTCTGGAAAAAATCGGGAGTGCTTGATTATTGCCAGACAGCGCCCGTATTGTTAGCTACACTTTTGATTTTCGCTGGAAACTGTATTGGTCTGTGGGGCAAACTGTATTGCTCCGTCCGGTGAGAAGCGTGTGCTTCGGTCACGTAGCCTGGTTATTGATTATCCCTTTATCTATAGGGGATTCGGCCTGATCAGGGTGGTTCGGAGTCAGCATGACAGTGACCAATACAGTTCAGGATTTCTGCTTACACTTTGGTGGACGGGAGCAATGCACTCGCCGGTCCGCCCGATACACTCTGAGAAAGGACGCCATGGCCAAGCCCGCCAGCGCGCCACTGCAACTGGATTTGAAACGCAAGACAGCCGCCCGCCTGGTGGAGCAGGTGACCGATGGCCTGGCCGGGCTGATCGAGTCCGGCGAATTGCGCTCCGGCGAGCGCCTGCCTTCGGTGCGCCAGTTCGCGCAGCATCACGACATCGGCTCTTCCACCGTGGTGGAGGCTTATGAGCAGCTGGTGGCGCGCGGCATGCTGCAGGCCCGGCGCGGCGCGGGGTTCTTCGTGGCTGCGCGGGCCGGGCAATCCGGGGCACGTGCGGTGTTCGTGCCGCCCGAGCCGGTGATCGACTCGGCCTGGCTGCTCTCGGAAATGTTTGCCGATGAGCGCGTGCCCATCAAGGCCGGCTGCGGCTGGCTGCCCGGCAAGTGGCTCAACGATGAAGGCCTGCACCAGGCCGAGCGCCGCATCATCCGCTCGCCCGGTGCACAGCAGGTCGGCTATGGCCATCCCTATGGCTACGCCCCGCTGCGCCAGCTCATCACGCAGTTCCTCGGCCACTGGGCGCTGGAGCTGGGCATCGAGCAGGTGCTGACCACGCACGGGGCCACGCAGGCGCTGGACCTGATCATCCGCACCATGACCCAGCCGGGCGATACGGTGATGATCGATGATCCCGGCTATTGCAACCTGATTGCGATGCTGCGTCTGGCGGGCTTGAACGTGATCGGCGTGCCGCGTACGCCTGGCGGGGTGGACACGGACATGCTGGAGACGCTGGCGCGCCAGCATCATCCCAAGATGTTCTTCACCACCAGCGTGCTGCAGAACCCGACCGGCACGTCCTACACGCCGGCCTGCGCCATGCGCGTGCTGCAGACGGCCGAGCGCTATGGTTTCTGGGTGGTGGAGGACGACATCTTCCGTGAACTGGGGCAGGCCACCGATCCCATGCTGGCTGCGCTGGATGGACTGCAGCGGGTGATCTACGTGGGCAGTTATTCCAAGACCATCGCCCCTTCGCTGCGGGTGGGCTATATCGCCTGCCAGCGCGAACTGGCGCGGCAGATCGTGCATACCAAGATGGTCCTGACGCTGACCAATTCGGAGATCAACGAGCGGCTGGTGCACAACGTGCTCACCGAAGGGCATCACCGGCGCCATGTGCAGACGCTCAATGCGACCCTGCTCAATGCACAGTCCACCCTGAACGCCAAGCTCACCGAAGTGGGCCTGACGCCCTTCACGGCGGCGCGTGGCGGCATGTTCAGCTGGGCCACCATCGAGGGCTGCGAACTGTCAGCGCGCGAGATCGCGGACCGGGCGCGGCAGAAGGGCATCTGGCTGGCACCGGGGGATTTCTTCCACCTGTCGGCACCGCACAAGACCAGCTTCCGCTTCAATGTGGGGTATGCGGATGTGCCGGAGTTGTTTGATTTTTTGCGGGGGTTGTAGGCTGCGCTAGGTGGAATGGGTACGCGGACGCAGCACCCACCCCGTGGCCCCCACGATCAGCAAGCCACCCATCCAGCCCTGCAGGGACATCTGTTCCTTCATCCACACCACCGCGATGAGCGCCCCCCACAGCGGCTCGCTGCCCATCAGCAGGGCCACCCGTGACGCACTGGTGCGTGCGGCCGCATGGTTCTGTACGAAGAAGGCCACGATGGTACACAGCAAGACCAGAAACGCCATCGCCCACCAGAAGGAGGCGCTGGCCGGAAGGGGCATCCAGCGCTGACCCGGCAGCACCGCCATGAGTACCAGCGATCCCGCCGTCATGACACCCATCTGCACCGCCGTCAGCGTGAGTGCGGGCAAGCCGAATCGCAGGCCCTGGCGGCGTGTCAGGCACACCATCACGCCGCGCAGCAGTGCGGCCAGCACCATCAGCGCGTCGCCCCAGCTCAGGTGCGAGAGCGTGATGCCATCCTGGAATGCCAGCAAGGCAGCGCCCACAAACGACAGTGCGCACGCAATCAGCGCCGAACGCTCGGGCCGCTGGCCCAGCAGCAGCCACTCGCACCATGGTGTGAAGACGACGCACAGGCTGATCAGGAAGGCAGCATTGGAGGCCGTCGTCAACGAGACGCCGACAGTCTCGCAGATGAAGATGGCCAGCAGGACCATACCCAACACGAGCGCCCCCGCCAGCGATCTCTTCCACGCGGGAACGGAAGTGATGCTGCGCAAGGCAGGTGCCAGCAGGAGAAACGTCAGGCCAAACCGCAGCACCAGAAACTGCAGCACCGGCAATTGCTCCGTGGCGATCTTCGCGGCGCTGTAGCTGCCGCCCCAGATCACGGCGACCAGCAGCAGCGCCCATTCAACAGGATTGAGTCGCAGCAGGGTTGGCGGACGGGCGGGGGCGTGCAGCAGGGAGGTCTTGTTCATGAGGTCTCATCGTGGCGTTGGGCGGAGCTGGTGTATTGTCTTGGGACCGATGAGACCTGACTAGCCAGGAACGAAGAACAGGAGTTGTGCCGCATGAGAACAAATGAGTTGGCCGAGGTACTGCATGAGCTGGTCACGTTCGTGCAAGTGGTGGACGCCGGCAGCTTTTCGGCAGCGGCGCGCCATCAGGGCATGACGCCCTCGGCCGTGAGCCGCCAGGTGGCCCGTCTGGAAAAGATGATGGGCGTGGCGCTGTTCCAGCGCACCACGCGACAGCTGCGCCTGACCGAGGCCGGACTGGACGTGCTGGAGCACGGACGCAAGATGGTGGCCGCCGCGCGCGCCACCGTGCAGGCGGCCGAAGGCCATGCCGGCACGCCCAGGGGGCTGGTCAGGATGAGCGCCCCCAAGGCCGTCTCCCGCCATCTGCTGCAGCCGGTGCTGCTGCAATTCCTGGCCCGCTATCCGGACGTGGATGTGCACCTGATGGTGGTGGACCGGCTGGTCGATCCGCTGCGTGAAGGTGTCGACCTGGTCATCCGCCTGACCGATACGCCACCGCCAGGGATGGTGGCGCGGCCATTGCTGCCGGTCAGCCAGTGCCTGCTGGCGAGCCCGGATTATCTTGCAAGCCGTGGCGCGATCCATCACCCGGAAGACCTGATGAGCCATAGTTGCCTCACGCTGGGGGAGGAGGAACGCGATAATCGCTGGCGTTTCCTTTCCGGCACCCAGGCGGCAGAGATCATCGTGACTGGACGATGTGCGGTCAACCACAGCGAAATGCGTCTGGCGGCCATTGAAGCCGGCTTGGGCGTGGGGTGTGTGCCGGACTTCGTGGCCAGGGAGTCCCTGGCGGCCGGGCGTGTCGTCCGCCTTTTGCCGGAGTGGACTGTCGATAGCAACTATCAGGGCGTGGCCTATTTGCTCTTTCCGGCGTCGCGCCATATCGCGCCCAAGATGCGGGTGCTCATTGATTATTTGGTGGAGGCGTTGCAGGCGCGCGCCACGGATCAGGAGACGGCTTGAATGGACACCGCGATCATGCTCCGGACATCTCGCCTGACCCTGAGTTCACCGTCGCATCAGGATGCGCCGGAATTGCTTGCCTACTACGTGCGCAACAGACTCCACCTGAAACCGTGGGAGCCGGAAAGATCCGGCAGCTTCTTTACCCTGGACAGCATGGAAAAACGTATCCACGACATGGCCTGCGCAATGGACGCCGGACACGCATTGCACCTGGTCCTGCGCGACAACGCGACCGGTGCCATGGTGGGCGAGTGCGGATTCACCAATATCGTCCGCGGCCCCTTCCAGGCCTGCCATCTCGGCTTTTCGCTCGATCACGCAGCGCAAGGCCGGGGCCTGATGCAGGAAGCCCTGTCGCAGGCCATCGGCCATGTCTTTTTGCAGCTTGGCCTGCATCGCATCATGGCCAACACGCGCACCGAGAACAAGCGCAGTCAGGCCCTGCTGCAGCGCCTGGGATTCCAGCAGGAAGGGCATGCGCGTGACTATCTGAAGATTGATGGCCAATGGCGGGATCATGTCCTGCATTCGCTGATCAATCCGGCGGACCGGCGCCACTTCAATCCCGATCATTACCTGCAGACCGAGGCCGGGCGCCATTTCACGATGGAACGCAATGCCGCTGCCTGGGAGCGCCTGTACAGCGAGCTGGCAGAGTCGCTCAAGGCAGCACCCCGCGAGCTCGTCATGGTGATGGGCGTTCAGGGCTCGGGAAAATCAACGTGGGTCGGCAGACGGCTCGCATCGCCGCAGCAGTGCATTCATGTCGACGCCACGTTTGCTACCGCGCAGCGCCGTGCGCGCGTGATCGGTGTGGCGCAGGCGGCCGGCGTACCTGTCTCGGCGGTATGGGTGCGCGTCAGCCTGGCTACTGCGCTGGCCCGCAACGCGAATCGCCCCAAGGACGAAGTGATACCGGAGGACGCGATTGCCAACGTCTTCCATCTTTTCGAGCCGCCGTTGCTGGCGGAAGGGTTTGCTGCGATACAGATTTTGGACGAAGCATTCAATCTTGTGCAGGAGGAGCGGGCCACGGCCGAAGAGGACGCTGTCTTTCGTCTTCAAGCCCCGGACCTGCGCGGCCTGCGGCGCGAACGCGTGCGCATCGTGCGTTGGCTTCGGGAATGGCTCCCCGATGCCGAGGTGCGAGAAGTCGGCAGTACGGCGGTGCCAGGTGTGATTGGAAAGCAGGATCTGGATTTTGCCGTCAAGGTGACGGCGGACAAGTTCGAGGAGGCGAGGACCACGCTCGACAAGCATTTCGCCCGCAATCCCGATCAGCTATCTGACGACTGTATCCAGGGATACAAAGTGGCGTCTTCCGTGGATCTTGCGCTGCAACTGATCGTCCGCGACAGCGCTTACGACATGTTCGATGCCTTCCTCGGTCTGCTCAGGCAAGATGCGGTGCTCAGAGCTGATTACAATCAGCTCAAGAGACAGTGGGATGGACAACCCATGCAGGCTTATCGGCAGGCCAAAGCAGCCTTCATTGCCCGGGCACTCTCCCTGTCCTGATGCTGATTCATCACTACTGCAGGCGCAGTGAGAGATGTTTTGGAAGCCGGTGCTTACCTTGCCGGTGATTTTCGATAAGATGACGGCCATCCATTTTCGCTGACTCAGCCCCATGCCAACGCTGAATGAAGGAGCCAAAGAGGCTCGCCGAACGATCAAGCAGTTTCAGCACTATCTCAATTCGCCACGCCTTGTGCCCGATCAGTGCTACCGCATGTCCAGCGCGACGTACCCGCTGGTGTGCCACGTGAATCAGGTCACGGCGCTCTACCTGAGCAAGAATTACTGCGTCATTCCTTTATTCCTGCAGCGGGCGTGCGAGCAACTCGGCAGGAGCACACCGGAGCGAGTCAGCGAACCTTATCGCGGGCTGGTGCATGATTATCTTGCGCATGTGGCGCAGTTCATCCTTGCTTACGATTGTCTGGCCGCTGATGAAAGGCACTTGGTGGAATTCATTCCCAAGCCATTGCTGGCTGCCGTACCGGGCCCCTTGCCCGAAGACCTGATGGTTCCAGGGGAGTTTTGACATCACATTTCCGGCCGTTGCCAAGGATTTTCACCATGACGTTTTCTGCACCAAGCCCCATCCGCGCCGTCGTCTTCGATTTCGGCGGCGTGCTCTTCGACTGGAACCCGCAGCACCTGTATCAGCAGCTGATCGCCGACGAGCAGCAGCGCAACCATTTCCTCACGCACATCTGTTCGCCCGACTGGAACGTACAGCAGGACGGCGGCCGCACGCTGGCGGACGGGACGGCGGATCTGGTCCGGCAGCATCCCGAATACGAAGCACTGATCCGTGCCTTCTACGGTCGCTGGACCGAGATGCTGCGCGGCCCGTTGCCGGAGGGCGTAGCGCTCTTGCGCGAACTGCATGCGCAGCAGGTGCCGGTATTTGGCCTCACCAACTGGTCGTCGGAAACCTATCCGCATGCGCGCGACCACCACGATTTCATGCAGCTGTTCCGCGATATCGTGGTCTCGGGCGAGGAGCGCTGCATCAAGCCCGAGCCGCGCATCTACCAGATCGCATTGGAGCGCTATGCACGGCACCTGCCGGGCCTCAAGCCCGAAGAGCTGGTCTTCATTGATGATGTGCAAAAGAATATCGATGGGTGCCGGGCGCTGGGATGGCAGGGTATTCATCACGTGGATGTGACTGGTACACGGGCTGCATTGCGTGCGCTTGGCGTACCGTGCGAGGCCTGATCCGCGGTTCAGGAAAACCGATGTCTCACCGTCGCCTCCTTAATGTTCCTCGTCATCGCCAACAGGAACTGGCCGCCCGTTTTGCGTGGTTGCCGCGCGTTCATGAAAACGAGAAAGGCCCGGAAGTCCAGGTGATCTCGGTGTCAGTCTTCGACCATTGGCTCTCGCCCGAAGAAGCTTGCCAATTGCTGGAGGCGGTCCCTCCCGACGAGCGCAAGCGCAGGGATACGCTCATGGAAAGCTTCTGCAAGAGGATGATCGCCGAGACGGAGGTGCTGTCGTACGCGTTGCGGGGACGGAAAAAGGACAGGCTCGTTTTTCGCACCTTCAACTCAAGCGATGCGCTGACGAACTACTGCAGGCCGAACGGGGCCAAGTCGTTGGGACATCGTGAGTGGCATGTCGTGTCGCCGGAGCTGGAGTGCGCGTTCCTCGAAGGCTGGGACCACACTTGCCACTTCTTTTTCGTGACCCCGGGCATAGAGGAAAAAGCGATGCATTGGGCCGCGCAGAGCAAGGTTCACATCTTGCGCCATACAGCCAAGGCAGCGATGTCGCACATCTGAGTCCTGCGGAGGCGTGCTGCAAGAACGCTTCCGCCAGATCGATTTCTTTTCGCAGGTGCGGTGTCGGGGCCATCAGGCAATCGCAAACACTTCCACCACACCACTGAGCCGCCGCGCCTGCGCCTGCAGTGCCTGCGACGCTGCTGCGGCCTGTTCCACCAGCGCCGCATTCTGTTGCGTGACCTGATCCATTTGCGAGATCGCATGGTTGATCTCGTGGATCCCCTTGCTCTGCTCGGCGCTGGAATCGCTGATGGCCCCGATCACCGACACCACCCGGTCGACGCTGGAGACGACATTGCTCATGCTCTCTCCCGCCCGGTTGACCAGCGCACTGCCGCTGGCGACCTTGTCCACCGAGTCGTCGATGAGCGTCTTGATCTCCTTGGCTGCCGACGAACTGCGTTGCGCGAGGCTGCGCACTTCCGACGCCACCACCGCGAAGCCACGACCTTGCTCGCCCGCGCGCGCGGCTTCCACGGCTGCATTCAGGGCAAGGATGTTGGTCTGGAAGGAAATGCCGTCGATGACGCTGATGATGTCCACGATTTTTTTGGACGAGTCCTCGATGGCCGCCATCGTCATCACCACATCCTTGACCAGCTGTCCGCTCTCGGCGGCCACCACCGAGGCTTCGGTGGCAAGCCGGTTGGCTTCGCCGGCGCTGTCGGCGTTCTGTTGCACCGTCGCCGTCAGCTGTTCCATCGCCGAGGCCGTCTCTTCCAGCGAGCTGGCTTGCTCTTCGGTGCGCGAGGAAAGGTCGAGATTGCCCGCAGCGATCTGGCTGCTGGCCGTTGCAATGGCATCCGTGCCGGAGCGGACTTCCCGCACGATCTCGCGCAAGCCGGTGTTCATGCTCTTCATCGACATCATCAGGCTGTTGGGAAGACGGCTGTCGGCATCCACCTCGCTGCGCAGGTCGCCTTGTGCGATCCGTGCCGCCAGCGCAGCGGCCACCGCTGGTTCTCCACCCAGCTGGCGCAGTACGCTTCTGGTGATGAGCACGGCAGCCACGATGCCGCTTGCCAGGGCCAGTACACCAAGTGCGATCAACAGCCTGCGCGCGGCCGCATAGACGGCCAGCGCCTCGTTCTTGGCATCGTCGTTGAGCTTGTCTTCGAATGCTGACAGCTCGGCCAGCGCCTTGCGGCGTTCTGCCTGCATCTTGCCCAGCGGACCGTCCAGGATAGGCTTGAGTTCTTCACTCTTTTGCGCCTTGGCCAACTCGATCAGGCCCGAGACGACCGGTAGAATTTCCTTGCTCATCTTCTGGATCGCCACGAGGGAATTCTTTTCGGTCTCGGTGGTTTCTTGCAATTCCGTAAAGAGCTTGGCCAGTGCCGCTTCCGCTTGCGCATAGATGGTGATCTGCCGTTGCAGATTGTCGGCGTTGAGTTTCATGTCTTCCGGGGTCGTCGCCAGTCCGATCCCGCGCGAGGCCAGCGACTGCTCATAGGCCGCTGCACGCATGGTCGAGAGATGCAGGATCTCCACATTGTTGACTTCGGTGATGGACAGCAGTTGCTGGTTCACATCATCCAGTTTTTTCAGCGAGATGCCGACAATCAGAAGCATGAGCACGAGCACGCCGCCAAAGCCGAACTTGAGGCGCGAAGAAACCGTCAGACGGGTGAAATCCATACACACTCCAGTGAACACTTGCAGTTATTCGTAGTACGTTCCCGACGCCACCCCATGCAGGCAAGGGTGGACGATGTGGCGTTCTGATGCCACAGGCAACGTCGGGAAGTGCGGATCTTGATTCAGTGGAGTTGGGCGATTCCTGTGGGAACGCCGCCCGCCGTGAACTAAGGATGAAGACAAGGGATGCTGTTCTTTTCCCGGCGGGCCGGCCGCCTTCCCCGGGAAAACCGCACACTGTAGAGCAAACGCGCTTGTTTGATTAGCACCGAAAACTTAACGGCAGTCTTCAGAAAAACCGCCCAATGGATGGGCTGCGTGAAGCAGGGATGTGTGCCAGGACAAGATTGGACGGGGGCAGAAGAAGGATGCGATTGCGCCGTGACACGGCGGATCGGCAACCAGAGGAGGGGGCGGGGAGAGACAGAAGGTGCCTGCCGCGCAGGCTTGCGTGCGGCAGGTTTTGTCGGGGGACTGGACGAACGCCGGGTCAGTCGCAGCGGCCGGTCTGCAGATCACATTGCGCCAGCCCGTTGTCGGCCGCCGCAACGGCCGCGCCCGACGAGGCCGTTTCTTCACGCAGATAACTCGCCCACTCTTCCGGCTGGCCCAGCCAGCGCCCGGTATCGAGCACTTCCAGGGTATCGCCCCGCTGCAGCACGAAAGTCGGGAAGCCGCGTCCGCCTACATAGTTGAGCAGTTCACGGCTGGCCTCGATATGATTGGCCAGCTCTTCCTGTTCGATCCGCTGCATTTCGCCAGTGAAGGCAGCGGGCTCGATGTCCAGCGTCTGCGCCAGTTCGACCAGCGTCGCCATGTCGGAGATGCGCCGCCCTTGCTGGTAATGCGCACGCTGGATCGCTGCCAGCATGTCCAGTCCTGCGGCCTCGCCCTTGAGCGCCTGTACCGCCAGCACGGCCGCAGTCGGCGGAGCCGAGTCGAAGACCGCGTCGGTATCGCGCAGCAAACCGTTGAAGTAGGGTTCCCCGAATGCTTGTCCGGTCATCTGCGCGATGCGCTGATCGTGCGGCATCACGTAATCGCGCAGTTGCGCATCCACGTGTCGACGGTTGCGGCCGGCCATCATGCCGCCGCCGTGCGCCTGCACCGGCAGCACTGCGCGGGCCGCCGCCACCAGCGGCGCGGCACCGTAGCACCAGCCGCACAGCGGATCGTGGATGTAGTGAAGCACGGTGTCGTGCGGGGCGGCGGGGGTGGTCATGATGCGTTTTCCTCTTGAATGAATCGGCACAGGGCCTGACGTTTTCTGCACCGTCAGGCCCGTCAAGCGTAGTGGGTCAGTAGCCTACCGTGAAACGGGCACGCACGTGCTTCGGCTGTTCCAGCTCGTCCAGCAGGGCCACGGCGTAGTCCTCGTAGGAGATCCAGCTCTTGCCATCGGCACCGACCAGCAGTGCATCCTGGCCCAGGCGGAACTGGCCGGTGCGCTCGCCGGCGATGAACAGCGCGGAGG
The DNA here is from genome assembly GCF_031455335.1 of Herbaspirillum sp. 1173. Classification (NCBI taxonomy): domain Bacteria; kingdom Pseudomonadati; phylum Pseudomonadota; class Betaproteobacteria; order Burkholderiales; family Oxalobacteraceae; genus Herbaspirillum; species Herbaspirillum sp. 1173. Next base: position 271,854 of record NZ_JAVDSP010000005.1, on the reverse strand, counting down.
GCGAAAGGAAGGTCCACTCCAGCTCGGTCTCATCACGCAGGGCATTGAGGAAGTCACGGCCACCGGATGCCTCGGGCATGTATTCGGCGGGGAATTCCGGGGTATCGATGAGCGCCTTGCCCGGTGCGATTTCCAGGCTGCCGGCACCGCCGACCACGGCCAGGCGCTTGACGCCGGCTGCCTTCAGGGCCGGCAGGAGGTCGTCCGCACCGAAGGCCGTGAAGCGGCCGCTGGAGATGACGACGTCGGCACCCTTGATGGCGGTGGCCAGCGCAGCTGCGTCCTTGACGTCAGCCGAGACGGCAGTCACGCCGGTACGCTGGGCGATCTTGCCGGCGTCGCGGGCAATGGCGATGAGGTTGTGGCCGCGGCGCAGGGCTTCGTCCACGATGCGGGTGCCGACGTTGCCGGAGGCGCCGATGAGTGCGATTTTCATGGTGTTTCCTTTCTGGTGGAGAGGGAGGACAAACAGCTTCGGATCAATGCAGTTCAGATCAGGGCCACTTCATTTCACCCTTGATGACCTTGGCCGACAGCTCCAGCGAGCTGGTATCGCCCAGGTCAGGATAACGCTGCTTCATGGCGGCGATCAGGGCATTGCCATCGGCGGCCTTGGCGGCTTCCTGGTCGAAGGCCTTCAGGTAGTCGCGGGTGAAACGCACCGAGGCGATATCCAGCGGCGCACCGGCGGCATAGTGGCCGGGCACGACGACGGCCGGCTTGAGCTTCTCGATGCGGCCCAGCGTGCCGAGCCAGTCCAGGCGCGACTTCATGCTTTGCGTATCGGCCACCCATACGTGGATGTTGCCGGCCACCACCACGCCGCCAACCACGGCCTTGAGCGAGGGAATCCAGACGAAGCTGCGATCCGGCTGCGGGCCGTCCAGGCCGACGATTTCCAGCTTGCGGCCTTCCAGCGTCAGCGTCTTGCCCTTGAGCACTTCCGGCGTGATGGTGGCGCGGGGCGCGTTGTCACCCAGCTTGGGGCCCCAGTAGGCCAGCTTGCCGGCAGCCGTTTCCTTGATGTGTTCCACGGTCGGCGCGGAGGCCACGATCTTGGCGTCCGGGTAGGCGGCGTGCAGGGTTTCCAGGCCGAAGTAGTAATCCGGGTCGCCGTGGCTGATGTAGATGGTGGTCAGCTTCTTGCCACTGGCGCGGATCTTGTCCACGACCTGCTGCGCTTCGCGCTGGCCGAATTGCGCATCGACCAGGATCGCTTCGCGCTCACCCGTGACCAGCACCGAGCTGACCGGGAAGATGGCTTCCTTGCCGGGATTGTAGATGTCGAGCTTGAGCGGTGCGGCAGCCTGGACGGCCGCGCCCGAGAAGGCCAGCAGGCCGGTGACAGCGATGGCCAGTAGGGGACGCAGCAGGCGACGGGTGGAAAACATGGCGACTCCGGAAAGAGGTGGATGGGTGTCAGGAGCCGCCATCATAGGATCGCTTTTGATTTCGAAAAACAGCATAATCGATCACAGTTTGTTTCTGAAATCGTTCAAATGAAAAAGGGGCCCCGATGGATCGCCTGATGGCCATGCAGGTTTTCGTGACGGTGGTGGATGGCGGCAGCCTGTCGGCGGCGGCCGAGCAGCTGGATTTGTCGCGGCCGGTGGTGTCGCGCTACGTGGCCGAGCTGGAAGACTGGGTCGGTGCGCGCCTGCTGCATCGGACCACGCGGCGGCTCTCGCTCACGCCCGCCGGCAATGAATTGCTGCCGCGCTGCCGCCAGATGCTGGAGTATTCCGAGGACATGCGCCATGTTCTCGATACGCCCGATGAAACGCCGCGCGGGCTCCTGCGCATTACGACCAGTACCTCCTTTGCACAGACCCAGCTGATCCAGGCCGTGGTCGAGTATGGCCGCCGCTATCCGGGGGTGGCAGTGGACCTGCTGGCGCTGGACCGCACCGTGAACCTGGTGGAAGAACGCATCGACCTGGCCATCCGCATGACCAACCGGCTGGAACCTAATCTGATTGCGCGTCCGCTGGGGGTCTGCCACTCGGTCATCTGCGCCACGCCGGATTACCTTGCGCGTCATGGCATGCCGCGCAAGGTGGAAGACCTGGCCTTGCACAATTGCCTGACGCATTCCTATGTGGGGCGCAGCCTGTGGCAGTTCGATCCGAAAAAGAAAAAAGCCCGGGCGGGCAAGGGCGCTGCCGCCGCGAAGATGAAGACGCAGACGCAAAGCGTGGCGGTGGGCGGCACGATCAGCGCCAATGAGGTGACGGTGTTGCTGCAGGCGGTGCTGGCCGGTGTGGGCATCGGCCACATGCCGGCCTATACGGTGGCGCCGCTGGTAGCCAGCGGCCAGCTGGTGCAATTGCTGCCCGATTACGAGCCTTTGCAGTTGGGCATCTATGGCGTCTATGCCTCGCGCAAGCACATGCCGGCGACCTTGCGCACGATGCTCGATTTCCTGGCGCAGCGTTTTGCGGGCCTGCCGTTCTGATCAAGGGTGATCAGGGCGTGATGCTCAGCAGCTTGTGCACCAGTTCGGAGGAGGTGGAAGCGGCGAACTTGCGCATCAGGCGGGCGCGATGCATTTCCACCGTGCGCGGGCTCAGTTCGACCTGGCGGGCGATGAGCTTGCTGGTCTTGCCTTCCACCAGCAGTGCGGCGATCTCGCGTTCGCGCGGGGTCAGGCCGGGGGCGATGGGACGTTTTGCACTGACATCCTCAAAGGTCCAGATACCGGCCGCGTGCGGGTTGTCGCGGTTGAGCGCATGGCCGGTGACGTGGCACCAGAACATTTCATCGTTGGAGCGCTTCATGATGCGCTCGTCCGAATAAAAGCCCTTTTCGTTGAGGATCGGCACCAGGCGCAGGCCGGTGCGTTCGAATTCGTCGGCGGTGGGGTAGATCTCCTGGAAGGAAGTCTGGCGCAGCGCATCGACCTCATAGCCGAACATGTCGGCCATGGCCAGGTTGGCCTGCTGGATCACGCGATTGTGCGAGACGCACATGCCGATGGGCGCGTGCATGAAAACCTGTTCGAAATCGATGGGGAGTGGCTGGGTCATGAGTTGCTGCAATGGTTGGCTGGTCCCTCGCAACTGGCGGGACCGTCTGTCTGACGGTACCATGCTGCATTGCGCCAGGTATTTTTACCGTATTGTATGGCCTATTTCAGCTGCCCTATGATAATTGGCGCTATTTGGAGCCGAACGGGGCCCGGCGACGTCTGCGGACGTTGCGCAAGAGAAGCCCCTGCGCCCATCCCTGTTGAAGCCGGCATGTCCGCCGGCCCGCTTGCAACCCTGCTCGCAAGACAAGAGCCGAAAGGAGACTCGTGAACAAAGTGTATCCAGACGCGGCCACCGCGTTGAAAGACATCGTCAAGGACGGTCAGACCATTGCGGTCGGCGGCTTTGGCCTGTGTGGCATCCCCGAGGCGTTGATCGCCGCCCTGCGTGATTCGGGCGTGCAGAACCTGACCGCCATTTCCAACAACGCCGGCGTCGATGGTTTCGGCCTGGGTCAGTTGCTGACCACCCGCCAGATCAAGAAAATGATCGCTTCCTACGTGGGCGAGAACAAGGAGTTCGAGCGCCAGTACCTGGCCGGCGAACTGGAACTGGAGTTCACCCCGCAAGGGACCCTGGCCGAAAAGCTGCGCGCCGGTGGCGCCGGCATCCCCGCGTTCTTCACCAAGACCGGTGTGGGCACGCTGGTGGCCGAAGGCAAGGAAGTGCGCGAGTTCGACGGCGAGCGCTACGTGATGGAGCGCTCGCTGGTGGCCGACGTGTCGCTGGTGAAGGCGCACAAGGCCGACAAGGCCGGCAACCTGGTCTTCAACAAGACCGCGCGCAACTTCAACCCCAACGTCGCCATGGCCGGCAAGGTCACCGTGGTGGAAGTGGAAGAACTGGTGGAAGTGGGCCAGCTCGATCCGGACCAGATCCACACCCCCGGCATCTTCGTGCATCGCATCGTGGTCAATGCCACGCCCGAGAAGCGCATCGAACAACGCACCGTGCGCGCATAAGGAGACACACAAAATGGCATGGACCAGAGATGAAATGGCTGCGCGCGCAGCCAAGGAACTGCAGGACGGCTTCTACGTGAACCTGGGTATCGGCTTGCCGACCCTGGTAGCCAACCACGTTCCGAACGATATCGAAGTGTGGCTGCAATCCGAGAACGGCTTGCTGGGCATCGGCCCCTTCCCCACCGAAGACCAGGTCGACCCTGACCTGATCAACGCCGGCAAGCAGACCGTGACGACCATTCCCGGTTCGTCCTTCTTCAGCTCGGCGGACTCCTTCGGCATGATTCGCGGCGGCAAGATCAACATCGCCATCCTGGGGGCGATGCAGGTCTCGGCCAAGGGCGACCTGGCCAACTGGATGATTCCCGGCAAGATGGTCAAGGGCATGGGCGGCGCGATGGACCTGGTGGCCGGCGTGGGCCGCGTGGTGGTGCTGATGGAGCACGTGGCCAAGGCCAAGGATGGCAGCACCTCGAAGAAGATCCTGAACGACTGCAACCTGCCGCTGACCGGCGTGGGCGTGGTCAACCGCATCATCACCGACCTGGGCGTGATCGACGTGACCCCGGGCGGCCTGAAGCTGATCGAACTGGCTTCCGGCGTGACCAAGGAAGAAGTGATCGAGAAGACCGAAGCGCCGCTGGATGTGAGCGAGGTCTGATCGTTTGAAAGACCGGAGGCGGCAGTCACTGCCGCGTCGGATGAACGAAGGGCACCATGGAAGTGGTGCCCTTTTTGGTTTGAGCCGGGTCCGGCTTGCCTCACTCCACCCCGCTGACCCTCACCGCATTTCTCCCATCCCGCTTGGCTCGGTACAGGGCGGCATCCGCGGCATTGAGCACGTCCTCCACGCGGCGGTGGTGGCCGCGCTGCAGGGTGGCCACGCCCACGCTGATGGTGACCACGCGCAGGGGACTGGTGGCATGCACGATCAGCCGGCTGTAGACCGCATCGCACAGGCGCTGGGCCATCAGGAGCGCGCCCTGTTCCTCGGTCAGCTCCAGCAGCACCACGAATTCCTCGCCGCCGTAGCGGCCGGCGCAGTCAGTATTGCGCGGCAGGTTTTCGGTGATGGCCTGCGCCACTTCGCGCAGCACCTCATCACCCAGCTTGTGGCCATAGCTGTCGTTGTAGAGCTTGAAGTAGTCCACATCGATGAACAGCACCGAGAAGGTGGAATTGAGATTGCGCCGGCAGCGCTCCCAGGTGGCCTGCAAGGCGTCGTCCAGTGCACGCCGGTTGAGCAGGCCGGTCAGGCCGTCCGTGAGGGCCAGTTCTTCCAGCCGCCGTTCGATGCTCACGCGGCGGCGCAGCTCGTGGCGTACGTGCGAAAGCAGATAGGCCAGCAGCAGCGTGAAGATGAACAGCGAGAGGATCACCGCGTAGAGCGTCTTGCGCCAGCTCTTGAAAATCGCCTCCTGCGAATAGCCGACAAAGACGATCAGCGGCGAGTCGGGAATGCGCCGGAAGGTATAGAGCCGCTCTACGCCATCACTGTTGGCGCGCGCGAAGAAACTGCCTTCCTCATGCTGGAGAGAACTCTTGATGCGCTGAAAATTGGCACTGCCACTGAGATCGCGGCCGATGACGTCGTCCCGGTACGGCACCCGCATGTAGGCCACGCCATCATCCGAATACAGCGAGATGACGCCATCGGCACCCAGCGACAGTCCCTCGAACAGATCGCGGAAATAGGCCAGGTCCAGTGCCATGACGACGACTCCGCCAAAGCTGCCATCGTCATTGAACAGGCGCTTGGACAGCACCACCACCTGCAGCTCATTGCCCAGGCTGGCCTGGATCGGCCGCGAGACGTACAGGCCGACATTGTCCGCATCGCGGTGCGCGGTGAAATAGGCACGGTCGCCATAGTTGGGAGCGGGTTCGCCCGGGCGGCGGCGCGAACTGGCCAGCACCTCGCCCTTGGGGCCGATCACGGCCATCACTGCGATATGGCTGACGCTGGCGGCGCTGCCGAACAGATAGGCATAGCGCTGCGCCTCTTCCAGCCGGCGTGCGCCCAGCGGATGCTGGTAGCGGTAGGCCAGCGTATCCAGCGACAGCGACAGCACCTCCAGGTTGCGCGAAATGGCGCGCTGGGAGATCAGCGTCACGTTGCCGGCGTTGGCCACCGCCGAAAGACGAGTCTGGCGATAGCTCTGATAAAGCGTACTGGCGCACATGGCCACCACCATCAGCATGGCGATACCCAATACGACGACCAGGTATTTCTTCAACTGCTTGATTTTTGTTCCCCCACGATTCCCCAGGCGCAATTAACGCATAAAGCAAAAAGCGCTTCCATCTTGATCGCCGGCAACGTGATTGTCTTGCAACAAAAGATGAACCGCCGCGCAGCCCTGCCGGTCTGATCGCAGAATGCGTGGCCCGCTTCGTGTTCAAATGCGAGCGTCGTCAACCGAATCTGTGCCGCACCGGAGGCTCCCTGAACATCAAGAACACCATCAAGCGCGACCTCGTCATCCTGTGGGCCTTCATCGCCCTGATCGCTCTCATTCTCGCCTTCCTGCTGCTGCAGCTGAGCCGCCAGGGCGCGTCTTCGCAGATCAGCCAGGCCACCGGCCAGGCCGCCGTCAGCTGCGCCTCCATGAGCGCGGGCCTGGCCCATGCGCTCTCTTCCGGCAGCGGCGCGTCCCGCACGGCGGCCGATGGCGATGGCCTGCCCGGCAGCTCCATCATGCAGGCGGTGATCGACTTGTCCCTGCGCGATCAGGCCGGGGTGGAGGGCGGTTTCTGGCATCCCCAGCGCGACGTCGTGGCCTATGCCTTCCCGACCTATGACGGTAGCGGAATCAAACGTGATCCGCCGGGAGCGGAAATGGAACGCATCGTCTCGACTGCGCAGCGCGCCCTCGATGGCGGCACGACCGTCACCGACGTGCGGCCCGGCTTGCGCGAGGCGGTGGTGTTCGCCGCCTGCCCGGTGCCGCTGGGCAAGGTGGCGCTGGCGGCGTGGACCCTCAAGCGCGTGCCGGTGATGAGCGCCAGCGTGCTCAATCAGTTGCTGGTGGCCAGCGCCTTGCTGCTGGCCTTCGTCATCATCAGCGGGGTGTGGCTGGGGGCCACGCTCACGCGCTGGCGCAGCCAGTCCGAACGCCTGGCCAGCCAGCTGGCCCACGCCGAACGGCTGGCCACGCTGGGCCGGGTGGCGGCCGGCATGGCCCATGAGATCCGCAACCCCATCGGAGCCATGCGCATGAAAGCCGAGAATGCCCTGGCCGCCCCCGCCCAGGTGCGCGAGACGCGCGTGACCGGCGCCCTGGAAATGGTGGTCAGCCAGACCGAGCGACTCGATACGCTGGTGGCCAGCCTGCTGGCACTGGCGCAACCGTTCCAGGTGCAGCGCCAGGCCGTCGATCTGGCCAGCTGGATCGAGGCCCGCTGCCAGGCCCACGCCGAACTGGCCGAGCGCCAGCAGGTGCGCTTGGCCTCGGCCATCGATGCCGCCAGCTTTGGCGGCAGTCTTGCCACCAGCGCACTGGACCCGGTGCAGATGGCGCGCGCGGTGGACAACCTGCTGCTCAACGCCCTGGCGCATTGCACCGCAGGCGGCCACATCGCATTGGGTGCGCGCTTGCGCGAGGACGGGCGGCTGCTGCTGTGGGTGGCCGATGATGGTCCGGGCGTGCCGGCGGAATTGCGTGATAGTCTGTTCGACCCCTTCGTCAGCCAGCGTACTGGCGGCACCGGCCTGGGCCTGGTGCTGGTGCGCGAGATCGTGCATGCGCATGGCGGCGTCATCCACCTGGCCGCGAGCGAACGCGGTGCCCGTTTTGAAATGGAGTTGCCATGGCGCGCATCCTGATCGTCGATGACGATGCTGCCTTTCGCGGCAGCCTGGCCGAGACCGTCGGCGACCTCGGCCACGAAGTCCTGGAAGCCGGCAGTACGGCTGCCGGCCTGACCCTGCTGGCCGCGCATGCGGTCGATGCCGCCATCGTCGATCTGCGCATGCCCGAGGAAGACGGCCTGGTCTTCCTGCAGCGCGCCCCGGCCATCGCCGCCATCCCCTGCATCATGCTGACCGCCTACGCCAGCGGCGACAACACCATCGAAGCCATCCGCCTGGGGGCCTTCGATCACCTGACCAAGCCGGTGCCGCGCGCGGCCCTGGTGGAAACGCTGGAGCGCGCACTGCGCCAGAGCCCGGCCGCAACCGAAGACGCCAGCGCCACGCAGAGCGCAACCGGTGACGAGCGCAATGCCCTGGTCGGCGACAGCGAAGCCATGCGCCAGGTCTTCAAGCAGATCGGGCGCGCTGCCACCAGCGATGCCACCGTGCTGATCCTGGGCGAGACCGGCACCGGCAAGGAGCTGGTGGCGCGTGCCCTGCATCGCAATGGCTTGCGTGCCGCACGTCCCTTCGTGGCCATCAATTGCGCGGCCATTCCGGCGGAGCTGATCGAGAGCGAACTGTTCGGCCACGTCAAGGGCGCGTTCAGCGGGGCCACCGCCGCGCGTCTGGGACGTTTCCAGGAGGCCCATGGCGGGACCCTGTTCCTGGATGAGATCGGCGACATGGCCCTGCCGACCCAGGCCAAGATCCTGCGTGTCCTGCAGGAACGCGAACTGACGCCGGTCGGCGGCCAGCAGGCGGTCAAGGTGGACGTGCGGGTGATCGCCGCCACGCACCGCGACCTGCCGCAGGAAATCAGCGAAGGACGTTTCCGCGAAGATCTGTGGTATCGCCTGCAGGTCTTGCCGATCAAGGTGCCGCCGCTGCGCGAGCGTCCCGGCGATATCCTCGCCATTGCCGAACACTTCCTGCGCCAGCAGGGCGGCGATGCCCCCAAGCGCATCAGTCCTGCCGCCGCGCGTCGCCTGTTGCAGCACGCCTGGCCGGGCAATGTGCGCGAGTTGCGCAATACCATGGAACGCGCGGCGGTGATGAGCCATGGTGCCTGCATCGAACCGGAAGACATCGCCCTGGCCGACCGCAGCGTCACGGAAAATGCCAGCGACGTCGCCATCGATTGGGACGGCGAGCTGGCCGTGGCCATAGCGCAGGTCGAACGCGTGATGCTGCAGCGCGCGCTGGCAGCGGCCAACGGCAATCGTGCCGAAGCCGCCCGCCGGCTGGGCATTTCGCGGCAGCAGTTGTATCGCAAGCTGGAAGAGCAGGGCGGCGCAGTCGCTTAGGTCCGGTGCAGGCGCTGCTCCAGCAGCAGGCCCGCTAGTGCGCAGGTGCCGGCGAACAGGCCGATGCCAGCCATCCATCCCTGTGCCAGAATGCCCGCGCCCGCCGCGCTGCCCAATGAAAAGCCGAGATACATGGTCGAGGTGTTGAGCGACAAGGCCACCGGTGCCTGCGCCGCTGCGCCTGAGGCGATGAGCCGTGCCATCTGCGCCGGGAAGAAGGCCCATACCGCAAAGCCCCAAACCACCACCGCTACCAGCACCGGGATCAGTGCCGCCCGGGGCGACAGCAGCGTGGCCGCACTCAAGCTCCAGAAGGCCAGCATCAGCAGCAGCAGCGACAGCCTGACCACGCGCGGCGAGCCGAAGCGATCATTGAGATGGCCGCCCACGGTCACGCCTGCGGCGGCCGCAGCGCCCCACAGGCTGACCGTCAGGCCGATGCCGCGATCAGCGAAGGACAGGGTGTGCGCCAGATACGGTGCCACATAGGGATAGGCCGCATACGCGCCGACCGACCAGAACAGCGTCACCCCGAGCAGACGCCGGATCAGCGGCTGCCCGACCACGGCCAGCCGCTCGCGCAGCCCGGCCACCCGCATCTGCCCGCCGGCATCGCGCCCGACCCCCAGCCAAATGCCGGCCACCGCCACCGCGCCCATCACGGCCACGGCCCCGAACGTGGCGCGCCAGCCAAAGGCATGTCCGACTACCGACCCCAGTGGCAGTCCCAGCGCGATGGCAATGGTCATGCCGCCGCTGACGATGGCCAGCGCCCGTCCGCGCTGTTCGGGTTTGACGATGGCCCCGGCCAGGGCACTGGCATTGGGTGTGTAGAGCCCGGCGGCCACGGCCATCAGCAGGCGCGATGCCAGCAGACCGCCAAAGCCGCTGGAGAAGGCCGCCACCAGATTGGCCGCCGTGAAGACGCCCATTGCACCCATCAGCACGCGGCGGCGGTTGATGTGCGCCGACAGGACGGTGGCGATGGGTGAACTGATCGCCAGCACCAGCGTGAAGACGATCACCAGGCTGGCCACGGTCGACACGCTCATGCCGAAATCGGCCGCCATGCGCGGCAGCAGGGGCGCGATCATGAAGCCTTCGGTGCCGATGGCGAAGGTGCCCAGGGCCAGGAAGCCCGCCGTGAGCAGCGAGCCCGACGGCGAAGGCGATGCAGAGGGAGCCGGCGCAGGCTCCAGGGGAGTGGATGTCATGCTGTCCTCGACGATGGCTACGGTGCGGTGCGCTGCATGACAGCGCACCGCAAGACGATCAGACCGGAATCGGATTGGCGATCAGCGCCGCATTGAAGCCGTTGACCAGCGCGTGTTCATTGGCACCGGGGTTGTCACGCAGCGGCTTGACGGACTCGACGATGATCTCTTCCTCATCGCCGGCCAGCTTGGCCATGGTTTCGGCGATGAAGGCTTCCAGCGGCATGGCGCGCGGGTCGCCGCTCTTCTTGACCAGGTCTGTATCGACCCAGGGCGGGGCGATCTCCTGCACCCGCACCGAGGTGTCGCGCAGCATGAAGCGCTGCGACATCGCATACGAATGCAGCGCCGCCTTGCTGGCCGAATAGACGGCGGTCACCGCCAGCGGTACATAGGCCAGCACCGAGGTGTTGTGGATGATGGTGGCGCGCGGCTGGGCCTTGAGCAGGTCGATCAGGGCCGACGTCAGGCGGATCGGGCCGAGCAGGTTGGTGTCGAGGATGCTGCGGCTGACCTGGTCGTCGATGGTGCCGCCGGCGTCGTCGAAGGGCATGATGCCGGCATTGTTGATCAGCACGTTCAGCGTGGGGAAGCGCGCCTTGAGCGTGGCGGCGGCGGACTCGATGCTGGCCAGGCTGGAGACGTCGAACTCGATGGCCTGCATGCCGGGATTGGCGGCGGTCACTTCATCGAGCAGGGCCTTGCGGCGGCCGCCGATGATGACCTGGTTGCCCAACCGGTGGAAGGCTTCGGCCAGTGCGCGGCCAATGCCGGAGGTGCCACCGGTGATGAAGAGGGTGTTGTCGGTGAGTTTCATGATTTTCCTTCACTAGGTCAGTAGAGTGAGGCCGCCCACACCCGCCCGCAGGGGGCCGTGGCGGCAAGCTTCATATCAGGGCAAAAAAGACAGGAACCGGGGGCCGTGCGGGCCGCTCAGTGGAGATCGCTACCGGTGTAGCGCGGTGCCGGGGTATTGGCAGAGAGCTGGGTCGCCATCTGCTGGCGTGCGCTGTCGAAACGGGTCCAGGCCGTTTCGTCATGCAGCGAGGGGATGGTGACCAGCTCGCCGCGCTGGAAGCCGACCAGCGCCGCATCCACCATCTGCTCGGCCGACATCACGATGGCCGGGTCCAGGTGTTCCACCGGCAGGCCGCCGATGGCCCAGAACTCGGTGGCGGTGGCACCCGGCAGCACGGCCTGGACCTGCACGCCCTGGGCAGCCAGTTCATGATGCAGCGATTGCGAGAAGGCCAGCACGAAGGCCTTGCTGCCGCCATAGACGCCATTGAGCACTTCCGGCGCCACGGCCACGATGGAGGAGATGTTGATCACCGCGCCCCGGCCACGGGCCACGAAACCGGGCACGGCGGCATAGGTCAGGCGGGTCGGTGCAGTGACGTTGAGCGCAATCATGTCGGTCATGTGCTCGACCTTGCTTTGCAGCAGCGGTGTGTGGGTGCCGATGCCGGCGTTGTTGACCAGCAGGGTGATGCTGGCATCGCTGCGCAGCTTTTCTTCCACCTGGGCCAGCGATGCAGCCTGGCCAAGATCGGCTTCCAGCACTTCGACGTTACGGGCGGTTTCGGTGGTGATGCGCGCGGCCAGGGTATTGAGGCGGTCGCGGTTGCGGGCCACCAGGATCAGGTCGTAGCCCAGGCGGGCCAGACGGTCGGCGTAGATGGCACCGATGCCGGATGAGGCACCGGTGACGAGGGCGGTACCACGACGGACTTGGGTGTGCGGCTGGTTCATGCTGTTCTCCTTCGGTGTGGGTTGTCGATGGAGTGCATCTTAGGCCGCTTGCGGACTTCCTGAATGACGTATATGGTAGTGTTTTGAGACATCATCACGGAGTCCGGACATGCACCACATCGGCTACCTGCTCACCGAAGGTTTCCAGGTCATGGGCCTGGCCACCCAGTCGGTCTTTGAATATGCCAACAAGGTCGTGGGCCACGACTTCTACCGCATGCACAACTATTCGGTCGCGGGTGGCGAGATCACGTCGTCCCTGGGCATGCGCGTGAGCACCACCAGGGCGGCTGCCACGGCCACCATCGATACCTGGGTGGTGTGCGGGGTGGGCAATCCGCTTGAGTCGCCGGCGAGCCAGGAGGAGCGCGCCTTCCTGCAACGGGCGGCAAAGAAGGCCAGGCGCATCGCCGGCATCTGTACCGGCGGTTTCGTACTGGCCGAGTCGGGGCTGCTGGCACGCCGCCGCGCCACCACGCACTGGGCGTTTGCTGCGGCGATGCGTGCGCGCTTTCCCGACATCCAGATCGAAGACGATCGCATCTACATCGTCGATGGCCCGCTGTGGACCTCGGCCGGCATGACTGCCGGGCTGGACCTGGCGCTGGCCATGGTCGGCAAGGACCTGGGCGAGGAAGTGGCGCGCAGCGTGGCGCACAAGCTGGTAATGCACCAGCATCGCGCCGGTGGCCAGTCGCAGCATTCGGAAATGCTGGCGCTGGCCCCCAAGACGGATCGCATCCAGGATGCGCTGAACTATGCGCGCCGCCATCTCAAGCGCGCGCTGACGGTGGAGGAACTGGCCGAGCAGGCCAACCTGAGTGCGCGCCAGTTCACCCGCGTGTTCACGGCCGAGACCGGGCAATCCCCGGCCAAGGCCATCGAGGGCCTGCGGCTGGAAGCGGCGCGGCTGATGATCGAGCAAAGCCGCCATCCGCTGGAGGTGGTGGCGCGCGAGACCGGTTTCCGGGATCGCCGCCACATGCGCGAAGTCTTCCTGCGTGGCTTTGGGGTGGCACCGCAATCGATGCGGCGCGAAGTGCGCGCTTGATATGTGCTGAGGTGCGCTAGTGCGCCGCGCTGGACGAGAACAGGTTGATCACCATCACGCCGGCGACGATGAGCGCGATGCCGGCCACGGCCGGCCAGTCCAGCCGCTGCTGATGGATCAGCCAGGCGGCCAGCGTGATGAGCACCAGCCCCACGCCCGACCAGATGGCATAGGCCACGCTGGTCGGCATGGTGCGCAGGGTCAGCGACAGGCAATAGAAGGACACCCCATAGCCCAGCACCACGATGATGCCCGGCAACAGTCGTGTGAATCCCTGTGAGGATTTGAGGGCGGTGGTGGCAATCACCTCGGCCACGATGGCCACCGCCAGGGTCAGGTAAGCGGACATGCTGGATTCTCCTGTGGATAAATCAATTCGACGCAATCAGAGCGTTCAGTGCGTTCCGTGAGCGCGGTTCAATGCACCGCCGTCTCCACGGTGGCGGGTGCGGCGTGTTCCTGCGCCGGTTCGGCCTGCATGCGGGCCAGGTGATCGCGCTGGAAGATGCCCATGCGGATCACGTCGCGGTACTGGCCGTTCATGAAGAATTCCTCCTTCAGCACACCCTCCTGCCGGAAGCCGGCCTTGGCGTAGACATGCACGGCCTTCTCGTTTTCGCGGTCGACGATGAGGTAGATCTTGTGCAGGTTCAGCACTGAAAAGCCATAGTCCAGCGCGAGCCGCGTGGCTTGCACCGCCAGCCCGCGCCCCTGGGAGGCGGGCGCGATGATGATCTGGAATTCGGCACTGCGGTGGACGGTGTTGATTTCCACCAGTTCCACCAGGCCGCTGCTGTCGCCATCGGCATCGACGATGAAGCGGCGCTCGTTCTGCTCGTGGATGTGCGCCTCGAACAGGGCCGAGAGTTCGGCGAAGGTTTCATAAGGTTCTTCGAACCAGTAGCGCATCACCGTCGCATTGTTGTTCAGGTGATGGACGAAGCGCAGGTCTTCGCGCTCCAGCGGACGCAGGCGCACGGTCCGGGTGAGGTCATGTGATTTCTGCATGGAATCTCCTTGTGGGAAAACCAGTATGATCCACCGTCAGGGCAGATCGACAAAGATAATATCTATCGATAATTCAGATGGAGTGCCACATGCAATGGAATCTCGATCAACTGCGCCAGTTCGTCGCTGCAGCCGAACAGGGCTCCATCAGCGCCGCCGCACGCCACCTGGGCCGGGCCCAATCAGCCGTCAGTACGGCCATCGCGCTGCTGGAAGTCGATCTCGGCGTCACGCTCTTTGACCGTTCGGCCCACAAGGCCGGCCTCACCGAGGTCGGCGCGGCCATGCTGCAGGAAGCGCGCGAGGTGCTGCGCCAGGCCGATGCGCTGGACGAACGGGCCCGGTCCTTTTCGCTGGGCGATGAAGCCAGCCTGACCATGGTGCTGGACGAGGCCTTGCCCTATGCCGCCCTGCGCGTGCTGCTGCGGGAATTGTCGGCGCGCGCGCCGGCGCTGGAACTGACCTTGCTCGATGGCACCCCGGCCGAAGTGGTGGCAGCCGTGCAGCAGCGCCGCGCCGACATCGGCTTTCACTTCGACCGGGGACGCGTGGCCAGCGGCTTCGACCAGCGCCACATCGGCTCGGTGGCGCAAGGCATCTTCGTCTCGCCGCGCCATCCGCTGGCCGCACGCGAACGCCTGCGCAAGACCGACCTGGCGCAATACCGGCAACTGATCCTGCAGGCCGATGGCGTCGAAGAACCGGTCTATAGCCCCAAGCTGTGGCGCTCCGACAATCACTACAGCATCGCCGAGATGGTGGCCGACAACCTGGGCTGGGCCATCCTGCCGGTCAACGTCGCCGAATATTTCGATCATGCCAAGGCACTGGTGCCGCTGCGCTGTCCGGCGCTGGCCCTGCCGCTGCTGTCGGTGCAGATGCTGTGGCTGCCGGGCCGCCCGCTGGGGAGTACCGCGCAATGGATAGGCGAGCGCTTCGGCCAGTTGTTGAGCAGCCAGGGACAGGCGGTGCTGGGCGAAGACATGTGATGGCGGCGCGGACAGTGTCCGGCAGCGGACGCCAAGGTGTCACGGGAACGGACACATGTGCCTGAGGGGAAGTTCGCAAGTCATTGATTTAAAAGGGATTCGTGGCAGGCACGGGGTTTGCAAAAGAGGGTGTACCCCTCTCACCTCAAAGGAGTTGTCATGAACCGTTCCACCTTCCTCCCCCGTTCGCTGGCCGCGCTCTCGGCCCTGGCCCTGTTGGGTTCGATGATGGCGGCGCAAGCCCAGGCCTTGCCGCCTGCTCCGCCTCCGCCGGGTGCCGCGCCGGTCGCCGGCCCGATGGCACCCCCGGTCCCGCCCGCCACCTATGACGCCGCCATGACCGCCCAGGCTCCCATCACCGAAGGCCGCGTAAGCCGCTTCCTGATCAATCCCTATGGCGAAGTCGATGGCCTGATGGTGGGCGAGCGCACCGTGATCAAGTTCCCGCCGCACCTGTCGCAGACGCTGCAGAACGCGGTCAAGCCGGGCCAGTCGGTACGCATCTTCGGCCAGGCTGAAGCGGCCGGCGTGATCAAGGCCGATGCCATCGTCAATCTGGCCAATGGCCAGACCGTGATCGACCGCCCGCCGGCCTTCGATGCCAACCCGCCGCTGCCGCCTCATCTGCGCGCTGCGCAACTGCGCCAGCTCTCGGTGCGCGGCAAGATCGCCATGGTCCTGACCGGCCCGCGTGGCGAAGCCAATGGCGTCATCCTGGATGACGGCAGCATCGTGCGCTTTGCCCCCGACAGTCTGCGCACGCCGCTGGAACCTGGCGCGCCGTTTGCTGCCAATGGCTTGGGGACCCGCAACAGTTTCGGTACCGCCATCGAGGCCATTGATGTCGGGGCCAGCGCGGATTCCCTGCAACCGCTGTACAGCCGCGTCCGATAAGGGGTTGCGGCAGGGCAGGCCGGCGGTCTGCCCGATTCTCCGCGTGTCATTTCATCCACCTGATAAAGAATAAGAACCATGTCGCCAAAAATCCTTCCCATTGTTTTCCTGATCATCTCCAACGTCTTCATGACCTTTGCCTGGTACGGCCACCTCAAGTTCGAGAACCGGCCGCTGTACCTGGTGATCCTGGTCAGCTGGGGCATCGCCCTGGCCGAATACTGTTTCGCGGTGCCTGCCAACCGCATCGGCCACTCGGTCTACAACGCCGCCGAACTGAAGACCATGCAGGAGGTCATCACGCTGGTGGTGTTCTCGATCTTCTCGGTGCTGTACCTGGGTGAGCAGTTCACCATCAATCACCTGGTCGGCTTCGGCTGCATCTGCCTGGGTGCCTTCTTCATCTTCAAGGGGCCCATCGGATGAACACCAAAGCGGGCTCGATCGCCTGGCTCTCCAGGCTGAACTTCTTCCTGGCCGATGTGCGCGACGGGCTCGGTCCTTTCCTCGGTGTGTTCCTGATGGGTCACGGCTGGGCCGCGGACGACATCGGCTATGTCATGACGCTGGGCGGCATTGCCGGCATGCTGGCCACCACGCCCGCCGGGGCGCTGACCGATGCGGTGCGCGCCAAGCGACTGGTGGTCGGCATCGGCTCGGTGCTGGTGGTGGCGGGCTCGCTGTTGTTGCTGGTCTCGCCCAGCTTCACGATCACGGCGGTGTCGCAGGTCGGCACCGGCATCGTCGGCGCCATCATCGGACCGGCCATTGCCGGCCTGACGCTGGGCATCGTCGGCCAGCAGGGCCTGCCTTCGCAGCTGGGAAAGAATGAGGCCTGGAACCACGGCGGCAATGTCTTCTCGGCGGCGCTGGCCGGTGCACTCGGCTACTTCTGGGGCTTGCCGGCGGTGTTCGTGCTGATGGCGGTGATGGCGATGGCGTCGCTGGTGTGCCTCTCGCGCATCCGTCCCGAGGACATCGACCATGATGTCGCCCGTGGCCTCGACCCCGAACGTGCCACCGGCCAGCCGCAGGTGTCCACCTGGCGCGTGCTGGCCGGGTCGCGCCCGCTGATGCTGCTGGCGCTGGCGATGATGCTGTTCCACCTGGGCAATGCGGCCATGCTGCCCTTGCTGAGCCAGTCGGTGGTCTCGCGCGGCCATGCCGATCCGGCGCTCTATACGGCGCTGACCGTGATCGTGGCGCAACTGGTGATGATTCCAACGGCGCTCTTTGCGGGCCGCTTCGCCGACCGCAAGGGCTACTGGCTGCTCATTACCGTGGCACTGCTGGCGTTGCCGGTGCGCGGCCTGGTGGCCGGGGTCTGGGATTCGGCCTGGGCGCTGTTGCCGGTGCAGATGCTCGATGGCGTCGGCGCGGGTCTGCTGGGCGTGGCCCTGCCGGGCTCGGTGGCGCGCATCCTGCAGGGTAGCGGCCACATCAACATCGGCCTGGGTGCGGTGACGACCATCCAGTCCATCGGTGCAGCCATGAGCCCGGCATTGGCCGGCGTGGTGGCCAAGCATTACGGTTATGGCGCGGCCTTTGCGGCCCTGACCGGGATCGCCTTGCTGGCACTGGTGGTGTGGGCTGTGCTGGCCGAGCGGCGCGATCATGCGCCGGGCGGCCGGCCGGTGGCGGTGGCGAAGTAATCGACTTATTCGCCTTCCTCACGGCGCAGGTCGCGGAATTGCGCCGGTGTCCACGGCCGCAGGGCCACGATCAGCGCCGTACCATGACGCCGTTCCAGCGGCAGCGACAGGTCCTGTTGATGCGCGCTGAGGAAGTCGGAGGACAGCCGGTTCATGGCGCGTTGCACGGTGGCATTGCTTTCCTCGGAGAGCGTCCCGCTGACCATGATCATCTTCTCGCCCGGCTTGTCGAAATGGGAGTTGAAGAAATCATTGCGCAACTGCGCGCGGAAATACTGCTGGATCGGTCCGCCCGGCAGCCACGTGAAATCCGGCGCGACGCGCACGCGAATGCGGTTGTTGGGCAGCAGGTCGAGGATGCCCAGCTTGTCCAGCCGCGTCAGCAGGCGGATGCATTCGGCCTTGCTCATGGCGAAGCTGGCGAGGATGTCTTCCAGCGTCCACTGGTGCAGGGCATGCACGGCCACCAGCAGCAGCCTGGGATCGGCCACCAGTTTCTTTTCCTGTTCTTCGGTCAGGCGCGAGGGCACCGGCTGCTCGGCCACCACCATGCGCGCCAGGTCGCTGATCTGGATGCCCAGCAGCGTGCAGACCTGATCCAGCCGCTCCAATGTGAAGCTGCGCTCGGCGAAGATGCGTTTGACGCTGGCCTCGCTCAGGCCCAGTCCCTTGGCCAGCTGCGCATAGGTGATGCCGCGCGCCTTGAGCAGATTCTTCAATGCATTGACCAGCGATTCGGCCTGGGCCATGTCCTTCCTCCTTGTGATGCGCGCGGCGCGCGATGTTTGGCCGGTATTGTATTTCGATACCGGATGCGACAGGAACTGCGCTTTCTGATGAGGTGATCCACGTTCTGCAGGGGCATTGCTACAGTGCGTCCCGCTGACCCGCCAAGGCGGACCAGCAAGCCGTCATTCACACATCCCTCATCAGTCAAAGAACAAGGAGTCCATCATGAACAGCCCGCTGCTGCATCGCCTCACGCTTTCCTGCGTCTTGATCGCCGCCCTCCTGAGCGCCCCCGTACATGCCCAGTCGCGCAACAGCGATGCGTCCACCGTGTCGGTGGTGGTCTCGGTGATGCTGCCTGCCGCCTTCATTTCCGAAGGCGGACGCTACGTGGTCAAGGGCGTGGAAGCCTCCGCCGATGGTACGGTCTATGTGCTGGAAAAAGTGGGCGAGGGCATCCGTGGTTCGGTCACGGTCGGTGCCAATGTCAGCGGCGCGGCCTCGGTCGGCGTCGGTGAATCGGTCACGTTCGTGACCTCTGCGTCCGGCACGCTGCTGGTGGCCTCCGGCAAGGTGCTGGCGATCATTCCCAATGCGCTGGGCCGGGCGCTGCTCAAGAGCGAGAAACTGTCCTGACCGGCACAAGGGGAGATCGCCATGGCTTTGTTTCAACTTCGTATCAAATGCCTGCTTGCCGGTCTGGTCCTGGCCGTCGCAGCACCGCTGGCGGCGCACGCCGGGCAGTCCTGCGAACCGGCCATCCCAGATGCCACCGCCGTGCAAGCCCAGCTGGACATGGCCGTGCGCACCGTCGCGCGGCTCAATGCCAGCGGTGCAGACGTGGTCATCATCGGCCGTGTCGGGCAAGACCTGAGCAAGTACCGGCAACGCTATTCGCACCTGGCGTTTGCCTATCGCGATGGCCAGCAGTGGGTTGTGGTCCACAAGCTCAACGAATGCGGAACGGCCGTGAGCAATCTCTATGAACAGGGGCTGGGGCAGTTCTTCATGGATTCTCCCTTCCTGCTGGAGGCCTATGTGGCCGTGCCGCAGCCGGAGGTGCAACAGCGCCTGCGTGCGATCCTGGTGCGCCCGCAGGTCACGCGCCTGCATGAAGCGCAGTACAACATGCTGGCTTATCCCTGGGCGACGCGCTACCAGCAGTCCAACCAGTGGGTCAACGAAATGCTCGCCATGGCGCTGGAGCCGCAGATCACCACGCGCGAGCAGGCGCAGGCCTGGCTGAAGTTCAAGGGCTACGTGCCGGACACCCTGAACCTGGGACCGATGACGCGCCTGGGCGGACGCATGTTCAAGGCCAACATCGCTTTTGACGATCATCCCAACGCCTTGCGCTTCAGCGATAGAATCGAGACCACTACGGCGGATTCGCTGCTGGCTTTCCTGCAGAAAGCCGGTCTCGAAGCCAGCCATTTCGTGATCCAGTAATTCCTGATGCCGGCGTTGGCCGGAACGACCCATGCGCCCGAATCATTGCCTGGCATTCGCCCTTGTCATTGCTGTTGCTCCGTTGTCCGCACTGGGGGCGGGAGATGTCGCGGCGGGCCGCGCCGCCTTCGCCAAATGCGCCAGCTGTCATGCGGTAGGCCCCTCGGCGCGCGCCGGCTTCGGTCCGCAGCTGTCCAATGTGATCGGGCGCAAGGCCGGTTCCACCACCGATTTCAAGTATTCTCCGGCAATGGCCTCGGCCGGCTTCATCTGGACCGAAGACAAATTGCGCGCCTTCCTCAAGGCGCCCAGCGATGTCGTCCCCGGCAACAAGATGCGCTTCTGGGGCATCGGCAGCGACAAGCAGATCGACGACATCCTGGCCTATCTGCGAACTTTCCAGCAATAAGCGCGGTCTAGGCGGCTGACGCATCAGCGTCTATCAGCCATAACGACAACAAGAGCGCCGCGCCATGTCCGAGCTGTTCGTCATCACCACCTATTTCAATCCGGTCGGCTATGCCAGCCGGCGGCGCAATTACGGCCTGTTCATGCAGGGCATGCGGGAGGCCGGCGTCCCCTGCCTGACCGTGGAATGTGCCTTCGGCGATGCGCCCTTCGACTTGCCACCCAGCCTGGACGTGATCCAGATCCGCTCCGAAACCCTGCTGTGGCAAAAGGAAAGACTGCTCAATCTCGGCGCTTCCTGGCTACCTGCAAGCTGCCGCTTCGTCGCCTGGATCGATTGCGACATCCTGTTCGACAATCCGCGCTGGCCGGCCGATCTGGTACAGGCACTGCAACGGCATCGGGTGGTGCAGGTGTTCGAGACCTGCACACGGCTGGATCGTCACGGTCAGCCCGGGGCCACGCCGGACCTCTGCCATTCCTTCGCCAGCGTGATGGCCAGGGATCCCGCCACGCTCAATGCCGGACGCTACGACCTGCACGGCCACACCGGTTATGGCTGGGCCATGCATCGCGACATCTTCGACCGCGTCGGCCTCTATGAATGTGCGATCTCCGGCAGCGCCGATCACTTCATGGCGCATGCCATCTTCAACGATTGCAACTTCTGCATCCGCAATGCGCTCAAGCATGAGCCGCGCCAGCTGTCACATCTGCGCGCATGGAGCGCGCGTTTCCACGCAGAGGTGCGCGGCAGCCTGGGCGTGGTACCCGGCCACATCCGCCACCTGTGGCATGGCGATGCCATCAATCGCCGCTATTTCCTGCGCATGCACGACATCACCGACCTCGGCTACGACCCCTGGAACGACCTCGCCATCCATCCCGGCCAGCCGCTGGAATGGGCCGCGACGATGGACAAGCCGGGCCTGCGCGATTATTTCGCGCGTTACTTTGCCAGCCGTCACGAAGACGGCGAGGAGCTGGCCGCATGAGCATCCCTCCCTTGACCGACGCCCAGCGTGCCGAATTGCGCGCAGCCCTGCCGCTTCTCGAACAGGCTGACAGCGCACTCAGTCCGCGTCTGAAGAAGATCCGGCGCGATATCGAGATCGCCGATCGCCAGCGCCGCCGCTATCGCATCCGGCTGGTGGAAAAACAATTGCTGCCCGCCATCTCGCGCTCCACGCTGGCGCGCCTGCAGCGGGAAGTGCCCGATTTCGTCGATGCACTCATCCTCGACAGCTTCGCCCGCCATCAGCGCCGCTGCATGTGGTTCGGCTGGATGGCGTGGCTGGCCGGTCCCGCCTATCGCGAGGCGCTGGCCCTGATGCGTGTGCGCCTGACCCGCCACATCGACCGCCAGCGCCATGGGCAGCTTGCCGCCTTGCGCGCCGAGCTGGATCGCCTGGATCAGGAGCGGCGCGCATTGCTGACCGCGTCCCGTGCGCTGGTGGCGCTGGTGCGGCTGATCCGGCAATCGCTGCACAGCGGCAGCGGCCTGGAGCAAGCGCGCTGGCTCCAGCTGCGCGCGTTGCTGGCACAACTGCCGGCGGTACAGCCGGTGACACGACGCCGCGCGCAGCGCCGCGATGACGAAGACAATGCCGCACTGTTCAGCTTCACCACGTCCAGCCAGGGCGTGAGTCTGTTCCGCGACGTCAGTGAGCGCAATTCCGATCCGGATGCCTTCCAGGGCCAGTTCGATGGCGGCGGTGCCAGCGGAGATTGGGACAACGGCCGCGATGGCAGCGGCGACACCAGTGGCCCCGAAGGCCGCAGCGAAGCATCAGGCAGCCGCAGTCAGCGCGATGCCACCGATCTGGCACCGGTAGCAGCGGCGGCCGGTGCCGTGGCCATCGCCACCGATGACAGCCTG
The DNA here is from genome assembly GCF_031455335.1 of Herbaspirillum sp. 1173. Taxonomy (NCBI): domain Bacteria; kingdom Pseudomonadati; phylum Pseudomonadota; class Betaproteobacteria; order Burkholderiales; family Oxalobacteraceae; genus Herbaspirillum; species Herbaspirillum sp. 1173. The sequence goes on along the minus strand of NZ_JAVDSP010000005.1, from coordinate 249,675 downwards.
GGTCTGTTTTCCTGAGCGATCGTCAAGGCTGTGGCGGCAAGCCCATGCGCCGGCGTGCCAGGTGGATGGAGCCATTGCGCATGGCCCAGCGGATCGGCTGCGCTGCCAGCAATACCGAGCGCCGCAGCAGTTCGCGCCGTAGCGGTCCGCGTGGCGTCACGCCCAGCATCTCCTGTGCCCACGGCGGCAGCAGGTCCAACCCACCGCGCATCATCAGTCGTGTCCACGGTTGCGCTACCGCATTGGGAGCAGGCGCATTCAAGACCAGCTGCAAGGTGGCGCGGGTGCGATCGTCGCAACGCAATTGCGGGCGCATGCGCGCGATGTAATCGGCGATGGCCGCCCGTGAACGCGGCACCTCGCGTGCGCCAAGCGCTTCAGCCACGCAGGCGATTTCATCGAAATACTGATCCTGGCGCGCCGCCGGAAAATCCGGGCGGCGATAGCGCAGGTACCCTTGCAGGAAGCAATGCACCTCGGCCACGTGGACCCAGGTGAGCAGGTCCGGATCGCTGGCTGCATAAGGGCGGCCGTCGGGTGCCACGCCGGTGACGCCAAGATGAATCTGTTTGACGCGGGCGATCAGCCGCTCGGCGTCCGCCCGGCTGCCGAAGGTGGTACCGGCCACGAACTGGGCGGTGCGGCGCAGGCGGCCCAGCATGTCGGCCTGGAAGTTGGAGTGGTCCCAGACGCCTGCCAGCGGCAGGGGATGCAGCATCTGCAGCAGGAGTGCCGCGACGCCGCCGGTGAGCATGGCGGTGAAATCGCTATGGACCTGCCACGCCGCCGAGTCCGGTCCGAACAGGCCGGGGTCGCCCGGGGGCTGCAGGAAATCGGCACTGCCGGGGCCACGGCTGATCGCGAGTACATTGGCTTCGATGCGCTGGCGCAGGAATTCCATGATGCAGAAAAAGCGGAAGGGAAGGGCAGTGTGCCATAGCGACAGTATTCCTGCCGGGGCCGTCATGTGGACATTTTTCCGGTTCAGTTTGCAGCCCGCGAGAAGCGTTTCGCTGACATTTCTGTCAGAAAGCGATTTGTCGCAACGCCCTCTGCACGCGGCCTGCGAGGCCGTTACAATAGCCACGCCGTACGGTCCCAGAAGAACAACATCGGGGCCGCAGGACAGGGAGCAGAACGGCGCAATTCAGGGAACGCGATCGGGGCACCGGGGAAGCACGCCACGCCGCGCAAGACGAAATACAGCATCGCGGGAGAGGACGGCAGGCATCGCACGGGATGCCGGCTGCGGGCATGGGTGAGCCACAGCGCGCCTGGTCCGGCCTGCCCGTTTCACAGGGATCGCAGTTCATGAACATGGTCGCGCTGGCCTTGCGCCGCCCGTACACCTTCATCGTGATGGCCTTGCTCATCGTGCTGGCCACGCCGTTGACGCTGAAGAACATGGCCACCGACATCTTCCCCGAGATCAATATCCCGGTGGTCTCCGTCATCTGGAACTACAACGGCCTGTCGGCCCAGGAGATGGGCCAGCGCATCGCCGCCCAGAACGAGCGCGGCCTGACCACGGTGGTGAGCGACATCGAACACATCGAGTCGCAATCCCTGGCCGGGGTGGCCGTGATCAAGGTGTTCTTCCAGCCCAAGGCCAACATCCAGACCGCCATCGCCCAGGTGGTGGCCTCGGTGCAGTCGCAGTTGCGCCAGCTGCCGCCGGGCATCACGCCGCCGCTGGTGATCAAGTATTCGGCTTCCAGCATCCCGGTGATGCAACTGGCGCTGTCCTCGCCCACGCTGCCCGAGCAAACCGTCTTCGATACCGCCGTGCAGACGCTGCGCCCGCAGCTCATCACCATTCCCGGCGTGGCCGTACCGTTTCCCTATGGCGGCAAGACGCGCCTGATCTCGGTCGACCTCGATACGCCCGCGCTGCAGTCGCGCGGCCTCTCGCCCATCGACGTGGTCAACGCCATCAACACCCAGAACCTGATCCTGCCCTCCGGTACGGCCAAGTTCGGGGGCACCGAATATTCGGTCAAGCTCAACGGCTCGCCGGAAGCGGTAGCCGGCTTGAATGAACTGCCGGTGCGCACCGCCAACGGGGCCACGATCTACCTCAAGGACGTGGCCAACGTGCGCGACGGCTTCTCGCCGCAGACCAACGTGGTGCGCCAGGATGGCGCGCGCGGCGTGCTGCTGTCCATCCTCAAGAATGGCGGGGCCTCTACCCTGGACATCGTCGACAACCTGCGCAAGCTCCTGCCCACCGCTGCCCAGACCCTGCCGGAAGACATCAAGATCACGCCGCTGTTCGACCAGTCGCTGTTCGTCAAGGCGGCGGTGACCGGCGTCATCAGCGAGGCGCTCATCGCCGCCGGGCTGACGGCCGCCATGGTGCTGCTTTTCCTGGGCAACTGGCGCAGCACGCTCATCATCGGGCTGACCATTCCGCTGTCCATCATGGCGGCCATCCTGATGCTGGCCGCGCTGGGCGAGACGCTCAACCTCATGACCCTGGGCGGCCTGGCGCTGTCGGTGGGCATCCTGGTGGACCAGGCCATCGTCACCATCGAGAACATCGAACGCCACCTGCACCTGGGCAAACCGCTGCATGACGCCATCATCGTCGGGGCCGGCGAGATCGGCGTGCCGGCTTTCGTGGCGACGCTGTGCATCTGCATCGTGTTCGTGCCGATGTTCTTCCTCTCGGGCGTGGCGCGTTTCCTGTTCGTGCCGCTGGCCGAAGCGGTGGTGTTCGCCATGGCCGCTTCCTACCTGCTCTCGCGCACCCTGGTGCCGACCCTGGTGATGCTGCTCATGGGCAGTCACGGCCAGGTCGACAGCGCCAAGCAGAGCCTGCTGCAGCGGCTCTATCGCGCCTTCGACAACCGCTTCGAGCGCGTGCGCCATGGCTATACGCTGGTACTGTCTTCGCTGCTGGCGCACCGGCGCCGTTTCGCGCTGGGCTTTTTGGGGTTCTGCCTGCTGTCCTGCCTGCTCTATCCCTTCCTCGGGCGCGACTTCTTCCCCAACGTGGACGGCGGCCAGATCCGCCTGCACATGCGCATGCCGACCGGTACCCGCATCGAGGAAACGGCGCGCGCGGCCGATGAAGTCGAGCGCGTCATCCGCTCACTGATTCCGGCCTCGGAACTGGAGACCATCCTCGACAACCTGGGCGTGCCCAACTCCGGCATCAACCTCTCCTACAGCAATGCCGGCACCATCGGCACGCTGGATGGCGAGATCCTGATGGCCTTGAAGGAAGGCCATCGTCCTACCGAGGAACTGGTGTCGCTGCTGCGCGAGCAGTTGCCGCGCCGCTTCCCGGGTATCGAATTCTTCTTCCAGCCGGCCGACATCGTCACCCAGATCCTCAACTTCGGCCTGCCAGCCGCCATCGACGTGCAGTTCACCGGCCCCAACATGGAAGCCAACGCGCGCCTGGCCGCCGAACTGACCAAGCAGATCCGCCAGATTCCGGGCGCGGTCGATGCCCACGTGCACCAGCGCCTCGATGGCCCCTCGCTGGACCTGCGCATGGATCGCACGCGCCTGCAGCAGTTCGGCCTGTCTGCGGCCAACGTCGGACAGAACCTGCTGATTGCCTTGTCCGGCAGCTCGCAGACACAGCCGGCCTTCTGGCTCAATCCCAACAATGGCGTGGTCTACAGCATCGCGGTGCAGTCGCCGCAATACCAGGTCGATTCGCTCGATGCCCTGCTCAACATCCCGGTCGGTGCCGGTGCCAATGCCGCCACGCCGCCGCAGCTGCTGGGCAACCTGGTCGACGTGCATGCGGGACGCCAGATGGCGGTGGCCTCGCGCTACAACATCTCGCCGGCCATCGATGTCTATGTGAGCGTGCAGGGCACCGACCTGGCCAGCGTGGCCGGCAAGGTTGCCAAGCTGGTGGAGGAGATCAAGCCCAAGCTGGCGCGCGGCAGCCAGGTGGCCATCCGTGGCCAGGTGGAGACCATGCAGTCCTCCTTCATCGGCCTGGGCGTGGGTCTGGCCATGGCCATCGTGCTGGTCTACCTGCTGGTGGTGGTGAACTTCCAGTCGTGGATCGATGCGGCCATCATCATCGCCGCCTTGCCGGCTGCACTGGCGGGGATTGCGTGGATGCTCTTCCTCACCGGCACCACGTTGTCGGTGCCGGCCTTGACCGGTGCCATCATGACCATGGGGGTAGCCACCGCCAACAGTATCCTCATCGTCGCCTTTGCCCGGCAGCGCCGCGAGGAGGGCGCGACCCCGCTGGCCTCCGCCCTGGAAGCGGGCTCCACCCGTATCCGTCCGGTGCTCATGACTGCGCTGGCGATGATCATCGGCATGATCCCCATGGCCCTGGGCCTGGGCGAGGGCGCCGAGCAGAACGCGCCGCTGGGGCGCGCCGTGATCGGGGGCCTGCTGCTGGCCACCGTATCGACCTTGTTCTTCGTACCGGTGGTATTCGCCGGTGTGCATCAGCGGCTGGCCCGCCGCGCCGAAAGGCGACGCCATCTGGCGGGCGGACCCGCGCATCAGGAGTCTTGAACCATGTCGCATGACCGTCATTCCGAACTCGGCATCCACCCTCTCGGCGAGGGCGAGCCGCAACAGCGCCAGCAGATGATGAAGCGCGCCCGGCTGGTGCTGGTCGTGGTGCTGGTATTGCTGGCCGCCGGTGCTGCGCGCACCCTCGTGAGCCGCGCCGCCAACGCCCGTGCACTGGAGGCCGGCACCGCTGAACGCGCCAAGATCTTCGTGCGGGTGGCACCGGCCCGCAGCAGCGCCGAGGGCCAGACGCTGGCCTTGCCGGGCAGCCTGCAGGGCTTCGTGCAGTCGCCCATCTCGGCCCGTTCGGGCGGCTATCTCAAGCGCTGGACCAAGGACATCGGATCGGAAGTGAAGAAGGGCGAACTGCTGGCTGAACTCGATACCCCGGAAATCGACCAGCAACTGTCGCAAGCGCTGGCCGCGCGCCAGCAGGCCGCCTCCAGCATGGAGCTGGCCCGGAGTTCGATGGCGCGCTGGGAAGCCCTGCGCAAGAAGGACGCCGTCTCCCAGCAGGAACTCGATGAACGCCGCAGTGCCTTTGCCCAGGCCAGCTCCAACCTGGCAGCGGCCGACGCCAACGTCGAGCGGCTGCGTCAGGTCGAGGGTTTCAAGCGCATCGTGGCGCCGTTCTCGGGCATCATCACGCGCCGCAACGTGGATGTGGGCGACCTGATCGACCCGGGCGCGGGCCGCGCGCTGTTCGTGCTGTCGCAGACCGATCCGCTGCGGGTCTACGTCAACGTGCCGCAGGCCTATGCCAACCTGGTCAAGCCGGGCCAGCAGGTGACGGTGACCCAGTCCGAACTGCGGGGGCGCAAGTTCGAGGGCAAGGTGGCTCGCACGGCCGGGTCCATCGATGCGGCCACGCGCTCGATGCAGATCGAAGTCACGCTCTCCAATGCCGACAACGCGCTGCTGCCCGGTGCCTTCGTGCAGGTGGAGCTGCCGTTGAAGCCCAGCGGCTCGCTGCTGGTCGCGGCCGATACGCTGATGTTCCGGCGGGATGGCTCGCTGGTGGCGGCGGTGGATGAACAGAACAAGGTGCGCCTGAAGAAGGTCAGGCTGGGCCGCAATTTCGGTCTGACGGTGGAAGTGCTGGAGGGCTTGAAGGGCGATGAAAAGCTGATCCTCAATCCTTCCGATTCGCTGGCTGAAGGTGATCAGGTCGAGCCCACACTGGAGCAGCCCAAGGACAAGGCCGCCGACAAGAAGGCCGCCTCATGAGCCTGCCGCGCCGCCACAGCATCGCTATCGCCTTGGCCGCCGCCGTGTTGCTGGCCGCCTGCGCCAGCGGTCCCGACTACGTGCGGCCGCAGGTCGACATGCCCGCCGCCTGGACCCCGGAAGCGCCGTGGCGCGCCATGCAGCCGCAGGACGCCGCCCCGCGCGGGCCCTGGTGGGAGCGCTTCAATGATGCGCAACTCAACGCCCTGCAGCAGCAGGCCCTGGCCGGCAACCAGACGCTGGCCATCGCCACGGCGCGGCTGGCGCAGGCGCGTGCGCAGCTGGATGTGGCAGGCGCGGCGCAAGCCCCGCAGGTCGGCATCAATACGCGTGCGGCGCGCGCCCGCATCTCGGCCAACCGGCCGCTGACCAACTACAACTCGCCCAACTTCGCGACCGTACAAAACGATTTCGCGCTGGGTTTGAATGTCAGTTACGAACTCGATTTCTTCGGGCGCGTGCGCCGTTCGGTGGAAGCGGCCACGGCTTCGGCCCAGCAATCGGCGGCGGATCTGGAAAACACCCGCCTGCTGCTGACGGCAGAACTGGCCAGCAATTACTTCAACCTGCGCGAGCTGGACATCGAGCTGGACGTGGTCCGGCGTGCCATCGAACTGCAGCGCAAGGCGCTGGAACTGGCCACCGCGCGCCACGACCTGGGCGCCACCTCGGGGCTGGACGTGGCCCAGCAGCAAGCCCTGCTGGACAACACGCTGACCCAGGTGGATCTGCTGGGCCGGCAGCGGGCGCAATACGAGCACGCCATCGCCACGCTGACCGGCACCCCGGCACCGGCCTTCAGCCTGCCTCCTTCGCTGGCGCCCATCGCGCTGCCGGAGATTCCGCTGGGAATCCCGTCGGACGTGCTGGAGCGCCGCCCCGATGTGGCCGCCGCCGAACGTTCCATGGCCGCCGCCAATGCGCAGATCGGCGTGGCCAGCGCAGCCTTCTATCCCAGCTTCATGCTGCAGCCCGGTTATGGCGTGGACAGCCGCAACTGGGCCACGCTCTTCAACGCACCCAGCGTGCTGTGGTCACTGGGGGTGTCGGCCTCGCAAAGTTTGTTCGATGCCGGCCGCTTGCGCGCGGGGGTGGACTTCACCCAGGCCGGCTACAACGCCACCGTGGCGACCTATCGCCGCACCGTGCTGACCGCGATGCAGGAAGTGGAAGATGGCATCACCGGTATCGCTTCACTGGACCGCGCCTGGCGGCAATCGCAATCGGCCATTGCCAGTGCCCGCCGCGTGCTGGACATCGCCACCAGCCGTTACGAGGGCGGTGCCACGCCTTATCTCGATGTCATCACCGCCCAGCAGGCCCTGCTCAACAGCGAGCGCCAGGCGGCGCAGTTGATGGGACAGCGGCTGCTGGTGTCGGTGTTCCTGATCAAGGCCCTGGGTGGAGACTGGCATGTCCGCCGCGAGGAAACGCCTCTTGTGCAATCGAAAACATTATCGTCTGCGGAGAAGTAGTGATCAGGTGGCCTGACCAGTTTGCACGATAGTTGGCACACTTCCTGTCGCGCTTGTCAGCTTCAGGAAGGAAGCGGGCAATTGCCCCGTAAACGCCCGTGTAATCAGCGTTATGGCCGCTTCCTGAGCTGCCTAGAATCGCTGGTGAAATCCATCACAAGCGAAACAACGAGGCAGACATGAACTGGTTCAATAATCTGAAGATCGCCAAGAAGCTCATTCTTTCCTTTGCGGCCGTCATCATCCTGACGGTCATCCTGGGCATCTTCGCGATCCGCGAATTGAAGGCGGTGAACCAGGCCTCCACCGACATGGCCACCAACTGGCTGCCCACGATCAAGGCGGCGCAGTCGATCCAGGCTTCACTGCCGCGCATGCGCATTTCCGAATTGCAGATGATCACGGCGGCCACCCCCGCCGAGCGTGAAGATGCGCTCAAGGCCATCAAGTCGCGCCTGGATATCCTGGCCAAACAGCGTGCCACCTACGAAGTCCAGATTTCGGAAGCGGAAGAAAAGCTCGCCTACGAGAAGTTCTCCAAGAGCTTCGCCACCTATCTGGAGATCGACAAGAAGCTCGCCGAGATTTCCGGTGCCGGCAAGGAAGAGGAAGCGCGCGCGATCTTCAAGGGCGATTCCAACAAGACCTTCCGCAGCATGCTGGAAAGCATGGACGAGATCATCAAGATCAACGACGCCGGCAGCATGCGTTCGGACCAGACCGCCAGCGATGTCTTCAACTCGGCACGCGCCTGGATCATCGGCCTGCTGGCCGCCATCGTGGTGATCGCTTTCGGGCTGGCGCTGGCGGTGGCACGTGCGGTCTCGCGTCCGCTCAATGAGGCGGTGAGCGTGGCCGAGCGCGTGGCGCAGGGCGACCTGACGGTGGACATCCGTTCCGACAGCAAGGATGAAACCGGCATGCTGATGCATTCCTTGCGCGCCATGAACGACAGCCTGAACAAGATCGTCAGCGAAGTGCGCTACGGCACCGATGCCATCACCACGGCCTCGCAGGAAATCGCGACCGGCAACCTCGACCTGTCCTCGCGCACCGAAGAGCAGGCTGGTTCACTGGAAGAAACCGCCTCGGCCATGGAAGAACTGACGGCCACCGTCAAGCAGAACGCCGACAATGCCCGCCAGGCCAACCAGCTCGCTGCATCGGCCTCCGACGTGGCCAGCCAGGGCGGCGAAGTGGTGGGCCAGGTGGTGCAGACCATGGAAGGCATCACCGAAAGCTCGAACCGTATTGCCGACATCATCACGGTGATTGACGGCATCGCCTTCCAGACCAACATTCTCGCCTTGAATGCGGCCGTGGAAGCGGCGCGTGCCGGTGAGCAGGGACGCGGCTTTGCGGTGGTGGCTTCCGAAGTGCGTTCGCTGGCACAGCGTTCGGCTTCTGCCGCCAAGGAGATCAAGCAGCTCATCGACGACTCGGTGCAGAAGGTCGGTGCAGGCAGCCAGCTGGTCGAACGCGCGGGTGCCACCATGAGCGAGGTGGTGGCCAGCGTCAAGCGCGTCACCGATGTCGTGGCCGAGATCAGCGCAGCCAGCAGCGAGCAGAGCACCGGCATCGAGGAGATCAATCGCGCCATCACCCAGATGGATGAAGTGACCCAGCAGAATGCGGCGCTGGTCGAAGAAGCCGCCGCCGCCGCGCAGTCCTTGCAGGATCAGGCGGGGCGCTTGTCACAGGTGGTGAGTGTGTTCAAGATCCAGCGTTGAGGCTGGTTCGGCGGGGCGTGTTTCAAGCAGGTTCTGCCAAACGTAATTCGCGGTTACGCCATCCATATATGCGATATATGCCACATATTCCATTCATTCCAATCTGGAATGAATGGAAGGATGTCTTTCATTCCGGTGGCAACGCGAAGCAATAACCCACGCCATACACCGCCTGGATGGCATTGTGTCCGGGGAAGCAGGGTTCGAGCTTGCGGCGCAAGTTCTTGATGTGGGTATCGATGGCGCGATCGGTGACAGAACGGTCGTCATCGTGCAGGTGGTTGAGCAGCTGTTCCCGCGAAAACACCTGGCCCGGCGCGGCCGCGAACGTCTTGAGCAGGCGCAGTTCCAGCGGCGTCAGGTTGAGCGGCTCGCCACGTACGCTGGCTTGATGGCGGGTCTCGTCGATGACCAGCGGCGAGCTGCTCTGCGGCTGTGTGTCCGCTGGCACTGAACGCTGCACCGAGGCATTGCGCCTGAGCATGGACTTGACCCGCGCCACGATCTCGCGTGGCGAAAACGGGGTCTTGCCGATGTAGTCATCGGCCCCCAGCTCCAGTCCGCGCAGGCGGTCTTCTTCCTCGGCGCGCGCCGTCAGCATCAGTACCGGCACGTCCGAGAAGGTACGCAACTGGCGGCAGATTTCCCACCCATCCATCCCCGGCAACATGATGTCCAGCAGGATCAGGTCCGGCCGCTGTGCGCGGACTGCATCCAGCGCCGCATCCCCGCGTGCCACATGGCGCGAGGTATAGCCGGCCACCGCCAGGTATTTCTGCAGCAGTTCAGCCAGCTTCGGTTCATCCTCGACGATGAGGATGTCGGCCCGCTCGGGCGGCGCGAAACGGAAATCGTCCGTGGATTCGTTCATGCGCGGTCTTCCTCATCTTCTGCGCGGGCCGGCAACACCACCGAGACCCGCAGTCCGCCCAGGGGTGAGGCGGTGGCACCGATGGTCCCCTGATGCGCATCGACGATGCGGCGGCAGATCGCCAGCCCCAGCCCGGCACCGCCGCTGGCGCGGTTGCGCGAGGCCTCGACCCGGAAAAAGCGCTCGAACAGGCGCGCCATGACGTCAGGAGGCACGCCCGGTTCGCTGTCATCGAAGACCAGGTGCCAGTGCTGATGCAGCAGTTGCGCATGCACCTGCAGACGGCCGCCGCTGTCGGTATAGCGCAGACTGTTTTCGAACAGGTTGTTCAACAGCTGCTGCAGGCGCGCCGCATCGGCATGCACCGGCATGTTGGCGGGCAGACTGCAGGTCAGCGTCATGCCGCGCTGGCTGAAACGCTCGGCGTAGATCGCCGCACTGTCGCGCAGCAGCGGTGCCAGGTCGATGTCGGTGCGGCGATAGGTAAGGGCACCGGCATCGGCCAGTGACAGATCGTAGAGATCGCCGACCAGCTTGTTGAGATGTTCCACCTCGCTCTTGAGCGAGCGTAGCGTCTGCGCGTCGGGCTGCAGTACGCCATCTTCCAGGGCTTCCAATTGGCCGTTGAGGATGCCCAAGGGGGTCCGCAATTCATGCGAGACATCCGCCATGAATTCGCGCCGCAGTTTCTCGTTGCGCTCCAGCGTCATCGCCAGCTGGTTGAAGTCCTGTGCCAGCATGCCCACTTCGTCGCCCGATTCCACTTCCACCCGGATCGCATAATCGCCGCCCGCCAGGCGGTGCGTGGCACGCGCTACACGCGTCAACGGACGCGTCAGCACCCCCGAGATGCGCACCACCAGGAAGGCGGCCAGCATCACGGCCACCACCGCAATGATGATCTGCGCCAGGAACTGGCTTTGCTGGAACCGCAGGTCGATGGAGCCGATCACGCTCTCGAAGGGCGTCTGCGCCACCCAGCCGACGATCACATCATCCTGCATCAGCGGGCTCAGGCGCGCATCGGGACCGACATCCGGATAGCCGATCACCAATTGGCGGCGCGCATCGAGCAGCGAGAAACGCAGGGTCGCGCCGGTCAGGTCGGAGGGGGTGAAGGTCGGGCCGGAAGTACGGACCGCACCGCTGTGTTCGACGATGGCCGGCTTCATCAATTCGAACCAGGCGCGCGGATTGTCGCGCAGGAATTCCCAATTGCCGTGCTCGCGATAAGCCTGTTCCAGGCGCGGCACCATGTCTTCCATGCGCTGCTGGGCCTGCTCGTTGAGATAGCCGAGGAAGTCGCGGTTGAAGATGTAATGCCCCGCGCCATTGATGGCCGCAATCACCGCCACGATCAGGGCCAGCATCGCATAGAAGAGCTTGAGGCGAATGTTGGCGCGATAGAAGAAGCGGTCGGTCAGCTCGGCGATCGAGTGGGCGATGGACATGGGATGCAGGCGGTCGGTGGAATCAGGCCAGAGCTTATCAAGAACCCGGCCGGCGGTGGCGCACGAGTTGCCAATGTCATGCGCGATGTTGCAGGACGGACATGCCGTCGCGCTTGCTCATTTTTCCCTCACATTTATTTTCCATAATCGCAGGTCCGATAGCTCATTGCGCCCGGAACCCGCGCCCATGGCGGCTGGCGGACGGGCAGAAAGCCACCCGATCATGCACGAAAACCTCTCACTCCCGCGCCGCCCGGGGCGCAGTTCCTCCACCGCAGCCCGCCTTGTGCTGTCGCTGATGCTGGTGGCCGTCCTTGGCGCCTGCTCCAAATCCGGCGACCAGCCCAAGCCTGCGGCCCAATCCGAAGTCGGCTATGTGGTCGTCAAGGCCCAGCGCCAGGCGCTGACCACCGAGTTGCCCGGCCGTACCACGGCCTATCTGGCGGCCGACATCCGTCCGCAGGTGGGCGGCATCATCCAGAAGCGCCTGTTCAAGGAAGGCAGCAACGTCAAGGCCGGCCAGCCGCTGTACCAGATCGATCCGGCCAGCTACCAGGCGGCCTATGACAGCGCCAAGGCTTCCCTGCTGAAGGCACAGGCCACGCTGGCCTCCTCCAAGCTGAAGGCCGACCGTTATGCCGAGCTGAACAAGATCGACGCCGTCTCCAAGCAGGACAACGACGACGCCCAGAGCACGCTGCGCCAGAACCAGGCCGACGTGGAAGTGCAGAAGGCCGCCGTGCAGACCGCAGCCATCAACCTGCAATACACGAAGATCCTGTCGCCCATCTCGGGCCGCATCGAGAAATCCAGCGTCACTCCCGGCGCGCTGGTGACGGCCAGCCAGACCACCGCACTGACCACGGTGCAACAGATCGACCCGATCTACGTCGACGTGACGCAATCCACCGTGGACCTGCTGCGCCTGCGCCGCGAACTGGCCAGCGGCCAGATCAAGAAGAGTGGCGACAATGCCGCCCAGGTCAAGATCCTGCTGGAAGACGGCTCCACCTATGAGCGCACCGGCAAGCTCGAATTCACGGGCCTGTCGGTCGATACCGGCACCGGCATGATCACGCTGCGCGCGGTGGTCCCGAATCCGGATGGCGTGCTGCTGCCCGGCGCCTATGTGCGTGCGGTGCTGGAAGAAGGTGTGGATGACCATGCGCTACTGGTGCCGCAGAAAGCCGTCAGCCGCGACCAGACCGGTGCGGCGACGGCCCTGGTGCTGGGGGCCGACGGCAAGGTCCAGCAGCGCCTGGTGACCGTGGCACGCGCCGTGGGCAACAACTGGTGGGTCAGCAAGGGGTTGCAGCAAGGCGACAAGCTCATCGTCGATGGCTTGCAGAAAGTGCGCACCGGCGACACCCCGCGCGCCATCGACATCACCGACAGCCTGCAGAAGGACCTGGCGCGTGAAGCCGCCGCGGCCGCCGCCGATCCCTCGCTGGGCGGTGACGCCGACAAGGCCGGCGATTCCGCTGCCCCGGCCACCAGCGTCCAGTCGAAGTAAGCGAGGCGCACATGGCACGTTTCTTTATCGACCGGCCCATCTTCGCGTGGGTCATCGCCATCATCATCATGCTGGGCGGGATGATGTCGATCCGCTCGCTGTCGCTGGAGCAGTACCCGGACATCGCGCCGCCCAAGGTCAACATCAAGGCCACCTATACCGGTGCCTCGGCCAAGACCCTGGAAGATTCGGTGACCCAGGTCATCGAACAGCAAATGAAGGGCCTGGACAACCTGCAATACATGTCGGCCAGCTCCAGTTCGGCCGGCAGCGCCACGGTGGCGCTGACCTTCACCGCCGGGACCAATCCGGACGTGGCCCAGATGCAGGTGCAGAACAAGCTGCAGCAGGTCACGGCGCGCCTGCCGCAGGCGGTGCAGAACAATGGCGTGACCGTTACCAAGGCCTCCACCGATATCCTGATGGTGCTGTCGCTGACCTCGGATGATCCGCGCATCACCAGCATCGACATCGGCGACTTCATCAGCAGCACGCTCACCGACCAGATCAGCCGCGTGGAAGGCGTGGGCGACGTGACTGCCTTCGGCACCAATTACGCGATGCGCATCTGGATCGATCCGGCCAAGCTGCAGAAGTACGCGCTCATGCCATCCGACGTCACCAGTGCGCTCGAAGCGCAGAACACCGAAGTGTCGGCCGGCGAGATCGGCGCACTGCCGGCGCAACCGGGTCAGCAGATCAACGCCACCATCACGGCGCGCAGCAAGCTGACTACGCCGGATGAATTCCGCAACATCATCGTCAAGTCTTCCGCCGATGGTTCAGTGGTGAAACTATCTGACGTGGCCCGCGTGGAGCTGGGTGGCGAGAGCTACCAGGTGGCCTCGCAGCAGAACGGAAAACCGTCTTCGGCGCTGGCGATCCAGCTGGCCACCGGCGCCAATGCGCTGGCCACGGCGGACGCGGTCAAGAAGAAGATGGCCGAGCTGGAGCCTTACTTCCCGGCCTCCATGAAGCTCAAGACCAATATCGCCTACGACACCACGCCTTTCGTGCGCGTGTCGCTGGAAGAAGTGGTCAAGACCCTGATCGAAGCCATCGTGCTGGTGGTGCTGATCATGTATCTGTTCCTGCAGAATATCCGCGCTACCTTCATTCCGGCCATCACGGTGCCGGTGGTGCTGCTGGGGACCTTCGGCATCCTGGCCATGTTCGGCTATTCCATCAACACCCTGACCATGTTCGGGATGGTGCTGGCCATCGGCTTGCTGGTGGACGATGCCATCGTGGTGGTGGAAAACGTCGAGCGCCTGATGAGCGAAGAAAAGCTCAGTCCCAAGGAGGCCACCCGCAAGTCCATGCAGGAAATCACCGGTGCGCTGGTCGGTATCGCCATGGTGCTGTCGGCGGTGTTCATCCCGATGGCCTTCTTTGGCGGATCGACCGGCGTGATCTATCGCCAGTTCTCCATCACCATCGTCTCGGCCATGGCCTTGTCGGTGATGGTGGCGCTGACCCTGACGCCGGCCCTGTGCGCCACGCTGCTCAAGCCGCATGCGAGTGGCCACGTGCAGCAAGGAAAATTCTTTACCTGGTTCAACCGCACCTTTGACCGCAACGCCACCCGCTACCAGGGCGGTGTCGGCGGCCTGCTCAAGCGCGGCAAGCGCGGTCTGCTGATGTATGCGCTGATCGCCGTGGCGATGGCGGTGCTGTTCATGCGCCTGCCCACGTCCTTCCTGCCGGAAGAAGACCAGGGCGTGCTGATGGCCCAGATCCAGTTGCCCACGGGCGCGACCGCCGAGCAGACCGCAACCGTCGTGAAGACCGTGCAGGAATACTTCATGAACAAGCCCGAGTCGGTCGATTCGGTGCTGGCCATCGTCGGTGCAGGCGTGGGCGGCAACAGCCAGAACGGTGCGCGTGCCTTCATCCGCTTGAAGGAGTGGGACCAGCGTACCGGTGCCGGGCAGTCGGCTTCCGAGCTGGTGCGCCTGGCCAACGCGGACTTGTCCAAGATTCGCGGGGCGCGCGTGTTCCTGATGAATCCGCCGGCGGTGCGCGGCCTTGGACAGAGTTCCGGCTTCGACCTGGAATTGAAGGATGTGGGCGGCGTGGGCCACGATGCGCTGTTGAAGGCGCGGGACCAGTTCCTGCAACTGGCGCGCGGCAATGCGCTGCTGGCCAATGTGCGGACCACCGGCCTCGATGACACGCCGCAATTGCGTGTGGCCATCGATGACCGCAAGGCAGATGCATTGTCGATTGCGACCTCCGACATCAACTCGACATTGGCCACTGCCATGGGCGGCACCTACGTGAATGACTTCCTCAGCAACGGGCGCGTCAAGAAGGTCTATGTGCAGGGCGATTCCGCCTTCCGCATGCAGGCCGAAGACCTGAACCGCTGGTATGTGCGCAACTCAGCCAGCCAGATGGTGCCGTTCTCGGCCTTCATGAGCAGCAAGTGGACCTATGGACCTTCCCTGCTGGAACGCTACAACGGCGTGTCGTCCTTCGAGATCGTCGGTGAACCGGCCGCGGGCGTGAGCTCGGGCACGGCCATGGCCGAAGTGGAAAAACTGGTGGCGCAACTGCCGGCCGGCATCGGTTTCGAATGGACCGGTTCGTCCTATCAGGAGCGGCTCTCGGGCAACCAGGCACCGATGCTGTATGCGATTTCCATCCTCTTCGTGTTCCTCTGCCTGGCGGCCTTGTATGAGAGCTGGTCGGTACCCTTCGCGGTGATCCTGGCGGTGCCGCTGGGCATCGTCGGGACCGTGCTGCTGACGGGGATTTTCGGGATGTCCAACGACGTGTATTTCCAGGTGGGGCTATTGACCACGGTGGGCCTGTCGGCCAAGAACGCGATCCTGATCGTGGAATTCGCCAAGCAATTGCACGAGTCCGGCAAGAGCCTGCGGGATGCCACGCTGGAAGCGGTGCAGCTGCGCCTGCGTCCGATCCTGATGACCTCGCTGGCCTTCATGTTCGGCGTGCTGCCGCTGGCCGTGGCCAGCGGCGCCGGCTCGGCCAGCCGCCGCGCCATCGGCACGGGCGTGCTGGGCGGCATGCTCTCGGCCACTTTGCTGGGCATCTTCTTCGTGCCCTTGTTCTACTACCTGATCGGCACCTGGCTGGATCGCCGCGCGGCGAAGAAGCCGCGCCAGGATGACGATCACGCGACACAAAAGGAGGGCGTGTGATGACCCGGCCCGCACAACAAAAATCCATTCTCCGGTCCCGCACGGCCATGGTGCTGGCGCTCACGGCAGCGTTGGCGGGCTGCGCCAATCTCGCGCCCGATTACGCGCAGCCGGCCGCACCGGTGCCGGCCAGCTGGACCCAGCAGGTCGACGGCAAGCCGGTCGGCGCCAGCGCTGGCAAGGCCGCTGGCGAGATCGATGCGGACCAGCTCGGCTGGCGCGAATTCTTCCTCGATCCGCGCCTGCAGCAGGTGATTGCCGCTGCGCTGGAGAACAATCGTGACCTGCGGGTGGCGGCGTTGAACATCGAGAAGGCGCGTGCGCAATATCGCATCACCGATGCCGATCGCTATCCGGCCATCTCCGCCACCGGCACCAGTACTGCCAGTCGCACGCCGTCTGAGTTGTCCACCAGCGGCCGCGCCACGGTGTCGCGGCAGCAGAGTGTCACGGTGGGGATCAGTGCTTATGAACTCGATTTCTTCGGTCGCCTGAAGAATCTCTCGGATGCGGCGCTGGAGACCTATCAGTATCAGGTCGAGACCCGTCGCAGCACGCACATCAGCCTGGTGGCCGAAGTGGCCACGGCGTGGCTCACGCTGGCCTCCGACCGCGAGCTGTTGAAGCTGGCGCAGGACACCTATGCCAGCCAGTCGCGCACCTTCGAACTGAGCCAGCGCAGCCATGATATCGGCACCGTCTCCGGGGTCGACCTGGCCAGCCAGGAAGCCACGGTGCAAGCGGCACGTGCCGATGTGGCCAGCTACACCAGCCAGGTCGCGCAGGATATCAACGCCCTGCGCCTGCTGGTCGGAGCCGATATCGATGCGGCGCTGCTGCCCACCGGCTTGCCGGATACCGCCAGCGTATTGCCTGCCACGCCTGCCGGCTTGCCGTCGCAAGTATTGCTGCGTCGCCCGGATGTGCTGGCGGCGGAGCATACCCTGAAGTCCGCCAATGCCGACATCGGAGCAGCGCGCGCGGCCTTCTTCCCCAGCATTTCGCTCACCGCTGATGGCGGTACGGCCAGCCGCACGCTGGGCGGCTTGTTCAAGGCCGGCAGTGGCAGCTGGAGTTTCGTGCCGTCGATCAACCTGCCCATCTTCAATGCGGGCAGCCTGCGTGCCAGCCTGGACTCGGCCAAAATCACACGCGACATCGATGTGGCGAATTACGAGAAGGCGATCCAGACCGCCTTCCGTGAAGTGGCCGACGCACTGGCCGTGCGCGCCACGCTGGACCAGCGGCTGGACGCACAGGGTCGGGCCACGGCGGCCAGCGAGAAGGCCTTCCGCTTGTCCGAGGCACGCTACAAGAATGGCATCGACAGCTATCTCACCACGCTGGTAGCGCAGCGTACGCTGTACTCCGCACAGCAGACGCTGATCTCGCTGCGACTGACCGAGCAGAGCAATCGCATTACGCTCTACAAGGTCCTGGGCGGGGGCTGGAATGAGGACACTGCGCAGCCTGTGGCAGCTGTGCAGCGCAGTCCGTCGTGATCGAGCTGACGGCCGTCAGCGCCCGATCCGCTGCTGCGCCGGCATGATGTCGGCGCAGCAGCGGATCATCATCATCGGCCGCCACGTCAGCATCCCGCTGGTCGGCGCTGAACTGCCCGCACCATTGTGGATGTTGATGTGAATTGCGGTATTTTTATCGTGAAATGAATGTGTGTTGGCGATATTTTGCTGCAAGTGCTTCCTGCGTGAAGCTTCATATCTGAAGCCATCACTTGCCCCTTAATCTGGTTGACAAGCCGTACACCGGCGGGAATAATCCGCCAAGTGATACGACAACGTACAAGCTCTGCCGACCCGATGAAGGCGCAGGGCTATCGGCGAGATCACCGCCTTTGAATGCAGCACCGATCCGACAACAACAACGATGAGCAACCATCAGGAGACAGCCCGCATGAGCGCAGACACCGACCGTGATGCGTGGCAGACCGCCCGTTTTTCCCGACTCCTGCTGACCGGCGCGGCCGGTGGCGTGGGCCGGCAATTGCGTGGCCGCCTGGCATCCTTCGCCGAGCGTGTGCGGGTAGCGGATCTGGCTGCGGCCATGGAGGCCGCGGGTCCCGCGGCGGCGCATGAAGAAGTGCTGGGCTGCGACCTGGCCGACCGCGCCGCGGTCGATGCCATGGTGGCAGGCTGCGAGGCCATCATCCACCTCGGTGGCGTGTCGGTGGAGCGTCCCTTCGAAGAGATCCTGGAAGCCAACATCAAGGGCGTCTTCCACATCTACGAGGCCGCGCGCCGCCATGGCGTCAAGCGTGTCATCTTCGCCAGCTCCAACCACGTCACCGGTTTCTATGGCCAGGATGAGCGCATCGATGCGCACGACATGAAGCGTCCCGATGGCTACTACGGCTTGTCCAAGTCGTATGGCGAAGACATGGCGCAGTTCTACTTCGACCGCTATGGCGTGGAGACGGTGAGCATCCGCATCGGATCGATCTTCCCGGAAGCGACCAACCGCCGCATGCTGGCCAGCTGGATGAGCATGGACGATTTCGAGCAACTGCTGCGCCGTGCGCTGTTCATCCCTGGCGTGGGTCACACCATCGTCTACGGCATGTCGGCCAACGCCAAGACATGGTGGGACAACCGCCACGCCGCGCACCTGGGTTATGCGCCCAAGGACAGTTCGGAAATCTTCCGCGCCAAGGTGGAAGCGCAACCGCAGCCGGCCGCCGATGATCCGGTGGCGACCCTGCAAGGTGGCGCCTTTACGGCTGCCGGACCCTTTGATCCGTTGGCGAACTAACTTAATTTATCCACAGCGTTTTCTCGTTTCATCGCGGCATTCCGTCGTAGTTCATCGCCGCAGTTCATTGCATTTTCCGCGCGCCACGCCATTCTTCAGCGCGCGGCATGGCAGCACCGCACGCAACAGCTTGACCTGAATCGCAGCAAGGCAGCACCCGGCACACCGGGCCGCTCGCACGCAGCAGGATCGCGCCCGCGCCGCACCGATGTCCGGTTCCCTGAAACCTTGACGGACCCGGCAGCCCATGAACTTCTCTCTCGACTTCACGCCACTGGCGCCCTACTGGCCCGTGTTCCTGCACGGTGCCTGGCTGACGCTGAAGATGACGACGCTGGCCGTCATCGTCGGCGTGGCCATCGGCATCTTCGTCGCCTTCGCCAAGAATAGCCCCAATCGCGTTGTGGCCCGCACCTGCAGCGGCTACATCGAGGTGGTGCGCAATACCCCGTTCCTGGTGCAGATCTTCCTGCTCTATTTCGGCCTGGCCAGTCTTGGTATCCGCATGCCGACCTTCGCGGCAGCGGTGCTGGCCATGATCATCAACATCGCCGCCTATGCCGCCGAGATCATTCGCGCCGGCATTGATTCGGTGCCGCGCGGACAGATCGAAGCCGCCGAATGCCTGGGCCTGTCGGTCTGGCGCATCCGCTGGCACGTGATGCTGCAGCCGGCCATCGAGCGCGTCTATCCGGCGCTGACCAGCCAGTTCCTGCTGATGATGCAGGCCTCGGCGATGGCCTCGCAGATTTCCGCCGAGGAGTTGACGGCCATCGCCAATACCGTGCAGTCCGATACCTTCCGTTCACTGGAAACCTATCTCGTGGTGGCTGCCCTGTACCTGGTGCTGGCCGTGCTGGTCAAGCTGGTGGCTTATTCCATCGGTGAAACTATTTTCAAACGCCGCCGCACCTTGCGCCGCGCGGCTGCACAGGGCAGGCGCAGTCCGGTGTCGCGCTTGCCCGCCAGCGATCCGGCAGCGATGGCACCGCTGGCCCATGTGCCGTATGTACATGCTGCCTCGCGGCCGGTGGCGGTCAACACCGCAGCCGCGCTGCGCATCGAAGGGAGCACATCATCATGGGCAACTTCAGCTGGACTTATTTCTTGTTCATGGTGCAGTCGATCGGCTGGACACTGGTCTTGTCGCTACTGGCTTTCGTGCTCGGTGGCATCGGCGGATTCCTGGTGATGCTGGCGCGCATCTCGCCACGCGCCTGGCTGCGGCGGCCTGCCATCCTCTTCATCGAATGCGTGCAGGGCATACCCTTGCTGATCCTGCTCTTCATCGTCTATTTCGGCTTGTCGGTGTATGGGCTGGTGCTGCCGGCACTGGTGGCAGCGGGGCTGGCGATGATGATCTATGCCAGCGCGTATCTGGGCGACATCTGGCGCGGTTGCGTGGAGGCCATGCCGCGCCCGCAGTGGGAAGCATCGGAGTGCCTTTCGCTGACACGCTGGCAGACGCTGCGCCTGGTCATCATCCCGCAGGCCACGCGGCTGTCGCTGCCGCCGACCATCGGCTTCCTGGTGCAGCTGATCAAGATGACCTCGCTGGCGTCGGTCATCGGTTTCGTCGAACTGACGCGGGCCGGTCAGATCATCAACAACTCCATCTTCCAGCCCTTCCTGGTGTTCCTGCTGGTGGGGTCCTTCTACTTCCTGCTCTGCTATCCCTTATCGCGCTGGAGCGCATCCATGGAGAGAAAGCTCAATGTCAGCCATCGCTAAACCCGAATCCGCACCGCATCTGCGCGCCGTGGCGGCGTCCCAGGAAGCGCAGCCGGTCATCGTCCGGCTGGACCAGGTCTACAAGAGTTTCGGTGACAACCAGGTCTTGAAAGGCGTGTCCTTTGAAGTCGCGCGCGGCGAGATGATCGCCATCATCGGCGCCTCCGGTTCCGGCAAGTCCACCGCGCTGCGCTGTATCGACCGGCTGGAGACCATTGACTCCGGCAGCATCGAAGTGGCCGGCATCCGTGTCGATGATCCGCAGGTCGACCTGCACCAGCTGCGGCGCGAGGTGGGCATCGTGTTCCAGAGCTACAACCTGTTCCCGCATCTCAACGTGCTGGAAAACGTCATGCTGGCGCTGCGCCACGTCAAGCAGCAGGACAAGGCCGAGGCGCGCCGCGTGGCCCTGGCCGCGCTGGCGCAGGTGGGGCTCGATGAAAAGGCCAATGCCTATCCCGAGCAGCTCTCGGGCGGCCAGCAGCAGCGCGTGGCCATTGCGCGCTCGCTGGCGATGTCGCCCAAGGTGATGCTGTTCGATGAAGTGACCTCGGCACTGGACCCGCAACTGACCGGCGAAGTACTGCGCGTGATGGAAGACCTGGCCGCCAATGGCATGACCATGCTGCTGGTGACGCACGAGATGAACTTCGCCAAGCGGGTGGCCGACCGCATCATCTACATGCACCAGGGCAGAGTGTGGGAAGTCGGTCCCGGCGACATGCTGGACCATCCGCACACCCCCGAACTGCAAGCCTTCCTGGCTGCCGACCTGTAGCGCAAACGCTGTTGCCTGACCTGACCATTCATAAAATAACGGAGACACAAAATGAAACTAAGCCCATTACGCCACCTTGCACGCCCGGCCATTGCGGCCCTGATCCTGGGCCTCGCTACCCATGCCGCGCACGCCGACCAGCTCGACGATATCAAGAAGGCCGGCAAGATCCGCATCGCCACCACGTCCAGCACGCCGCTGTTCGGCTACAGCGACGACAAGCTGCAGCCGGCCGGCTCCGACGTCGATGCCGCGCGCCTGCTGGCGCAGGACCTGGGCGTGCAGCTCGACCTGATCCAGGTGGCCAATGCCGCGCGGGTGCCGACCCTGCAATCCAATCGCGCCGATATCGTGGTGGGCTCGCTGTCGATCACGCCGGAGCGCCTGAAGGTCATCGATTTTTCCACGCCCTATGCGGTCATCAGCCTCATCATTGGCGCGCCCAAAAGCATGGCCATCAAGGATTATGCCGACCTCAACGGCAAGCGCATCGGCGTCACCCGCGCCACGCCCAACGATACGCTGACCACGCAGAACGCCAAGGGCGCGGAGATCATGCGCTACGAGGATGACGCCACCCTCATCACCTCGATGGTCACCGGCCAGGTGGAAGTCTTTTCCAGCACGCCTTCCAACCTGCAGGAGATGCAGAAGAAGGCGACGGGCAAGAATCTGGAAATGAAATTTGAACAGAAGGCCTTTGACCTGGGCATCGCCATCAACAAGAACCAGCCACGCCTGAAGGAATGGATCGACAACTGGGTCAAGACCAACCAGAAGAATGGCAAGCTCAATGCCATCTACAAGAAACATCACGGCCGCGATCTGCCGGCTGCCGTGCAGAATCCCGCATAAGCCGTATCTGTTCCAGCCACGCCGGGTGCAGCATGGCCCGGCGTTGTTGCGTCATGCGCAGCGTTCAGCGGCCTTCGAAAATGCGCTGGCGCGCATGCCCGATGTGGGCACGCATGGCCGCCTCGGCGTCTTGCGCCGAGCCTTGGGCGATGGCATCGATGATGGCCTGATGTTCCTCGTCGATGACCTGGATGCGCTCGCTCTCCTGCGGTGAACCCAGGTTCTGCGCCAGTTCCATGCACTGGCGGATCGGGCCCAGCGCATGTTCGATGGTGGAGATGAAGAAGGGATTGCGGGTGGCCCGGGCAATGGCCATGTGCAGCGCCAGATCTTCCTCCACGCCGGTCTGGCCTTGCAGCTGCGCGCGCCGCAGCGCTTGCAGGCAATGGCGCATCAGGGCGATGTCCTCGTCCTCGCGGGCCGTGGCCGCAATGCCTGCCGCACCCACTTCCACACACGCGCGAAACGCGTAATAGCGCTCCACGTCAGGAATGCTGGCAATCTGCGCCGGCGCGCTGCTTTGCAGGACCGGCAGCCGCTGCACATAGTTGCCCGAGCCCCGGCGCGAGACCACGATACCTTCCGAACGCAGGCGCGAGAGCGCTTCCCGTACCGTCGTGCGGGAAGCCTCGTAGCGCTGCGCCAGTTCCACTTCGGTGGGCAGCTTGCGGTTCTCGCCCAGTTCCCCGCGCAGGATGGACGCGATGATCTGCTTGCAGATGTGTTCGGACCGGCTGAGTTGGCCGCGATGTGAAGAATCGGGGGAGGGCGGGTGGAATGCTGACATGTACGATGACTGCTGCCGGGAAGTTCGTCTGCGGTCACTATGAAGGGTTCTGCGCCGGGGCGCAAGCCTGGGCTGCCCGGCGCGCGGGAAGATTCACCTCATCCCCCTGAAATCGGCCTGCAAAGCCGTTTCCATGAAGGAATCTGCATTTAATTCGGTTGACTTCCGGAGCCGCGATCATTAGAGTTGTCCACCTGCATGAAGAATTAGTCCGACTAATCGCAGCTCAACTTATACGACATCGTATAAATAAAATGATAAAAAAGATAAGAAAACTTCATCTGGAGACAGGCATGCATTCCCGATCTGCCTGAGCCCAGGCGGCCCTGTGCCGCCGGGGGATGACGGCTGTGCGCCATCCACCGCGAGAGCGGGCGCACAACCAGACCCTGGGGCGACGGGCCGCGCATTGCCTGCCCTTTGAAGAACTATCCATTTTGGAGACGCCATGAAGTACGTAAGAGGAATCCGCTGGTACATGGTGACGCTGGTCACCCTGGCCCTGATCGTCAATTACCTGGCCCGCAACACGCTGTCGGTGGCCGCCCCGACCATGATGAAAGAGCTGGACATGAGTACCCAGCAGTACTCCTACATCGTGGTGGCGTGGCAGATCTGCTATGCGGTCATGCAGCCGGTGGCCGGCTACGTTCTCGACGCGGTGGGCACCAAGATCGGCTTCGGCATCTTCGCCCTGGCCTGGTCGCTGGTGTGCGCGGCGGCTGCACTGGCGACCGGCTGGCAGAGCCTGGCCTTCTTCCGCGCGCTGCTGGGCATGACTGAAGCGGCCGGCATTCCCGGTGGCGTGAAGGCTTCCACCGAGTGGTTCCCGGCCAAGGAACGGTCGGTGGCCATCGGCTGGTTCAATATCGGTTCCTCGATTGGCGCGCTGTGCGCACCGCCCCTGGTGGTGTGGACCATCCTGCACGGCGGCTGGAAGATGTCCTTCGTGGTGGTGGGCGTGCTGGGCGTGTTGTGGTTCTTCCTGTGGATGCTGTTCTACAAGAGCCCGCGTGAACAGAAGCTGCTCTCGCCGGAAGAGCGCGACTACATCCTCGACGGCCAGGAAAAGACGCCTGAAAAAGTCGTGCGTGAAAGCTGGACCAAGATCGTGCGCAGCCAGAACTTCTGGTCGATCGCCATTCCGCGCTTCCTGTCGGAACCGGCGTGGCAGACCTTCAATGCCTGGATCCCGCTGTACATGGCCACCGAGCGCCACATGAACATCAAGGAAATCGCCATGTTCGCCTGGCTGCCTTTCCTGGCGGCGGACATCGGTTGCGTACTGGGCGGCTACCTGAGCCCGTTGTTCCACAAGCATTTGAATGTGTCGCTGTTCACTTCGCGCAAGCTGGTGATGCTGGTGGGCAGTCTGGCCATGATCGGGCCGGCTTGCGTGGGCTTCGTCGATAGTCCGTATGTGGCCATTGCCTTGCTCTCCATTGGCGGCTTTGCGCACCAGACGCTGTCGGGCGCGCTGTATTCGATCACTTCCGATGTGTTCACCAAGAATCAGGTGGCCACTGCCACCGGCCTGACCGGCATGAGCGGCTACCTGGGGGCGACGCTGTTCACGCTGCTCTTCGGCATCCTGGTCACGCAGATTGGTTATGGTCCCCTGTTCGTGCTCCTGGCGGCCTTCGACCTGGTGGCCGTGGCGGTGGTGTTTGCGATTGCCCGTCCGCGTCCGGAGGCGATTGCCTGATTGTCGTCATTCGCAAGAGTGCATGAGGGGGCGGCGTCTTGGGACGCCGCCCTTTTTTCATTGGGGATCACGGATCAGTGATGCCCGATATCGTTCATGCCGTCAGCGGCGGGCGCTGCATGGCCACCCACTCCTGCACCGTGGAACGCCGCCATTGCGCCTTGGCATAGGCGGCCAGACGCGGTGGTACAGGATCGCCATGCAGGGCGAGACGATTGATCATCAGCGCCAGGTCGGTATCGGCGATGCTCCATTGGCCGAAGAGATGGTCTGCTCCCTGCGGCAGCAGGGCTTCCGCGAAACGGAACAGCTGCTGTGCTGCGGCCTCTGCCTGCGCGGACAGGGGCGGCTTGCGGGCGGCATAGAAGAGCACTTGCGTATTGCGTTCTTCGCGGATGGGCATCAGGTCGCTGCGCAGCCAGGCTTGCACCTGGCGTGCGCGTGCGCGCAACGCTGGAGTGGAAGGATAGAGCGGGGCGCCGTCGAAGTCGTCTTCCAGATATTCCGTGATGGCCGAGGATTCGGACAGGGCCAGCTCGCCTTGCTGCAGCGTCGGCACGCGCGCGGTCAGGGACAGCGCGGCATAGGCAGGATCATGATGGGCGGCGGCGTCGAGGTCGACGGTGTGCAGATCGAAGGGCAAGGCCTTTTCGCGCAGGGCGACGAAGACCGACATGGCATAGGGGCTGGCGTATTGGGCGTCGACGTGGAGTTGCAGAGCGGACGGGTGACGATCAGTTTGCATATGTACCTCGTGAAGAACGGTTGAAGAAAGCCGTTCCGCCGGCAGTGCGCCGGGCGAGGTCTGAAAGAAGGGTGATGTTGCGATCCAGTCCCGCCAGGCGATCCGCCGGACGGGACGTGACATCCCCGTCAGCGGAGATGCCGTTTTTTGGTGTTCAGCCCGCGCAGGCAGACACCGGCGGCCGGAAGGGCTGCGCGTGTCTGAATGAGGGATCGCTTCAGTTGCATGGTGTGGGAAGTGATGGGCTGAGCGACGATAGTAAACGAGATTGTCGGAAAAGTTCAAATGCCGTGTGGCGTTTCTGCACCGTGCAGATTCACAATCGTCCTTTTCCTTGCTGGCAAAAGAGGTGGTGATATGAAAGGCATGCAATCGAACCGCGATGTCGTCGTTGACGGTGCAATAATGGGGCCTTTCTTATGCCCGGATGACGACATCATGAACGACGGCAGCGCGCAAGCCATCCCGGATTTCGGTCAGGATTTCCGCGCGCTCCTTCATTTTCTGTACGCGGGCAGTGATACAGAAACGCTTTCGCCAGAGCGCTTTGCTGCAGTGCTGCGTATCGATGCTGCCGCGCTCATGGCCTCATGCCGCTACCCGGCGCTGTCACATTGCAGCGAAGCGTACGCCATGCAAAGGCATCTGCATGAAGCCGTACGCGTCATTCGGCTCTGCAATGATCTCTTCGGCAATGTGGAAGCATCCCTGGCCTGGTTTCAACAGGCCGCGCTCCCGGTTTTCGGTGGCAATACGCCGCATCAGCTGGTGTCGGAAGATCGTACCGATGATCTCGTGCGTTATCTTTCTTCGCTGGAAGCCGGATTTTCGGGATGATCCTGACCAGTCTTGAGACGGTCGCTTATCGGGTCCATGTTCCTCGCTGGTCGTTTGATCCGGTCTCAGGTGCCGGCGCAGCGCGATTCGGCGGCAGGCTCAACCGGCCCGGCGTGCCGGCTTTGTACCTCTCGCTGGAGACGGCCACGGCACTGGCCGAATACCAGCAGTTGGCTCCACTGCTGCCGCCGGGTGTGATCGTGGCCTATCAGGTGAGGCTGGAGAAGGTGGTGGATTTCCGTGATGGCATCGGCCCGGGGTGGAGCCCGATCTGGCGGAGTTTCTATTGCGATTGGCGGCGCTTGCTTTTTCAGGACACCACTGACCCACCTTCGTGGGCGATAGGTGATGCAGCCATGACGTCAGGTGCCAGTGGCATCCTGTTTCGCTCGGCCCTTACCAGCGCCGGTTGCAATCTGGTGGTCTTCACGGAGAAGCTTGGACATGCCGATCAACTGAACGTGCATGATCCGCTGCGCACATTGCCAGCCGATCAGGCCTCCTGGCGGTAACGGTACCAGCGGCCTCGTCAAGAGCAGATCAGCGAATCTCCGCGCTATACCTGAACTTGCTCCCCGCCCCACGCGATTGTCGCCACTCCAGCGGCGCGCCATCCGAGCCGAAGGCGATGCGTTCGATCACCACTACCGGCGTCTTTTCCTTGAGTCCCAGCAGCTTGGCCTGCGCCGCCGTCACCGTTTCCACCGTCAGTGTTTCACGCGCCGAGGCGACGATGAGCCCGCATTCGCGCTCATACAGCGGATACAGCAGATCGCCGAAATCTTCCGGTGCCTTCCCCGCCAGCGCCTTGAAGCGTTGGGCACACAGGTAGATGTTCTCGGCCAGCACCGGTTGTCCATCCACCTTGCGCAGGCGCAGCAGTTCGATCACCCGGGCGTGCGTCTTCAGGTGCAAGGCCTCGGCCACCTGACGCGGTGCCTCGATGACCTTGCGGCTGACGATCACGCTGGTCGGCTGCAGCGGGCGGCCATCGGCCGATTCGAAGCGGAAGAAGCGGAACAGCGAATTGTCGAAACGCGCCTTGCGCACGAAGGTGCCACGTCCGTGCGTGCGTTCCACCAGGCCTTCGCTCATCAGCGTCTCGACCGCGCGGCGCACCGTACCCACGGCCACCTGATAGGTCTGGCTCAATTCGGCTTCGGACGGGATGGCTTGTCCCGGTTGCCATTTCTGGGCGCGGATCTGCGCCGCGAGCTGGTCACGCAACTGGAGATAGAGCGGCAGGCGCGCATCGGCGGCGGTCTGGTCAAGCATGCTGAAACTTGCCTTGCAAAAGAGAAAGTGCTCAGTCTACCCGGGGCCGGGCCTGCCCACAATGACAGGGTGCATCGTACCGCACGCAGGTGGACGGCACTGCGACGCCGTCCTTGTCCACCGATGATGCATCCCTGAGCGCCACAAGGTTTCATCGCTCGCCGCAGTGATCAGGATTCAGGAGGATTGTTGAGTCACCCCGGCTGTGTTATCTTCCGTTAACTCATATAGATGACTATATGAGTAGTCCACTAAATATATCAATCAGCTACGCGCCACCATCGTGCTTGCATCACGTTCCGGCACCGCCCTGGCGGCCGGACGGGGAAGCCCGAGGTAGCGCGCCTTCGGCATAGAGGAAGAGACAATGTTTTCATGGTATCGGCAGGTCACTGCCAAGGAACGCAAGACTTTCTGGGCCTGCTTCAGCGGGTGGGCACTGGATGCGCTGGACGTGCAGATGTTCAGCCTGGCCATCCCCGCGCTGATCGCGGCCTTCTCGCTCTCCAAGGCGGACGCCGGCATGATCAGCGGTGCCACGCTGGTGGCCTCGGCCATCGGCGGCTGGTTCGCCGGCGCCCTGTCGGACCGCTACGGGCGCGTCAAGACCCTGCAGATCACCATCATCTGGTTTTCCTTCTTCACTTTCCTGAGCGCCTTCGCCCAAAGCTATCCGCAGCTGCTGGTGCTCAAAGCCCTGCAGGGCTTCGGTTTCGGCGGTGAATGGGCGGCCGGTGCGGTGCTGATGGCCGAGACCATCCGCGCCGAACATCGCGGCCGCGCCATGGGTACCGTGCAGAGCGCCTGGGCCGTGGGCTGGGGCGGTGCGGTGCTGCTGTTCTCGGTGCTGTTCACGATGCTGCCGCAGGAAATGGCCTGGCGCGTGATGTTCGTCATCGGTCTGCTGCCCGCGTTGCTGGTGGTCTACGTGCGCCGTTCGGTGTCCGAGACCGATGCCTTCCTGGCCGGCCGCAAGGCTGCCACCAGCAAGCCTGCGGCCAGTACGCTGCTGGGCATCTTCCGTCCCGACGTGCTGCGCCTGACCCTCATCGGCAGTCTGCTCGGCGTGGGGGCACACGGTGGCTACTATGCGCTGATGACCTGGCTGCCGACTTATCTGAAAACCGAGAAGCACCTGTCGGTCCTGTCTACCGGCGGTTATCTGGCCGTCATCATCATCGCCTTCTGGTGTGGCTGCATCGCCAGTGCGCAATTGCTGGACCGCATCGGCCGCCGCCGCACCGTGGCGTCGTTCGCACTGTGCTGCGTGGCGACCGTGCTGTGCTACATCTTCCTGCCGCTGACCGATACCCAGATGCTGATCTGCGGCTTCCCGCTGGGCTTCTTCGCGGCCGGCATCCCGGCCAGTCTCGGCGCGCTCTTCAATGAGCTGTATCCGAGCGGCATTCGCGGCACCGGCGTGGGCTTCTGCTACAACTTCGGACGCGTGGCCTCGGCCGGCTTCCCGGTGCTGGTCGGGCACATGAGCGACTCCATGCCGCTGGGCCAGGCCATCGGCATCGATGCCGCCATCGCCTATTCGCTGGTGGTGATCGCCGTGCTGATGCTGCCCGAGACCAAGGGACGCCAGATGGAAACCGGCGCATGAGCAAGACCGCCACCGTGACCGCGCCCGCATTGCGCATCGATACCCACGCGCACGTTTTTGCGCGTGGCCTGCCGATGGCCGACGTGCGCCGTTACACGCCGGCTTACGACGTGACCGTCGAGGAGTACCTGGCGCAGCTGGATGCGCATGGCATGAGTCATGGCGTGCTGGTGCAACCGAGCTTCCTGGGCAGCGACAACGGCTACCTGTTGCAGGCCATCGCTCGCGCTCCGCAGCGCCTGCGCGGCATCGCCATGGTCGATGCCGATATCGACGACGCGCAATTGCAGGCCTTGCAGCAGGGCGGCGTGGTCGGCGTGCGCTTCAACCTGGTGGGTGGCGCGCCGCTGCCGGATTTCGGCGGCGCGTGGCGCGACACGCTCACGCGCATTGCGGCACTGGGCTGGCAGGTAGAGATTCATCGCGAGGCCGCAGATTTGCCACGGGTGCTGGAACCCTTGCTGGCACTGGGATTGAAGGTCGTGGTCGATCACTTCGGGCGGGTCGACGCGGCACTGGGCGTGGATGACCCGGGTTTCCGCTACCTGCTCTCCACCGGCCCTTCGCGCCAGGTGTGGGTGAAATTGTCGGCGCAGTATCGCAACGGCGGCAGCGAGGGCGGTGCCCGTTTCGCTGGCCAGGCCTGGCCGCTGCTGCGCCAGCACTTCGGACCGGATCGCCTGCTGTGGGGCAGCGACTGGCCGCACACCCAGCATGAGAGCATGACCAGCTATGCCGACAGCTGGCGGCGTTTTGAAAGTCTGGTGAGTGACGAGGCCGATCGCCGTTGCATCACCGGCGAGACGGCGGCGCAACTGTTCCAGTTCGCCTGAGCCCGTGCCACGCGCACAGGAAAGCAGATAATCCCTCCGGGGATTGATGCATGGCCTGCATCAGATCCCCGCATTGATGCATTCGCTGCACTTGTTGCGCAGCGGATGATGTCACCTCCGCTTCACTCGATCCAGCTCAGCTGCGTCAGTTTGACGCGCTCACCGAGACGCGGCGCATTGACCAGGTGCCATGCCGTGTATTGCTCGGCATAGGCCGTGTCGGAGGCCATCAGGTCCACCGGCACCACCACGTCAAAACCACGGAAGGCTGCGCTGGCCGCCGTATGCAGCACCGCGCCGTGGGCCGCCGCACCGATGCAGATCACGGTCTTGATGCCTTTCTCGCGCAGCAACTTTTCCAGCTCGGTATTGATGAACTTGTCCGGGCCCGACTTGAACAGCGGCTCACCGCCCTGCATGGCCGCTTCGGGCCAGATGTCGGCCGGCGTGCTGTTGCCGCCCAGGGTATGGATCACAGGGACCTTCTTCTCGCGTGCCATGGCCAGCAGCCTGGCCACGCGCGGCAACATCGCCACGCAGCGCGGTCGGCTGTCCGGATGACAGGTCTGGCGCGCGATGTCGAGCACCAGCACGGCGGTGGTGGCCGGGTCGATGACTACGTGCGACAGTGCCGGCGCGGCCGGTGCCTTCACCGTCGACCATTCGTCATAGACGCCCTGGGCTGCCGCCGGGGCGGAGACTGCAAGGCTGGCCGACAGGCCGATGAGGGCGGCCAGGATGGCGTGAGAGAAGAGTCGCATGGTGTTCCTTTCAGAAGCAGGGGCCCGGGGAGTCGGTATTGTTGGTCATTTTCCTGCACGGTGCCATACTTGGCCCGCCGCGCGGAAACAAATTATCGCCGAGCTTGTCCTATCGCGCAGGCCGGACAAAGCGTCCGCGCCGCCGGAGACAAGCCGCCAGGGAAGCGGCGCCCCGGACAATATTTCTTCAGAACAAAATTTTGCCGGGCGGGGCGGCGGAAAGACAGCATTGGAAAAACTGGTCAAGCGACTTGGTTTGGGCCTCATCGGCCTGGTTTTCTTCTGGGTACTGGATCGCATCAGCGCCAACGAACTGGCCAAGAGCAGCGTGCTCATGGCCACCGCCTTGCCCGGCATCGCCGGCGTGTTTCTGGTCTTGCCGCGGATGCGCGAACGGCCACGCTGGTTCTCGCGCGCGACGCTGGTGATCATCGGCGTATTCTTCCTGGATGCTGCCATCAAGGGTTTCCTGCGCGACTATTTCGGCCTGCGCCCCAATCCCATCCTGGTGCTGCAAGCCAGCTTCAATACCAACCCGGCCGAGAGCAGCGAGTTCTTCCGCCACAATGGCCGCGACCTGGCCGAGGCGCTGGGCCTGCTGTTGCTGGCGTGGACCGGACTGTGGCTGGGCGAGCGCTGGCTGCGCCGGCGCGAGCAGGGGCAGCCCGCCGCGCCCTGGCGCTGGCGCGGGCGGGCCGCCGTCGGCTGCTTGCTGGCGGTGTTCGTGGCCCTGCATTTCAATCCCACCATGGCCAAGGAAAATCCGCTGCTGTTCTGGCCCATCCGTTATCTCGACTATCGCGAGCAACTGGCCCAGGCCGCCACCATGGAGGCGGATGTGGCGCGCAACATGGCGCATCGCTCCGACTGGCAGGTGCGCTATGCCGGACCGGAGCGCAACACCGTGGTGTGGATCATCGGCGAGAGTCTCAATCGCGCCAACATGTCGTTGTATGGCTATGAGCGCCATACCTCGCCGACGCTGGAAGCGATGCGCAAGGAGCTCATCGTGTTCCGCGACGTGGTCTCGTCGGAACCCGCCACCATGGCCTCGCTGATGAAGATGCTCACGCCGGCCGACCTCAACGATCCGCAGGCCTGGAACCGCAAGCCGGACGTGCTGATGCTGGCGCGCGAGGCAGGATTCCGGATTCACTGGCTGTCCAACCAGCCGCCCAACGATGGCTGGCTGGGCCTGGTCTCGCGCCGTGCCGACGAGCAGGTGTTCATCAACAAGGGGGCCGGGCGCGGCGAAAACAATTTCGACGGCAACCTGCTGCCGGCGCTGGACACTGCCTTGCACGACCCGTCCCCGAAGAAGCTGATCGTGGTGCACCTGCTGGGCGCGCATCCTACCTATGACATGCGCTACCCCAGCCAGTACGCACGTTTCGATACCGTGCGCGATGGCGTGACCGAAAAGCTGGAGGACGCCGACCGCTCGGCGTGGATACGCCAGCTGCGCAATGAGTACGACAACGCCATGGCCTACAACGACTACGTGGTCGGCAGCATGCTGAAGCTCACCATGAACGCGGCACCGCAGGACCATGCCAGCCTGCTCTTCAGTTCCGACCACGCGCAGGAGGTGGGCCACACGCGCAATCACGCCGGCCAGTCGGTGAGCGACGCCACCGGCTATGAAATTCCGATGCTGGCATGGACCCGCTCCTTCACCGGCAAGAGCCCGGAGGACAAAGCCCGGCTCGAATACCGGCCTTACCAGACCGACCAGCTGGAGCACACCATCATGGGCCTGCTGGGCGTGCAGTCACGCTACTACGACGCGCGCCACGACATCCTCAGCGAGCAGTTCGGCAGCGGCAATTTCCATCAGCGGCGGCGCATCAATGGCCAGCCTTATCTGCCGCGCACGGTGACCTACAACCAGACTCCCTGATCGCGTTGGAGAAGCGTGATCCCTGATGGAGCCGAGCGAAGCCGCAGGACGCGCCATGCGCGATCCTGACGGACGCGCGCGGTTCTCGTATCATGCTGCTTTGCATCGCACATCCCGCCATGTCCACTTCTTCCGCCATTGTCTTTCCCCGCCATGCCGTGATCATCGGCACCGGTGCCGTCGGTCTCATGACTGCCATCCACGCGCTGGACCAGGGCTTGCAGGTGACCCTGCTGGATTTCAATCCGGCCGGCAGCGAGGAGGCGTCCAGCTATGGCAATGCCGGCTGGCTCTCCTCGCATTCGGTGATTCCGCCGGTGGAGCCGGGGATGTGGAAGAAAGTCCCCGGCTATCTGATGGATCCGCTCGGTCCCCTGTCGATCCGCTGGCGCTACCTGCCGCGCCTGACGCCCTGGCTGCTGCGCAACCTTGCCAGCGCGCGCCGTGATCGCATCCGCACCACCGCACGCGCCTTGCGCACGCTGGTGGCCGATGCCCGCCGCCTGCATCTGGAGGTGGCGCAGCGCGCCGGTGTGGCGCACCTGATCGATACCTCGGGGGTGCTGCATGTCTACCGTTCGCGCCAGCATTTCGACAATGATGCGTTCGGCTGGGGTGTGCGTCGCGAGCTGGGCATCCAGTGGCAGGAGGTGGAAGGCGCGGCACTGCGTGAACGCGAACCGGATCTGGATCCGGCCTTCGGCTTTGCGGTCCAGGTCGACGAGGCCGGTCATTGCCGCAATCCTGCGGCGTATCTGCAGGCCTTGCAGGCGCATGCCCTGGCACGCGGTGCAAGCCGCGTCGAGGGCCGGGCCACGGGTTTCTGCGTGGAGCAGGGACGCTTGAAGGCCGTGCTGACCGAACAGGGCGAGATCGCCTGCGATGCCGCCGTCATCTGCGCCGGTGCACGCTCAAAGGCGCTGGCGGCTGCCGCTGGCGATCAGGTGCAGCTGGAGAGCGAGCGCGGCTATCACGCCGTCATTGGCGGGCACGACCAGGAGGCGCGAGCGCGTACGCCGATGATGGTGTCCGAATTCAAGGTCATCGCCACGCAGATGGAAACCGGCTTGCGCATTGCCGGCCAGGTCGAGTTCGCCTCCTTCGAGGCGGCACCGGACTGGCGGCGCGGCGAGATCATGCGCGACATCGCCCTGAAACTCTTCCCCGGCCTGCCGCGCACGCTGCCGGCGGAGGACGTGAAATACTGGCTGGGCCGCCGCCCCAGCACGCCCGACGGCATGCCCTGCATCGGACCGGCCAGCGCCAGTGCCGACATCATCCACGCCTATGGCCACGGCCACATCGGCCTGGGTTGCTCGGCACGCACCGGACGCATCGCCGCGCAGTTGCTGGCGGGGGAGGTGCCGGAAATCGATCTGGCACCGTTCAGTCCGCAGCGCTTCTGAGGGCCTGCCTCAGAAAGCGATATCGGCGGCTGCCGCGATGGTGGTGCGCACGCCATACGCCCCCAGATTGGCCAGCGTGGCCTGATGATGGGCCACCACCTGATCCACCGGTAGCACACCGTTCGGTGCGGTGGTGTGTGCCCCTGCCGCCAGCGTTACCGGAAAGCCCAGCGCCAGTGCGCGACGCACGGTGGATTCCACGCAGAACTCGGTCTGCATGCCGCAGATCACCAATCGTGTCACGCCACGTTCGCGCAGCTGCGATTCCAGTGACGTCTGGTGGAACGCATCTGATCCGCGCTTGCGCAGGTAGAGGTCATCGGCCTGATGATGCAGACCGTCCGCAAGTTGCCATCCGGCACTGTCGTGCTGCAAGCTGCCGCTATCTTCGTGCTGCACGAAGATCACCGGTGCGCCTGCCGCACGTGCATGGGCCGAGAGCAGGTTGATGTTGGCGATTGTGGTGTCGCCGTTGTCGACGGCTTCAGGGCCGGTGCACAGGGCTTGCTGGACGTCGATGATGAGCAGGGCAGTGGTCATGGTGGCGAACGCGTTGAGAAGAATGCGCTAGGGTAACAGAGCCCCGGCCAAGCGGCCCCGCAAGGATATTGCCAGCCTGACACTGCGGCAATTTGTCCCATTTCATCGGTCCGGGGGCTTCGCTACAATGGGGTACTCCGAGTTATTCCATTTCTGCATCTATTCCCATGACTGCCCTGTTTGACCGCGTTGAAGGCTTCCTGCGCAAGGCATCCGGACTGCACATCCTGCTGGCCCTGCTGCTGGTGTGCGGCCTGCTGTGCTGGGCCGTGTGGGTATGGGCTACCGGTGAAGGCCGCACGCCGTTCGGCATGCTGGACTTCTGCATCACGCCGCCTGCGAAGTAAGCCTCCCATCGCTGGCATGCGCTGAGCGCATGCGCATGACCCCAGCCAGTTTCCCCGCGTTCCTGCACACCCGGCCTGAAGCGCCCTACAATGGCCGCTTCCCCGTTTTTCATCGGCCGCATGCCTGCTTCGCCTTCCTCCAGTGCATTCCACCCTCGCCTGACCCTGCAGACGCTCACCCGTGGTGAGGGCTTGCTGGGCATGCGCGCGCACGGGCTGTTCGGGCCGCGTGGCGGCATGGTGACGGTGGCGCAGATCGACTGGGTCTATGGTGAGGGCGCGCAGCGCTGGAGTGTGCCGGCTCCTGTGGGTCACGCCGATGACGAAGCCGGTTACACGCCGGCGCACGTCACGCGCAACCACGCCGCCGAGGCCGCCGCACTGGAGAGCATTCGCGAGATGGGCCTGCTGCCCTTGCGTGAGGATGCCTTGCAATGGCGTGCCGAGAATCCCCTGCATGACGCCGGTCCGCTCTGGACCCTGATGCTGGAAGACGCCTTCGGCGACTTCTGGGCCGACCAGGCCCCGCGTCTGCAGCAGCAGGGCTGGACCTTGCGCGTGCGGCCGGGGTTTGCGCATGAGAGTGTGCCGGTCACGGCGTGGCGCTTCATCGTCAGCAGCGAGACCGGTGAGCTCAGCGCGCGCGAGGTGGCCGCGCCCCTGCAGCCGCGCGCCTTCTCCAGCGAGATCTTCGACGGCCTCGATCCCAGTGGCCGCTGGCTGCTGGCTATGGGCATCGAGGTCGATGGCCAGACCCTGGATGTGGCACCGATGGTGGCCGACCTGTTGCGGCGCGACCCGCGCTGGGCCGATGCGCAACAGGTGGAGCGCATGGATCCGCATGCCGTGATCTCGCTGCGTGCACCGGGCGGCCGCCGCATCGATGCCATGGCCGGTCCGCTCAAGGCGGTGGTGCTGTCCTTGCTGGATCTGCTGGTGGACCTCAAGCGC
This sequence comes from Herbaspirillum sp. 1173, assembly GCF_031455335.1. Taxonomy (NCBI): domain Bacteria; kingdom Pseudomonadati; phylum Pseudomonadota; class Betaproteobacteria; order Burkholderiales; family Oxalobacteraceae; genus Herbaspirillum; species Herbaspirillum sp. 1173. The sequence continues at coordinate 213,912 of NZ_JAVDSP010000005.1, read as the reverse complement.
AAGGACGGACCGCTGCAACTCTCGCCCTGGGATGCCCATCGCCTGCACAGCCTGCAGGCCGATCTCCAGCTGTTGGAAGGCGGTGCGCCGTGGCACATGAGCGGCGCTGCCGGCGTGCTGCAACTGGCACAGCGGCTGCGTGCCGCCGGCAGCGTTCAACCGGTGGCACCCCCGGCAGGATTGGGCCTGACCTTGCGCGGTTACCAGCTGCAGGGTGTGGCCTGGATGCAGTACCTGCGCCAGCATGGCCTGGCCGGCATCCTGGCCGACGACATGGGCCTGGGCAAGACGGCGCAGGTGCTGGCCCATCTGCTCATCGAACGACAGGCCGGCCGGCTCGACCTGCCCGCGCTGGTGGTGGTGCCGACCTCGCTGCTGTTCAACTGGCAGCAGGAAGCGCAGCGCATCGCCCCGGCCCTGCGCGTGCAGGTGCTGCATGGCGAGGACCGCGCGCGCCATGTCAGCGCCATTGCGCAGGGACAGGCCGATCTGGTGCTGACCACCTATCCGCTGCTGTGGCGCGATCTCGACCTGCTGCTGTCGCTGCGCTTTCACCTGCTGGTGCTGGACGAGGCGCAGACCATCAAGAATGCCGCTGCCCGCAGCACCGCTGCCGCGCGCCGCCTGCACGCACGTCATCGGCTTTGCATGACCGGCACGCCGCTGGAAAACCATCTCGGCGAATTGTGGAGCCAGTTCCATTTCCTCATGCCGGGCTTCCTGGGGGATGCGCGCAGCTTCGCACGGCTCTGGCGCAAGCCCATCGAGCAGCAGGGCGAGACCGTCCGTGCGCGCCTGCTGGCCCAGCGCGTGCGCCCCTTCATCCTGCGCCGGCGCAAAGAGGATGTGCTGCAGGAGCTGCCGGCCCGCATCGAGATCATCGAACGCCTGCAACTGCAGGGCCGCCAGCGCGAGCTCTACGAGAGCGTGCGCATCGCCGCCGACAAGCAGGTCCGCCGCGCGCTGGAGCGGCGCGGCCTGGGCAGCAGCCAGGTGTCGGTAATGGATGCGCTGCTCAAGTTGCGCCAGGTCTGCTGCGATCCCTACCTGCTGAAGCAGGGCCGCATGCCGCGTGGACTGGAGCGCGCCAAGATCGAGTGGCTGCGCGATACCCTGCCCGCGCTGGTGGAGGAGGGGCGGCGCATTCTGCTGTTCTCGCAATTCACCAGCATGCTGGACCTGATCGAAGCTGAACTGCAGGCGCTGCAACTGCCCTGCCTGATGCTCACCGGCGACACCGAACCAGCCGCCCGCAGCGGTGTGATCGCCCGCTTCCAGCAAGGTGAAGTGCCGCTGATGCTGGTGAGCCTGAAGGTGGGTGGGGTTGGCCTGAACCTGACGGCTGCCGATACCGTGGTGCTGGCCGATCCCTGGTGGAACCCGGCCGTGGAAGAGCAGGCCATTGCCCGCGCGCACCGGCTGGGGCAGACGCGCCAGGTATTCGTCTACAAGCTGGTCATCGAGGGGAGTATCGAAGAACGCCTGCTCGAACTGCAGACGCGCAAGTCGGCGCTGGCCGAGGGCATGCTGGGGCGCGATGACACCGCCACCATCAAGTTTGGCGAAGAGGAATTGCAGGCCTTGCTGGCACCGCTGGGGGCGGGCATTGCGGAAAAAATCCTGTCATAAGCGCGGCTGATGACTGAACAGCTTCATCATCAGCTCAGGCATTCAGGATTTCCATTCCGCCACTTCTTCCAGCGTGCGCCGTTCCGCATCCACCGCAAAGCGCAGCGCGCACACCCCGGCCAGCAGCGCCAGGCATGCGCCCAGCGCATAGCCCGCTGCCACTGCATGGCGGTCACCGCTGGCGATGAGCCAGCCCAGCAGGACCGGCGCCACGAATCCGCCGACGCCGGTACCGATGGCATAGAAAATCGAAATGGCCATGGCACGCATGCGCAACGGGAATACCTCGCTGGCCGTCAGGTAGGCCGAGCTGGCCGCCGCCGAGGCCACGAAGAATACTGCGCTCCAGCACAGCGCCAGTGAACGCGCATCCAGCATCCCGGCATTGAAGGCCCAGGCCGTGGCGGCCAATCCTGCACCGGAGAGCAGGTAAGTGGCCGCAATCATGCGGCGACGGCCGATGCTGTCGAACAGATGGCCCAACAGCAGCGGCCCGAGCACATTGCCCAGCGCAAACGGGAAGATGTAGAGCGCCACGCGATGGTCCGGCACCTGGAAGAAGCGCGTGAGCACCAGCGAGTAGGTAAAGAAGATGGCGTTGTAGACAAAGGCCTGGGCCACCATCATCAGGGCCACCATCACGCTGCGCTGGCGATAGCGATGCAGCAGCACGTGGGCGATCTCGCGCCAGGGCAGCATGCCGCTGCCTGCCGTACCACTCCGGGTCGATGCGCTCGCGGCGTGTTCCACGGCGGGCAGGGGGCCATGTTGCTGCTCGACCTCCGCTTCGATCCGGCGCACCACGTCTTCGGCTTCGGCGTGGCGGCCGTGCATGAGCAGCCAGCGCGGACTCTCCGGCACATGCCGCCGCACCAGCAGCACCGCCACCGCCAGCACGGCCCCGAGCAGGAAGCAGGCGCGCCAGCCCAGTGCCGCACCCATCACCTGCGGATCGAGGATCACCAGCGACAGCCCGGCACCCAGTGCCGCGCCGATCCAGAAACTGGCGTTGATGATGAGATTGACCCGTCCGCGCACGCGCGCCGGCACCAGCTCATCAATGGCGGAATTGATGGCCGCGTATTCGCCGCCGATGCCCAGGCCAGTCACGAAGCGGCACAGGGCGAGGAGCAGGAAATCCTGCGCAAAGGCGGTGGCCAGTGTCGCCGCCATGTACAGCATCAGTGTCAGCATGAAGAGCCGCTTGCGTCCCAGCCGGTCGGTGAGGCGGCCGAAGACCAGCGCGCCCAGTACGGTACCGGCGATGTAGAGCGAGCCGGTCCAGCCGACCTGCGCCGCATCGAGCGCCAGCGTATCGCTGCGCTCCAGCACGCTGCCCAGCGAGCCGACCAGGGTGACTTCCAGCCCGTCCAGCACCCAGGCCACGCCCAAGGCGATGACCACGCGCCAATGCCAGCGTGACCAGGGCAGGCGGTCGAGGCGGGCAGGGATGGTGGCGGATGGGGTGGCAATCATCGAGGGCTCCGTGTGCGAGACGAGGCGCACCGTGCAGCCTGCGCCTGAACGGCAGACCGCCCGCTGGCAGCGCGGGTTCCTGTGGATGAGCTTGGTCCCATGTGGCCGGGGGGGCCTCAGTCATTTCCTGATGGGCGTCAACCCATCCGCAAGCTACCATCGCCGTATTGCCATCAAACAACGAGGACGGGGAGGACATGGACTGGTTCGATACCATCATGCAGTACGCCATCTATGCCGCCCTGGCCATCTGTTCGGTCGGGCTGGTGGCAGCCATTGCATTGTTCATCGCGCTCGAACACCGCTGGCAGGACCGCGTGATGCAGGAGGTGGAAGATCTGTCCGCGCGCAGGCAATCCGAACATCTCGACAAGGATCTGCCCATCCATCCCTGGGAAGAACTGCGCAACCGCATCGGCGAGATGCAGATCGTGGCCGATGAGGCCGACCGTCCCAGTCCCTACAAGAACGTCGCCTGACGCTCTTCGTCTCGTCTCCTGCCTGCCAGGAGATGCCCGCACATTCCCTAACTTTCCCGCTTCTGCTGCCGGTACGCCAGCTGCGCCCGCGTGATGCCAAGCAGGCGTGCCGCCGCCGACAGGTTGCCGCCGGCCCGTTCGATGGCCTCGGCGATCAGGGTCTGCTCCAGCGCGGGCAGGGAGAGCGCATCACCTTCCTCCTTGCGGCCACCGCGCCATTGCTGCACCGTCTCCAGCAGGCTGCCTTCAGGCTGATGTGAAGTTTCCTTGCTGCGCTGGCCCTGGCGCCCGGCGAGCGTGCCGGTCTCGCCTTCCCCTTCGCCTTGCAGGGCCAGCGACAGCACCTCGTCATTGAGCGTCTCACCGCTGATGAACATATGCGGCAAATCCAGCGGATGCCCCTGCGCCAGGATCACGCCGCGCTCGATCAGGTTCTGCAACTCGCGGATGTTGCCGGGGAAGCTGTAGTTGAGCAGCGCCTGCACCGCACGCTGCGTGAACCCGCGTACCGCTATCCCGTGGCGTTGCCCGTAGAACTTGAGGAAGTGATTCATCAACAGCGGAATGTCGTCGCGCCGCTCGCGCAGCGGCGGCAGGTGGATCGGGAACACGTTGAGGCGGAAGAACAGGTCTTGCCGGAAGCGCCCCTCCCGTACCGCCACCGCCAGGTCCTCATTGGTCGCGGCCACCACCCGCACCTTGACCTTGAGCGGACGGGTCGAACCGACGCGCTCGAATTCACCCTCCTGCAGCACCCGCAGCAGCTTGCCTTGCGCCACCAGGCTCAAGGTCCCCACTTCATCAAGGAACAGCGTACCGCCGTCGGCCAGTTCGAAGCGGCCCGCGCGGGATTGCGTGGCCCCGGTATAGGCACCACGTTCGACGCCAAACAGTTCGGTCTCGATCAGCGTCTCGGGAATGGCGGCGCAATTGATGGCCACGAAGGGCTGGCGTTCGCGGCGGCCGATCTGGTGCAGCATGCGTGCAAAGCGTTCCTTGCCCACGCCCGACTCGCCCGTGAAGAGCACGGTCGCATCCGTCGGTGCCACCCGGTTCAGCAGATGGCAGGCGGCGTTGAAGGCCGAGGAAGTGCCTACCAGCGCGCGCGTCAGATCAGCCTCCATGGCTTCCGCCGCCTCGGCGCTGAGCCCGCTGTGGCTGGCGGCGGCGGCTTCGCCATCGGTGGCCAGCATGCCGCTGCCGACGAAGTCCTGGGCATTGAGGTAGCGCAGGTCGTCTTCGGCATCGCTCCACAGTTCGGCCGATTTGCCGATCACGCGGCAATGCGGCGTGCCCATGGCGCGGCATTCCACTTCGCGGAAGATCACCAGATGTCCCAGCAGCGTGCTCACGTAACCGATGGCATAGCCGATCTGCTGCCAGCACGAGGGCGCGGTGGCGACGCCGTAGGCGGCCAGGTGTTCATCGGCTTCGCTGGAGTTGTGCCACAGGAATTCGCCCTCGTAGCGGCCGCTGTCGGGGTCATAGCTGAAGCTGACCGGGATCACCTTCACCACCCCCTCCAGCGTATGCAGCCGGGTGCCGGCCATGAGGATGGTGGAGGGATCGGCCTCGGGCCAGCGTTCGCGCACCAGCTGCGCATCGCGCGCGCCGGAGATGTAGCCGGCGCGGGTCAGCAGGCCGCGCGCCTTGTCGATGCCGAGATTGTCGATCAGCTCGCGCCGCAGCGTCCCCATGCTGCGGCTGTGGATGAGCAGCATGCGCTGGTCATTGAGCCAGATGCGTCCGTCGCCGGGCGAGAAGAACAGGCATTCGCCCAGGTCCGCCAGGGTCGGATGGGCGTCCACGCTCCAGCGGTCGGTGCTGGCCGAACTCAACTGCACCGGGGCGGCGGCGCTGCCCTGGCTGCGTACCATCTCGGCAAGGGAAATACGCTGGGATGGCGGCATGGGCGAACTCCTGGCGGAAAGGGGCAAGCGGGACGGGCGAAGGCCCGGTTCATCAAATGATGAAATTCAGTGGGCTGATGGTTGGCGAATTTGCGCAAATGCGCAAGCTGCACTGCGTCAAGAACTCTGCTCCATCGCAGCAAAAATCTCTCCCTGAAACCTGCTCTGGCCTTCCCCGTCGCGGATGGATGAGCTTGCTGCGAAGCCGCATGGGATGGCGCGCAGCGCGGTGGCACAGGCTTTGCAGAATGGCTGCCGATCCGGATTCACCGGCCATTACAAAGGAGACCCGCATGTCCGCCCCATCCACCCCCTTGCTCGATCCTGCCCGCTGGCAACGCCACCTGTTCCGTGGCCGCTGGGAAGAAACCGCACACGGCACCACCGTCATCGAACCGGCCACCGGCGCACCGCTGACCGAGGTCGGTCTGGCCGGCGCGGATGACGTGGCCATCTCCGTCCAGGCCGCCGTGGCCGCCCAGGCGGAATGGCTGGCGGTGCCGCCGCGTGAGCGTGCCGAGATCTTCCGTCGCGCGGGCAACCTGTTCCAGCAGCACTTCGATGAGCTGGCGCGCATGGTGGCGCGCGAGACCGGCGGCGTGCTCTTCAAGGGCGAACATGAGGTGCGCGAAGCGATCACCCTGTGCCACCTCGCGGCCAGCATGCCGCTGCAGGCGCAGGGACAGTTGCTGCCCAGCGCGCCGGGTCGCCTGAGCATCGCCAAACGTGCGCCACTGGGCGTGATCGGGGTGATCTCGCCTTTCAATTTCCCGCTGATCCTGACCTTGCGCACGGTGGCGCCGGCGCTGGCGGCGGGCAATGCGGTGGTGGTCAAGCCGGATGTGCGCACGCCCGTGTCCGGTGGCTTCATGCTGGCGCGCATCTTTGAGGAAGCGGGTTTGCCGGCCGGTCTGCTGCACGTGCTGCCCGGTGGCGCGGAGGCCGGCGAGGCGCTGGTGACGGCACCGCAGGTGCCGATGATCGCTTTCACCGGTTCGCCCGCCGTGGGCCGCCGCATCGGCGAGCTGGCCGGACGCCATCTCAAGAAGGTCTCGCTGGAACTGGGCGGGGCCAATGCGCTGCTGATCCTCGACGATGCCGACCTCGACGTCGCCGCCAGCAACGCGGCCTGGGGCGCGTGGCTGCACCAGGGGCAGATCTGCATGGCAGCCAATCGCATCCTGGTCCATGCCTCGCAGGCAGCGGGTCTGCTGGAGCGCCTGGTGGACAAGGCGCGTCACCTGCCAGTGGGCGATGGGGCCAGCGGCCAGGTGGCGCTGGGCCCGCTGATCGATGCGCGCCAGCTGCAGCGCGTGCACGGACTGGTGCAGGACAGCGTGGCGGCCGGCGCACGCTTGCTGGCTGGAGGCTCCTATGAAGGTTTGTTCTATCAGCCGACGGTGCTGTCCGGCGTGCGGCCCGGCATGCGCGTATTTGATGAAGAAATCTTTGGTCCGGTGGCCAGCGTCATCACGGTGGATTCCGAGGAAGAAGCCATCACCCTGGCCAACCAGAACCAGGGCGGACTGGCCGCCGGCGTGATCTCCGGTTCGCTGGCCCGCGCCATGCGGGTGGCGGGTCGCTTGCGCCAGGGCATGGTCCACGTCAATGACCAGACCGTCAATGACGAGTGCGTGAACCCCTTCGGTGGTCCCGGCATTGCAGGCAACGGCACCAGCGTGGGCGGGCCGGCCGACTGGGAAGAGTACACGCAATGGAAGTGGATCACCGTCAAGGAGCAGGCCACGCCGTATCCCTTCTGACTCTATCGCATGCATGCCGCTGTAAAAAACCAAACGATATAAATCATTATTCAAGGAGACCAGCATGACACTGCAAGACAAGACCATCGTCGTCACCGGCGTTTCTTCCGGCATCGGTGCCGAGACCGCCCGGCTGCTGCGGGTCCAGGGTGCCCGCGTGATCGGGGTGGATCGCAATGCACCGATCATCAGCGTGGAGGGTTTCGTGCAGGCCGATCTCTCCACCGCCGATGCCATCCATGACGCCGCCGCGCAATTGCCCGAGAAGATCGATGGCCTGTGCAACATCGCCGGTGTGCCCGGCACGGCCCCGGCGGACTTGGTTGCACGCGTGAACTATCTCGGCTTGCGCCATCTCACCGAGCTGCTGATTCGCCGCATGCCGCCGGGCAGCGCCATCGTCAACGTGGCTTCCATCCTCGGTGCCGAATGGCCGCAGCGCCTGGACCAGCACAAGGCGCTGGCGCAGACCGCCGGTTTCGCGGCCGGGGCCGAGTGGCTGGCGCAGCATCCGGTGCCGCAGGAGCGCTGCTACCAGTATTTCAAGGAAGCGCTCATCGTCTGGAGCATGGCCCAGGCCCAGCCCTGGTTCCTGAAGCATTCGGTCCGCATGAACAGCGTTGCGCCGGGCCCGGTGCTCACGCCCATCCTGGGCGATTTCGTGACCATGCTCGGGCAGGACCGCGTGCAGAAGGATGCCCATCGCATGAAGCGTCCGGCCTATCCGGACGAGATCGCTGCAGCCATCGTCTGGCTGTGCGATGACGGCAGCCGCTGGATCAATGGCGTGAACCTGCCGGTCGATGGCGGACTGGCCTCGACCTATCTCTGAATCCGACGCACGGCAAGCGACCCATCCGATAACAATACAAGGAGACACCATGAGAGAGCACCGACAGCCCGCCCGCCGGCGCGCGGCGCGGCTGGCACTGAGCCTGAGCTTGCTGCCCGCGCTGGCCAGCGCCTACGACCAGCCCGCCGTCAACATGGGCGGGACCAGTTTCTTCGACGGCGCACCGCTGCCCGGCGGTCCCGGCTTTTACTTCGTCGAATACCTCACCTACACCAGGGCCACCAAACTGGTGGACAACAACGGCAACCGGCTGGGATTTCCTGCCACCCAGGACATCAGCGTATTCGCCCCCATCAGCCAGTTCATCTACGTGCCACCGGGGGCCAAATTCGGCAACAAGCAACTGGGCTTCCAGGTGCTGGTGCCGTGGGTGGCCAATGCCAAGGTGGACGATGGTGCCAACAATGCCATCCTTCGCGGCAATACCGGCATTGGCGATATCAGCGCCGGCGTGTCTGTGCAGTACGATCCCGTCATGGGGGCGCAAGGGCCGCTTTATTCGCAGCGGTTCGAACTGCAGTTCATCCTGCCGACCGGGGCCTATGACCGCAATGCCACCGTCAATCCGGGGAGCAATACCTGGTCCTTCGATCCCTATTGGGCCGGTACGCTGTGGGCCAGCCAGAACCTGAGTTTCAGCTGGCGTCTGCACTATCTCTGGAATGCCCGCAACAACTCGCCCAATGCGGCTTTCGGCAACAACGTCAGCTCCACGCAGGCGGGGCAGGCGGTGCATGCCAACTTCTCCGCCGAGTACGTGCTCAATCCGGCGCTGACCATCGGCGCGGCCGGCTACTGGCTGCAGCAGATCACCGATACCAAGGTCAACGGCAGCGATGTGGGCGGGCGGCGCGAGCGCGTGGTCGGACTGGGGCCGGCGGCCATGGTGAGGTTGTCCGAGCGCGACCTGCTGTTCTTCAACGTGTACCAGGAATTCGCCGTGCGCAACCGGGCCGAGAACAGCAAGTTCCAGATCCGCTACGACCATCACTTCTGATCCGGGCGCATTCGGCGCTGTCTTCAGCTGCGGCTCTGCCTGCTTTCCTACAGCAGGCAGAGCCGTTGTCCGCTTAACCGCCCGGTCCTCCGGCGTGATACTGCTCCCCGACAATGAAGGCACCCAAGGTGCCCGCGACAAGATGGGAGAACCGAATCATGCCAGCTACCGACCAATCCAGAACCGGCCAGCCTGCCCGCCAGCTTGAGCAAACTGGCGATCCGATGTGCAAGCGCTTGCGTAAAACGCTCGCGGGTGGACGTTTGCCGCCGGTGGTCCGTCCTCCGCGCCAGCTGCAGCCTGCAGTGCAGATGTCCTCGCAAACCAGCGCGCCCGAGGTGCGCGTACGCGCCGAGAGCGGCCCTGCGCGTCCGGTAGCGAAGCAGGTCCAGCACGAGGAATACACCCAGCCCCTGCGCGCGAACCAGCGCCAGTGGACCTGATGGCGCGGCTTTGTATCACTTTCGGACTATCGGCTCGATAGGCAATGGCGATTGTTCCAGAACCCGGAACACTCAATTCTTTCCAGCGTGGTTTTTCTCCTGAGCGCTCTTCCGTAGACTTCAGTCCATCGATGAACGACATCGCAACGCAAGAAACGATGCGGTTCTAGAGAGTGAGTGGCGTGAGCCGAACGACATCCCGGCCCCACGCATCACTGAACAGTAATCAACCCGACTGAAGTCCACTTAACGTAACGCATTCAAGGAGAAACATCATGTCCGCAAAGACCATCATCGCCGCCGTCCTGGCCCTGTCCGCTTCGTCCGTCGCTTTCGCTGAAGCCCAATACCCGGTTGACAAGCCTTTCGTCTCGCACACCACCCGCGCTGCCGTGAAGGCCGACCTGGCCCGCGCCCAGGCACAAGGCATCGCCAACCAGCCTGACTCGGTGTTCCCGGCCGTCAGCAACGCTGCTGCCAAGAGCGCCGTGCAAACCGCCGGCAGCGTTGCCGATTCGACCTACGCTGGTGCCTGATGCAGGGTGATCCGATGCGTGGACCGGCATGACCGGCCACGCATCGCGGTTCGCTGCATCGTCACTGGTGTGTAGCAGAACCCCCGGCACGTAAAACAAGAAAGAGGAATTCATCATGCTGCATCAACTGTTCTCGCGTAGTCTCTCCGTGTATCCACGGATCTACCTGCAATTTGCCGCTCTGGTCGGTTTGCTCATTGCCGCCGAGTTCAGCTTGAGCACCTTGTCCATGATGCTGACCCAGCGCGCCGTCTATCGCGTCTCGCAACGCGTGCGCCACCGCCGTGAATTGCAGCGCCGTGAACGCTGTGCCGATTCCGGCGGCAATTGCTGTGCCTGAGCCTGGCTCAAGAATTTCGACATGAAAAAAGCGGCGCACCCACTGTGGGTGCGCCGCTTTGGTTTTTGGCGCCGATGCCGGGAACGGTGTGGGGGCTGAGGGCCGTTGTGAATGGATGGCTCCTGGACATTCGCTCAGTGTGATTCGTCCCAATGCGGAGGCGGCCGCATTGACGAAGGGCTCCATATTCAAGAATCGAGCAACTTTTCAATATCGATCCCCGCGAATGGCAATTCCGGCTCTGCGAACTGCCGGAGAATCGTCAGGTGCACATTGGCATTCACCTTGACTACATTTTCGAGGCGAATTTTTCCTCCCAATACGATAGCGGGCTCGAATCCATAGATTTCGTGCGGCTCAAGCGGACCTAGTTTGGCTCTGGCGCACCCTAGTCAGCGGCTTCTGCCCTGAATTCCGACTTCCAGGCGGCGTGTAAGCCTGGTTCCAGCTTGCTCCAATTGACTTGTTCACGTCAGCGCGGCCAATATTCGCAGTCTTGTGTTGCATCCAACCTCCGGCGACCATGTCTGGCTCATGTAAAGCGGCTAATTTCTCCATCAGTTCTTTTGCACGAGTTCCGGCCCTTGTTTTCGCTTCGGTTGGGTGCATGCCGTCGTCACGCAGGCTGTTGCCAATACTCTGCGACATTTGTTCAAGGAGTCCTTTCCGATGGCTTTCTTGCGCCGCGCTGGCTGCCGGATTGCGCTTCATTTTCTTAAACGCATCCCTGGCCATCGCGTATTCGCTAGCTGTCAGACTATTGATCGCCTCCTCTTGACGTCTAAGTTGCTCCGCCATTTCTTTCAGAAACGCCTTCTGTTCCTCCTTGCTCATCCGCATGAATTGTTTCTTGTCATAGGGATGGAAGCAAGGCACTTTAAACGGTCGGGCCTTGACGGTGACATCCTTCTTTGGGTCCTTGGGCTTTGGGGGCCCAGGTGCAGTTTCTCTGGCGAGCTTGGCTTCGCGGGCAGCTCTGGAAGCTTCCTCTGTTTCCTTTGCCGACTTGGCTGCTTTGGCGAGTTCTTCTGCCTCATGCGCACCTTTGCCAACCCGGGATGCCGTTCCTGCACCCTTTGCCATACCAACTGCGCGTTTGGCGACCTTGCCAACGCTGGTGACCACCTTGCCACCCGGGATCATGCTCGCCGCAGCGATCCCCGCTTCAACGTAGTCGCCCTCGGCGGTATAGATGGCCGCATCAATCGCACCCGTGATGACCGACAAGCCTGGAACGAAACTGGCCACGCCCAGCACGCCGTGCACCCAAGGACTCGACTTCTGCCAAAACGTTTTCTCGGCCGCAGTCTCTGCCTTGATGGCTGCGTTGGCGCCGCCACCGTGAGGCTCGATGTGCGTGAACGACCTGTCAGCCTGTTCGAGGATGACGCCTTTGGTCGTCATGACACTGCATCCCGCGTCTTATCGACCGGGTCGCAGGGCAAGTCGTTGAATTCAAGCCAGGCCTGATCAGCCAAGCGCGCAAGAGCGAGCGCAAAGTCGCGTCGCAACCGCTCGCTGGCGTCAAGCTGATTGACTAACGGTTCATTTTGGGAGACTGGGTGATACGGAAAAGCCCGCCGCAGAAGGCGGGCGTAGAGATAGTCCGGAAGCCGCTGTTCCAGACCCGGGGATGCTTTGGGCATGCGAAGATCCTGTGCTCATCAAGTATCCCTCCCTGATGCAACACTGGCCCGCATTGTAATGTTTCCATGTGGAAACTTGCAACTTCCGGATGACGGCTGCAGCTACGAAATGCTGAAGATGCGACCAAGGGGCAGCCTGCCCGGCAATGGTCCTGGCCCAGCCTGTATCAGCTGGCACCCCAGGCAAAGATTCAACTTGAAACAAAGGCCCTGGGCCGGCGCGAAACCGGACCCGGGCCTCCAAGGAGCAAGGTCACTGCCCAACGTTATATGACTAGTTCATCCGGTGTGCGCCGCTTTCCTTCGTACTGGCCGATCACATTGCCGCTTGCCATTCTCAAAGCCCGCGCTCCAGCAACTGCAACTCTTCACGAAAGGCGGGCTTCAGGCGATACAGCTGCGCCGGACGATGCGCCCCGCTCTCGAACTGTCCGTCCACCGGATCGAGCATGTCCATCTCGGTCATCTTGCGGCGGAAACTCACCTTGTTGATGCTCTCGCCCATCAGCACTTCATAGACCCGCTGCAACTGCGGCAAGGTAAAGACATCGCCCAGCAGATGGCAGGGCAGCGACGAATACTGGCTCTTGCTGCGCAGGCGCGAGACGGCGGTGCCGATGATGTCGCCATGGTCGAAGGGCAGCGGCGGCAGGCGGTCCACGCTGTGCAGGCGGACCTCGTCCCGCTCGGCCTGGGCGATGGTGGTGGCCGGTACCAGCGCGTAATACGCGATCGAGATCGACCAGCCGCGCGGATCACGCGCCGCACCGGAGAAGGTGGCCAGTTGTTCCAGGTAGGGCGCGGCGATGCCGGTCTTGTCCAGCAGCACGCGGCGCGCGGCATCGCGCGCATCGACGTCAGTGCGCGCATGAATGTAGCCGCCGGGCAGCGCCGCCACCCCCTTGAAGGGCGCATGTTCGCGCTTGAGCAGCGCCACTTCCAGCCCCTCGGCCGTGAGCGTGAGCAACGCCACATCCACTGTGCAGATCACCGGATCCATTTTTCTCCTCGCCTTGTCCAAGTCCGGGAAGTCTAAAGGTACTTAGTGTCATTGTGAATCTATTTGTTGCAATTCGGATCACGGATGACCTGTAAGCCCTATTTGGAGAGCTAATCCAGAAAATTTACGAAGCCTATGTTAGTTGCAAAATTAAATTAAGTGGTCTACACTGGCCTTACCGTAACCCGACGCACTCCGAAAGGTGGACACCATGAAGCGCTCCCTGCATCTCCTCGTGATCGATCCGCAAAACGATTTCTGCGACCTGCCGACGGACTGGCTGCCGGTGGACCCGGTTACCGGCGGGGTACTGCAACCAGCGCTGCCGGTGGCGGGCAGCCATGCCGACCTGCAGCGCGTGGCGCGTCTGATCGACCAGGGCGGTACCGGCCTGTCGGCCATCAGCATCACCCTCGACGCCCACCACAGGCTGGACATCGCCCATCCCACGTTCTGGCAGCAAGCTGATGGCGCGGCGGTCACGCCTTTCACCCAGATCGAGGCCGCGCAGGTCCGTGCCGGCGCTTACCTGCCACGTGATCCGCAAGCATTGCCGCGCGCACTGGCCTATCTCGATGCCCTGGAAACCGCCGGACGCTATCGCCTCATGGTCTGGCCGGTGCACTGCGAGATCGGCAGCTGGGGCGGGGCGGTCCACGCCGATGTGCGCGCCGCCTACAACCGCTGGGAAGAACGCACGCTGGGCGTGGTCACCAAGCTGGGCAAGGGCAGCAACCCGTGGACCGAGCACTATTCCGCAGTGATGGCCGAAGTGCCGGATGACGACGATCCGGCCACCCAGCTCAACCGTGGCTTCATCGCCACCCTGGCGCAGGCCGATACCGTCTACATCACCGGCGAGGCGGGCAGCCACTGCGTGCGCGCCACCACCGAGCACATCGCCGCCAACCTCGACGCCGCCGGCCGTGCCCGGCTGGTGCTGGTGACCGATTGCATGAGTCCGGTGGCCGGCTTCGAGGCGCAGTACCAGGATTTCCTGGCGGCCATGTCACAGGCCGGCGTGCGCCTGGCCACTTCGGAGCAGGTGCTGCAGGAACTGCAAGCCAACGCCTGACCCATCCACGTTGAAAGGAGTGCCCCATCATGGCACCCGTCGTTCGTAGTTTGCTGGAAACCGATCTCTACAAGTTCACCATGTGGCAGGCCCTGCTGCACAGCCATCCCGGTGCCCTGGCCGAATACACCTTCGTGTGCCGCAACCAGCCGCAATTCCCGCTGGCCGAATTGAAAGACGAGGTGGAGCGCGAGCTGGATCACCTGTGCAGCCTGCGCTTCAGCAGTGATGAACTGGCCTATCTGGCGCAGCTGCGCTACATGAAGAGCGACTTCATCGACTTCCTCGCGCTGTTCCGCTTCCAACGCAAGTTCATCGAGGTCAGCACCGAGGGCGAGCGCCTGTGCATCGTCGCGCGCGGTCCGCAGGTGCATGTCATGGGCTTCGAAATCTTCGTGCTCTACATCGTCAACGAACTCTATTTCCGCCGGATCGGCACGGCAGCGGCCGGGGAAGAAGCGCGCCGCCGTCTGGAGGAGAAGGTTGCTCTGCTGCACGCCTTCGCCGCTGAAGCGCCAGGCCGTCATCCCTTCGAGTTCTTCGACTTCGGCGTGCGCCGCCGCTACAGCGGAGCGTGGCAGGAGGAAGTGGTGGCCACGCTGGCGCGCGAGGTTCCGCAATATTTCAAGGGAACCTCCAACGTCTGGCTCGCCAAAAAATATCAGCTGGTGCCCATCGGCACCATGGCCCACGAATACCTGCAGTCCTACCAATCCTTCGGCGTGCGGCTGCGTGATTTCCAGAAGGCCGCACTGGAAGACTGGGTGCAGGAATACCGCGGCGACCTGGGCGTGGCCCTGACCGACGTGGTCGGCATGGATGCCTTCCTGGCGGACTTCGACCTGTATTTCGCCAAGCTCTTCGACGGCCTGCGGCACGACTCGGGCGATCCCTTCGAATGGGGCGAGAAGGCGCTGGCGCACTATCGCAAGCTGCGCCTGGATGCCAACACCAAGCGCCTGGTGTTCTCCGATGGACTGGACCTGCCGCAGGCGCTGCGCCTGTATCGTCATTTTTCCGACCGTGCCATGACCGGTTTCGGCATCGGCACCAACCTCAGCAACGACACCGGCATCGCGCCGCTGAACATCGTCATGAAGCTGTCGTCCTGCAATGGCCAGGCCGTGGCCAAGCTGTCCGATTCGCCGGGCAAGACTTTGTGCAAGGATGAAACTTTCCTGGCCTACCTGCGCCAGCTGTTCGGCATCGCTGCGCCGGCCACCCCTGCCTGAGCCGCTGCGGCGGCAGAAAGGATGCATCATGCTTCGCATCGCCATCGCCCAATGCAACCCCACCATCGGTGACTTCTCCGGCAATCTGGCGCTTCACCTCGATGGCCTGCAGCGCGCCGCCGGGGCCGGTGCCGACCTGGTGGTCTTTCCTGAACTCTCGGTCTGCGGCTACTACCCCGGCGATTTGCTGGAAGAAGCCCGCTTCCTGGCGCAGGCCGAGCAGACTTTGCAATCGGTCATCGACGCCACCCGCAGCCTGCCCGGACTGACGGCCGTGATCGGCGCGCCGCGCCGCAATCCCGGCCCCGGCAAGCCGCTCTTCAATGCCCTGCTGGCGGTGCGCGAGGGTGTCATCGTGGCCGAGTATCACAAGCAGTTGCTGCCGGTGTATGGCGTCTTCGATGATGGCCGCCATTTCGAGGCGGGTCCGGAGACGGCCTGCGTGTTGCCGGTCAAGGGCATGCGGGTCGGCTTCCTGATCTGCGAGGATGGCTGGAACGACGATCTGCGCAGCTATCGCGTCAATCCCTTCGAGAAGCTGGCCCAGGCCGATGCGCAACTGGTGGTCTCCATCAATGCCAGCCCGTCGGACGTCGGCAAGCGCAGCCAGCGCCACGCCCTGTTCCAGGCCGCCTGCCTGCGCCGCCAGATGGCGCTGCTCTACGTCAACCAGGTCGGCGGGCAGGACCAACTGGTCTATGACGGCGGCTCCTTCGCCATGTCGCCGCTGCAGGGACTGGCCTTCGAGGCGGCGCGCCTGGCCGAGGATTTCCAGGTCATCGCCTTCGAGAGCGGGCGCTTCCTGCGCAGCGATGGTGTGGGCGAACCGGTCCGCGCAGACCAGACCCTGGCCACGCCCGAATTCCAGCGCCGCCAGATCCTGCTGGGCCTGCGCGACTATGCGCGCCGCTGCGGCTTCGGCAAGGTGGTGGTCGGTTGTTCCGGTGGCATCGATTCGGCGCTCACCATCGCGCTGGCCGTGGAGGTGCTGGGGGCGCAGAACGTGGTGGCGGTGACCATGCCGTCGATGTTCTCCAGCACCGGTTCGGTCGATGATTCCGAAACGCTGTGCCAGGCGCTGGGCGTGACGCTGTTCCGCCATCCCATTTCCGATCTGGTGCGCGAGTTCGAGGACGGTTTTGCCAAGGCCTTCGGCGCACCCCTGCGCGGGCTGCCGCTGGAAAACCTGCAAGCCCGCGTGCGCGGTGCCATCCTCATGGAGTATTCCAACGGCTATGACGCGCTGCTGCTGACCACCGGCAACAAGAGCGAGATCTCGGTCGGCTACTGCACGCTGTATGGCGACACCAACGGCGGCCTGGGGCTGATCGGCGATCTCTACAAGACCGAGGTCTATGCCCTGGCGCGCCACCTCAATGCGCAGGCCGGCCGCGAGATCATCCCCGCGGCCATCATCGGCAAGGCCCCCTCGGCCGAACTGGCCCCGGACCAGCGCGATACCGACAGCCTGCCGCCTTACGAGGTGCTGGACGAGATTCTCAAGTGGCACATCGAAGGCAGCCGCCTTCCTGCCGATGAAGCCCTTGCGGCAAGCCGCGCAGTCGAACAGCTCAGCGGAACCGAAACCGGGGCAGCACTGGTCGAACGCATCTGCCGCATGGTGGCGCGCAACGAATACAAGCGCCGCCAGTCGCCGCCAGTGATCCGGGTGCGCGCCCGGGCCTTCGGCAGCGGAAGGCAGATTCCGATCGCAGTGCGCTATTGAGGCGCTGGCCGTCATCCGTCATTCAGGTGAACGGCCGTTCGACCCTGTTGATAAAAATTAAGGAAAGCGCATGCCCGTCCTGACTCCGCAATACGATGCCGCCGTGGTGATCGGCCGCTTCCAGCCCGTGCACAACGGCCACCTGCACCTGCTGCATCACGCGCTGGAGCGCGCGGCCACGGTGATCGTGGTGCTGGGTTCGGCCTTCCACGCCCGTAACACCAAGAACCCCTTCACTTGGGAAGAGCGCGCCGCCATGATCGCCGGTGCCATGCCGCCGGGCCAGCGCGAACGCCTGCGCTTCGTCGCTACCCGCGATTACTACGACGATCGCCGCTGGTCCGCCGAAGTGCGCCGCCTGGTCGCGGCCGAGACCGATCCCCAGGCAAGGGTGCTGCTGGTCGGGCACTTCAAGGATGCCTCCAGCTACTACCTGCGCCACTTCCCGCAATGGCAGCTGGAAGCCCTGCCGCGCGCGGGTGATATCGATGCCACCGACATTCGCAATGTCTGGTTCGAGGCCGAGGACCTGGAAGTCAGCCTCGACGTTCTCGACACGATGGTGCCGCCCAGCGTGCGCCACTACCTGCGCGCCTGGTCACTGCTGCCGCATTACGCCGCCCTGGTGGAAGAATATCGCCAGTTGCGCAAGTATCAAGCGGCCTGGGCTGCGGCACCTTATCCGCCGGTCTTCACGACAGTGGATGCCGTGATCCGCGCGGCGGACCACGTGCTGCTGGTGCAGCGCAAGGGCTTTCCGGGGCGTGGCCTGTGGGCCATCCCCGGCGGTTTCCTGGACCAGCGCGAGCGCCTGATGCAGGCCGCCCTGCGCGAACTGGCCGAGGAAACCAACCTGGCCGTGCTGGATGTGACGCTGGAAGAGGCCCTGGTGGACGTCAAGATTTTCGATCACCCCGACCGCAGTGCGCGTGGCCGCACCATCACTCATGCTTACTACTTTGACCTGCGGCTGGAACAACTGCCCGAGGTCGAGGCCGCCGATGATGCGGCCCAGGCGGTGTGGACACCGATTGCGCAACTGGCGGCGATGGAAGCGAGCTTCTTCGACGATCACTTCCATATCCTCGATACCTTCCTCAACCTCACCGGCAGCGAGTGAGACCATGGCCATCTCTGACGCCGTCGACACCGCCGAGGCCATCGCACCGGATAGTCCGGCGCTGCCGGACCTGATGCCCGCCGCCCTGCAGCAGCTGCTGGAAAACCGCCTGCCACGCGTGATCCGGCGCGAGCCCGACCAGGACGATGCAACACGCTGGCGGCGCTGGGAGATCGGCGGGCGAACTTTGCAGATCGCCCAGCCGGTGACCTTCACGCCCTATGCCTCGGCGCAACCATGCTCGGCGCGCTGCCGCTTCTGTTCGGAAACGCTGGACGATGGCGGCCCGCACGCCGCAGCGCTACGACCCGGTCCGCAGTACGGCGCACAGCTCCGGCAAGCGCTCGCTGCGCTGCGCGGGCTGCCGCTGTCGTGGTCGCTGTCAGGGCTGGAGACCACTGATGACGCCGGCTGGATGCTGTCCATGCTCGATGTCCTGCAGGAGCACGCGCGCCAGTCACCCGTGCAGGGCAGCGTGCTCTACACCAATGGAGGCGGCCTGGCCACGCCGCGTGGCGCGGAGCTGATCGCGCGCTTGCAGGCCTTCGATCTCGGCTGGGTGGAACTGTCGCGCCACCATCATGAGGCCCAGGCCAATCAGGCCATCATGCGTTTTCGCAGCGGACAGGCGGTTGCCACGCAGGCCGGCATCGACGCCACGCTCACGCAACTGGTGCCGCAGTTGCCGGTGAAGCTGGTGTGCATCGTGCAGCGGGGTGGCATCGATGGCGTGCCCGCGCTGAAAGCCTATCTGCGCTGGGCGCAACAGCGCGGTGTGACGGCGGTGATCCTGCGCGAGTTCTCGCAACTCGGACCGCAATACCGCAACAACGTGACGGCCCGCTACATCGGCGGCGCGCGCATCGATGTGGCGGCGTTGCTGGCAGCCTGCCTGGCCGATCCGGAACTGAGCGCCGAAGCGCAACCGGTGCATGCCACCTCCGGCTACTACTTCTGGAACGTGGTGCTGCACTGGCGCGGCATGCAGCTCACCTTCGAAGCCTCGGACTATGTGCGCATGCATGCGCGCCATGCCAGCGGACGCATCTACAAGCTGGTGTTCCATGCCAATGGCCGCCTGTGCGGCGGCTGGAATCCCGAACAACATGTGCTGCTGGAAACCACCGGTGCCGCGCCCCTGCACAGTCGCGCGGTGCAGCCGCTGCAGCTGCTGCGGAGCCCGTGATGAACGACAACAGCTGGCTGCACCTCAGCAGGCAGGACCCGGCCTGGACCCTGCCACAGGAGCTGGCCGAGACCGATCCCTTCGGCGCGCGCGATTGCGGCTGGGTGGAGCAGATGCAGCCGTTCATTGCGCATCTGTGCCCGCCTGACGGCAAGGTGTTCGATCCCTTCTGCGGATTTGGCAGCACGCTGGTCGCCGCGCACAGCGTGGGCCGCGCGGGCATCGGCATCGAGATAGATGGCCAGCGCGTGGCATTGACGCGCCAGCGGCTGCAGCGTCTCGGGGCCGATGGTCCGCCACAGCAAGTGTTGCAAGGCGATGCCACGGCGCTCGCGCATTCCCTGCCGCCGGTGGACCTGGTGTTGAGCAACGTGCCTTACTTCGGCTGCCAGTGGCCGGACGCCTCCGACGCCGCGCACGCTGGACAGCTTTACGCCAGCCAGACCTACGCCGCTTTCCTCGGCATGCTGGAGCGTCTGCTGCGCGCATTGCGCGACTGTTTGCGTCCCGGCGGCTGGCTGGTGCTGTGCGCCGAGAACCTGCGGGTGGGCGAGCAGTTCGTGCCGCTGGCCTGGGATCTGGCACGGCTGATGGCGGACCGCTTCCGTTTCGTCGAAGAACGCATCCTGGTTTATGACCGCGCCAGTACGTCCGAGACGCCCGGCCAGCTGCGCAGCAATCGTTCGCACGAATACGCGCTGATCGCGCGCCATCTGCCGCACGCCATCGATACGGAGCAGACCCTTGCCTTACTGCAAGCGCTGCAGTTGGCGCATCCGGGGTTCGTCCTTTACGGCAGCTTTGCGCGCTGGCTGCAGGATTTGCCGTTGTCGCAGGCGCCCGCCGATGCGGATCTGTTGCTGCCCGACGATCCGCGTCTGGTCGCTGCCGTGTGCCACTGGCTGGAACAGCAGGGCTTCGCGCTCACCTGCTGGGGCGCACCGTTCTCGGCCGCCATGGCCGGCTCCGCTGCGGCCGTGCTCCCGGAGCGCCACTACCTGCGCGCCGTGCGGCTCGACCGTGCGGGCCGGCAGGTGCGGCTGGACCTGTGCCTGCGCGATGCGCAGCACGATGTGGCAACTGTTCTTCCGCATGCGGTTTTCCATCACGGCTTGCCCCTGATGCCGCCAGCGCTGTTGCAGGGCCCCGGCTGAGCTGGTGTGATCACTGCGCCGCATCGTTTATTCATCGCCTGTCTACCCGCTTTTACTGCGCCTCATGCCAAAATGGCATGGGGCGCTGTCCATGCCATTTCGGTATAGTGGCTGCGTTCCAAAGGAGGGTCGCCGCCAGGCACAACGTGGTCGGCACCAAAGACAAGCCGCCGGATCAGCGCGGCAAGCCAACGGGGTAGGGAAGATGGAAATCAAATGGGTGGAGGACTTCCTCTCGGTCGTCGATACGCTGAACTTCAGCCGCTCGGCCAAACTGCGCAATGTCACGCAACCGGCCTTCGGCCGCCGCATCCGCTCGCTGGAAACCTGGCTGGGCGCCGAACTGTTCGATCGCTCGTCCTATCCCTGCACGCTCACGCCGGCCGGTGAATCCTTCGTCCCGATCGCCAAGGAAATGCTCAACCAGTCGATGCAGGCGCGGCTGGTGCTGCGCGGCCAACTGGCAGGGGCGCAATCCTCGGTACGCTTTGCGATGCCGCACACGCTCTTGCTGACGGTGTTCCCCAAGCTGCTGTCGGAAATCGAAAAGACCATCGGCGCCATCGCCACCACCGTCATGGCCGGCAACGTGCACGATGCCGTCATGGCCCTGGTGGAGCGCAACTGCGACCTGCTGCTGTGCTATGACCATCGCCAGCAGGGCATCGCCCTCGATACCGAACGCTATGCCGTGCTTTCGCTGGGCAAGGAGCCGCTGCGTCCCTATGTCAAGACGCTGCCCAGTGGCCAGCCCAAGTATGTGTTGCCAGGGACGCCCAATGATCCGCAACCTTTCCTCAGTTATTCCCCATATTCCTCGCTCTCGCGCATCGTCGAGAAGGCCCTGCATTCCAGCCCGCGCCGCGTGCACCTGTTCCGCCGCTTCGAGACCGACCTGGCTGAAGGCTTGAAGAGCATGGCCGTCGAAGGCCACGGCATCGCCTGGCTGCCGGCCAGTGCGGTGTCGCGCGAGATCGCCGAGGGCAAGCTGACCCTGGCCATCGCCCCGAACGACAGCGAAGCGCTGGAGCAGGGGCTGTGGTGCGACGAGATGGATATCCGCGTCTATCGCCGTCTGGATGGAGCCAATCCGGACATAGACCGGATCTGGAACTATCTCAAGGCCGAGCACGGCACGCCATAATTTTTCCTGCATTTTTTGAAGCCAAGGTCCCGCATGAAATTTCTCACCAACCAGCAGGTCAGCGAACTGCTGACCACCGAAGACGCCATCGCCTCCATGCGCGAGGCCTTTGCCCACGCCGCCGAGGGCGCGCATCAGGGGCGCGTGCGCACCAGTGCCGCCAATGGCGTGATGCTGTCGATGATGGGGGCGGTCATTCCATCGGCCGGGATCGCCGGGGCCAAGGTCTACACCACCATCAAGGGCCAGTTCAGGTTCGTCATCCAGCTGTTCTCCAGCGAGACCGGCGCACCGCTGTGCACGCTGGAGGGCGACGCCATGACCGGCCTGCGCACTGCGGCCGCCACGGCGGTGGCCTGCGATGCGTTGGCCCGCAAGGACGCCGCCACCCTGGCGGTGATCGGCACCGGCGTGCAGGCGCGTTCGCACATTCCGGCGCTGCTGCAGGTGCGGCCGTTCAAGGAAGTATTGATCGCCGGCTTGTCGGGCCGCGAAGCCCTGGCCGAGGAAGTCACGCGCACCCTGGGCGTTCCGGCGCGGGTGGTGAGCGTCGATGAAGCCGCCGCCGCAGCGGACGTGCTGGTCACCGTGACCCGTTCAGCCACGCCGCTGTTCGATGGCAAGCTGCTGCGTCCGGGGGCTTTCGTCGCCGCCGTCGGTGCCTCCAAGGCCAACGTGCGCGAGCTGGACGACACCGCCATCGGCCGTGCCGCCGCGCTGTTCGTGGAATGGAAGCCGCAGGCGCAGCAGGAGGCCGGCGACCTGGTGCAGTGCGCACCGGGTGTGTTCGCGTGGGACAAGGTGATGGAACTGGCGCAGGCTGTCGATGGCAGCATGCCTTATCAGCGCCAGGACGAGGACATCGTCATCTACAAGGCCATCGGCATCGGCCTGGAAGATGTGGCGCTGGCAGGGCTGGCGTATCGCAAGGCGTGTGCGCAGTACGGCTGGTAAGCCAAACCTGGGTTGCATGAAAAAAGGCGCTGCGGATTTTCCCGCAGCGCCTTTTTGTTGGGGTCAGCCTCGAATCAGGCAGTCACTTTCTTGTCCTTGGCGGCCGCTGCCGGTTTGGCCCGCAAGGCGGTGGCGGTGGCGATGAGCACGACGGCGATGCCGGTCACGGTGCCCACGGTCACCGGTTCATCCAGCAGCAGCCAGCCCCACAGCGAAGCCGTCATCGGCACCAGGAAGGTCACGGTGATGGCCTTGGTCGCCCCTTCGGCGGCAATCAGTTGGAAGAACAGTGCGTAAGCGATACCGGTACAGACCACGCCCAGCACCAGTACAGATAACAGTGCAGGCAGGGTGCCGGCCTGCAGCGCATGCGGCATCGACGGCGCGGCCAGCGGCAGCAGGCACAGGGCAGCGGCGAACTGGCTGCCGGTGGCCATGGCGATGGGCGCAATGCCGCCGGCGCGCATGCGCGTGAAGGTGGCCGCAAAACCATAGCTGACCGCCGCACTCATGGCCGCCAGCACCCCGGCGATCACCAGCGCATTGACCGGCGCCGGGCCGATGCCCACCAGCACCGCCACACCGACCAGGCCCAGCACGAAGGCCCCGGTACGCACCAGGCTCAGCCGTTCGCCCAGCAGCAGGAAACCGAACATGGCCGTGAAGATCGGTGCCAGCGAATTCATGGTGGCCATGTAGGCCGAGGGAATGTGCAGCGCCGACCAGGCAAACAGCGCGAAGGGCAGGGCGGTATTGAAGATGCCGATCACCAGGTAGGGCAGCCAGTTGCGGCGCCACTGCAGCGGCACCCCGCGCATGCGGGCAAAGGCCAGCAGCGACAGCGTGGCCAGCGAAGCACGGCCGAAGGTGGTCAGCATGGGGCCGAAGACCGGTGCGGCGATGCGCATGAGCATGAAGCTGGTGCCCCAGATGGCAGCCAGCAGCAACAGCTTGGCAATGTTGGAGGAAGACATGGGCGTGGGCGGCAGGTATGGCCAGTGGGAGGTCGATTGTACGGCCACTTCCTCGAGCCGTCCCGGTACAGTTGGCAGCTTTGTACCGGGCCACTTGACCGCAGCGCAACAGTCACCGGGGAGAATGAGGAAGAACTGTGCATGGCACCGTACCGGACCACCTGCTAGGCTTGCCAGCCTGACACTTACTGTACGGGAGCCTGCATGCTGACGATCTACGGCCGTGACAATTCCATCAACGTACGCAAGGTCCTGTGGGCCTGCAGCGAGCTGGACATTGCCTTCGAGCGGCAGGACTGGGGTATTGGTTTCAAATCGACCAGCGAGCCTTCCTTCGTTGCCATGAATCCCAATGCGATGGTGCCGGTGATTGATGATGATGGCTTCGTCCTGTGGGAGTCCAACAGCATCCTGCGCTATCTCGCCGGGCAATACGGTGACGGTGCGCTGTATCCGCAAGCACCGCGTCTGCGCGCGCGCATCGACCAGTGGATCGACTGGCAGGCCAGCGACCTCAACCGAAGCTGGAGCTATGCCTTCATGGCGCTGGTGCGCAAGTCGGCCGAGCATGGCGATGCGCAGCAACTGGCGGCTTCCATCGCCGGCTGGACGCGCTTCATGCAGGTGCTGGAACAACGGTTGCAGCACAGTGGCGGTTTCGTGGCGGGTCCTGCATTCACGCTGGCCGATATTCCGGTCGGGTTGTCGGTCAATCGCTGGTTCGGCACGCCCTTGGAGCATGCGCCCTTGCCGGCCGTGGCAGCGTATTACGAGCGTCTCAGCGAGCGGCCCGGCTTCCGCGCCTACGGCCGCAACGGCATGGCCTGATGGCGGCGGGCGCGGTACACTGCGGCCTTGCGCATGCGCGCCCATTTCCGTCCTGCAGGTTCACCATGGCCACCCGAAAGAAAAAACTGCTCTTCCTTGCCGCCTTCCTTGGCTGTCTGCTGCTGGCCAGCGTTCCCTTGTGGACTTTGCTGTTTTACTGATTTGTTTTGATTGCTTGCGCCTGCTCGAAATCGTATCAGGCGTTACTAAAAATCCTTCCAGGATTCGCTCTTCTTTTCTGCCCGATGCGGGCCGATGCGTCTTGCCCCGGCATGATGTGCGGCCTTGCTGCGGCACCGGCTGAAGGCTTCTTTCGGATTCTCTTCTTCGCGCTGCGGCTGATGTCATCACTGCAGAGGAGGAGCGTGTGCCACAAGCCTTCATCACCATCGGGGACAGGACCAGCCACGGCGGCACGGTCATCTCCGGCGATCTCACTTTCATGGCCCACGGCAAGCCGGTGGCGCGCGTGGGCGACCAGACGGTCTGCCCCCGGTGCCAGGGGACCTTCGCCATCACTACCGGTGCGGGCGACATGTTCTCGCTCGGCGCGGCCGTGGCACGCCACGGTGACCGCACCGCCTGCGGCGCCACACTCATCGCCAGCCAGGCTACCAGCACGCATGCCGAGGGCCGGATCGCCAGTCCGGAATTCCTGGCCGCTGAGGCCGAGGTAGCCAAGGCCGGCGCCGGGAACGCTGCATCGGCCGATTCCGGCATCTGCCTGAGCTGCATGCGCGATGCTGCCGTCAGCGGCGCCACCCTGCTGGTGCGCAGCTGATGGCCGCCGACGTCATGAAGCGACTGGCCGAGGCGAGGAAGACCATGCCGGCACTGCAGCTGTACGTCCTCGTGGACGGACTGCACTACGAGTCCTGCACGGATGCGGCGCTACGTGAGGCACCCGGCGTCATTGCACTTTTTGCCGAGACCGTGGATGCGCATCTGGCGCCCGCCGGGCCCTGGCTGCTGGCGGCCGAGAAGTTGTCCCCCGCGTTGCTGGAGCAGATCAGCCGCCTGGAAGCGATTGCTCCGGCGGTTTCCTGGATCATTGGCCCGCAGGATCTGCAGGGCCTGGCGCAACTATTGCGCTTGTGCATGCAGATGAGCTTGCCCGACGGACGCACTGCACTGCTGCGCTTGTGGGATCCGCGCGTGTTGGCTGCAGCAGCGCGTGACCTGAAGGGAGCACAGCGCCACACGCTCTTCGGTCACCTGTTTGAATGGCACCTGTTGCTCGATGGCCGCCGGGTTCACATCGGGAGGCCGACATGATCCGCCTCGATGAAGACGACCTGGCGCGTTTGCGTGCACGCGATACCGAACATTTCATTGCCGCCGTGGCCGACCAGTTCCTGGCCGAGCGTGGAGACCTGCAGCGTGTGCCGGGCCGCAGCGAGGTGATCCGGCGCATGCGCGAGGCCTATGCGCATGGTTTGTCGCTGGGCTTCGGTGCGTTGTCCCACCTGATCTACATGATGTATCTGTCGGCCGATTGGCCTGGCCTGTTCCGTCGTCCGGGCACCGTGCGTTACCTTCGCCGCCCGGGTGCCACGCCCGAACAAAGGCTCGATGACATGATCGCCGTCCTGCACAAGCTGGCCGCGCCGCAAGATGAGGAGCGCAAAACATGATCGCTCCCGTCGTGGCGGTACCGCTGATCAGCAGCGAGATTCTTGGATGGATAGGGCTGGGTGCTTCGGCGGTCGCAGCCGGTACCGGGGCGGCCATCTACAGCAGTTCGCGCAGGGCCGAAGAGGCCAAGTCCTCCCCATTGAGTCAGGCCGATGTACTCAAGAAAGATCAATCCTGCAAGCGCTGTCCCCCCGCAGCGGGGAGCCTGGTGCCACGCAACTGGCACATGTCTGAAGAGGCGCGGGCCTATCAGGCGCGTGTCACCGGGTTTGCGCCCTATACCGAGTGGGCCTTCGATGACATTGATTTCGATGGATTCCAGCTCGGCCCGTGTCTGCTGCAAGAGGCCAAGGCACGATATGCGCAGTTTTTTGACAGAAAGACGGGTGAGCCCAAGTTCTTCTATGGATTGAAGGGGTACCCGAATCTTATGAAACAAGCCGCCGCGCAGAGTGCGACCGTATTGAAGTCCAGTCCTGCCCACTTGTGCTGGTACGTGCAGGATCATTTGGTCTTTCGTCATCTGAGCGAGGTCTTTCCTGCCAACAAGCTCGCCATCCAACTTTTCCATAAGCCATGATCATGTATCTTGTCATCAACTTTGCCTTTGCTTCAACGCTCGCCACCTTGCCTAGCGCATCCGAACATTTCTCCATACTGTGGAAAGTCGCGGTTCTTTTGGACGCTGTGGGCATGCCGCTGGACGACTGGTGCCCTCCAGCTGATACGCCGGAAGATGCCCGGCGCATCCAGGCATTTGAAAGAGACGGTCCTACACGCGCTGCACTGGCCATTGTGGAAGAGGAGGAGCGCAGTGATCCTGCCAACGGCTTTCGTTATCTTGGTATCTGGAACGGCTATGAAGAAGAGGGCGGCTCCGCCATCCTGCTCGGATTGCAGCAGGCCGATGGACCCGGCAATTCCACTTTCCGCCTGCAGGCGCAGGCAGTTCCTGCGCTTTGTCAGAAGGCCAATCTGATCAAGGTGCTGACGGGGCTCTCGTTGCAATGGCAGCCTCCCTTCATCGCGGTCGACCCTGGCGGATATGGCATGCGCCACAAGGTCTTCGCCGATCGCCCCGGCGCCGGATGGCTGCTGTATCTGCCAGGCAGGATCACGCGCGCCCAAGTCCCCGAGGCCGCCGAGCTGCTGCCGGTATTGAACGAGGACGGACAGCAACGCGGCACCATCATCGTCTCGGTGGCGGGCGATGCGTTTGACGATGAAAACCCCGATCACATCCAGGCCGCCAACGCCATCGAAATCCGCTTGGCTGACCAGGACCTGTTGCCGCGCTACTCTGCCCTGTAACCCTCACGCAAAAAAAAATCCCCCGGGTCCGACGACCAGGGGGCCAACATCATTTCATCGCGATTCAGGCAGACACACACCAGGCGGCACCGGACATGGCACCGTCCCGCTCGCTCAATACGGCAGCCGATCGGGCGGCAGGCTGGCACGGCTGGCCAGCGGATGATGCCGCCAGCGCGCTTCGGCCAACAGGTAGATGCCCGTGGCCGAAAACGCAACGGTCACCAGCGTAGAGAGAACGGCAGTCAGCAGGAAGGTGGTGAACATGATGATCTCCTCAAGACGACTTCATCTTAGGAGAAAGCACCTTGCCTGGCTCTAGTGATTTTCCCTAGAAAACAAACAAGCCGCTCAGGGAATCCCTGAGCGGCTTGCAGACCGGCAATGCTGTCATCCTGTCATGCTGCCAAGGCAGCAAGCCCCGCAGCACGATGCCGCATCAGTGCATCAATAACGTTCCAGCCAGTGCGCGTAAGGTGCCGGCAGCGTCCAGGAAGGGCGCTCCACGCCCAGTTCCTTGGCGGCCTGGTAAGTCCAGTGCGGATTGGCCAGGTGCGAACGGCCCACCATCACCAGGTCGAGCTGGCCCTCCTTGACGGCGCGCTCGGCCAGTTCCGGCGTACCGAAGCCCCAGGCGGAAGACACCGGCACACCAGCTTCCTCGCGCACGCGCTTGGCGATCGGACCGAGGAAGGCCGGACCCCAGGGGATCTGCACTTCCGGAATGGTGAAACCGATGGTCACGCTGATCATGTCCATGCCGATCTCCTTGAACTGGCGCACCACGCCGATGGAGTCGGCCAGCGTCTGCTCGTCGCGGCCATCGTATTCCAGCACGCCGAAGCGTACCGTCAGGGCCAGGTGTTCCGGCCATACTTCACGCACGGCGCGCAGGGTTTCCAGCAGGAAGCGGGCGCGGTTTTCCACGCTGCCGCCGTAGATGTCATCACGCTGGTTGGAATGCGCCGAGAAGAAGCTCTGGCCCAGGTAGCCGTGGGCGAAGTGCAGCTCCAGCCATTCGAAGCCGGCATCACGGGCGCGGATGGCGGCATCGACGAAGTTCTGGCGCACGCGGGCGATGTCGTCCAGGCTCATGGCCTTGGGGACCTTGGGCAAGCCCTTGCCGAAAGCAATCGCGGACGGGGCGATGGTGTCCCAGCCGCGCGCGTCGTCGGCGGCCATGTGGTCGTCGCCTTCCCAGGGACGATTGGCGCTGGCCTTGCGGCCGGCGTGGCCGATCTGGATGCCGGGCACGGCACCGGCGGCCTTGATGGCTTGCACCACCGGCACGAAGGCTTGCGCCAGCTCGTCCGACCAGATGCCGGTGCAGCCCGGCGTGATGCGGCCTTCCGGGGCCACGGCAGTGGCCTCCACGATCACCAGGCCGGCACCGCCACGGGCGATGCTGGCGTAGTGCGACAGGTGCCATTCGTTGGCCTTGCCGTCCACCGCCATGTACTGGCACATGGGCGGGACGGCAATGCGGTTGCGCAGGTTCAGGTCCTTCAGCTTGAAGGGAGTAAAGAGAGCAGACATGGGTGGCTTCTTGTCAATGATGAAAATGAGATCAACAAGCGCTGCACTGGCACAGCACTCGATTCGTTTGTTCGTAAATCTTCGAACTATGGAAGGAGTATAACCCAGGGTGTATCATCTTGCAGATGCGTCCCTACAAACATCCCGAGATTGCCGAGTTCGTGCTGGAGCGCGTGCTCTACGCGCTGAGCGATTCGATCCGCCTGGAGATCGTGCGCCACCTGGCGCGCGTGGAATGTGCGACCTGCGGCGAACTCGATGGCGGGCGTCCCAAGTCCACCGTCTCGCACCACTTCAAGGTCTTGCGCGAAGCCGGCCTGGTGCGTACCGAGAGCAATGGCACCACCCACATCAACACCTTGCGCAGCGCCGATATCGAGCAGCGTTTTCCGGGGTTGCTGTCGGCCATCCTGGCCCAGCAGGACAAGCTGCCCGCCCGCCGCAAGAAAGCGGCCTGAAGCCTTCCCGTCCGCTCAGAGCTTGCCGGCCTTGACGTCGGCGTCTACTGCCACGAAGGCCGTGGCCATCGCATACTGTTCTGCCTCCACCGAGGTATTGCCGCGAAAGTCCTCGCACACCACGCGCCGGAAGGCGACCGGGTTGTCATTGCGATGCAGCTGGTAACTGCCGACCCAGGTACCGTCGATCTGTTCCCTGCTGCTGACCCGGATGAAATAGCCGTGATGCTCGGCCACGTCATTGTCGAGCTGGGTATCGATCACCGCACGCGCGTAACCCACACCGGCCACCTGCGCCGAGGCCACCGAAGCAAAGGGATTGCCGTGCAGGCCGGGGGCCGGTTCGCCATCGATCTGCACGGTGCAAAGGACGTCGCCATCGCGTTGCTGCGTGCAGGAGATGCTGATGTGCTTGCCGCGATAGGTGGCACCGTAGGTGGGGAGCATGCGTGCTTTCAAGAAGAATTGCCTGGGCGCTATAGTGGCGCGATCGTTCATCGTGGTCAATCAACTTGCAGCCGGCTTGGCGTGACAGCCGCGTAAAAAAAGCCCGCATGTTGCCATGCGAGCCTTTTCTTTCACAGCGACGATTTGCGCAGCAGATCAGGACCCGTGCTTGGCCAGACCCTCGCGCATCCGGCGCACTTCCTTCTCCGACACGGCCCCTGCCTGGTTGCTCCAGCCCTGGCGCACGAAGCTGGCCAGTTCTGCCGCTTCCTTGTCCGAGAGGCGATGGGCGAAGCCCGGCATGACCAGGATCGACGGTGCCTTCTCGGTGGACGGCGTGCGCGCCCCGGCCAGGATCACGTGCAGCAACGCGCTGGGATCGTCGGCATTGACCACGGTCGCGCCATCGAGCACCGGGAAGATGCCCGGCGCGCCCTTGCCATTGACGAAGTGGCAGGCCGCGCAATTGTCCAGGTACAGGCGCTCGCCCAGGCTCAGGTCCTTGGCGGCCGTGAGTTTCTTCGTGGTCGCCTCGGCCCCTTGCGGCGTGACGCGCCCGCTGCTGGCGGAGGCCACCGGCGAGAGCGTCTTCAGGTAAGCGGCGATGGACTGCAGGTCTTCCGGTTTCAGGTGCGCCGTGCTGTGTTCCACCACCAGGCTCATCTCGCCCGCCACTGACGCGGTCTTGTTGCGGCCGGTCTGCAGGTAGTCGACGATGTCCTGCGCGCTCCAGTGCGGCATGCCGCGCAGCGACGGTACCGCCCAGCCATTGAGGTCGCCGCCCGAGAGGAACTGGGCCTGGCTGCTGTCGCTGGCCTTCTCGTTCATGGCGAAACCACGCGGGGTGTGGCAGCTGCCGCAGTGGCCCAGGCCCTCGGCCAGATAGGCACCACGCTTGATTTCGGCGCTCCAGCCGTCCTGCTCCTTGAACGGTTTGTCATTGGCGAAGAAGACATTCCAGAGCTTCATCCCCCAGCGGATGTTGAACGGGAAGCTCATGCTGCTGGCCGGCGGCGTGGAGGCCACCGGTTTCACTCCTTGCATGAAGTAGGTGTAGAGGGCGTGGATGTCCTCGTCACTCACCTTGGCATAGCTGGGGTAGGGCATGGCCGGATAGAGCTGCGTGCCATCGGCGCGCACGCCATGGCGCACGGCCGCCGAGAATTGGGCTTCGCTGTAGTTGCCGATGCCGTGTTCCTTGTCCGGCGTGATGTTGGTCGAATAGATGATGCCGTGGCCGCTGTCGATGGCCAGTCCGCCCGAATAGGCCGGCTTGCCGGCGGCGCTGTGGCAGGCCATGCAGTCGCCGGCGCGTGCCAGGTATTGGCCGCGTGCCACCGTATCCTGGTCGGCCGCCTGCGCCACATTCAACACACCCAGCACGCCCAGCGACAACGCCAGTCCGGCCAGCAATGAAGTCATTTTTTTCATGTTCTCTCCCCCCTTCATGCCTGGACCAGCGGGCCGGGGTTCTTCAGGTACTGCGTCTTGATGGCGTGCGCGGCCATGAGCGTGATGGCACCGATGGTGGCCGTCGGATTGGCCTGGAAGTTCTGCGGGAAGGCATTGCCGCCGGGGACGAAGACGTTGTGCACATCCCAGGATTGCAGGTACTTGTTCAAGGCCGAATCGCGCGGCGAATCGCCCATGATCGCGCCGCCCACGTTGTGGGTGGAGACGTACTTGGTGATGTCCCAATGCGAATCCAGGGCCAGGAAACTTTCCGACATGTGGTCCGGATTGAGCTCCTTGGAAATCTTGAGCACGATGTCGCGCAGGTAGCGCTGCAGCTTGAGTTCGTTCTGGCGCCAGTCGAAGGTCATGCGCAACAGCGGCTGCCCCCACGGGTCCTTGTAGTTCGGATCCAGGTCCAGGAAGTGGCCGCGATAGGACATGCAGGTGGTGGTGATGCTGATCTTCATGGAATGGTCGTACCAGTCGATCATGCCTTCCTTCCAGCCGCGTCCCCAGCTGGGCGTGCCCGGCGGCAGCGCCGTGCCGATCGGCGCGCCCGAGGCTTGCGAGCTGTGGATCTTGGCACCGCCGATGAAGCCCAGCTTGATGCCATCGTCGAAGTTGCCGGGCGAAATATCGTTGAACATTTCGCCGGTGGCACCGGCCGTGGCAAAGGAATTGAAGTGCTTGTCCTTGAAGAACAGCGTCGCCCCGCCATTGGAGAGGAAGGCATAGTTGCGGCCGATGACGCCGGTCTCGGTGATCGGGTCATAGGGCTTGCCGATGCCCGAGAGCAGCATCAGGCGCACGTTGGCGAACTGGAAGCTGGAGAGGATCACGATCTTGGCCGGCTGGAACACTTCCTTCATGTTCTCGTCGATGTAGGTCACGCCGCGTGCGGTCTTCTTGTCGGCGTGCAGGTCCACGCGGATGACGTTGGCGTTGACCTTGTAATCGAAGTTGGGCAGGCGCTTGACCACATCGAGGATGGTGGTCTGCGGCGAGGCCTTGGAATAGTTCAGGCAGGGATACTTGCTGCAGAAACCGCAATAGTTGCAAGGTGCAATTTGTGCGCCATACGGATTGGTCCAGGCCTGCGAGACGTTGGCCGAGGGATTGGGGAAGGGATGGTAGCCCAGCTTGCGCGCCACGTCGGCGAACAGGGTGTTGTTGTAGGTGTCGTGCAGCGCCGGCAGCGGATAGGGGTTCGAGCGCGGTCCTTCGAAAGGATCGCCGCCCGGCTGGATCTGGCCGCGCAGGTTGCCGGTATTGCCCGACAGGCCGCAGACCTTGTCGAAGAAATCGTAGTGCGGCTCGATCTCGTTCCAGGTGAAGGGGAAATCCTTGATGCGCATCTCGGGATCGAGACTGCTGTGCTTGTAGGCCTGGTCGGCGTAGGTCTTGAGCTTGAGGTCGGTGGGCGTGGCGCGGATCAGCACCGCCGTCCAGTGCAGGCCCGAGCCGCCGACGCCGGTACCGGGCGCGAAGGCGCCCCACTTGCGGGTCGGCAGCGCCTGCTGCGCGGTGTTGTAGCGCACGGTCAGCGCAGCATCGCGCGGAGTGGCGAAGACCTTGTTGCGGGTGGCGTAGCCGTACTGGTCGGCTGGCTTGGGATAGGCGAAGTCTTCGGGCGGACGGTCCGGGCCGCGCTCCAGCGCGCGTACCTTCAGGCCGGCCTGGGCCAGTTCGATGGCCATCAGGGAGCCGGCCCAGCCGAGGCCGACGATGACGACGTCGACGTCGTCGTTGGTAATGTTAGGCATTGAATTAAGTCAGTAAGAGGTTGCAGGCGTGAACGAGGAGACAGGGCCGCGCATCAGGCGCGCTTGCCCGACAGGCTCACCGGTCCCAGCGGATACTTCACGTTGTGCTGGTCCACCCATTCGGTATAGGCCGCACGCGCGCCGGGGAATCCGATGGCGACCCAGGCCTTCATGTCCTTGTTGCCGCCGTACATGGGATCGGCCAGGTAGCCGTTCTTGGTATCGCCCAGCAGCTGGCCGAAGAACTGCGAAGGCTTCATCGCCTTCTCGCCCAGCGCGGCAAAGTCCGCCCCGTTCTTCTGCAGCGAGGTCAGCAGCGCATCCTTGTCCTTGGCCTCCAGCTGCTCGAAGCGCTTGCCATGCTGTTGCTGGCTGATCTGCTGGGTCAGCTCGATGCCGATGCGGTAGACGTCCTGCGGCGCGTAGGGAATCTGGAAGCCCAGCGTGGCCGGTGCATCGGTCTGGTGCGGACCCTGCTGGTAGATGTCGCTGCCCAGGCCGGCATGCAATTGCTGGTCGATGAAGACCGGCACATTGGTTTCCAGCGCGCCCGGCCCGCGCCCTTCGGCGGGGATCAGGCGGTCGCAGGCGGCCAGGATGAAGAGCCATTGGGCGGCATTGAAGAACACCGGCTGGTAGTGTTGCAGCTCGATGCCTTCCAGGCCATCGGCCCGGGCCTGCTTGAGCAGGGGCAGCGAGACTAGCGGCACTGCCGCTGCGGTGGCCGCGAGGACGGCACGCCGCGAGGGACTGAACTTGGTGGTCATGATGGGAGCAAAGTGGAGTGGTTGGAAAACAAGCTGCGCGAGGCATCGGGACACGGACGCATCGGGCAGGACTGCGCCCGCCATGACCGCTGCACGGCACGCGCGCCGGCACCCGCAATGCCGCGTGGAGCGGCCTGCGCAGGATGAGACGTCGTTGCAATGGAATGGGTCATGGGTCGCAATTTCAGAGTGGGTCAACGCGTCTCCGATCTTGCGTCCAGCTTGCGGGGCTGGCATTTCTTGTGGTGCCCGGTCCTGGCCACGGTCAATCAGGCCAGGCGGGTTGCTCTATGGATGAGCGCACGCATTCTAACACCTCTAGTTGTCAGATGTCTTAAGACGCTGCCTCGCGGCAAGATCCGGGCATGGCCGTCTTCGGCTACACTGCTCATCCGCAGCATTGTCGCTGCAGACCCCGAATTCCGAGACCGAGACACCATGCAGATCCGCGACGTTTCCCCTGCCGACATCCCCGGCATCACCCTGATCTTCAACGACGCCGTGGTCAATACCACGGCCATCTGGAGCGACAAGCTGGTGGACGACCAGAACCGCCAGGACTGGCTGGCGGCCCGTCGCCAACTGGGCTATCCGGTGTTGGTGGCGGTGGAGGGCGACAAGGTGCTGGGCTATGCCAGCTTCGGTGACTGGCGTCCCTTCGACGGCTACCGCCATTCGGTGGAACATTCGGTCTACGTCCACAAGGATCACCGTGGCGAAGGCCTGGGCGTGGCCCTGATGCAAGCGCTGATCCCGCGTGCCCGCGCGGTCGGCAAGCACGTCATGGTGGCCGCCATCGATGCCAGCAACGTCGGCTCCATCGCCCTGCACAAGAAGCTCGGCTTCGAGCAGGTCGGCCACATGCCGCAGGTCGGCACCAAGTTCGGCAAGTGGCTGGACCTGGCCTTCCTGCAGCTGACGCTGGATCAGCGCACTGATCCCGACAACATCGGCAGCTGATTGCCGCAGCGTCAAACACGAAGGGCCGCATGGAAGCGGCCCTTCGTGTTGCTACTCAGCGATGCGAGGAAGGGGCTCACGGCCTCAGCCGTTGTGCTTTTCTCCCTCGTGCTTCTCGCCTTCATGCTTGTCGTTGGCGCGCTTGTCTTCCTCGTGTTTGGCCGGCTCGTGCTTCGCTTGCGCGTGCGCTTCCTGTGCATGGGGCGCTGCCTCATGCCGCTCGGGGGCGGCCTTCTGTTCGTGCTGCGGCGGACGTTCTTCACGGGGCGCGGCGGCAGCATGCGCCTGCATCTGCGGATGAAGGTTTTCCTGCTTCATCGCCTGGGCCTTTCTTTCCTCGGCCTGCTGGCGGGCCTGTTGCGCGGCATTCTGTTGGGCCTGTTCACGTTCGTGTGCTGCCTGCTGTTCCTTCTGCGCGCGCTGCTCCTGTTGTTGCTGCTGCAGTTGGCGTTGCTCCTGCTGCTCGCGCTGTGCCTGTTGTGGCGCTTCCTGATGCGGGCGCGCACCCGCTGCCTGCACGGCTTCCTTCTGCGCCTGCGGCTGTGCATGCAGGTTGGCCAGTGCCATCTTCTGCTGAGTTTCCTGCGCGCGCAGTGACGGCATCGCGCCGGGACGTGCATCGCTGGCCGTGAAATGCGGCATGCTCATGGCCGCCGGTGCCACCTGTTCGTGGCGATTGTCGATACGGGTCTGGTTGTTGACGTTGCGCTCGTCGACATTGCGCACGTTGTTCACGTTGCTGACATTGCTGACGTTATTGACGTTGCTGACGTTGTTCACGTTGTTGTTCACCACGCGCGTATTGTTGACCGTCACGTTGTTGTTGATCACGCGATTGATCACGGTGGTCGAGTGCGAGACATAGGTGGTGTTCTTGTACACCACGGCCGGCCGCTGCCAGTCGCCGGAGGGGCGATCGCCGCCACCGCCGCCACCCCAGTGCATGCCCCAGTCATGCCATCCCCAGTCACTGTGATGACTGATGGCCTCGCCCACGAACACGCCCACGCCGAAGGACAGCGCACCCACCACCACTTCATTGGCCACCGGGCTGGGCGGACGATAGGCGTAGCCCGGATACACCGGCACCGGCGGGCCATAGACCACGGCCGGGTTGTAGGCCGGCACGTAGACCGTATCCGGCTGGCTGGATTCGATGACGATGGTCTGCGGCGGCGGCGGGATCACCGGGGCACCGGCGTAGACGGTGCGCGGCGCGGGCGCATCTTCCACCCGCACGGTGTCGCTGCTGCGTACCGTCCTGACCACCTTCAGCTGCGAGGAACTCTTGAGATTGCCGGCCTGTTGCGCACGCAGGCGCAGGGCCTGGATGGCATTCATCACATCGTTGGGATCATTGACGAAGGCATCGCCCAGCGAGCGCGTCCAGTCGGGATTGGCAGCCATCTGCGACAGGACCGCCGGGAACATGGTGAGCGATTTCACGCTGACATCCCAGGGCTGCTTGTCTTCGGCTGCCTGCAGGATATCGCCCTTGAGCGCGCCATTCTGTCCCAGCCACTGGTTGGCGGCGACGATCTGGTCCGGATAGGTGGCCCCGGCCAGCACTTGCGCCACCAGCTTGTCCGGGAACAGGGCGATGGGTGCCACCATCTGCGACAGTTGCTCGGCCGTGGGCGGCGTGTAGGGCGGCGTGGTCGGCGCAGCCGGCGCGGCGGCTGCGGTGGGCGGGACGGCGTCCTGCTTCTGGCAGGCGGAGAGGGCCAGCACTGCACCGAGCAGCGAAGCCGAAACGATGATGGCGGAAGATCTGTTTCTTGTTGTCATGATGAAGTCCTCGATCCGTGACGGCGCACGGAAAACGCGTTGCGATAGCCTGGCTAACGACACGCGGCGATGCGCAGTTGACTGCAGAATTGTGATGGGATGTAACAGCGCAGGCCATGCCAGGCCATCGCGCATTGTTAGGTTTCGAGCACGGCCATGGAGAAAGGTTCGACTTCGTTCTCCTTCACGCGGAAAGATCGCGCCGCACGGGAAACTGACAAAGCACTGACTGGAAAGGCGCACCAGAAGCGGGCGTTGGCGAGATGGTCTTGTCAGCGTTTTGCAAGGTCAATGCAAAAAAGGCAGACCATGAAGGTCTGCCAACAGGAGAGATGCAGCAAGGAAAAACTAAGATTTTCAGCGGCACTCGCTCATGTACCGCGATTCGATGCGGGCGCGTTCGCCATACTCGATGTTGCCCGGTCCGTTCATGGTGAAGCGGCCATCGCGCCAGGTGCCCGGTACGGGGGCGCGTTGCACGTTGCTCGGATCGCCGGTGCGCGCGCGCTCCGCTTGCATGCGCAGGCTGCGGCAGGAAGGAGATTCGCTGTTGGAGGCCAGTTGCATGGTGTTGCCGCTGTCATTCACGCTGCCGGTCTGGGGTGCCAGTGCCGTGCGCACCATGGCGCGATGCGGAGACAGGGCCTGGTCCAGTTCACTGGCCGAGGCGGCATAGGCGCTCTGGCTGAACGCCGACGCGAAGACGGCCAGGGTGCCGATGGTGGCGATGCTGCACAGGGCGGAAAGGGTGCGGAAAGAAATGCGCATGATGAGCTCCTCGTTCAGTGATCAGGATGGAAAGCGGCTTGGCATGGACGTAGTCTGCCGGTCCCTGGTTGACGCTGTATGTCATTTCTTCCCGTGCAGATTACAACTGAAACATGGCCGGATGAGCAGTTTTCAGACATGACTTAAAATGATGCATTCCTCCTCAACCATGAATTCCATTCATCATCATGCTGGACCGCATCCACCTCTCCATCGTGCAGGAAGTCGAACGCCAGGGCTCGCTGACGGCGGCGGCCGGCGTGCTGCACGTCACGCAATCCGCACTCAGCCACAGCATGAAGAAGCTGGAGCAGCAGCTCGGCACCGACATCTGGCTGCGTGAAGGCCGCCACCTGCGTCTGACGCAAGCCGGCCAATACCTGCTGGCCGTCGCCAACCGCGTGCTGCCGCAACTGAACCTGGCCGAAGAACGATTGCGCCAGTTCGCCCAGGGCGAGCGCGGCGCGCTGCGCATCGGCATGGAATGTCACCCCTGTTACCAATGGCTGCTGAAAGTGGTGTCGCCCTACCTGGCCGCCTGGCCGGATGTGGATGTGGACGTGAAGCAGAAATTCCAGTTCGGCGGCATCGGTGCGCTCTTCGGTTACGAGATCGACCTGCTGGTCACGCCCGATCCGCTGGACAAGCCCGGCCTGGTCTTCGAGCCGGTGTTCGATTACGAACAGGTACTGGTGGTGGCGGCCGACCATCCGCTGGCCGGCGCCGATTACGTCAAGCCCAAACAATTGAACAACGAGGTGCTGGTGACCTATCCGGTGCCGGTGGACCGGCTCGACATCTACACTCAGTTCCTCGCGCCGGCCGGCATCGTGCCGCGCCGCCACAAGACCATCGAGACCACCGACATCATGCTGCAGATGGTGGCCAGCGGGCGCGGCGTGGCAGCCCTGCCGCGCTGGCTGGTGCTGGAATATGCCGAACAGATGGAGATCGTGCCGGTGCGCCTGGGCAAGCAGGGCATCGCCAAGCACATCTACCTGGGCGCACGGGAAAGCGATGTGGAGATCGATTACCTGCGCGCCTTCATTGAGGAGGCGCGGCAGGCCCAGGCCTGAACCTTGGTTAGTTCGTTTTTGTGACTTTGTTGAGATGCCGTGGCCGGTCGGCATCCATCCCGCGCGCGGCGGACAATTGCGCCGCCATCACATAGAAGGCCTGGATCGCCACGATGGGATCGAGGTCCGGCGTGGCAGCCACGGGCAAGGTGAGGTCGCGCTCGATCACATCCTCGGGTGCCGCCAGCAAGACCCTGGCCCCGCGTGCGCGCATCTCGGCGGCCAGCGCCAGCATGCCGGCCTGCGAGGGGCCGCGTGTGGCAAACATCAGCAGCGGATAGCCGTCTTCGATCAGAGCCATCGGCCCGTGCTTGATTTCCGCGCCGCTGAAAGCCTCGGCCTGGATGGTGCAGGTCTCCTTGTACTTGAGCGCCGCCTCCAGCGCCAGCGGGAAGCCGATACCGCGCCCCACGATCATGAGGCGGTTGGCCGTGACCAAAGCCTCCACCGCCGCTGACCAGTCGCACACACAAGCCGCGCGCAGCGCCTGGGGCAACTGCGCCAGGGCATCCAGCAAGGCGGCATCATCCTGCCAATGCGCCGTCAGCAATGCCCCGGCTACCAGACTGGCGATGAAGCTCTTGGTGGCCGCCACGCTGGCCTCCACGCCCGCATGCAGCGGCAGGCTCCACTGCGCTGCAGCCGCCAGTGGCGAATCGGCCTGGTTGACCAGCGCCACCGTACTCGCTCCCTGCGCCTGGAAATAGCGGATCGGCTCCACCACATCCGGACTCTGCCCGGATTGCGAGATGGCGATGGCCAGCGCATCGCGCACCTGCAGCGGGGCCCGGTTCAGCGTCACCAGCGACATCGGCAGCGACGCCACGATGCGGCCCAGGCGCGCCATGATGAGATAGGCACAATAGGCGGCCGCATGATCCGAGCTGCCGCGCGCCACCGTGACGATGGACGCCGGTGGCGCCGCGCGCAGTTGCGCGCCCAGTGCGGCATAGCGGTCCTGGTCGCGGGTCAGCTGCACGGCCACGTAATCAGCCGCAGAGCGGGCTTCCTTAAGCATCAGCGAGGTCAATCTCTTCTCCTTCCACATAGACAGCCTTGAGGGCAAATTGCCGGTCCAACACCACCACGTCGGCGTAGTGGCCGGTGGCCAGGCGGCCACGGTCAGCCAGGCCCAGGTAATCGGCGGCATAGGTCGAGGTGCGCAGCGAGGCTTCGGCCACGTCCATGCCCAGCGCAATGAGGTTGCGCAGCGCCTGGTCCATGGTCAGCACGCTGCCGGCCAAAGTGCCATCGTCGAGCCGCACTCCGCCCGCGCACTTGTGTACCACCTGCCGGCCCAGCGCATAGTCGCCATCGGGCATGCCCGCCGCCGCCGTCGAGTCGGTCACGCAGAACAGGCGCGGGATGGAACGCAGCGCCGCACGGATGGCGCCGGGATGCACGTGCAGGAGGTCCGGAATCAGTTCGGCATACTGCGCATGGGCCAGCGCCGCACCAATCATGCCGGGCGCGCGATGATGAAAGCCGCTCATGGCATTGAACAGGTGCGTGAAGCCCGAGGCTCCATGGGCCAGCGCGGCCACCCCATCGTCATAGCTGCCGGCGGTATGGCCGATCTGTACTTTCATGCCGCGATTGGCCAGCTTGCAGACCAGCTTCAGGTGGCCGTCCACTTCCGGGGCGATGGTGATGAGCTTGATGGGGGCCAGCCCGTCGAGATAATCCACCTGCTCAAGCGACGCCGCGATGGCGAAGTCCGGCTGTGCGCCCAGCTTGCCGGGATTGATGTAAGGCCCTTCCAGATGCACGCCGAGTACGCGCGCATGGCCGGGCAGGCGATCGTCGGTGGCGCTTCGGATGGCCTTCAACGCCACTTCCAGTTCCTCCAGCGGCGCGGTCATGGTGGTGGCCAGCAGACTGGTGGTGCCATGCCGCGCATGCAGGCGCGAGAGCACCTGCACCGCGTCGCCCCCTTCCATCACGTCGCGCCCGCCGCCGCCATGCACGTGCAAGTCGATGAAGCCGGGCAGGATGTAGTCGCCTTCGTCGATGACGCGCGGCTGCTGGCGCAGCGGGCGGCCGTCGATGGAGCGGATGCGCTGGTCGAAGACCATGCTGCCATGGGTCCAGCCGTGGGGCGTGAGCACGTTGCCGTGCAATTGGGTCAGTGCGTTCATGCCGGGGTCTCCTTGGGTTGCAGGGCGCGCCGCACCAGCAGCAGGGCACCGTCCACCGCATCGGCTTGCGGCGGCACGATGCGGGCCTGCTGGCGGCGTTCCAGGTAGGGCTGCAAGGCAGCGGCCAGTCCGCCGCACAGCGCCAGCGGCAGGCATTGTGCGGGGTCGAGGGTATCGATCATGCGGCTGATCTCGGCGGCCGCCGCCTGCAGGATGCTGCGGGCGGCAACATCGTCATGGGCATGCGCCACCACCGGCCGCGCTGCGCGCGCGAAGGCGGCCTGGTCCGCTTGTGCCAGCCAGTCCAGCAGGGTGGCGCGTTCGTCGCGTGCCGTGTCGGCGGGCAGTTCCTTGCGGCACAGGTCCAGTACGGCGTCGGCCAGCGGCCCGCGATGGCTGCGCCCATCCAGCGCCAGCTGGGCATGGTGCAGGGCGCGCAAGCCCATCCAGCCGCCGCTGCCATCGTCGCCGCTGGGAAAACCCCAGCCATCGACCACGCGGCGGCTGCCATCCAGGTCCAGCGACAGACCGATGGTGCCGGTGCCCACGGCGATGATGGCACCGGGCGCGCCGCCATGCGCGCCGAGCAAGGTGGCCACGCCATCGTTGACGATCTCCAGCACGCCGAAGGCCGGTGCCTGTGCCCGAAAGTCGGCCGACCACTGCGCCACGTTCTCGCCTGCGATGCCGATGCCGACCGCCAGCGCTTGATCGGCGGGACGCTGCAGTCCGACGCTGGCAAAGGCATCCTCGATGGTTTGGCCGATGACGCGCCACGCCTGCGCTGCGCCGATGCGCAATGCGGAACCCGGGCCGCTGGCCTGCGCCAGCACCTGCCCTTGCGGCGAGGTCAGTCGCACCAGGGTCTTGGTGCCGCCGCCATCGATGCCCAGCAGATAGGCGATAGCGTCCATGCGTCAGTCCTCGGCGAGGCGACGCGCTGCCTGCAGGTTGCCGGGATTGCGCCGACGCAGCGCCTGCCCTTGCGCATCGAAGAGATGGAAGGCGTGGCTGTGCACGGAGAGCGCGATCAGCTCGCCGATATGCACGCTGCGATTGCCATCGCCGCGCACCACGAGGTCGTGGCCGCCTTCCAGCGTCACGTAGAGGAAGTTGGCTTCGCCCAGGTGTTCCACCAGGTTGACCACGCCGCGCAGCGGCTGGCCGTCGCCCAGCCCTTCGCGGATCTGTTCGGCGCGCAGGCCCAGCGTGACTGCTGCACCCGGCGCGACACCCTGCGGATCGACATCGGCCAGCAGCCGCAGTCCACCGGCGATTTCGACCTGTACGCCGCTGTCGTCGCAGCGCGTGACCACGCCGGGGAAGAAATTCATTTTCGGTGAACCGATGAAACCGGCCACGAACAGGTTCTGCGGCTGCTGGTACAGCTCCAGGGGCGTACCGGCCTGCTGGATGCGGCCCTCGTGCATGACCACGATCTTGTCGCCCAGGGTCATGGCCTCGACCTGGTCGTGCGTCACGTAGACGATGGTGGCCGCCAGTTGCCGGTGCAGCTTGGCGATCTCCAGCCGGGTCTGCACGCGCAGCGCCGCATCGAGATTGGACAGCGGTTCGTCGAAGAGGAACAGGCGCGGCTGGCGCACGATGGCGCGGCCGATGGCCACGCGCTGGCGCTGGCCGCCCGAGAGTTCGCGCGGCAGGCGCTGCAGCAGGTGATCGATCTTGAGGATGGAGGCCGCATGCCGGATGCGCGCATCGATGTCGCTCTTGCTGCTGCCGGCGACCTTGAGACCGAAGGCCATGTTCTTGTACACGTTCATGTGCGGATACAGCGCATAGCTCTGGAACACCATGGCGATGCCGCGTTCGGCCGGCGGCAGGTGGTTGACCACCTCGCCGCCGATGGCCAGTTCGCCGCCGCTGATTTCTTCCAGCCCGCACAGCATGCGCAGCAGGGTCGATTTGCCGCAACCGGAAGGCCCGACCAGTACGCAGAATTCGCCATCGCGGATATCGAGATTGAGCCCGGCCAGCACATCGGCGCGGCCATCGTAAGTCTTGCGCAATTGCTTGATGTTGACGTGTGCCATGAAGTCTCCTTTGAATTATTTGACGGCGCCTGAGGTGAGGCCGCGAATGAGCTGGCGCGAGAAGGCCATGTACAGGATCAGCACCGGGATGACCGCCATCGACAGCGCCGCCAGCACCGAATTCCAGTCGGTGGCGTATTGCCCGATGAACTGCTGCACGCCCAGCGTGACGGTGCGGGTGTCTTCGCCGGGCGCGAGGATGAGCGGGAACCACAGGTCGTTCCAGGCCGGGATCATGGTGAACACGGCCACGGTGGCAATGGCCGGACGCAGCAGCGGCAGGATCACGCGGAAGAAGATGCTCAGTTCACCCACGCCATCGCAGCGTGCCGCATCCTTCAACTCGCCCGGAATCTGGCGCATGAATTCGGAGAGGATCATCACCGCCAGCGGCAGCCCTTGCGCGGTGTAGACCAGCACCAGTGCGGTACGCGTATTGATGAGGTCCAGCGCCACCACCAGCTGCAGGATCGAGACCGTGCCCAGCCGGATCGGGATCATGATGCCGATGGCGATGAAGAAGTTCAGCGCGCGATTGCCGAAGAAGCGGTACTCGGTCAGCGCCCAGGCCGCCATCGCGCCGAAGAGTACGATCAGCAGCAGGGCGGCCAGTGTCACGGCCAGGCTGTTGCCGAAGTAGAGCAGGAAGTGGGTCCCTGCCAGCACCTTCTGGAAACCGGCGAAGGTCAGCGTCTCGGCAGTGGGCAGGGCCATCGGACCTTCGAAGATGGCATTGCGGGTCTTGACCGAATTGATGAGGATGAGCGCAATCGGGAACAGCGCAATCACCGCATACAGGCACAGCACCGCATGCACCCAGAGATGGCCGGCGGGGCCGAAGCTGCGTTGGATCAGCGAGGGTTTGCGCATGGTGGTCGGGATAGTTGCAGAAGTGGAAGAAGTGCCGACGGAGGAGGAAAGCTGCATGCCGTTCTCCTTGCCTTCACAGGGCATAGCGCGTCAATCGACGCTGCACCATCACGAAATAGGCCCCCACGCCCGCCAGGATCACCAGGAACATCAGCGTCGCCACCGCCGCGCCCATGGTCGGGCTGCCGATCTGCGCCTGGTAGCCGAAGAAGGTGCGATAGAAGTAGGTGCCCAGCAGGTCGGAGGCGTAGTTGGGGCCGGCCAGCGCGCCCTTGACCGAATAGATCAGGTCGAAGGCATTGAAGTTGGCCACGAAGGTGAGGATGGTCACCAGCCCCAGGGTCGGGTAGATCAGCGGCAGCTTGATCTGCCAGAAGATGCGCAGCCCGCTGGCCCCCTCGGCGTGCGCCGCTTCCAGCACTTCTTCGGGCACCGCCAGCAGGGCGGCGTAGATCAGCATCATGGGAATGCCCACGTACTGCCACACCGAGATCAGCGACAGCGTCAGCAGTGCCGTGGATTCCTGCCCCAGCCAGGGCGCGAACCAGTCGGCCAGGCCGACCAGGCCCAGCAGTTTCTCGCCCACGCCCCACAGCGGCGAGAGGATCAGTTGCCAGATGAAACCGATGATCACCACCGACAGCAGCGTGGGCAGGAAGATCAGCGTGCGGTAGGTGCGTGCACCGCGCAGTCCCTTGAGGCTGAACAGCGAGGCCAGCAACAGGCCGATGGGATTTTGCAGGGCCATGTGGATGCAGAAGAACTTGACGTTGTTCCACATCGCATTCCAGAAAGCGGCCGACCAGTCGGGATCGAACAGGATGGTGCGGTAGTTGTCCAGGCCCACGAAGCTGCGCACGCCTGCATCATTGGCAGTGTAGAAACCGAGGCGCAGGGTATCGAGCAGG
Organism: Herbaspirillum sp. 1173; assembly: GCF_031455335.1. Taxonomy (NCBI): domain Bacteria; kingdom Pseudomonadati; phylum Pseudomonadota; class Betaproteobacteria; order Burkholderiales; family Oxalobacteraceae; genus Herbaspirillum; species Herbaspirillum sp. 1173. Next base: position 169,516 of record NZ_JAVDSP010000005.1, on the reverse strand, counting down.
GGCAGGGCGCTGAAGAGTGCGTAGATCAGCACGGCGGGTGCAAGCAGCACCGCCAGTTGCCAGGCGCGGATGGTTTTCACGGATGTCTCTCTTCCTGAAGGGGAGGGAGCGGACCTCTTGGCGGGTCCTTCGCTCCGGGTTGGTGCCTTGCTTGGCCGGACCGTCAGGTCATTGTTGCGGCTTGTACCATTTGGCAAAGCCGGCCTGGATCTTGGCCGCCGCATCCTGCGGACTCATCTTGCCGTTGAGCACCTGGGCATTGACGTTCCACATCTCGTTTTCCATGCTGGGCGTGCCACGGTTGAGGATCTGCGAATTGACGCGGATGGTGGAGGCGCAGTTCTTGCGCCAACCCATCATCTGCTTGGCAATCGGATCCTTCACCGAGATCAGGTGGTTCGACAGCGAGAAGAAACCGGTGACCTTGTTGGTGTAGAGATCGGCAAACTCCTGCGAGCCCAGCCAGGCCAGGAACTTGTAGGCGTCATCCTTGTTTTTCGATTTCTTGTTGATGCCCATGCCGATGTCGTTGTGGTCCGAGATATAGCAGGCATCGCCGTTCTTGGGGACCGGCGGCGGGAAGGCGGCAAAGTCCATCTTGCCGTTGAAGTAAGCGATGTCCCAGGAACCGGCCGGATAGACCGCGCCCTTGCCGAGGGCGAACATGTTCTGGCTGTCGCTGTAGGTCTGGGCCGATGCGCCCTTGGGCAGGTACTTGCCGAGCTTGGCTTCGTATTCCCAGGCGGCCACGAATTGCGGATCGGTGAACTTGGCCTTGCCGGCGATGAGCGCCTTGCGGCCTTCTTCACCCTTCCAGTAATTGGGGCCGATGCTGGTGAAGAGCACCTGGTGCGATTCCCACTGTTCGGAAGTGCCCATCGCCAGGGGCGCGTACTTGCCGTTGGCCTTGACGGTATCGAGCAGCTTGAAGAATTCTGCCTCCGTCTTGGGCGGCTCCAGGTTCAGTTCCTTGAAGATCTTGGTGTTGTAGAAGAAGCCGTGGATCACCGAGGCCATCGGCATGCAGAAGGTGTCCTTGCCGTCATCGGTCTGCCAGGCGGCCTTGGCCGCAGGCGCGAAGAATTCCATGCCGGGCTTGCCATCCAGCTTTTCCAGATGGCCCTTGTTGTACAGCGAGAGCGAGACGTCGAAGGGGCGGCAGGCCACCAGGTCACCGGCGGTGCCACCGGCCATGCGGGCGGCCAGACTGGAATCGTATTCGGTCGGGGCGGTCGGCGAGAACTTCACGGTAATGCCCGGATTGCTGCGCTGGAAGGCCGGGATCAGCACCTCCTGCCACAGCGGCAGGTCATCCACGCGCCAGCTTTCGATGGTCAGCGTGCCTGCCTGGCCAGGCGCGGCGGCCAGCCCTGTCAGGCCGAAGGCCAAGGCACAGGCGGCCAGCAGGCGACGGCGCGGCAATGCCGGGAGGGAAGGGATGAGGGAAAAACGACCAGCCTTTTGTTCGGTCTGCATCTTGGGTCTCCTTGGTTTTTGTGGGGATCGCAGCAGCCCTGCGCCACGAAACGCCGTGACAGTAGCAGCGGCCCGCATGTGATGCGAGCCTGGGCAGCGGCTGGCCGGAGAGTGCCGCAAGTGTTTGATTCAAAAAGAAATTAAGTCGATTCGCCGCACCTTGCGCATTACATATCCTTACAGGCCCTGCAGCATGGCGCGGGCGGGTTCACCGAGGCGGCAAGGGGGCAAGGTGGCGCAGCATCTGATCGCGCCTGTGGATAAGATAAGCAGAACCAGTCTTACATTTATTAACAAGAGCTAAACCGAGTTCATCGTTTTCAAGATGCGTGCGGTGGCGGCGCACTGCTGCACAAATTGCACAATGGCAGTCACCCGGCTATAGTCTCTTCCGGTTTGGAGACAGCACCCCCCATGATAAAAACGAAACGGCCCGCGAATGCACGCGTCGGCCCGGCCCGCTTCGGGCTGGCCGTGCTGTGCCTGCTCGCGCTGGCGCTGGGGCTGGCTGCCTTGCCCGCCCATGCACAGGTGCCTGCAGCGGGGCCGTCCCCGGCCACCGGCAATGCCCTGCAGGTGCTGCACTGGTGGACTTCGGCCAGCGAGCGCCAGGCCATCAACGTGGTAGTCAATCAGCTCGCCAAACAGGATATCCAGTGGCGCGACGTGGCCATCCCCGGCGGCGCCGGCATGGGCGCCGCCAAGGTATTGAAGAGCATGGTGCTGGCCAATCGTGCCCCGGAAGTGACGCAGTTGAATGGCGTGGTCTTCGGCGAGTGGGCCGACCTCGGCCTCTTGCTCGAGCTGGACAATGTGGCCGTGCAGGGCAACTGGGAAAAGCAGATGTTCCCCACCGTCTGGTCCCTGCTCAACAACCACGGCCACGTGGTGGCCGCGCCGCTGGGCATCCACCGCATCAACTCGCTGTTCTACAACACGGCCATCTTCAAGCGCTACAACCTCGCGCCCCCCAAGACCTGGGACGACTTCGACCAGATCGTCAGGAAGCTGCAGGGCACCGGCATCGTGCCCCTGGCGCAGAGTGCCGAGGCCTGGCAACTGGCCACGCTGTTCGAGAACATCGCGCTGGCCGAGAGCGGCCCGGCCTATTACCGCCGCCTGTTCGTGGAGATGAGCCCGGCCGCCTATCTCGATGCGCGCATGCTGCATATCCTCAAGCGCCTGCGCAGCCTGGCCTCCGCCATGCCGCAGCCGGTGCGCGAGCGGCCCTGGACGGAAGTGGCGCGCAGCATGGTCAGCGGCGAGGCCGCCATGCTCATCATGGGTGACTGGGCCAAGGGCGAGCTCAATGCCTGGGGCATGGAAGTGGACCAGCAGTTCGGCTGTGCACCGGCGCCGGGTACGGGCGACTTCCACCTCTACAGTACCGACACCCTGGCCATGTTCGCCGGCAACTATGCGCACCAGCCGATGCAGGAAACGCTGGCGCGGCTGACCATGTCGCCGGCCGTGCAGTCCGAATACAATAGGATCAAGGGTTCAATTCCCGTGCTGCGCGCGGCCGATCCGCACATGGACCGCTGTGCGCGCGACTCCTGGCGCGCCTTCAGCAAGGGGCCGGCCTGGCAGGCGCCCAGCCTGGTGCACCGCATGGCCACCGACGATACGACCAAGGATGCCATCGTGGCCGAGGTGCAGCGCTTCTTCCTCGACCGCAACCTGAGCGAAGAACAGACCCAGAAACGGCTGGCAGCGATTGCGCGTACACTCGCCCGCAATCGTAACGATTAAGAATTTCGGAGATGGAGCAGCAACATGACGCGCAAGATATTGATCGTCGACGATGACCAGAAGACCCGCACCCTGTTGAAGGCCTATCTGGAAAAGAACCAGTACGAAGTGCGCCTGGCCCATGATGGCGCGGCCTTCCTGACCGAGTTCCAGCGCTTTGCCGATGAGCTCTCGCTGGTGATCCTGGATGTGATGCTGCCGGACACCGACGGCTTTGCCCTGTGCAAGGCGGTGCGCCGCAAATCCAACGTGCCGGTCATCATGCTCACCGCGAGCTCGGACGAGACCGACCGCGTGGTCGGACTGGAACTGGGTGCGGACGACTACATCGCCAAGCCCTACAGCCCGCGCGAACTGCTGGCGCGCATCAAGGCCATCCACCGCCGCATCGGCATCGACAACAGTGCCGCCCCGCGCTACTACCGCTTCGCCGGCTTCTCGCTCGATACGGTGGAACGCACCCTCACCGACAGCGCCGGCGAAGTCGTGCCGCTGACCGGCATGGATTATCAATTGCTGAAGTATTTCGTCGAACATCCGGGCGACGTGCTCGATCGCAACGTGCTCTGTGAAGAAACCCGCGGACGCGATGCCGGTCCGCTGGACCGCTCGCTGGATGTGCAGATCAGCAAGCTGCGCCTGCGCTTGAACGATGGCGGCCGCCAGCCGCACCTGATCAAGACCGTGCGCGGTGCCGGCTATGTCTTCTCGGCCGACGTCAGTGCCGCAGCCGCCTGAGAGCCTGGCGGCGGAGACGGCAGCGCTGGCTGTCCCCGCTGCCGCCGCGCGTCCCCCCAGCCTGCGCCGTCGCCTGGCTGCGCTGCTGGACTGGATGCTGCCGGATTCGCTGCTGGGCCGCCTGTCGGTGGTGATGATCTTTGGTGTGCTGGTCACGCAGGTGGCCGGTGGCCTGATCTGGGCCGTGCAGCTGCGCAGCAAGTCCGAGGCCGAGACCCGCACCGCCGCCCAGCACCTGGCCCACAGCGCCGCGTCGGCGATCCGCTACTTCATGACCCTGCCGCCCAACTATCGCCCGCTGATGATCCAGCAGCTGCGCGAGATGGGTGGCACGCGCTTCTTCATCAATGCCAACAGCAGCGCGGTACCGGTCAAATCGATCGGCGACAGCCGCCTGGCCAAGCTGGCCATCGATGTCGCCGCCCAGACCCTGCGCGAAGACCTGCCCTTCCTGCCGGAAGCGCGGCTGGCCTTCGCTTGGCCGGATGGCCTGCCGGTAGCCAGCGATGGCCTCACCGTCAACGACCTGCCCGACAACTGGGTGCAGCACATCCTGCTGACCAAGCCCAACTCGGCGCCGGTGCTGGTGATCCAGATGCAGGTGGAAAGCGGCCGCTGGATCTACCTGGCCGCGCTCATGCCCAACCCGTATTTCCTCGACAGCGACAATCCGCTGTGGCTGGACCGCCTGGTGCTGCAGGGTTTGTCATTGGCGGCGATCCTGCTGCTGACCATCCTCGTGGTGCGCTGGACCACCCGTCCTCTGGCCGCGCTGGCCGATGCCGCCGAAGCCTTCGGCAAGGGCGAGACCGTGCCCAGCCTGCCCGAGACCGGCAGCCGCGAATACGTCAAAACGGCGCGCGCCTTCTCCGGCATGCGCGAGCGCATCAAGCGCTACCTGGAAGACCGCGAGCGCCTGTTCGTCTCCATCTCGCATGACCTGCGCACGCCCATCACACGCCTCAAGCTGCGCACCGAACTGATGGATGACGACGCCATGCGCACCGATTTCCATGATGATCTCGATGAGCTGGACATGATGGTCAAGGGCGCGCTGCAATCGGTGAAGGACAGCGACATCCACGAGAACCGCACCGAGGTGCGCCTCGATGCGCTGGTGCTGCGCATGATCCGCGATGCCCGCCTGGCTGGCCACGAGATCGCCTTCACGCCCTCCGGCATCAACGTCATGGCCAAGCCGCTGGCACTGAAGCGCGCCATCGGCAACCTGTTCGACAATGCCCTGTATTACGGCCAGAAGGTCGAGATCAGCATTCGGCCCTCGGCCGGTGTCGGTGGCGACCTGGTGGAAATCGAGATCCGCGACCACGGCCCCGGCGTGCCGGAAGATGCCATGGGTACGCTGTTCCAGCCCTACGTGCGGCTGGAACACGGACGCGCGCAGAACAGCGGCGGCATGGGCCTGGGTCTGGGCATCTCACGCAACATCGTGCAGGCCCATGGCGGCGAACTGCTCTTGCGCAACCATCCGGAAGGCGGCCTGATCGCCACCATCATCCTGCCGGCACGCTGAAGATCCGTCGGGAACGGGCCTGGCGATTCATCTGTCAGACAGATCAATCGCATCAAAATTTTGCATTTAATGAATAAGTGAGAGAAGCGTAGACTTCAGCACACCACCCAGGAAGTGGCAGTTCAGGCAGTTCCCCCTCGATTCTTCCCGCAGAACATTTCTCCAAGGAGACCCATGAGCTATATCGCCGAATCCTCCCGCTACGATGGCCGCATGCCCTACCGCCGCACCGGCCGCAGCGGCCTGCTGCTGCCTGCCGTGTCGCTGGGCCTGTGGCAGAACTTCGGTGGCGTCGACAACTTCGAAACCGGCCGCGCCGTGTTGCGCCGCGCCTTCGACCGTGGCGTCACCCACTTCGACCTGGCCAACAACTACGGTCCCCCGGCCGGTTCCGCCGAGGAAAACTTCGGCCGCTGGATGGCCAAGGATTTCCTGCCCTACCGTGATGAGCTGGTCATCTCCAGCAAGGCCGGCTGGCAGATGTGGCCCGGTCCTTACGGCGGTCCCAGCGGTGCGCGCAAGCACCTCATCGCCAGCTGCGAACAGAGCCTGAAGCGCATGGGCCTGGACTACGTCGACATCTTCTATTCGCACCGCGTCGATGCCGACACGCCGCTGGAAGAGACCATGGGCGCGCTGGCCCAGCTGCATCGCCAGGGCAAGGCGCTCTACGTGGGCATCTCGTCCTATTCGCCCGAGCTGACCCGCAAGGCAGCGGCCATCCTCAAGAGCGAAGGCGTGCCGCTGCTGATCCACCAGCCCAACTATTCCATGCTCAACCGCACGATTGAAAGCGGCCTGCTGCCGGCGCTGGAAGAACTGGGCGTGGGCTGCATCGGCTTCTCGCCGCTGGCGCAAGGCCTGCTGACCAGCAAGTACCTGGGTGGCGTGCCGGAAGGCGCCCGCGTGACGCGTGCGCCGTCGCTGCCGCAGCGCATGCTGTCGGAGGACAACCTGGCGCGCATCCGTGCCCTGAACGACATCGCCGCCAAGCGCGGCCAGACCCTGGCGCAGATGGCCATCGCCTGGGTGCTGCGCGATGCGCGCGTCACGTCTGCACTGATCGGTGCGCGCACCGTCGAGCAGCTCGACGATTCGCTGGATGCGGTCAAGAAGCTGGACTTCACGCAGGAGGAACTGGCCAGCATCGACAAGCACGCCACCGATGGCGATGTGGATCTGTGGAAGGTGTCGTCGTCGATCACCTGACGCCGATTGGCACGTGCATCAACGAAGAGCCTGTCCCGTTTGCGCGGGACAGGCTTTTTTATGAGCGCTCGCCGGGCTCGGCGTCTTCCGCGCGTTCCGGGCGCGACCACATCCAGGCCGCACCCAGGGCCATGCCCAGCGTGGCCAGCACGATTACCCAATGACGCTTGACGGTGAAGAGCATGATGACCAGGCACAGGCTCATCATGAGGGAAGCGCTGATCTTGGCGCGCCGCGCCACCACGCGGCCGTGGCGCCAGTTGTGGATCATCGGGCCGAACAGGCGATGCTGTTCCAGCCAGCGCTGCAGGCGCGGTGAACCCTTGCCGGCGGCCCAGGCGGAGAGCAGCACGAATTCGGTGGTGGGAATGCCGGGTATGAAGATGGCCACGATGCCGATACCGAGGCTGGCATAGGCCAGCAGCAGCCACAGCCAGCGCGTGCGGCGCGGGGCCAGCTGGCTGGACGGCAGCGGCAGGGGCGGTTGGGACGGACTGTCCGCCATGGCCTCAGTCCAGCGCGAAGTGCCGTTTCAACAGCACGCCAAAACGTTCGAAGGCCGCAGCGGCACCGGCCACCACCGCATCCTGTTCCTGCGCCGAGAGGCCGGGCGCATCGAGGAAGCTGACGAAGCGGCGCCAGACCACCGCCCGTCCTTCCGGGTAGGCCGCCAGGTTGCGCGCGCCAAAGCTTTCGCTCAGGCCCAGCTTGTCCTTGACCTCCTTGAGCAGGAAGGCCGCGCCCAGCGTCGAGCCTTCGGAGACGTAGAGCCAGCCCAGCGCTTCAGGCATGGCCACGTTGCCGGTGGCGATGACGGCCTCACCGGGCGCGGCCTCCAGGTCGGCCAGGTCGGCCAGCGCAGCGGCTTCGCGGCCGCGCACCTGCAGGTCAGGCACGGCGGCCTGGATGGCCGGATCGTCGAAGAGATGTTCGACATCGCGCTGGAAGTGATACTGCGCCGCCACGAAGCGCACGTACTGCGCGCGGCTGGCGAAGGGTTGCGCCTGTTCCATCAGGGCATGCATCTGCTCGTGCAGCGTGGCCGTTTCATTCTTGAGACGGGCCGAGAGCAGGGCGGGAGCGGTAGAGAGAGGATTCATCATGGTCGGGACGGGTCATCATGTTGCCGCCCGGGAGATCCGGCGGGCTCATCATGTTGCATGTCGATGGCCCTGGGGCGGCGCGGCTGGCAGACCCGGCCTGCGGGAGGACGGAAGAGGCTGACTGCGTCGGCCATTTTAACGCAAACGGCTGGACCCGCTTGCGCGCGGGGCCGGCCATGGGGTGTGTCAGCGCTTTCGTCATTCTGACGAGACGGGCACGTCAGAATGACGAAGGTGGCGCTACATCTTGAAGCCGCCGACCAGCACCGACAGCCGGTGCGCCTCATCCTGCAAGGACTTGGCGGCGGCTGCCGCCTGTTCGACCAGCGCTGCATTCTGTTGCGTGCCTTCGTCGATATGCGTGATGGCAAGGTTCACTTCCTGGATGCCGCCATTCTGTTCGCTGCTGGCATGGGCGATTTCGCTGACGATCACGCTGACGTCGCGGATGCTGGCCACGATCTGTTCCATGGTCTGCCCGGCCTGGGCCACCAGCACGCCGCCGTCGGCCACCTTGGAGACCGAGTTGTCGATGAGCTGCTTGATCTCCTTGGCGGCCTGGGCGCTGCGCTGGGCCAGCGAACGCACTTCGGAAGCCACCACCGCGAAGCCGCGTCCCTGCTCACCGGCGCGGGCCGCTTCGACGGCGGCGTTCAGGGCCAGGATGTTGGTCTGGAAGGCGATGCCGTCGATCACCGTGATGATGTCGGCGATCTGGCGCGAGGAGGCATTGATGGCTTCCATGGTCGAGACCACGTTGCCGACCACTTCACCGCCCTGAGCCGCGATGCGGGAAGCATTGCCGGCCAGTTCGTTGGCGCGGCGCGCGCTTTCCGAGTTCTGCTGCACGGTCGAGGTCAGCTGTTCCATGGCCGAGGCGGTTTCTTCCAGCGCACCGGCCTGCTGCTCGGTACGGGCCGACAGGTCCTGATTGCCGCTGGCGATCTCGGTGGAAGAAATCTTGACGGTATCGCTGCTGCGGCGCACGTCCTGCAGGATGCCGGTGATCTGGTTGACGAACTGGTTGAAGGAGCGCGAGATCTGCGTCACTTCATCCTTGCCGTCTTCGGCCAGGCGCAGGGTCAGGTCGCCGTTGCCGGAAGACAGGCTGTCCATGGCCCGGCGCACGCGCGAGAGGCGCTGGAACACCGCCGTGGTGATCACGCTCATGATGCCCGCTGCCGCCAGTGCCACCAGCACCAGCGCGATCAGCGCCGAGCGCGTGGCATTGCGCATGCCGGCGGTGACGTCGGCCTTGTCCATGGCCAGCATCAGGGTCCATTCGGTGCCTTTGATGGGGATGCCCTTGATGAGCTTGGCCGCGCCATCCAGTGGCAGCGCGCTGACCTTGTCATCGGCCGCCAGGCTCTGCAGGCGTTCCGGGGTCAGCTCGGCATTCCACTCCTTGGCCGGCTTGTTGACCCACTGGCCATCCGGGTGCGCCAGCATCAGGCCGTCACGGTCCACCAGGAAGGCGTAGCTGGCCGGGGTCGGGTGGATGGCGCGCACCACTTCGGAGACGCCATCGAGGAACATGGCGGCCGCCACCACGCCCACGCGCTGGCCGTTCTGCATCACCGGTGCGGTGAAGGAGACCATCGGCTTCTTGGTGGCGACATCGGTGTAGGGCTTGGTCAGCACCGGCTTGCCGGCGGCCACCGCCTGCTTGTACCAGGGGCGGGCGGTCGGATCATAGCCGGCCGGCAGGCCTTCGGCAGCCGAGGTGAAGGCGGTCTTGTCTTCGCGGCCGAGGGTGGTGACGTAGAAGCCGCCGCTCTTCTGCAGCAGCTTGATGACGAACACCGGATCGGCCCCCTGCACGCCTTCGGCGGCGGCTACCGTCATGGCGGTGCGGGCCGCCACCCATTCATTGATGGTGGAACCGAAACCGGTGGCCACGGCCTGGGCGTTGCGCTCGATGGCGCGTTCGTTATCCGTCTGGATGATGAAGAAGGACACCGTCCCGACCACCGCCAGGCTGGCGACCAGCAGGGCAATCGTATAGAACAGGATGCGGGCTTTGATGGAGTTGAGCATGTGGAATCCCTGAAATCATTATTGTTTGGTGAACCAGGCCCTGTTCAATCTTGACGGACGGCATCCGGACCGGTGCATGAGTTTGGACCCCGCTGCCGTGGCGGTAACCGTGGAATACAGCTGGATTTCACCGTCTGATGCGGGCTTGCCCGAGACTTGGGCGGTTCCGGGCCGATGTGAAGAAAACTTAGTCGGAGTACGGTAAGACCGCCCGCTATCCCTTGCAGCAGGCGGACTGATATGAATGGAAATGAATATTTACTAAGTTTTTCAACTGCGCTCAGCGCTTGCTGACGAATTCATGACAACAGTTCGCGCAGCAGATCCTTGCGCGGGCCGGACTTGGGTTCAAAGGCCAGTGCCTGTTCCACATGCAGCAGGTGGTGTTCCATCAGTTCGACGGCCTTCTCGACATCGCCCGCCCGCGCCGCCGCGATGAAGGCGCCATGTTCCTCGCTGGAGCAGGCGGCATCGCGCGTGGACTGGTAGAGCATGGTGATGAGGGCGCTGCGGCCAGCCAGCTTTTCCAGGATGTCGGTCAGCACGTCGTTGCCGACGATGCGCGCCAGCAGGATGTGGAAGTCGCTCAGCAGGGAAGAGCGCACCTGCATGTTGTCATCCTTGACGGCCTGGCGTTCCTGTTCCAGGTGCGCTTCCAGCCGGGCGTAATCCGCTTCGGTGGCGCAGGCCACGAACTGGCGCACCATGGCCGCTTCCAGCGCCCGGCGCACGAAGAACAGGTTGCGCGTCTCCTCCACCGTGGGTTTGCTGACGAAGGCCCCCTTGTCGGGGATCAGGTCCACCAGCTTGTCCTTGGCCAGCATCACCAGCGCCGCGCGGATCTTGGTGCGGCTGACCTGGTACACCCGCGCCAGCGCTTCCTCGGGCAGCTTGGCACCGGGCGGCAGGCGCTGCGCGGCGATATTGGCGGCGATGTCGCTGGCGATGGCGTCGGAACTGTCGGGCGCGGGGGCAGGGGCGGAAGCGGTCATGGCTGGCGTGGACGGGTGGCTGTGAGGGCCGCCAGGCGGCGGCGCTCCATTGTAACCAGTGCAACGATGGCCAGCCAATTCCGCTTCCCCTGCGTCCATCGGCGGGCTCAGGCCCGGGCCGGGTTGCCGGCCACGCCCGGCAGGTCGATGACGGGCAGTTCCTCGGCCAGCGGCGTCACGTGTTCGCCATTGAGTACGGCGCGGGCGCGTTGCTTGTCGATATCCTTTTCCCAGCTGGCGATGACCACGGTGGCCACGCAATTGCCCAGCAGATTGCCCAGCGCACGGGCGATGCCGATGAACCAGTCGATGGACAGCACCAGCACCAGGCCCACGACCGGAATGGCCGGGATGGTGGTCAGCGTGGCTGCCAGGATCACGATGGCCGAGCCGGGCACGCCATGTGCGCCCTTGGAGGTCACCAGGGCAATGGCCAGGATCGCCGCCAGGTCACCCCAGGACAGGTGCGTGTTGGTGGCCTGGGCGATGAACAGCGCGGCCATGGTCAGGTAGATCGAGAAGGCATCCAGGTTGAAGGAATAGCCGGTCGGGATCACCAGGCCGACGGTGGATTTCTTGATGCCCATGTGTTCCAGCTTCCTCATGATCTGCGGCAACACGCTGTCCGAGGAGGTGGTGGCCAGCACCACCACCAGCTCTTCGCGCAGGTAGCGGATCAGCTTGAAGATGGACAGCCCGCTGGCGCGCAGGATGCCGCCCAGCACCACCAGCACGAAGAAGATCACCGCGCCGTAGAACAGCAGCACCAGCAGTGCCAGCTGCTTGAGCGAGCCGATGCCGTACTTGCCGACCGTGAAGGCAATCGCCCCCAGCACGCCCAGCGGTGCCAGGCGGATGAAGAAGGACATGCACTTGAAGAAGGCATCCGACAGCGACGACACCAGCGCCACCACCGGTGCGCCCTTGTCACCGATCAGCAGCAGCGCACAGCCGAAGGTCACCGAGATCAGCAGCACCTGCAGCACATCGCCGGAGGTGAAGGCGCTCACGGCGGTGGCCGGGATCAGCTTCATGATGAAGTCGGCAAAGCCGGTTTCCTTGACCTTGCCGGCATTGGCCATGTAGCCCGACAGGCTGCTGGCATCCAGGTTGCTGGGATCGATGTTCATGCCCGCGCCGGGGTGGACCAGCAGCGCCAGCACCAGGCCCAGCAGCAGGGCGATGGTGGTCACGACTTCGAAATAGATGATGGCCTTGACGCCCACGCTGCCGACCTTCTTCAGGTCGCTGGCACCGCAGATGCCTTGCACCACCACGCAGAAGACGATGACCGGAATGATCATCTTGATCAGCTTGATGAAGCCGTCGCCCAGCGGTTTGAGGCTTTGACCAAAATCCGGCCACAGCAGGCCGATGACGATGCCGGCCACCAGCGCCAGCACCACCTGCCCGAACAGGGACTTGAATACTTTGCTCACCGTTGTCTCCTTGACTTGTTTTATTGAAATGTTGCCAACGCAGGTGATCTTTTTTGTCGCGGTGGCGCGAGATCACTATATTGCATACAATTTTTGAATACAATAAAAAACGCGAAAATTTTCGAGTCTCGCTCCATCCCGGAGCCGGTCGAGCAGAGGAGACGCGATGAACGCTATGGACTTGTCCAGCCAGCAGGCCGGCCAGCAAGCGATGCAGTGGGCCGAGCTGCTGGCGCAGCACAGTGAAGCCCCCGGCATGCTGACCCGGACCTATCTCACCCCCACGCACCAGGCTGCCGCCGCCGAATTGACGCGCTGGATGGAGCAATCCGGCCTGCGCGTGCGGCGCGACAACGCCGGCAACGTGATCGGCCGCTACGAGGCCGCGCCAGGACATGAGCATCGTCCGGCGCTGGTGACCGGTTCGCACTTCGATACCGTGCGCAATGCCGGCAAGTACGACGGCAACCTGGGCATCGTGCTGCCGCTGGCCTGCATTGCCCAATGGCATCGTGCGGGCAAGCGTTTTGCGTTTCCCATCGAGGTGATCGGCTTTGCCGAGGAAGAGGGCGTGCGCTTCAAGGCCACCCTGCTGGGCAGCCGCACCGTGGCCGGCACCTTCGACCAGGCCGTGCTGGAAAACGTGGATGGCGAGGGCATCCGCATGCGCCAGGCGATCCAGGCTGCCGGACTGGATCCGGCTGGGATTGCAGGGGATGCGTGGTCGCCCGCTTCCGTGGCGGCGTTTGTCGAGGTGCACATCGAACAGGGCCCGCTGTTGCTCAACGAGGGCTTGCCGGTGGGCGTGGTCACTGCGATTTCCGGGGCCAGCCGCTTCATGGCCGAGGTGCGCGGCCTGGCCGGACATGCCGGCACGGTGCCCATGCACCTGCGCCGCGATGCGGCAATGGCAGCAGCCGAGATCGGGCTTTACATCGAACGGCGCTGCGGCATCAAGCCGGGGCTGGTGGGCACCATGGGCATCCTGGAAGTGGTGCAGGGCGCGGCCAATGTGGTGCCGGGGCTGGCCAGTTTTTCCATCGACATTCGGGCCGAGGAGGATGCAGACCGTCTGGCGGCGGTGGCCGACGTGCGCGCCGAGATCGAGCGCATTGCCGCGCGGCGCCAGGTCGGGATCGATTTGCGCCAGACCCATGAGGCGGCCAGCGTGCCCTGCGCGCCGCGCCTGCAGGCAGCGCTGGCACAGGCCATCGAGACGGCCGGCTGGCCGGTGCGCCACCTGCCTTCCGGGGCCGGGCACGATGCCATGGCGATGGCACCGCTGTGCGAGGTGGCCATGCTGTTCGTGCGCTGTGGCAACGGCGGCATCAGCCATCACCCCGACGAGACCATGAGCACCGAGGACGCCTGCATCGCTGCGCAGGTCTTCCGCCATCTGGTCGAACAATTCCAGCCCTGAGCGCGCTCAGGCTTTTTACTGAAAGATTACGGAGTCTCCATGTCCACCATCACCATCGACGGATTCAACCTCACCGCTGCGCAAGTCGTCAGCGTGGCCCGCGCCCCTCACCTGAAAGTCGCACTCGCCGAGTCTTCGCGAACGGCCCTCAAGCAAAGCCGCGACTACATCGAAAGCACCTGGATGCACGATGAAGCGCCCATGATGTACAGCTTCAATACCGGCGTCGGTTTGCTCAAGGACACCCGCATCAAGGTCGAGCATATCGAGCTGTTCCAGACCCAGCTGATTCGTGCGCACAGCGCGGGTATCGGCGAGCCGTTCTCGGAAGAAGTCAGCCGCGCCACCATGCTGCTGCGAGCCAATGCGTTTGCATCGAATTATTCCGCGCCGCGCGTGGAAGTGGTGGATCGCCTGCTGGCCTTCATCAATGCCGGTATCCATCCGATCATGCCGCAGAAGGGATCGGTCGGCGCTTCCGGCGATCTGGCGCCGCTGGCTTACCTGGCGGCGGCCATTGCCGGGTTTGATGAAGCCGAAGTGATGTATCAGGGCCAGCGCATGCGTGCTACGCAGGCCATCGAGCAGGCCGGGATAGGTTCGGTCAAATTTGATCTTAAGGCCAAGGATGCCTCGGCCCTCATCAATGGCTGCACCGCTTCGCTGGCCGTCGCCATCCTCGCCGCGCACGATGCGCGCCATCTGCTGACCGATGCCTGCCTGTCGCTCGGGCTGACGCTGGAAGCGATGCGGGCCGAGATGTCGGCCTTCGATCCGCGTATCCAGCAGGCGCGTCCGCATGCGGGCCAGATCAAGACGGCAGAAGTCATCCGCACGCTGCTCAAGGGCTCCACCCGTACCACGCATGAAGCGCGCGCCGTGCAATTGCCCGATGAATTGCGCCGCACCGATATCCCCTACACCGCGCGCATCCAGGATGTGTACTCGCTGCGTTGCGCACCGCAAGTGTATGGTCCGGTATTCGATGCACTCGACTACATCGATACCATCATCGAGAAAGAGACCAACTCCGCTACCGACAATCCGCTGATCTTCAACAAGGAAGACGGCGAAGGTTTCGAAATCATTTCCGGCGGCAACTTCCACGGCCAGTATCTGGCGCAGGCGATGGACTTGCTGGCCATGGCCATCACCGACTTGGGCAGCATCTGCGAACGCCGCATCGCGCGCCTGATCGATCCGACCCTGTCGTGGGGATTGCCGCGCAACCTGATGAGCGGCGTGCGCGGGGTCAACACGGGCTATCCGGTGGTGCAGTGTTCCATGAGTTCGCTGGTGATGGAAAACCGCACCCTGTGCATGCCCGGCAGCGTCGACAGCATCCCTTCCAAGGGCAACAGCGAGGATCACATCTCCAACTCGACCTGGTGCGCCCGCAAGGCGATGACGGTGGTGCAGAACACGCAATACATCGTCGGCGTGGAAATGTTGCTGGCGGCGCAGGCGCTGACGATGACCGAGGACTTGCTCAAGGACTTCAAGCTGGGGCAGGGTACGCAGGTAGCCTATGACGAGATCCGCCGCCAGATTCCGGCTTGCCTGGAGGGCGATCGCTGGTTCCACGACGACGTGCAGGCCGCGCATGGCTTCGTGGTCAGCGGGTCGGTGCGGGAGGCGGTGATCGCGGCCATCGGGACGTTCGTGTGACGGAAATGCGAGCCGAGCCATGAGAATTTGACCCCGCAGGCTCAAGTCTGACAAAAAGCTGACGTTCAAGAAGATTGAACGGCAGCTTTTTTCATTTTGGGGCAGCGCCAGTGGGATTGCCTTGCGGCAATCGCATGTTGCGTGTTGTCTGCGCGCATCAGGATATCCCTGATGGCTGGATGACGCGCGCGCAGCCAGACTGCGCTCACCAGCACTCTCACACTCCATCGAGGAACACGAATGAACATCAAGAACATCAAGATCAGCGCACGACTGGCGGCCTGCTTCGGCATCCTGGTCGCGGTCATGTGCCTGATCGCGGGCGTAGGAATGCAGAGCCTGCACAGCATCAGCAAGGCTTCGCGCATTGTCGTCGAGGACCGCTACGTGAAGATCGCGTTGGTGATGGAGATCCGCGAGAACGTCAATTCGGCCGCGCGCAACCTGCGCAATGCCATGCTGGGACGCAACCCCGAGGAGGCCAAGCGCTATCTCGACCGCGGTGCGGCCAACAGCGCCAAGACCACCGAGTCCATGAACCAGATCGAAAAACTGATCAGCACGCCGCGCGGCAAGGAATTGTTCAAGGCCATCCAGGACGCGCGTGCCGCCTACAGCACGTCGCGCGACAAACTGCGTGAGCTGATCCTTCAGCAGAAGAAGGAAGAGGCCACCGAAGTGCTCTTCAATGAAGTCATTCCCAAGCAGGACCGCTACTTCGACGTCCTCAACGACTTCGTCGCCTTCCAGAGAACGCTGATGGATGAAAGCGTGGCCGAAGGCCAGCAGACCAGCGATTCGGCCATCGCCCTGATGCTGGAACTGTCGGCCGTGGCCATTCTGCTGTGCGTGCTGGCAGCCTGGTGGGTCACGCGCTCCATCACGCGGCCGCTCAATGAAGCGGTGGACGTGGCCAGCGCCGTGGCGCAAGGCGACCTGACGATACAGATCGGCGAGACCACCCGGGACGAAACCGGCAAGCTGCTGGCTTCGCTCAAGACCATGAACCAGAACCTGCACCGCATCGTCAGCGAGGTGCGGACCGGCAGCGACACCATCAATACTGCCTCCTCCGAAATCGCCAGCGGCAACCTGGACCTGTCTTCCCGCACCGAAGAACAAGCCGGCGCGCTGGAAGAGACCGCCTCGGCGATGGAAGAACTGACCTCCACCGTCAAGCAAAATGCCGACAACGCCCGCCAGGCCAACAGCCTGGCCGCCACCGCCTCCGAAGTGGCAGTGCAGGGCGGCAGCGTGGTGGGCCAGGTGGTGCAGACCATGGGCGAGATCAACGAAGCCTCGCGCAAGATTGTCGACATCATCAGCGTCATTGATGGCATCGCCTTCCAGACCAACATCCTGGCCCTGAACGCCGCCGTGGAAGCGGCCCGTGCCGGTGAGCAGGGACGCGGCTTTGCGGTGGTGGCTTCCGAAGTTCGTACCCTGGCCCAGCGCAGTGCGTCCGCGGCCAAGGAGATCAAGGCCCTCATCGATGATTCGGTCAGCCGCGTGGATAACGGCAGCCGTCTGGTGGAACAGGCTGGTGCCACCATGAGCGAAGTGGTGGCCAGCGTGCGCCGCGTTACCGACGTGGTGGCCGAGATCTCGGCGGCGAGCAACGAACAGAGCGACGGCATCGAGCAGATCAATCACGCCATCGTGCAGATGGACGAAGTGACCCAGCAAAATGCCGCCCTGGTGGAACAGGCCGCCGCCGCCGCCCAGTCCTTGCAGGAACAGTCGGGCCGCCTGGTGGAAACGGTGAGCATCTTCAAGCTCAGCAGCCATGAGACGCCGCGTGCGCAGCCCGCGCGCAAGCCGGTGCCGCCCAAGGCCAGCAGCAAGCCGGTGGCCGCCGCACCCGCCAAAGCCGCTGTGGCAGCACCCGTGCCGGCACCCAAGGCGCTGCCGGCGAAACCGGCCGCGCCAGCCAGCGCCAAGGCCGGCGGCAAGGCCATGGCGGCCGATGACGGGGATTGGGAACAATTCTGAACTAACTATCGCAGGCTCAGGGGCCAGGTCCGCCTTCCGGACCTCACCCTGTTTTCTCAAGTATTGGCCAAAAGCGCCGTTCAGCATCTGCTGACCGGCGCTTTTTTCATGCGTCAGGCGATCCAGTGCGGCGTTGCATTCCGTAAACAATTTGCTGACAGAAAGACATGCATGTCTTCACAGCCAACAAGGGGGTAAGTATGAACATCAAAGATATCAGGATCAGCGTCCGGCTGGCCGTCTGCTTCGCCGTGCTCATCGGGGTGATGTGCGTGATCACGGGGATCGCGCTCAAGAGCCTGGACCGGGTCGAGAAGTCCACCGCCGAGATCGTCGAGGACCGTTACCAGAAGATCGCACTGGCCAGTGACATCAGTGACAACGTCAATGGCGCCGTGCGCAGTCTGCGCGATGCCTTGCTCGGCCGCACGCCCGAGGAATCGGCGAAGTACACGGAACAAGGGCAGTCCTTCAGCGCCAAGACCGGCAAGGCGCTGGCGCAGATCGAGAAACTGCTTACCAGCCCGCGCGACAAGGACATGCTCAAGATGGTCATGGATGCCCGCAATGCCTACACGCCCTCGCGTGACAAGCTGCGCGAACTGATCAAGCAGAACAAGAAGGAAGAGGGCACCGAATTGCTCTTCAAGGAAGTCGTGCCCGTTCAGGACAAGTACCTCAAGGCGCTCGATGACTTCGTGGCCTACCAGAAGACCATGATGGACGAGAGCGTGGTCCAGGGCAAACAGACCGCCAGTTCCGCCACCAGCCTGATGCTGCTGCTCTCGGGCTCGGCCATCCTGATCTGCGTCGCTGCCGCCTGGCTGGTCACGCGCTCCATCACGGGTCCGCTCAACCAGGCCGTCAGCATCGCCGGTGCGGTGGCGCAGGGCGACCTGACGGTGCGCATCGAGGCCACCACCAAGGATGAGACCGGCACCCTGCTGGCCTCACTGAAGGCCATGAACGAGAACCTGCACCGCATCGTCACCCAGGTCCGCCAGGGGACCGATGCCATCACCACCGCGTCGAAGGAAATCGCCAGCGGCAACCTGGACCTGTCCTCGCGCACCGAAGAGCAGGCCGGCTCGCTGGAAGAGACCGCCTCGGCCATGGAAGAGCTGACTTCCACCGTCAAGCAGAATGCCGACAACGCCCGCCAGGCCAACACCCTGGCCGCCACCGCCTCCGAAGTGGCGGTGCAGGGCGGCAGCGTGGTGGGGCAGGTGGTGCAGACCATGGGGGAGATCAATGATGCCTCCCGCAAGATCGTCGACATCATCAGCGTCATTGACGGCATCGCCTTCCAGACCAACATCCTGGCCCTGAACGCGGCGGTGGAAGCCGCCCGTGCCGGCGAGCAGGGACGCGGCTTCGCGGTGGTGGCTTCCGAAGTGCGCACCCTGGCCCAGCGCAGCGCATCGGCGGCCAAGGAGATCAAGGCGCTCATCGATGATTCGGTGACGCGGGTGGACAACGGCAGCCGCCTGGTGGAGCAGGCCGGCAGCACCATGAGCGAAGTGGTGGCCAGCGTCAGGCGCGTCACCGACGTGGTCGGCGAGATCTCGGCCGCCAGCAACGAGCAGAGCGCCGGCATCGAGCAGATCAACCGCGCCATCGCGCAGATGGATGAAGTCACGCAGCAGAATGCCGCGCTGGTCGAGGAAGCGGCGGCCGCTGCGCAATCCCTGCAGGAGCAATCGCACCGCCTGTCAGAGACGGTCAGCATCTTCCGGCTGGATAGCCAGCATGCGGCGATCGGGGCTGCGACCGCCTACGCCAAGCCGGTGACCAGCAAGCCAGCTGCTCCCAAGCCAGCGGCACAGAAGCCCGCCGCCGCACCGCCCGCGCCAGCCGTCGTGGTCCCCGCCCTGCCGGCCAAGACGGCCGCCAACGCCGCCATTGCCAAGGCCAGCAGCAAGGCGCCGCCGGCCGGTGACGGAGATTGGGAACAATTCTGAACTAACTCTGGTGATCAGGCGCGCAGCTCGACCACGCCCGGAAAGGCGATGCGCACCACCAGCCCGCTGCCTTGCGCCGGGGCATCCAGCGTGACGCTGGCCCTGTGCATGGCGGCGATCTCGCGCACGATGGCCAGCCCCAGCCCGGTCCCCCCCGGGTTGACGTGCTGGGTGGCCCCGGCGCGATAGAAGGGTTCGAACACTTTTGCGCGCTCGGCCTCGGCGATGCCGGGGCCGTTGTCTTCCACCTCCAGCAGGGCCGCAGTCGGCTGCCCCGGACGGCGCATGGCGCGCACGCGCAAGGTGACCTGGCCGCCGACGGGCGTATAGCGGATCGCATTGTCCAGCAGGTTCACCATCAGTTCATGCAGCAGCAGGGCATTGGCTTCGATGCCGACGTCGCCCTCTTCCTCGAAGGCCAGCCCGATGCGCCGCGCCACCGCCTGCTGCGACAACTCCAGCGCGACCTGCCGTGCGGCATCGGTGAGCGAGACGCGCATGGTGCCGCCCTCGGCCGCGCCATGTTCGGCGCGCGCCAGGGTCAGCAGGCGATTGGCCAGATGTACGGCGGAATCGGTGGTGCGGGCCATGCCCTCCACCAGCTCGCGCAGCTCGGCCGGGTCGAGCCGCGTGCGGCGCAGTTCGCGCAGGGTCAGTTCGGATTGGGTCTTCAATACCGTCAGCGGCGTACGCAACTGGTGCGAGGCATCGGCGATGAAGCGCCGCTGCGCACTGATGAGGGCCTGCAACCGGCCCATGTAGCCATTCATGGCCTGCACCAGCGGGCGCATTTCCTTGTGCACCAGTGCCGGATCAAAACCGGACAGGTCGGTCGGCGCACGCGACTCCACCTCGCCCTTGAGCTGCATCACCGGGCGCAGCACGAAGCGCACCGCAAACCACACCAGCAGCGCCGCCACGGTCACCAGCGTGCCCTGGCGCCACAGCGTGTCGAACAGGATCTTGCGCGTCATGCCGTTGCGGCCCTCCATGGTTTCGCCGACCTGGATCAGGGCGATGCCGCGCATGCTGTCGTCATACACCGGCTGCAGCAGCGCGGCGATGCGGATGGGCTGGTTGTGATAGTCGGCCTGATAGAAGCGCACCAAGGCCGGATAGACTTCCGAGCGCTTGACGTTGGCAGGGACCGGCGGCAAGTCTTCGTAGCCGGACACCAGTTCCCCTTTCAGGCCCGTGACCTTGTAGTAGATGCGGCCCAGGGTATCGGTCTCGAAGCTGTCCAGCGCCACGTAGGGCACGTCGGCCGTGACATGGCCATTGACGATGGAGACCCGTTCGGCCAGCGCACGGGTGGAGGCCAGCAGCGAACGGTCATAGGCCAGGTCGGCCACTTCGAGCGCGTTGTAGTAGACCGAGACCGCGTCCAGCGCCACCAGCAGCGTCAGCGGAATCAGCAGCCAGCGCACCAGCTGGCTGCGCAGGTTGCCCAGTCGGCGGGTGGTCTGCGCCATTACGCGGCCTGCAGCAGGTAGCCCAGGCCGCGCAGGGTGGTGATGCCGACGCGGCCGGCACCCTCGTGTTCCAGCTTCTTGCGCAGGCGGTGGATGTAGATCTCGATGGCGTCCACGCTGGCATTGTCATCCAGCGAAAAGACCTGCTGGAACAATTTGTCCTTTGGGACCGTATGGCCCTGGCGCATGATCAGCACTTCCAGCACCGCGTGTTCGCGCGGGGTCAGCGCCAGCAGTTCGCCGTGATAGGTGAAGGTGCGCGATACCGTATCGAAGCACAGCGCACCGCAGGCCACGGTCACCGCTTCCTGGCTCTGCGAGCGGCGCAGCAGGGCCTTCACGCGCGCTTCCAGTTCTTCCAGTTCGAAGGGTTTGGCCAGATAGTCATCGGCCCCCAGGTTGAGGCCGCTGACGCGGTCAGCCAGGCCGCCGCGTGCGGTCAGGATCAGCACCGGCGTGCGGCTGCCGCGCGCACGCATGCGTTTGAGGACTTCCAGTCCATCCATGCGCGGCAGGGTCAGGTCGAGGATCACCAGCGCATAGTCTTGCGTGAGCAGCAGGCTGTCGGCGTCGGCACCGTTGTGCGCGCACTCCACCGTCAGGTGGGCGTCGCGCAGGGCCTTGGACAGCCAGCGGGAAAGTTCGATATGGTCTTCGACCAGCAGGATGCGCATGCGGCGGCCCTTTTACTTTTACTTGTACGTTGCGGTACGGCTTGTCTCCAGCGCGGATGCTAACAGATGGGCCGCCGCCTTTGAAACGTCCTCATCCGGCCATTGTGGAAACTGCGTAGCATCGATCCCACACTGACAGCTTCGCTGAAAGCCGGCTGAAAGGCTTTTCTTGTACGATGCGCCCATATCAAAAAATCCAAGCCGGAGACACATCATGACCACCCTTGGGTCCGGACCCGTCCGTACCGTTCTTCCCGCCTCCCGTTTCTGCTGCTGACCGCCATGAAGGCGGACCGCTCGCATCGTTGGCACCACTGTGTTCGCTTGCTGGCCGCCTGTCTGCTGGCCTGTGCGATGCCGTGCGCGCTGGCGGCCGAGTGCATCGTCCCGGCCAAGCCGGGCGGCGGCATGGACGCCTCGTGCAAGCTGTTGCGCCGGGCCATGCAGGAAGAGGGCGGCAAGCAGGACTTCAAGGTGGCGTATTTGCCCGGCGGCATCGGGGCGGTGGCCTGGAGTTCGGTGGTCTCGCAGCGGCGCGGTGGGCCGGAGACGCTGGTGGCGTTTTCGGGCGGCTCGCTGCTGAGCCTGGCGCAAGGCAAGTATGGCCCCGCCGATGTGGGCGACGTGCGCTGGGTGGCCGGGATCGGCATCGATCACGGCATGATCGCGGTGCGCGGCGATGCGCCGTGGCGCAACCTGAAGCAGTTGCTGGAAGCGATCCGCAAGGATCCGTCGGCGGTCACCGTGGGTTTGTCCGGGACCGTGGGCAGCCAGGACTGGCTGAAGATGGCGCTGCTGGCACAGCAAGCCGGTTTTACGCCGAGGCAGTTCCGCTTCGTGGCGCTGGAAGGCGGCGGTGATTCGTTTGCCGCCTTGCAGGCCGGACACGTGCAGGTGATTTCGGGCGACACCTCGGAAGCCGCCTACTTCATGGCCGACGGCAAGGTGCGCATCCTGGCGGTGCTGTCCGAGCAACGGCTGCCGGGCCCGCTGCAGGCAATACCGACCGCACGCGAACAGGGTTACGAGGTGGTGTGGCCGATCATTCGCGGCTTCTACATGAGCCCGCATGCGCCGGAGGCGGACTACCGGCGCTGGGTCCGGTATTTCGACCGGGTACTGGCCGATCCCGAATTCGATCGCCAGCGCAGTATCGGTGGCTTGCAACCCTTTGCCATGACCGGCAAGCCGCTCTCGGATTACATCGCGCAGACCGTTGCGCGTTATCGCAGGCAGTCCCAGGAGTTGGGCCTGGTGCGCTGATCAGCCAGGTTGCACACGCCGTCAGGCGTGCTCTGCAGCCGGGCCGGCGCAAGGTCCGTTTCATCATCAAGGAGAATCCATGTTGCACAAACGTCGCCTGAGCATTGCGCTCGGCCTGGCCCTCGCTTTGCCCGTCACTTTCAGCGGTGTGGCCCATGCCGACACCCCCGCCGGCTATCCCGCCGATTACGCCAAGGTCATCGACGGCGCCAAGAAGGAAGGCAAGGTCGTGATCTACAGCACCACCGATTCCAAGGCGGCCGAAGCGCTGATCAAGGATTTCGGTGCGCTCTATCCGGGCGTGAAGGTCGAGTACAACGACATGAACTCCACCGAAGCCTACAACCGCTTCATCTCCGAAGCGGCCGCCGGTGGCGCCACGGCTGACGTGATGTGGTCCTCTTCCATGGACCTGCAGGTCAAGCTGGCCTCCGAAGGCTATGCCGTGGCCTACAAGTCACCGGAAGCCGCCGCCGTGCCGGCCTGGGCCAACTGGAAGGACACTGCCTACGGCACCACCTTCGAGCCCGCTGCCATCGTCTACAACAAGCGCCTGGTGACCGAAGCCGAAGTGCCGGCCACCCACGACGAGTTCACCAAGCTGCTGGTCAGCAAGCAGGAAAAATTCAAGAACAAGGTCACCACCTACGACATCGAGAAGTCCGGCGTCGGTTTCAGCCTGATGACCTATGACCTGAAGCACAACCCGCATTTCTGGGACTTCGCCAAGGCCATGGGCGGCGTGGCTGCGCGCGTGCAATCCTCGACCGGCACCATGCTCGAGCGCATCTCCTCGGGTGAAAACCTGATCGGCTACAACATCCTCGGCCCCTACGCCCTGGTGCGCGCCAAGAAGGACCCGTCCATCGGCGTGGCCTTCACCAAGGATTACAACCTGGTGCTCTCGCGCGTGATCTTCATCAACAAGGCCGGCAAGAACCTCAATGCCGCCAAGCTGTGGGTGGACTACATCCTCTCCAAGCGCGGCCAGACCATCATCGCCAATGATGCGCAGCTGTTCGCCATCCGTGGCGATGTGACCGGTGCCACCACCTCGGCCGAACTGACTAAGCAGCTGGGTGCGTCGCTCAAGCCCATGCCGGTCTCCACCGAACTGCTGGAATACCTGGATCAGAAGAAGCGCCTGGACTTCCTGAAGCAGTGGAAGGAAGCCACCAAGAAGTAAATTTTTTAAATCAATCCTGTTACGGGCCGGGGAGTCCGCAGTGCCAAGGGCGTCACGCCTTCGATTTTTCCCTGCGGGTCTGCCCAGTCCGAACGGGGTGCAAGTCAGCACCTTGCAACATCGTTGTTCCGGAGCGCGGCTCTGGCCGCTTCCCTGCCTGTCCTGATCCATCTGCCCACTCATGAGGCGCACCATGCAAACCACCACAACGCTACCGCGCAGCGAGCCAGCCCTGCCGACCCGCCGTTTCCGGCTGAACTGGCCGCGCGGCCTGGTCGTGCTGCTGGCAGCCCTGGCCATCTTCGTGCCGCTGCTGCTGATCTTCTATCAAAGCTTCCTGTCGGCCCCGTTCTTCGCGCCGGTCAAGACGCTGACCTTCGATTCCTACCGCTTCATCTTCGATGACCCGGACTTCCGCCAGGCCTTCGTCAATGGCCTCACGCTGGCCACCGGCCTGGCCCTGATCGCCGTGCCGCTGGGCGGCATGCTGGCCTTCCTGATGGTGCGTACCGACCTGCCGGGCCGCAGCTTCATCGCTCCCGCGCTGATGGTGCCGATCTTCGTCTCGCCCATGGTGATCGGCTTCGGCTACGTGGTCTCGATGGGGCCGGTCGGCTTCTACACGGTATGGGTCAAGAACCTGCTGTCGGTGTTCGGTTTCGAGGGTGATCCGTGGAACATCTATTCCTTCACCAGCATCGTCATCATCGCCGGCCTGACCCACGTGCCGCACGTCTACCTGTATGCCTCGGCCGCCCTGCGCAGCCTGGGTTCGGATGTGGAAGAAGCAGCCCGCGTGGCCGGTGCCTCGCCGCTGCAGGTCGCGCTCAACGTCTCGCTGCCGATGATTACCCCGGCACTGGCCTACTCCGGCGTGCTGGTGTTCTTCCTCGGCTTTGAAGTGTTCGGCCTGGTGCTGGTGCTGGGCGATCCGGAAGGCCACCTGGTGCTGCCGACCTATCTCTACAAGCTCACCAACAAGCTGGGCACGCCGTCGTATCACCTGATGGCAGCGGTGGCCGTGTGCCTGGTGGCGGTGACCATGCCGCTGGTGATGCTGCAGCGCTGGCTGCTGCGCTCGGCCAACAAGTTCGTTGCCATCAAGGGCAAGGGCGCGCGCCAGAAGGCGCTGCCGCTGGGCAAGTGGCGCTGGGTGGCGTTCACTCTGATCGCCGGCTGGCTGCTGTTCACGGTCATCATCCCGCTCTCGGGCATCGGCCTGCGTACCTTCGTTTCGCACTGGGGCGATGGCGTCAACCTGCTGGACGTGCTGACCTTCGAGAACCTGCTCAACGTGTGGGATCAACCCTCGCTGGTGCGCGGCATCATCAACACGGTGCTGATCGGCGTGATCGGCGGCGCCCTGGCCGTGGCCTGCTATACCGCCATCGCCCTGGCCATGCACCGCAAGCAGGATGGCGTGACCCGCTTCCTCGACTACAGCGTGCTGGTGCCGCGTGCGGTGCCGGGCCTGCTGGCCGGCCTGTCCTTCCTGTGGGTGTTCCTGTTCGTGCCCTCGCTGCTGGACTCGGCCCTCAAGGGCATCGACAACCCCATCGCCCTGTGGCTGGTGGACAGCTTCATTCCCGCCCTGCGCGGCCTGCGTTCGACCATCTTCTCGGTCTGGCTGGCTTACTCGGTGGTGTGGATGGCCTACGGCCTGCGCCTGATCAACACCGCCCTGCTGCAGGTCGGCCCGGAACTGGAAGAAGCCGCCCGCGCGGTCGGTGCCTCGCGCTCCCGCGTCACGCGTGACGTCACCATTCCGCTGGTGCGCTACGGCCTGGTGGGCGCCTGGCTGATGGTGTTCCTGATCTTCGAGCGCGAGTACTCCACCGGTGTCTACCTGCTCTCGCCCGGTACCGAGGTGATCGGCTCGATGATCGTCTCCATGTGGGCCGCGGGTGCGGTGGAACTGGTGGCAGCGCTGTCCTTCATCAACATCACGCTGGTGGCCGTGGGCCTGGGCATTGCGCTGCGCTTCGGCGTCAAGCTGCACGACTGACCTGCACCGAAAGCACGGCCGGTACCCGGGGTGCCGGCCTCCCGATACAGCAAGAGCATTCTGAGGAATCATCATGACCGAACTTTCCGTCAACGACCTGCACCTGGACTATGGCACCGGCGCCTCCGCCAACCCCATCCTGAAGGGCGTCTCCATGCAACTGCAGCGCGGCGAAGTGGTGGCGCTGCTGGGTCCCTCCGGCAGCGGCAAGACCACGCTGCTGCGCGCCGTGGCCGGGCTGGAATCGCCCAAGGCCGGCACCATCGACATCGGCACCCGCCGCGTTTTTGATGGCGCACGCAACTTCGAGATGCCGGCCGAAGAACGCAATCTGGGCCTGGTGTTCCAGTCCTATGCGCTGTGGCCGCACAAGACCGTGGCCGACAACGTCGCCTATGGCCTCAAGCTGCGCAAGACGCCCTCGGCCGAGATCGCCAAGCGCGTCAAGGAAGTGCTGTCGCAGCTGGGCCTGGGCCACCTGGGCGAACGCTATCCGCACCAGCTCTCCGGCGGCCAGCAGCAGCGCGTGGCCATCGCCCGTGCGCTGGTCTACAACCCGCAGGTGATCCTGCTGGACGAGCCGCTCTCCAACCTCGACGCCAAGCTGCGCGAGGAAGCACGCGCCTTCCTGCGCGAACTGATCGTGCGCCTGGGCCTGTCGGCGCTGATGGTGACCCACGACCAGGGCGAGGCCATGGCCATCTCCGACCGCATCCTGCTGCTCAACAATGGCCGCATCGAACAGCAGGGCACGCCGCAGAGCATGTACCAGACCCCCAATACCCTGTTCACCGCCGAATTCATGGGCAGCAACAACAAGCTGGCCGCCGAGGTGGTCAGCCGCGAGGGTGACCGCGTGACCGTCAAGCTGGATGGCGGCACGGCGGTGGCGACCCTGCGCGGACGCGAGGATGCCAAGCCCGGCGAGCAGCTCACCGGCATCATCCGGGTCGAGCAGGTGCGCATCGCGGGTGAGCAGACCGGCAATGCGATTCGCCTGCCGCTCTCGACCTGCATGTACCTGGGCGACCGCTGGGAATGCCTGTTCAAGGTCGAGGGCGGACCGGCCGGTTCGGTCGGCCTGCGCGCCTACGCACCGCAGCGCCTGGACCAGGGCGAATACTGGCTGTCGCTGCCGGAACAGGCCTTGTGGGCATTCTGAAAAACTAAGCTGACCGAACGGGATGTCTAAGTTTCCCGTTCGGAAAAACTTAGTTTTTTGACGGTTCATCGCATCGATGAAAACCAGCGAGCAAGGCTATCCGCCATCGCCTCGCTCACCCGGAAAAGCCATCAGGAGCACACCGGGTGCATGAACAGAAGACGTCGCACGGCACGGCCGTGCCGACGCCATCCAACGCTTTCAACCAAGGAGACCTCAGTGCAAAGGAATCACCTCGCCGCCAGCATGCTGGCCGCATTCGCCGCGTTCGCCACGACTTCCGTGCAGGCGCAAACTTCCGTTACCGTCTACGGCCTGATCGATTCGGGCGTGGAATATGTCACCAATGCCAATGCTGCCGGCAACAGCCTGGTGCGCCTCAGCTCGGGCACCATGAACACCTCGCGCATCGGCTTCCGTGGTACCGAAGACCTGGGCGGTGGCCTGAAAGCCATCTTCCAGCTGGAAAACGGCTTCAAGCTGGATAACGGCGCCTTCGACGGCGATTCCAACCAGCTCTTCAACCGCCAGTCCAACGTCGGCCTGGAAGGCGGCTTCGGCCGCGTGGTGGTGGGCCGTTCCTTCTCCACCACCTATGACTTCATCCTGCCGTTCGACCCGATGGGCTACTCGGCCAACTATTCCTGGGTGACCTCGGCCGGTGCCACCGGTGGCCGCAAGGACGGCATGCCGACCGGCGTGTCCAATCTGGTCAAGTACCAGGGCGAGTTCGCGGGCGTGAAGGTCGGTGCCATGTACGGCTTCGGCGAAGTGGCCGGCGAGACCAGCAACGGTGCCAAGTACGGTGTCGGCCTGGGCTGGGGTTCGGGTCCGTTCAGCGTGGCCGCGACCTATGACCGCAACAACAGCGTGAGCACCACCAACGCCCCGTATGACCGCGCCACCAGCGCCCACCTGGCCGCCGGCTACCAGCTGTCGGATGCCTGGAAGTTCAACCTCGGCTACCGCTACTACAAGAAGACCCTGGCCAGCGGCGCTGCCGACCAGCGCAGCGACTTCATCTGGGGCGGCGTGACGTACAAGTTCACTCCGGCCATGAGCGTGATCGGTGCGATCTACTACCAGAACATCAAGAACGTGGCCAACGATGCTGATCCCATCATGTACTCGCTGCGCCTGAAGTACGCGATGTCCAAGCGCACCGACCTGTACCTGAGCACGGCCTATGCCAAGGCCAAGAACAACCAGCTGGTGGGCCTGTCGCGCGATGACGTCGGCTTCTCCAACAGCCAGTTCGGCATGACCCTGGGCATGCAGCACCGCTTCTGATGTCCGTGTAGTCCCCTGGCCCGGCACGCGTGGTTGGCGTGCGGGCCACGATAGTCTTGAGCCGTCATTGACCGGCGCACCCCTGCTCACGGCAGGTGTGCGCCGTTTTTTTTCAGGGCTTGGGCGAGGGTGGCGAATGCAATTGCAGGAGATCGATCAGCCCCTCGTCACAGACCAGCCGGCCGCAGCCGCTCATGCTGGCCACCAGATGCGCACCGGCCAGCAGCACGAAGATGGTGCCTGCGACTATCCTGCCCCAAGGGATGCGGCGTGGTTCATTTTCCTTTTCCGCGCTTTGCAGCAGCAGCAGCGTCGCCGGGTATTCGGCACTCTTGACACCCAGCAGGGCTGCAATGGTCAGGATTGCGGTCAGTGAAAACAGGGCCATCCAGGTATGGAAATGCATGCCTTGCAACAGCGGTCCCGTGGGCGTCTGCCCGGCCAGGGCTTCCAGCGAGATCTGGCGCAAGGCCATCAGCCCGGTCAGCAGCGCGCCCAGCAGCGCTACCCCATAATGCGCACTCTTGATCCCGAAGCGCAGATTGCGCAGGAAGCCGATGCCGGTGAGGATGATGCCGGTGTACTGCAGCTGGCGTAGCGGGGTGCCAGGCAACAGCGCCATCGACTGGAGGTACAGCAGCAGGCCCAGGTAGCCACTGATGGCCAGCAGGCACAGGCAATTGAGGAAAATCCCGCCCGGCAGCACGGGTTCGCGTGGGGTGAAGACAACGGAACGGTCCATGAGACGGTGCCATTACAAGATGAAACCCAGGGGGCCCTGGGCGGTTTGGCTGAACCACCACAGGGTGACGATGGTGCTTGCCAACCATAGCTTGTTGCTTATTGATTTCCAGCCGAGTGCAATCCCCAACACGGTGAGAAAGGCCAGCAGGAAAGGAAGATAGAGAAACATGGCGTGACCCGGAGTTGATCCCGATTCATATCCGGGAATTTGTGTATGTGCTTTGATGCCAATCGTAGCCGAATGCCCATGCAAATCTCGCGCTAAAACCTCGAATAAAATCGAGATTTATCAAGAATATTCATAACGAACCCGGCTTCATTGAAGCCCATCAACAAAGGAGACACAGATGCAAGCATCAGCAAGCGGCGCTCGGGCCGGTCAACAGGAGGTGCGCCGGGTAGCGGTGGTGGGCACCGGCGTGATCGGGGCCAGTTGGGCGGCCTATTTCCTGGCGCGGGGGCTGGAGGTCTCGGCCACCGACCCGATGCCGGAGGCGGAAGTGAAGTTGCGTGCCGCCGTGGCGCGTCACTGGCCCAGCCTGGAGTTGCTGGGGCTGGCGCCCGGTGCCTCCCCTGAGCGCCTGCGTTTCTCGGCCTCGCTGGAAGAGGCGCTCGAGGGCGCGGACTTCGTGCAGGAAAACGGCCCCGAGCGCGAAGACCTCAAGATCGATCTGTTCCGGCGCATGGATGCCGCGTTGCCGGCGCATGTGGTCCTGGCCTCCAGTTCCTCGGGCCTGCTGATGAGCAAGGTGCAGGCCGCCTGCCGCCATCCCGGCAGGGTGGTGCTGGGCCATCCCTTCAACCCGCCGCACCTGATCCCGCTGGTGGAAGTGATCGGCGGTGCGCAGACCGCGCCGGAGGCGGTGCAGGCTGCGCTGGACTTCTACACCGCCATCGGCAAGAAGGCCATCCACGTGCGCAAGGAGGTCAAGGGCCACATCGCCAACCGCCTGCAGGCCGCCCTGTGGCGCGAGGCCTTCCACCTGGTCGAACAGGGCGTGGCCAGCACCGAAGACATCGATACGGCCATCGCCTACGGGCCCGGCCTGCGCTGGGCTTTGATGGGGCCTTATCTCAATCTGCACATGTCGGGCGGAGAGGGCGGCATCGGCCACATGCTGGATCACCTGGGGCCGCCCATCGAAAGCTGGTGGGCCGATCTGGGAGCGCCTTCCATCACCGACGCGCTCAAGGCACAGATTCGCGCGGGGGTAGAAGAGCAGATGAGCGGCAAGACTTCTGCCGGCATTGCCGCCGAGCGTGACCAGCTGCTGGTGCAGTTGCTGGCGGCCAAGGGAAAGACCAAAATCATTCCTTGAAAACTAAGTTTTCTGAATTTTTTCTCTAAGGTAGCTCTTCTTAAAAACTTAGAAAAATTGATCAGTGTTCAAGCGGTTTTCAATCGGTGTTCATCGTGCAAAAACCAACCGTTCGGACTGAGTAGCGGCCCCGCCGCGTATCGAAGACGCTGTGCAGCGTGATGATAATTTTGCCCGCGCAGCGCCTTCGAGCCGGCCCTGACGGCGCGGCTCAGTCCGAACGGTCTCTGCGGGCCGCATTCATTTGTGCGCGCGCTTGCGCCGGCTCGGTGCCATTTCGCGCATCAGGGCAATGAAACGCTGCGCTCCCAGGCCCAGCGGCTGGTCCTTGTTCCACACCACATCCACCCACATGCGCTGCTGGTTGCTGATGTTGTCGAAATCGATGTCCACCAGCGTACCGGCCTCGATCTGTGCCTGCACCAGGCTGTGCGGCAGATAGGCCCAGCCCAGTCCCTCGCGCACCAGCGACAGCGTGGCCAGGTGATTGTCAGTGCGCCAGAGGTGGCGTGCGAGGAAGAAGCGCGGGTCCGAGATGCTGGCATCGCGGCTGGCCACGGCGATCTGGCGGATGTCGTACAGGTCCTCATAACGCAGCTTGCGCTTCTTGCGCAGCCGCGCCGGATGCTCGGGTGCGATCACCGCCACCATCATCTCGCTGCTGAATTCCTGGAAGGCTTCGCGGTCATTGCCGGCATGGCGCTCGAAGACCAGCGCCAGCTGTGCGGTGTTGTCATAGAGCATGCGCATGGCATCGGCCTGCGGCGAGGACAGTACTTCCACCTCCAGTGAGGGAAATTCTTCCGCCAGCACCGCCAGCGGCTTGGCCCAGGGCACCGACAGCAGTTCCGGGGCCACCGCCAGCGTCAGCTTGCGCTCCAGTCCCTGATGCATGGCCAGCGCGTGGGCGTCGAGCTGGCGCAGGGTGCTGGCCAGCAGGCGCGCATCCGGTTCCAGCGCGCGCGCCAGTTCGGTCGGTCGGGCATCCCGCGCGGTGCGGTCGAACAGCACCAGGTCGAGCTCCGCTTCCAGCTGGCTGATGGTCATGCTGACCGAGGAAGGTACGCGTCCCAGCTGGCGCGCCGCCGCCGAGAATGAACCACTGTCGAGCACGGCCAGGAAGACCCTGACGTTGTCACTGGAGAAAGCCATCGTCTGTTCCTTGTGTGTATGGCAGTGCCGACCTGTCAGAAAAACTGAAAGAAGCCGACTTCATTCATCAAAAACTTCATCATAGAATGCTTTCCATCGCGCGGCCAGAGGACTGGCGCGCTGCGGTCTTCTGGAGCACATCATGCAGGGATTCAAACGCAAGCTGGTCTATGCCTGCCTCTTCGAGGGGCTGGCCATCATTTTCACCACGGTCGGGCTGAGCGTCTTCGCGGGCCATGACAGTGGCCATGCATCGGCGGCCGCCGTGGCCTCGTCGACCATTGCCTTCGTATGGAATTTCATCTTCAACGGTTTGTTCGAACGCTGGGAGGCGCGCCAGCCGCGCCGTGGCCGCAACTTTGCGCGCCGTGCCGCGCACGCCCTCGGTTTTGAAGGCGGGCTGGTGGTGATGCTGGTGCCGCTGTTCGCCTGGTGGCTGGGCATCAGCCTGTGGGAAGCGCTGGTACTGGACTTCGGGCTGATCGTGTTCTTCATGATCTACACCTATCTGTTCAACCTCGGCTTTGACCGTGTCTTCGGCCTGCCCAGCTCGGCCATGCCGGTCAGCCCGCAGACCGCAGAAGCGCGCTGAGCGAACGGTGACGTTGACTGGCGCTGTCCGCAACTGCAGGAAGTCGCGGCGCAGGATGCAATAGAATAGGGCGCTCCTCTCCCTTCAACGCCAGTCCAACGCCAGCCGCCCGCCATGTACATCCCCGCCCATTTCGCCGACCAGGACACCGCCAGCCTGCACCAGCTCATCACCGCCCATCCTTTCGGCGTGCTGGTCTCGCACACGGCCAGCGGGCTGGATGCCAACCATCTTCCTTGCCATCTCGACCCTGCCCAAGGGGCCTTGGGCACGCTGCATCTTCACGTGGCGCGCGCCAATCCGCTGTGGCGCGAGCTGGCCGATGGCGATCAGGTGCTGGTGGTGTTTTCGGCGGGTGATGCCTACATCTCGCCGAGCTGGTATCCCAGCAAGCATGAGGCGCATCGCCAGGTGCCGACCTGGAACTACAGCGTGGCGCATGCCCATGGCCGCGTGACCATCCGCGATGACGAGCGCTACCTGCGCGGCGTGGTGGCGCGCCTGACCCGTACTCACGAGGCCGGCGAGGCCAAGCCGTGGAAGATGTCCGATGCGCCTGCCGACTACACCGATACCTTGCTCAAGGCCATCGTCGGCATCGAAATCGAGATCACGCGCCTGGAAGGCAAGCGCAAGCTCAGCCAGAACAAGGAGGTGCGGGATATCGAAGGTGCAGGCAGAGCGCTGGCCGAGCGCGGCCATGTGCAGCTGGGCGAGGCCATGCTGCAGGAGGCTGCCCGCAAGCAACAGTAATCGCGGGCAAGCAAGCTGTTGATTCCTCACACGGGAATGCGCGGCCCTGTAGAATCCCGGAACAGGGTTGCCGCATGCCCTCCTGCATTCCAGTTTTCCACGAGGTCGCCCATGACTGCCCAGGTCCCGCTTGCCACCGCCCCCGCACGCAGCGACTCTCTCGGCTGCTCGTCCACTGCGCTGAAGCAGAGCCAGGAGCTGCAGGGCAGTCAGTTCAGCTTCTATCGCAAGCGGGTCGAGGGCAGTGAGGTGTCGCAGGTCTACACGCCGGCCTCCGATCGCGGTTTCCTGGTCGGCATCTCGATGGCGTCGCAGCACCGCCGCAGCATTTTCCGTGGCCGCCAGGGCGCGCAGTTCGAGTTCGGACGCGGTGCCGTCTACATCCGCGATTTTTCCGAAGACTACCGGGCCGACTTGCAGACGCCCTTCGACTTCCTGCTGGTGGAGTTGCCGCTGTCATGGTTTGCCACGGTCAACGAGGATCTGCGCGGCCGCAAGGCCAGCGGGCTGGCCACCGTCACCGGCCACGATGATCCGGTGCTGGCCCATCTGGCCGCCGCACTGGCCCCGGCACTGGCCCAGCCCGATGCCGACAATTACCTGTTCGTCGACCAGCTCGGCCTGGCCATGGGCACCCATCTGCTGCAACGCTATGGCGGGGCCAGCCTGCCTGCGCCGCGCCATGTGCGGCTGTCGCGCCTGCACGAGGAGCGAGCCAAGCAGATGCTGCTGCAGAAAAACCGCGAGCAGGTTTCCATTCCCGAGATCGCGCGCGAATGCAACATGTCGGCCAGCTACTTCCTGCGCGCCTTCAAGGCCAGTACCGGCCACACGCCGCACCAGTGGCTGCTGCTGCAGCGGGTCGACATGGCGCGCGAATATCTGCGCCACACCAGCCTGTCGCTGGCCGAGATCGCAGTGGCCTGCGACTTCTACGACCAGAGCCATTTCAGCCGCGTGTTCTCGCAGATCGTGGGCAGCAGTCCGGGCGCATGGCGTCGCCGGCTGGGCTGATGGCCCCGCGGCTCACGGCACGCGCGGCAGGTCGAAGCTGAACACCGTCCCTTGCGGCTGCGCCGCCTCCACGCGCAGGCGGCCACGATGGGTCTCGATGATGGAACGGCAGATCGCCAGCCCCATGCCCATGCCGTTTTCCTTGGTGGTATAGAAGGCATCGAAGATGTGCGGCATGGCGTCGGCCGCGATGCCTTCGCCGCTATCCTGTATCTCTACCTTCACGCGCTGTTCATTGCAGCAGCTCACGCCAATGTTGAGCGTGCGAGCATTTTCCGGCACGGCTGCCATGGCATCGATGGCATTGACCACCAGGTTCAGCAGCACCTGCTGCAACTGCACCGTATCCCCCAGTACATGGACCTCGGCAGGCGGCAGGGACAGCGAAAGATGCACTTCGCGTTGATCCAGCTCGCTGCGTGACAGGGTCAGCGTATGGCGGATCAGCGCAGCCAGGTCGAGGCGCTCGAATTGCGGCGCGCGATTGCGGGTCAGGTTCTGCAGGCTGCTGATGATGCCGCCGGCGCGCTGGCCTTCGCTGATGATGTCGCGCAGGCCGGCGCGCGCATGTTCCAGTTCCGGCACGGGCCGGTTCAGCCAGCGCAGGCTGGCCCCGGCGTTGGAGACGATGGACATCAGCGGCTGGTTGATTTCATGGGCGATGGACGCGGTCAGCTGGCCCACGGTGTTGGCGCGCGAGACGCGCTCCATGTCCACCTGAGCCGCGCGGATGGCGTATTCCGCCTGCCGCCGCACGGTGATGTCGGTGGCCGTCCCCACGTATTCGGTGAAGGTGCCATCCACCCATACCGGCTTGCCGATGCCGGAGAGATAGCGCACCTCGCCCGTGTCCTGGCGGCAGATGCGGTGCTCCACGCGAATGGTGCCGCCCATGGCGACGGCCGCATTGACGGTCTCGATCACTTCCTGCCGGTCATCGGGATGCATGATGGACGCGAACTCGTCATAGGTGATGCAGTTGCGGCCCGGCGGCAGGCCGTAGATGCGGCACAGTTCATCGGAGCAGAACATCAGGTCTTCGCGTACCAGGTAGCGCATGCTGCCGGCGTGGTTGAAGCGTTCGCCCTGCTTGAGCAGTTCCTGGCTGGTGCGCAGTTCGCGCTCGGCGCACAGCAGTTGTTCCTTTTCCAGCAAGGCCTGCGCATGGTCGGCGGCATTGGCCAGGGCCACGGCGGAGTGGGCGGCGAGGTGATGGGCGCGGCGCGTCAGGGCCGCAGCGGGTGGCGCGTCGTAATACAGCAGCAGTTCGCCACGCGCCTGGCCACGATGGCTCAGGCGCAGGGTGAGCGCGGCCGTGTGCAGATCGTCCGGCCCGGCGATGCAGTGATCCTGGCTGTTGCAGACGTCCCTCCCGTCGCGCCTGGCCTCGGCCTCGATCAGCGTCAGGCCGGCCTCATGTCGCACCAGCAGGCAGCGCCGTGCACCGGCCAGTTGGCAGAGCGCGCGTGTGAGCGCCGGCTTGAGCAGCACCGGGTCGAGCAGCGCCGACAATTCGCGCAGGGCGTGCAGCAGGGCATCGTCGTCGGCAGGGCGCGGGTCGGACGGCAAGGGGATCTCCAGGCAAGGATGATGAGGTCAAGGCCGCATTGTGCCGCATTGCCGACGCGCGCGGTTCAGGGCGGGCCGTAGAGCAGGGTGGACGTCAGCAGCACCAGCAGGGTATCGGCGTCGACCGGTTTGACCAGCAGCGCCATGCCCATGGCCGTGGCGCGCTGGCGCTGCAGCGGCGTGACCTGCGCCGAGATGAACAGCACCGGCAGGTCCGGCCGCAGGCTGCGCAGCTGCTCGGCCAGTTCGAAGCCGCTCATTCCCGGCAGGTTCAGGTCCACGATGGCGCAGGCGGCTACCGGCAGGCAGGTGCTGGTGAGGAAATCCTCGCCGCCATCGAAACTGCAATGGCGATGCCCGGCGGAATCCAGCAGGTTGCACAGGGCCGCGCGGACCCCGGGATCGTCATCGATCACCGCGATGGGGCGGTGTGATGGTGGCGTTGTCTCCCCTTCGCTCATCATCGTCTGCCCGGTGGCTCACTTGGCGTCCGGCGGCGGTGTGCCGGTGATCTTGGGCATGCATTCGCGGTGGAACCACGCTGCGCTCAGCGGCTCGCCGGCCAGCTTGCGGCGCACGATGGGCACCAGCTGTTCGCCGATGAGCATGCCCAGCAAGCCGAGCAGGGCGATGATGGGCGGTGCCGGTGACTGCACGTGCAGGGCCGCGTAGATCAGGCCGGCCAGCAGGCCCATCAGGAGGGAGATCAGGTAAGGTTTCATGCGTACTCCGGGATCAGTGGCCCAGCAGGGGCCCCAGGCCGTTGACCAGGCGCTCGGCCAGCACCATGCCCAAGAGGCCGATGAGGGCAATGCCCGGTGGTGCCGGTGAGCGCACCTTGAAGAGCGCATAGACGACACCGATCAGGATGCCGGCCCCCAGGGAAATCAGATAAGCGGACATGGCCCGGCTCCTCGTGAAGATGGGACGCCGCCGCGCCCCGCCGATGCAGGGCAGGAGCGCGGCGGCGTCGGTGACCGGACTGGCTTACTTGGCCGGCACCGGTGCCAGGATCTTCTGGTTGCCGTGCGGGCGCTGCTCGGCCTTGTGCACCATGGTGTAGGCGTAGTCCACGCCCATGCCGTAGGCACCCGAGTGTTCGCGCACGATGTCCATGACGGCGTTGTAGGTTTCCTTGCGGGCCCAGTCGCGCTGCCATTCCAGCATCACCTGCTGCCAGGTCACGGGGATGACGCCGGCCTGGATCATGCGCTGCATGGCGTAGTCGTGGGCCTCCTTGGAGGTGCCGCCGGAGGCGTCGGCCACCATGTAGATCTCGTAGTCGCCTTCGGCCATGGCACACAGGGCGAAGCTGTTGTTGCAGACTTCGGTCCACAGGCCGGCCACGACCACCTTCTTCTTGCCGTTGGCCTTGAGGGCGTCGCGCACCTTCTGGTCATCCCAGGAGTTCATGGAGGTACGTTCCAGGATGTCGTGCTCGGGGAAGACCGACAGCAGTTCCGGATAGGTGTAGCCGGAGAAGCCCTGGGTTTCCACGGTGGTGATGACGGTAGGGATGTTGAAGACCTTGGCCGACTTGGCCAGGGCGACGACGTTGTTCTTCAGTGCCTGGCGGTCCATCGACTGCACGCCGAAGGCCATCTGCGGCTGATGGTCGATGATGATGAGCTGGCAGTTGGTCGGGGTCAGGACGTCGAGTTTGGTGTTGGTGGTCATGATGGTTCCGTAGGTGGAGTGAACAGGGAGACGGCAGCCGCTGCCTTGGCCGGGGAGAGGCGGTGCGCAGCGGCGTGGCAGGGGAGTGAGGCTGCCGGAGGCGATCATAGGCAAGCGGGCAGGGCGCTGCCATTATCTGTTCGTATAGCTAGACGCTGGCAGCGCGTTTTTGCACACTGCCATCACCAACAAAAGCACCAACACAAGCGCATGAGATGGACGGTTCGCCGCCCGCGACGCCACAACTTGCGCAATCCGCCCTCTTCATCGTTGCAGCCCATGCCCGGAGCCTCCATGACCACCGCAGCCAGCGTCACCCCTGACCTGATTTTGTTGAACGGCAAGATCCACACCGTCGACAAGCAAAACCCCATCGCCGACGCCGTTGCCATCGGCGGCGGAAAATTCATCGAAGTCGGCAGCGCCGCCGACGTGATGCGTCTCAAGCAGGCCAGCACCCAGGTCATCGACCTGGGCGGCCGCACCGTCATCCCCGGCCTGAACGACTCGCACCTGCACCTCATCCGTGGCGGCCTGAACTACAACCTGGAACTGCGCTGGGAAGGCGTGCCGTCGCTGGCCGATGCACTGCGCATGTTGAAGGACCAGGCGGCGCGCACGCCGCATCCGCAATGGGTGCGCGTGGTCGGTGGCTGGACCGAATTCCAGTTCGCCGAGAAGCGCATGCCCACGCTGGAAGAGTTGAACGCGGCCGCACCCGATACCCCGGTCTTCGTGCTGCACCTGTATGACCGCGCGCTGCTCAATCGCGCCGTGCTGCAAGCGGTCGGCTACACCAAGGACACGCCCAATCCGCCGGGCGGCGAGATCGTGCGCGATGCCTCGGGCAATCCGACCGGCATGCTGATCGCTCGTCCCAATGCCATGATCCTGTATGCCACCCTGGCCAAGGGACCGACCCTGCCGCAGGAATACCAGGTCAATTCGACCCGCCAGTTCATGCGCGAGCTGAACCGCCTGGGCGTGACCAGCGCCATCGATGCCGGCGGCGGTTTCCAGAACTACCCGGACGACTACCAGATCATCAACAAGCTCGCAGCCGACGGCCAACTGACCATCCGCATTGCCTACAATCTGTTCACCCAGAGCAAGGGAAGTGAACTGGCCGATTTCCAGAAGTGGACCGGTATGGTCAAGCCAGGTGACGGGGACGACTTCCTGCGCCATAACGGCGCCGGTGAAATGCTGGTGTTCTCGGCGGCCGACTTCGAGGATTTCCTCGAGCCGCGTCCCGACCTGGCCGACGGCATGGAAGAGGAGCTGGAACGGGTGGTGCGCCACCTCGTGTCCAACCGCTGGCCGTTCCGCCTGCATGCCACCTATGACGAATCGATCTCGCGCATGCTGGACGTGTTCGAGAAGGTCAACCGCGATATCCCCTTCGACGGCCTGCACTGGATGTTCGACCACGCCGAGACCATCACCGAGCGCAACATCGAGCGCGTCAAGGCACTGGGCGGCGGCATTGCCATCCAGCATCGCATGGCCTTCCAGGGCGAGTACTTCATCGACCGCTACGGCAGCGATGCCGCCGAGCACACGCCACCCGTGGCCAAGATGCTGGAGATGGGCGTGCCGGTCGGTGCCGGTACCGACGCCACCCGCGTGGCCAGCTACAACCCCTGGACTGCACTGTACTGGTTGGTCTCCGGCCGTACTGTTGGCGGGACGCCACTGTACCGGTCAACTGGCAGGTTACCTCGCGAAACTGCACTGG
Source organism: Herbaspirillum sp. 1173 (assembly GCF_031455335.1). NCBI lineage: Bacteria > Pseudomonadati > Pseudomonadota > Betaproteobacteria > Burkholderiales > Oxalobacteraceae > Herbaspirillum > Herbaspirillum sp. 1173. The sequence goes on along the minus strand of NZ_JAVDSP010000005.1, from coordinate 130,585 downwards.
AACTGTGGACCGCAGGCAGCGCCTGGTTCTCCAGCGAGCAGGCCAAGAAGGGTCGCATCCAGGCCGGCCAGCTGGCCGACCTCGCCGTGCTGTCGGCGGATTTCTTCAGCGTGCATGAAGACGACATCAAGTCCATCGAATCGGTCATGACCGTGGTGGATGGCAAGGTGGTCTATGGCACCGGTCCGTTCTCCGCGCACGGCCCGGGCGAGATCCCGGTGCTGCCCGAGTGGTCGCCGGTGGCCAAGGTGCCGGGACACTATCGCGCCGTCGCCAGCAGCGATGCCGCGCGCCAGAAGAAGACCGCGCTGCCGCATGCCTGCGCGGGTTCGTGCGGCGTGCATGGTCACTCCCATGACGTGGCGCGCAAGTCCAGCGTTCCGGTTTCCCACTTCGCCGGTTTCTGGGGCGCGTTGGGTTGCAGTTGCTTCGCGTTCTGAGCGGGGCCGATCATGCAAGCGCATCATTCCGCTCGCCGGACCGGTTGGCCGGTCCCGCCCCTGGATCTGGGTTTGCTGTTCCTGCGCGTGGCCGGCAGCTTCATGCTGTTCTACGTGCATGGCTTGCCCAAGCTCATGCATTACGCGCATGAGCTGACCGTCATCGAGGATCCCTTCGGCCTCGGCCCGACGGTATCGCTCTGGTCCGCCATTTTGGCCGAAGCGCTATGTCCGGTGTTGATCGCGCTGGGCCTGTTCACCCGCCTGGCCTGCCTGCCCATCATCGGCGTGCTGCTGGTGGCCATGCTGGCGGTGCATCCCGGCTGGAGCATCGCGGAAGGGCAGTTCGGCTGGCTGCTGCTGGTGATCTTCACGGCCATCGCGCTGTGCGGTCCGGGCCAGTGGCGGCTGGGCCGGGCCGCAGCTCAACCGTAGGAATCAAGTCGATTCACGGCGGTCTCTCTTCCAGCTTCATTGGCAGATTCAACGTTGTCAGGCCGCTCTGCCATGCGCAGGGCGGTTGCTGTCCCCTGCACGGCCTCTCCACACCATCTCACAAGGAGTTACACCATGAGCACCATCACTACCCGCGACGGCACTGAAATCTATTACAAGGACTGGGGCAGCGGCCAACCGGTCGTCTTCGGCCACGGCTGGCCGCTGGACGGCGACATGTGGGAATACCAGATGAACTTCCTGGCCGAGCGCGGCTATCGTGTCATCGCCTATGACCGCCGTGGTTTCGGCCGTTCCAGCCAACCCTGGAGCGGTTACGACTACGACACCTTCGCCGATGACCTCGCCGAGTTGATGGACAAGCTGGACCTGCAGGGCGCGACCCTGGTCGGCTTCTCCATGGGCGGCGGCGACGTGGCCCGCTACATCGGCCGCCACGGCAGCAAGCGCGTGGCCAAGGCGGCGCTGCTGGGTGCGGTGACGCCGATCTTCGGCCAGGCGCCGGACTTCCCGCAGGGCGTGCCGGCCGAGGTCTTTGCCGGCATCAAGGAAGGCCTGCTCAAGGATCGCGCGCAATTCATCAGCGACTTCGCCGCCGTCTTCTTCGGCACCAACCGTCCGGGCAAGGCCGATGCGGTCAGCGCCGGCGTGCTCTCGCAGACCTTCAACATCGCCATGCTGGCCTCGCTGAAGGGAACGCTGGATTGCGTGAGCGCCTTCTCCGGCACCGACTTCCGTGAAGACATCAAGAAATTCAATTTCCCGACCCTGGTGATCCACGGTGATGACGACCAGGTCGTCCCCTTCCAGACCACCGGCAAGCTGGTGGCCGAGATGGTGCCGGGTGCGCAGCTGAAGATCTATGGCGGCGCGCCGCACGCTCTGTGCGCCACCCACAAGGACCAGATCAACGAAGACCTGCTGGCCTTCCTGAAGGGGTAAGTACCATGAGCCTGGACGCAAACCAACGCCAGCAGCTTGAAAAGCGTCGCCTGGCACCGCTGGCTACGCCTGGCGTGCTGTCCGCGCAGGCCAGCCAGGAGATCGGCGGGGCCTTGACCATGTTGCTGGCGGACATCTTCGCGCTGTACCTGAAGACCAAGAATTTCCACTGGCACATGTCGGGGCCGCATTTCCGCGACTATCACCTGCTGCTGGACGACCAGTCCCAGCAGATCCTTGCCATCACCGATGCGGTGGCCGAGCGGGTGCGCAAGATCGGCGCGACCACACTGCGGTCCACCGGGCAGGTCGGCAAGCTGCAGCGGCTGGCCGACAACGATGCCGACTTCGTCACGCCCTCCGACATGCTGGCCGAACTGCGCGAGGACAACTTGCGCCTGGTCGGTTTCATGATGGCGACCCACGAGCTGTGCGATGAGCACGGCGACGTCGCCACCGCCAGCCTGCTGGAAAACTGGATCGACGAGGCCGAGCAGCGGGCCTGGTTCCTGTTTGAGTCGGGGCGGACCTCGATGTGAGCGCTCCCTCTTGATGCAGGGTGCGGAAGGCAGAGCTTGACGGCTCTGCCTTTTTTGCGTTTTCCTTCACTCAGCTTCGGATGCATCGGCTTGTTGGCCGCCACTGGAGCGGGTGGTTTTTCTTTCTTTCACTTTTATCGATTTTCCTCGTGATCCAGCCCTTGCCCCAGCGTTTCATCAAGCGTCTCCGCCTGCAGGACGGCCTGGGCCTGACGCGCGCCGCGCAGTCGCAGGTCACGGGCGTCTCGTCCGGGGCGGTGCCGGTGATCGACATTCCGGGCGAGGATGCCTTTTCGGTGATCGTGCAATTGCAGGATTTCCGCCATCACAAGCTGTGGCGCGGCCAGCAGCTGGTGCATGCGGGCGGCCACCGCAGCGGCGAAATGGCCATCACCGACCTGCGCGAGCAGTGGCGCTGCCAGCACCTGTCGGACTACGACAACGTACGCCTGCAGTTGCCGCGCGCCACCATCGAGCAATGGAGCGAGGAGGGCGGACGCCGCATCAGCGGGCTGCAGCAGCGCCAGGCGGTGCGCGACCCGGTGATCTGGCACCTGGTGCAGGCGATGTTGCCGATGCTGGGCGAGGCGGCCAATGATGGCGATACGGTGTTCATGGACAGCGTGACGCTGGCCCTGCACACGCATCTGGCCCGGCACTATGGCGGCCAGCCGCTGGCGCGCAACAGCGGCCGCCTGGCCGGATGGCAGCAGGTGCGGGTACGGGACTACATGCTGGCGCATTTGGGACAGCGCCTGACGCTGGCCGAGCTGGCGGCGCAGTGCGGCTTGTCGCGCGCGCATTTCTCGCGCGCCTTCAAGCTCAGCTTTGGCCTGCCGCCGCACGCCTGGCTGCAGCGCCAGCGCATCGCCCTGGCCTGCCAGCTGCTGCGCGAGGACGGCAAGAGCATGTCGGTCATTGCACTGGAGTGCGGGTTCTCGGACCAGAGTCACTTCAGCCGGGTCTTCAAGCAGGTGATGGGGGTGGGGCCGATGGGGTGGGTGAGGGGACAGGGATAGGCCATGCCAGGCCTACTCGCCCAGCACGGAAATATGGGTGCGGTCATCTGGCGTCAACAAGGGCGCGATGCTCTGGTCCGTATATATTTTGTCTCCCGTGCCGGTGACGACGACCAGATGGAGATCCGGATCCGCTTGATTTGCCGTCGTCCCCCGTCGTATCGCCTTCATCGTTCTTGCCAGCGCAGAGCGGCGTTTCCTGCCGGATGCGCGAACGGCGTCTTTCCATTCGTTCCAGAGTTGCTCGACACCCTCACCGCTGCCGCGCAGAATGAATCTGCAAGCGCTCCGCCGCCCGCACCAGGTCGGCCAGGGTCTTGGTCTGCATCTTGTCCATCACGCGGCGCTTGTGGACCTTGACGGTGATTTCGCTGATGCCCAGCTCGGTGGCGATCTGCTTGTTGAGCAATCCGCCGATGGCCAGTTCCAGCACTTCCCGCTCACGCGGGGTCAGCTTTTCCAGCCGCGAAGTGCTGGCGGCCTGCTCCACACGCTGACGCAGATCACGCCCGGCAATGGCCAGCGCCTCCTGCACCGCACCCAGCAGGCGCTCGTCTTCGATCGGCTTGGTGAGGAATTCATGGGCACCCGCCTTCATCGCCTGCACCGTCACGGGAATGGTGCCGTAGCCGGAAATGAAGATCACCGGAATGGCATCGCCGCGCTGTTCCAGCTGCCGTACCACCTCGAAGCCATCCGAGCCGGGCATCTTCATGTCCAGCAGCAGGCAGCACGGCGTGCCCGGCAGTGACTCGCGCAGAAACTCGTCGGCTGAGGCAAAGCCGCGCGCCTTCAGGCCGGCCGAGGCCAGCAGTCTCAACAGGGCGGTCCTGACCATGCCATCGTCATCGACGACGTATACGGTACTTTCCATAATGAATCCGTCTTGCCGGGTTGCGAAAATCCTTGCACCGGCACGCCTTCGCAACGCCCCTCTTCGGGCATCGCAGGCCTTGCCGTGCAGTCCTTCGCATCATCAGCATTCAGGCCCGGCTTGGATTGTACAAATGTGCTGTTTTTTGTAGAAAATGCCTTTGTTGCATCCATCAAAGGCATATCGTTGCCGGATCGGCAAGGGTTTGGCGCGGCTTCGCCGGACTTGTCTTATCCACAGGGATAATGGGCGGACGGCAGCAGCGGTGCTAAGGTGTGCGGCCTGCCCCCCGCCCTCCGGAAGCGAGACACCTCATGAATGCCGCACAACGCAACCGCCTCCAGTCCTCGGGACTGGCCTTCCTCGCCGCCTATGTCGATACGCTGGGCTTCATCGCGCTGTTCGGCCTGTTCACGGCGCACGTGACGGGCAACTTCATCCTCATCGGCGCGGCCCTGGCGGATACCTCGCAGATGTCCATCCTGCTGAAATTCCTGGCCTTCCCGGCCTTCATCCTCGGCGTGGCCGTGGCACGCCTGTTCATCGCCGCCATCCAGCGCCGCGATGGCCGCGCCCTGGGCTGGTCACTGCTGCTGCAGTTGCTGTTGCTGACCGGATTCATGCTCTGCGGCATCGCCGCCGCGCCGGTGCAGTCGCCTACCGCAGGCTGGGTGATGGCGTCGGGCCTGCTGGGCACCGCCTCCATGGGTGTCCACAGCGCCATCAGCCGCCTGCTGCTGGCGCATCTGGCACCGACCTCGCTGATGACGGGCAACGTCACGCAAGTGGTGATCGACGTGGTGGACATGCTGCGCGGCGCGGCCGATGCCGGCACCACCGAGCGCTGCATCAAGTTCGTGTGGCCGGTGCTGTCGTTCGGCGCGGGTGCCATCGCCGCCGCCTTCGCCTATCACGCCATCGGCTTTGCCGGGCTGATCGTGCCGGTGCTGATCCTGGTGGCGATGGTGGCGTGGGAATTTCGCCAGCCGCTGCCGGCCAAGGCGGCCACGTCGTGAACAAGTCGCGGCTGGAAGCCTTCAGCGATGGCGTCATCGCCATTGCCATCACCATCATGGTGCTGGGCTTGCAGACACCGCAAGGCGCCGGTCTCGCCGACCTCGCCCCGCTCATGCCGCCGCTGCTGAGCTATGTATTGAGCTTCGTCTACATCGGCATCTACTGGGTCAACCACCATCACCTGCTGCAGCTGGCCACGCAGGTCGACCGGCGCGTGCTGTGGGCCAACCTGCACCTGCTGTTCTGGCTGTCGCTGCTGCCCTTCGTCACCTCGTGGGTGGCCAACCATCATCGGCAGAGCGCACCCGTGGCCTGCTATGGCGTGGTGCTGCTGATGTGTTCGGTCTCTTTCCTGCTGTTGAAACGCGCGCTGCGCCACAGTGAAGCGGCGCATCCTTCGCTGGCGGCCATGCTGGGACACGGGCGCAAGAATGCGCTCTCCATCCTGCTCTATGCGGTGGCCATTCCGCTGTCACTGGCCACCCCGCTGGGCGCGACCGCCATCTACGTGCTGCTGGCCCTGCTGTGGTTCCTGCCGGACCATCACTTCGAGGCGGCCCGCTCGCAATGAAGGCGCGGACTTATCCGCCGAGCTTGTCCCACAGCGCCTGACCGTTGAAATCGCGGATCACGGCGTGGGCACCGGCAGCCCGCAGGCGCGCTTCATCCAGTCCACCCAGCATGCCGAAGGTCCAGACCTGGGCGCTGCTGGCGGCTTTCACGCCCGAACTCGAATCCTCGAAGGCTACCGCCTGGTCCGGTGTGCCGCCCAGCAGTTGGAGGGCGGTCAGGTAGGGCAGGGGATCGGGTTTGGCGCGTTCCAGCTCATCGCCAATCACCAGCGTATCGAAGCGGCCGGCCAGGCCGGTAGCCCTCAACATCAGCTCGGCATTGGCGCGCGGTGCATTGGTCACCACTGCCGTGCGTCCACCGATGCGGGCGATATGGTCGAGCAGGCGTTCGATGCCGGGCGTGGGCGCGACCTGCTGGTCCAGCTGCGAGCGGAACAGCTGTTCCTTTTCTTCGGCCAGCGGCTGGTATTCCGAGGCCGGCATGCCGGGAAACAGGTGATCGAAGATCATGGCGTTGGACGCCCCCATGATGTGGGTCTTGTAGTAGTCCACATCCACCGAGCGGCCCCAGCGCGACAGGATGGTGTTGAAGGCAGCGTGGTGCAGGGCGTCGCTGTCCATGAGAGTACCGTCGAGGTCGAACAGGAAATGCGTGATCGGAGTGCTGTGCGTGTTGGCCATGGGAATCCGTAGCAGGTTGGGGCGGCAGGGCAGGATGCCGGTGTGTGAGGCGCTCATTCTATAAGACTCGGTGCAGCGCTGCTGTGCAGTTTTCTGTACAGCGTACTGAGCATTGTTCTGCCGCTCTTTCTGTACGTTTTTCCTTGCGTTTTTCCGTACTGATTCCTGTAGTGAATTCGGCACGGAATTTTGTACGGAATTCTGCACGTTTTCCTGTACGCCGACTCCCCGCTTCCCTGCTCTCCTACGCCACCTGCCGAACTCCGCCGATGGCGCGCGCGCCAGCGCGCGCCTACAGTCTCTCCGTGGCAATGCCCCCCAGCCCTGCGCCAGTCGCAGAGATCAATCCATCAAGAATCGCGAGGAGACTCATGACCACCTCAACCATCCATCCCCTTCCACCGGCCAGCGTCGAGGCCGTCAACAACAACGGCTCCGGCGTTTCGTGGGGTGCCATTCTGGCGGGCGCTTTTGCGGCGGCGGCCTTGTCCTTCATCCTGGTGATGCTGGGCTTTGGCCTCGGCTTCTCGTCGATCTCGCCGTGGTCCGGCGAGGGCGTCTCGGCCAAGGCCATCGGCTATTCCACGGCCGGCTGGCTGCTGTTCACCCAGATCGCCGCCTCGGCCATCGGTGGCTTCCTGGCCGGCCGCCTGCGCGTGAAGTGGGCTGGCCTGCATACCCGTGAAGTCTATTTCCGCGATACCGCACATGGCCTGCTGGCCTGGGCCGTGGCTTCGCTGGCCACCGCTGCCCTGCTGGGCTCGGCCGTGGGCAGCGTGATCTCGGGCGGGGCCAAGACCCTGGGTGCCGCCGGTGGCGTACTCGGTACCGGCGCTGCCGCGACCGCTGCGGCCATGGGCCCGGAGAGCGCGCAACAAGCTGGCAACCTGGCTGATCGTGCCTCGGGTTATTTCATCGATTCCATGTTCCGTAGCGGCACCGCCAATGGCACCGCCAACACCAGCGCAGCCCCTGCCGCACCGGTGACTCCAGCCGCCGGCAGCGATGCCGCCACCGCCGCTCCCGCCGCGCCGCTGGCTGCACCGACTCCCGCCGATGGCCGTGAACTGACCTCGGCCCAACGCATGGAAGTGGTCCGCGTCTTCGGTTATTCGCTGGCCAACCAGCAACTGGCCGACAACGACAAGCGCTACCTGGGCCAACTGGTGGCACGCCATACCGGCCTGTCGCAAGCCGATGCCGAGAAGCGCGTGGCCGATACCTTTGCCGCCTACCAGCGCAATCTGGACCAGGCTGCCACCAAGGCCAAGGAAGCCGCTGATGCCGCCCGCAAGGCTGCTGCCTATGCCTCGCTGTGGATGTTCCTGGCTCTGCTGTGCGGTGCCTTCGTCGCCAGTCTGCTGGCCACCTACGGCGGCCGCCTGCGTGATCGCAACGAACTCTACGGCGAACCGGTGTTGCGTCATGAACTTCATGACCGCCGCGTCGGCGAACCTGAGTTGCGTTGAACAGCGCCCTCCCGCGCCACGTTTCGCCGAACCTGAACACCAACCTTCATAGGAGACTGACATGGGTGCCATTCTGCTCTGGCTCTTGGGGATTCCGATTCCCATCATCCTGCTGCTGATCCTGCTGTTCTGAACGCAGCCATCAACGCAGCAAAGGCAAACGCAGTAAAGCACAAGGGCGGCCAGTTGGCCGCCCTTGTGCTTTGGCTGGTGAGACCTGCCGCTTACACGCCGAAGATGCTACCGATCATGGACGGGTTGTACTGCACTCCCTGCAGGGTCAGGTGGTAATACAGCTTGCCCGCGCCCGCGCCATCCAGGTCGATCTGCAACTGAGTGCTGCCGTTGAGATCGGAGGCCGTGACGTAGTTCTTCACGAAGTCCTGGTTCAGGATCTGGCCAAAGACCTTCACCCGGTCCATACCGACCGTGAAGTCGGTAACGGTAGCCTTCAGGCCACTCGTCTTGCCGAAGCTGCCCACGGTGATCCTGTCGTCACCTGCACCGGTTTGCACACGGATGCCCCCGACGATCTCGGGATCGGCAGCAGCACCCAAGACCAGCTCGTCATTGCCATTGCCGCCGACGATCGAGGTGCCCGCCTGCGCGGCCCAGTACCAGCCCAGCTTGAGGCCCTGCATGCTGGTGGTCTGGGCGATCCGAAGACGTTGGACATCTTGATCAGTCCGTAGCCGAACTGTCCGTCCACCACGCTCACAACCAGGCTGGCCGGTGTCGTCCTGAGGGTCGACATTTCCACGCGGCCCTTGCTGGTATTGCCCGCCTGATCCACCAGCGCGATCTCGAACCGGTGTTCGTTGTTTAGGCCGCTGCTGAGGTCGGGATTGGGCGGGAAGCTGTACCTGATCCCCTCCAGGATGGCCTTGACCTGGCTGCCGGGCAGGCTGGCCCCGTCCTGGCGGCTGATGCTCAGCTCACGGGTGGCGGCTGTGTAGCGAATGGCCAGCCCGTCCACCCCGCCGATGCTGCCGGTGATGTTGAAGTCGGTGGTGGTGGGGAACCGCTTGTCCGTACTCAGGACAATCTTTTCAGAGCCTGCAGGGCTGGTCCCCGCAGGCACAGGCAGCGTCAGCACCACCTTGGCGGTGTCGCCTGCCACGGGTGCGGTCACCTCGCCCTTGAAGAGCTTGACCCCGTCGCTGGCCTGGTTCCTGGGAACGATGGTGTTCACCGTGGCCTGATTCCCGGCCTGGCTGGCATCCAGGTCGAGGTCGGGGGCGCGGGTGTCCACCACCAGGGTGGCGCGGGAGGTGGCGCCCAACGCGCTGCCGGGGCCCACGAGTGTGATCTCCATGCTGCGTTCGATGTCGTTGCGGCTGGTGGTGACCATGCGCACGCCTTCCACGATGCGCTTGACTTCCTCGCCCGTGAAGTTGGTCGCGCTCGCTCTGGCTGCGGGCAGGATCGTTGGCGCGCGCATTGAGGCTTTCGCCGAAGAGGTCGGATTGGGTAGTGCCGTCTTTCCATTTGAGCCGGCTCTGCAAGCCATCCGTGAACTGCAGGGCATCGGCCAGCTTGCGGATGGCTTCGCCGTTGTCGGCATAGCGTTCCTTGTTGGTCTGGACCAGGTTGGCAATGGCCTTGAGCGCGATGCCGTAGTTGCGCGCGGTCACGCTGGCAGACTGCAGGAAGGCCGGATTGATCACGGCCGCGCCTTGCGCATCGGTGGTGGTCACCGGGGCCACGTCACCGGAGAGGATGTCGACCTTGAACAGGTTGCTGACGGCAGCATTCGCGCCGGTCACCGTGGTCGCGCCGACCTGTGCGGCAGCCAGGTTGGTCTGGCCGGTACCCAGGCCCGCCTTGAGCGCGGCCAGTTCGGTCAAGGCCGTGACGTTGATGATCTGGTTGCTGCCATCGGCCAATGCCACCGCACGCAGCACGGTGTTGCCCAGGTCGGTCATGCGCACGCTGGCTTCATCGGCATAGTTGTCGGCCACGCCGGGGGTGTTGTCGCGGATGGCCAGCAGGATCAGGCCCTTGTAGCCGGACTGGTCCAGCACCAGCGTGTAACGGCCATTGATGACCGGGACCGCCTTGCCGATCACCCGGCCTTCAGCGTCATAGGCGGTGATGGTGGCATTGTTGAGCGGACCGAGGGCTGCAGCACCGGACAGGGTTGCGGCAATGCCAGCGCCACTGCCGCTACCAGCACCGGACGCGGCAGCACCGCCGCCACCCCCGCCTCCGCCGCCACCCCCTGCCGCTGCCAGCAGGCCCAGGCCGCCGGCAATCACCGGCCAGGAGATGCCACCCTTGCTGCTGCCGATATCGGCCGGGGCATCGGCCACATCCTGTATCGCCAGCGAAGAGCTGCTCCCTTTGCCACTGGTGAACTTGCGCGCAGTGAGGTCGCTACCGCCCGAGTCGCCGCTGCGACTGCTGCGGGATCCGTCGTTGCCGGCCAGCGTTTCAGCGGGGCGCGCCTCGTCGGTGTCGGGGGAGGCCGCGGTTTCCTCGTCGGTCTTGTCCTTGTCCGCTTCCTGATCCTGCTTGTTCCTGGCGACCTTGGGTTTGACCACACGCTTGATGCCATAGCGCGTGATCTCCTTGGAGGTGACGGTCACGGCAGCATCGGCCGGGACCTCGATGTGGTTGAGCTTCTCGAACACGTCACCCAGCGCGACATCGCCGTCGGCGAACTCCAGCATCAGTTGTGGTGAATTCACCGCCGCCACGGCACCGCGGCTGATGATGATCTTGTGGCCGCTCTCCAGCACCAGGGCCAGGTCGAGATCGATGGCGCGCACATCCTTGATGTCGCGCTTGTTGATGGTACGCAGCAGGGCGCTGGCTTCGGTCAGATTCAGTACGGTAATGCTCATGGTGGCTGCTTTATCGTTGAAGGCATACCCGATCGCGTCATCCGGCATGCATGTTGATCACGACTACGCCAGCCGCAGGACGACAGAGGCCACGGCACTGCCGACCCGGCAGGCATGGCGATCATTGCGGAGGAGACAGGACTGGCCGGCGCAAGCGTCTGCGTTCGGATCAGTGGGGCGAAGCCTGTCTCGGTGGAGGGAGCTGAAGCGATTCCTGCCGGGGGCCGGTCGGCCTTGTCTTGTGTTCGGGTGGCTCGACCGCATCCGCCATGCATGACCAGTACTTCCGCCACGGCGTAGATTGACGGCAGAAATTATCCGTGCCGGGTCGGCGCAGGGCTGTCGAAATAATTCGATTTATTTGATCAACAAGCAGGTGTTTTGGGCAATTTCAAAAGTGTGCCGGCGCAGGACTGGCGGCAGCCAACACAAACTGTGAAAGGAAGAAGAAAACTGGCCCTGAGGACAATGCACAGCACCCGGGAGGACAGCTGCAATCGCAGGGGACAGGAGGGAGGAACCGGAGGGTGCGCAGGGAACATCGCGGGATGGAAATCGGAGAGTGGCAGGGGAAGCTTGCGCCGGGCACTTCCCCTGCAAGGTCGAACCGTGTAGATCAGTCTTCCTCGACCCAATCGACGACTGCTCCCAGCGAACGCAGGTTCTCGACGAATTTGGGATGGGCGCGCCGGATCGGCAGCGCATTGCGGATCTCGGAGCGGCCCTCGATGCTGGCGGCGACCATGAACAGCGCGATGGCCACGCGGATGATGTAGGGGCTTTCCACCGAGGCCGGCGACAGTGGCAGGCCGCCGAAGGTGATCAGGCGATGCGGATCGCCCAGAAACACGTGGGCACCGAACTTGGACAATTCGCTGCTCCAGCCCATGGCACCGTCGTAGATCTTGTTCCAGAACATGGTGTTGCCCTCGGCCTTGACACCCAGGGCGATGAAGATCGGCAGCAGGTCCACCGGCAGATAGGGCCAGGGGGCGGCTTCCACCTTGGTGAGGATGTTGCTGGTGAAGGGTTTGACCACCTTCAGCGGCCCGTTCTGGCGCGTGTGCGACCAGCCGTTCTCATGCACCACTTCGACGCCGAATTTGGCGAAGGTGCGGTCGATCAGCGGGAACTGTTCCGGTGCGCTGTTGCGCACGCGGACCTGGCCACCGGTGATGGCGCCCATGGCGAGGAAGGTGGCGATCTCGTGGAAATCCTCGTCGAAGCGGAATTCACCGCCGCCCAGCTGCTGGCCGCCGCGCACCGTCACGCGCGAGGTGCCGAGGCCGTCGATCTGCACGCCCATCATCACCATGAAGCGGCAGAATTCCTGCACGTGCGGTTCCGAGGCGGCATTGGTGAGCACCGATTCGCCCTCGGCGGCAGCGGCGCACAGCACGAAGTTTTCGGTCGTCGTGACCGAGGCATAGTCCAGCCAGTGATGATTGGCCTGCATGCGGCCGCCGGTGCGGATGATCAGCGAATCCGGGCTGCTTTCCACCCGCGCCCCGAAGCGCTGGAAGACTTCAACGTGCGGATCGATCTCGCGCACGCCGAGCGTGCAGCCCTTGACGTCGTTCTCCAGCCGCGCCACGCCGAAGCGCGCCAGCAGCGGCGGTACCAGCATGATGGAGGAACGCATCTCCTCCGGCAGGTGGTGCACTTTGGGATCGAAGTGCGTATCGCGGTGATGCAGTTCCAGCATGCCGCTGGCATAGTCCACCTTCACCTCGCTGCCCAGCACGCGGAAGATCTCCAGGATCTTCTTGACATCGGTGATCTCGGGGATGCCGATCAGCCGCAGAGGCTGGTCGGTCAGCAGGGTGGCGCAGAGGATGGGGAGGACGGCATTCTTGTTGGCGGAGGGGGTGATGTCGCCGCGCAGCGGGCGGCCACCGTGTACGATGAGATTGGACATGAAGAAAATCGTTGATTCAGTCAGACGGAGTGCGCCGGAAGCAGCCTGCCCCGGCCGGGAATGGACAGATTATGCGCCGCCCGGTTGCAGCCAGGGAAGCAAATTATGTCTCGCGGCGGCGGCCTCCCCGGGACTTGTCGCCTTGTCATCTTATTCACTTGAGGCTGTACGGCAGTGAAGGTTGCTGCATTGAAAGCCAAGTTTCCGTATCATGGCCGGTCTTGGATGATCGCACCGACAAGGTTTTCGACGATGTTTCGCACGCAGCAGTCCCGTTCCGGTAATGATTTACGCTTTTCCCTGCTGATCCTGCCTGGCCTGCGCCGGGCCGGCATGGTGGTCCGTCTCCTGATGTGCAGCGTCTTGCTGCTGGCACTGACGGCGCTCTCGGGCAAGCTCAGCGAGGCCCAGGCCGCCGGTTCCACGGCCGGCAAGCACCGGGCCGCCAGCAGCGGTGCCAAGGGCCGCAATCGCAGCGTACGCAAGAAGGCCGCCCTGCCTGCCAAGGCGCGCACCCCGGCGCGTGGCCGCCGTCGTGGCCGTGCGGCTGCGGCCGCTGCGGCGGCCGGAGCGACCGCGGCCACCGCCGCCGCCGTGGCGAGTCCGGCCAGCCCGACACCCGCCATCACCACCAACACCAAGCCCGAGCTGCTGCCGCGCTGCGGTTTCACCGAAGCCTCGCGCCGCCACATCTTCTCGCGCGGGGTGTACGTGCTCGATGAAGAGACCAATACGCCGCTCTTCGAGCGCAACGCCGATACGGTCGCCCCCATCGCCTCGGTGACCAAGCTGATGACGGCCATCGTCTGGCTGGACCAGAAGTCGCTGCCCATGGCCAATCGCCTGGAAGTGACCGAGGATGACCTGGACAACCTCAAATTTACGCATTCGCGCCTGAACGTCGGGGCCAGCCTGTCGCGTGCCGACATGCTGCACATCGCCCTGATGTCTTCCGAGAACCGCGCTGCCGCCGCCATGAGCCGCGACTATCCGGGCGGCCGTCCGGCCTTCATCGCCGCCATGAATGCACGCGCCCAGGCACTGGGCATGCCGCATACCCATTTCGAGAACGGCACCGGCCTGTCGCCCGAGAATGTTTCGACCCCGCGCGAGCTGGCCGAACTGGTCAAGGCGGCCAACCGCTACCAGCTCATCCGCAATGATTCGCTGGACAAGCAGAAGATCATCAACATCGGCCGTGGCCAGCTGCAGTACATCAATTCCAATCGCCTGATCCGCTACGGCCAGGTCAATGCCACCGTGCAGAAGACCGGCTTCATCAACGAGTCCGGCCACAACATGGTGCTGCGCCTGCTGGTGCATGACCGCCGGCCGGTGATCGTCACCATGCTGGGCAGCGGCACTGCCGATGGCTCGCGGCTGGATGGGGTGCGCATCGCCAAGTGGCTCAACTGTTCGCTGAACTGAGCTGCCACTCAGGCGGGGCCACCTTGGCGGTGGCCTGGTACAGCCGCACCCGGTTGCGGCCCTCGCGCTTGGCCTGATAGAGCGCTTCATCGGCGGCCTTGACGATTTCGTCGATACTGCGATGCACGCCCCGCTCCAGGCAGGCCACGCCGACGCTGATGGTGAGGCGGCCGAACGGGCTGCGTTCATGCGGGATCTTCTGGGCCTGCAGCGCTGCCAATATCAGCTTGCCCACGTGCATGGCACCCTCGGCATCGGCCTCATCGAGCAGCACCACGAATTCTTCACCCCCGTAGCGTCCGGCGCGGTCGCAATGGCGGGAGACCGCGCCCTTGATGCAACGGGCCACGGCCACCAGGGCATAGTCGCCCGCCTTGTGGCCGTAGGTATCGTTGTAGAGCTTGAAAAAATCCACATCCGCAAACAGCACCGCAAAGCGCGCCGCGTCATTGCGCTGGCATTTGTGCCAGGCCTCCTGCAGGACTTCGTCCAGGGCGCGGCGGTTCAGCAGCGTGGTCAGCTTGTCGGTGCGGGCCTGCTCTTCCAGTTGCTGGTCCAGCTTGCTGCGGCGGAACAATTCCTCGCGCACGCGGCTGATGAGGTAGAAGGCCGCCGTGCTGAAGAGCGCCATCAGGAAGACCACGGCATAGAACATGCGCATCCATTCACGGAACAGCGCCGCCTTGGTGTGGCCGATGAAGACCACCCAGCGCGTCTGTGGCACGCGCACGTAGGTGTAGAGGCGCTGCACCCCATCCTGCTGCGAGCGCGTGAAATAGCTGCCTTCAGCGGGGGCGCTGGACGCCAGCAGCTTTTGCAGCTGCGGGGCATTTTCGACTCGGGAGCCGATGAAGGCCTCGTCATAAGGCAGGCGCATGTAGGCCACGCCCTCCACCGAGTAGAGCGACATGACCGCATTCTTTTCCAATGACATGGCCTCGAACAGCTGCCGGAAATAATCCAGGTAGAGCACCATGAAGACCACCCCGCCAAAACTGCCGTCGACATGGACCAGCCGCTTGGACAGTACGATCACCTGGGCGCGCCGTTCCAGCCGTACCGCTTGCGGGGACGAAATGAAGAGCGTGCCGCGCGCGTCCTGTCGCGGCACATCGAAGAAATCGCGTCCGGAAAAATTGCCCGGCATGATCTCGTCCAGCACGGGTGATCCGACCACGCGTTCACCATCGGCGTCGATGATGCCCTGGGCGGCGATGTAGCCGGCCTCGATCTTTTCGCCGAGCAGGAAATCAAGCTGCTGCTGCGCCGGCATGCGATGCAGTTGCGTATGGCGATAGCGCCACGCCAGGCTGTCCAGCGCCAGCGAGAGCAGCTCCATGTTGCGCGAGATCGAACGCTGTGCGATACGCGCCACGTTGAGGGTGTGATTGACCGAAATGTGTTCTACCTGCTTGTAGCTCTGGTAGAGCACCACACTGGTGATGACCCCTGCCATCAGTGTCAGCGAGCCGACCAGCAGGGTCATGTTGCGTTTGAGGCGTTTGATTTTTTGTCTCCCCGTACCTTGTCATGACAAAGCGTTCCCTGGCGCAATATCGCACCGTGAAAACCGCTTGGCAATGAAAAGGCAGCCGGGGAAAACCTTATGGCATCAGGCCATAAATCCGGGCCGAGGATTCGCCCCACAGGGCGTCCTGGTCCGCTGGAGAAAGACGGCGCGCGGCCCATTCCCGCACCACCGCCACCACCCTTGCATAGGAGGCGGCCAGCAGGCAGACGGGCCAGTCGGAGCCGAACATGAGGCGCTGCGGACCGAACAGTTCCAGCGCCGTATCGAGACACTGCACGATGTGATCGAAGTCGCGCGTGCAGAGTCCGCGCAGCCAGTCAGCTTCGGTCAAGAGGCCCGAGATCTTGCAGGCCACGTGCGGCATGGCGGCCAGTTCGCGCAACTGCTGGCGCCAGCGCTCATAGGCGGCGCGGCCCTTGCGGAATTCCTTCAGGGCCGGCTTGCCGAGGTGATTCAGGACCACCCAGTGCTGGTCAT
Organism: Herbaspirillum sp. 1173; assembly: GCF_031455335.1. NCBI lineage: Bacteria > Pseudomonadati > Pseudomonadota > Betaproteobacteria > Burkholderiales > Oxalobacteraceae > Herbaspirillum > Herbaspirillum sp. 1173. Next base: position 114,376 of record NZ_JAVDSP010000005.1, on the reverse strand, counting down.
GCAAGGCGCAGAGCTGGCGCAGCTGCGGCAGGTGGCGTTCATGGGTGAGCACTTCCAGCACGTAGTCGCGCTCCTGCAGCCAGCGCACGCCGTGATTGAACTGCGGTTGTACCAGCGCTTGCGCGGCATCATCCTCGTCCTGCATCGGATGACGCAGCCCCAGCATCTTGGCGCGGCCCCATTGCTCCATGCGCTCGGCCAGTTGCGGCGAGGCGATGTCATCCCAGGCGATCACGCCGGCGATGCGTGCATCGCGCCGCGCCATCTCCAGCAGGAAACCGGTCTCCTCGTGGCCCGGACGGGCTTGCACCGTGATCGACGCATGCAGGCCCTGGGCGTCCAGCAGGGGCTGGAACTGATAGGGCAGGCGGTCTTGCGCCAGCAGGTCCATGCCGGTACCGATCCACGGATAATCCTCGGAACGGTAGCGCCAGAAGTGCTGGTGCGCGTCGATGCGCATCGGCCCCTTGATCCTTCTCACCGGGGCCGGTGGCATGCGCAATTCACGATGCAGGGTCAGCATGTCAGTGATTGTGCCGTGGCAGGGTCTGCGCCACGCCCTGATACTTCAGGGCCAGCTCCATGCAGGCACCGGTCTCCAGTTGGCCGACCGTGCTGCGATAGATTTCCTGCCAGGGTGTCTGGCTGGGCGGCACCGGCGGAATGCCTTCGCTCTTGCGGCGCGCCAGCTCTTCCTCGCTGATGAGCATGTTGCACTCGCCGGTGTTGAGATCGATGCGCACACGGTCGCCATCGCGCAGATAGGCCAGGCCGCCACCAACCGCGCTCTCGGGCGAGGCGTTGAGGATGGAGGGACTGTCGGAAGTGCCGGACTGGCGGCCATCGCCCAGCGTGGGCAGGGTCGAGATGCCGCGCTTGATGAGCGCATCGGGCGGCTGCATGTTGACCACCTCGGCCGAACCGGGCCAGCCGACCGGACCGGCGCCGCGAATGGCCAGCAGAGTGTTTTCGTCGATCTGCAGTGCGGGGTCGTTGATGCGGGCGTGGTAGTCGTCCGAGCCGTCGAAGACCACGGCGCGGCATTCGAAGATGTTTTCCTGGCCGGGCGTGCTCAGATAACGCTCGCGGAAGGTCTCCGAAATGACGCTGGTCTTCATGATGGCGAAGTCGAACAGGTTGCCCTTCAATACCAGGAAACCGGCGCGTTCGCGCAGCGGGGCGGAAAATGCGTAAATCATTTCCTGGTCGTTCGATGCACGGCCCTGCAGATTCTCGGCCATGGTCTTGCCGGTGGCGGTGATACGCTCGGCGCGCAGCTTGCCGGCCTGCTGCAGTTCCCACATGATGGCCGGCACGCCGCCGGCGCGGTGGAATCGTTCACCCAGGTACTTGCCGGCGGGCTGCATGTTCAGCAGCAGCGGCACGTCGTAACCATACTTCATCCAGTCTTCCGAATGCAGCTCCACGCCCGCATGGCGCGCCATGGCCATGATGTGCGGCTGGGCATTGGTGGAGCCGCCGATGGCGGCATTGACCACGATGGCATCGAGGAAGGCCTCGCGCGTGAGGATGGCCGACGGACGCAGGTCTTCATAGGCCATGCCGACGATGCGGCGACCGGTTTCATAGGCCATCTGGCCGCGTTCGCGATAGGGGGCGGGGATGGCCGAGCAGCCGGTGAGCGACATGCCCAGCGCCTCGGCCATGGCGTTCATGGTGGAGGCGGTGCCCATGGTGTTGCAGTGGCCGGAGGAGGGGGCCGATGCGGCGGCGATCTCCAGGAATTTCTCGTTGTCGATGGCGCCTGCCGAGAGCAGCTTGCGGCCCTTCCAGATGGCAGATCCGGAGCCCACCAGTTCGCCATCCATCCAGCCGTCCAGCATGGGGCCGCCGGAGAGCACGATGGCCGGGATATCGACGGTGGCCGCCGCCATGATCTGCGAGGGCGTGGTCTTGTCGCAGCCGGTGGTGAGCACCACGGCATCGATGGGGTAGCCATGCAGGATTTCCACCAGGCCCAGGTAGGCCAGGTTGCGGTCGATGGCGGCGGTGGGACGGCGGCAGTTCTCGAAGATCGGATGCAGCGGGAATTCCATGGGAATGCCGCCCGCATCGCGGATGCCATCGCGCACCCGCTTGGCCAGCTCCAGGTGGATGCGGTTGCAGGGACTGATGTCGCTGCCGCTCTGGGCGATGCCGATGATGGGGCGGCCCGAGCGCAGTTCTTCGGCGGTGATGCCGTAGTTCATGAAGCGCTCCAGGTAGAGCGCCGTCATGTCGATGTGGTCCGGATTGTCGAACCAATCCTGGGAGCGGAAGCGACGGGGTGTGGCGTGTGGCTTGTTCATGGATTCCTCTGGGCCGAAAGGCGTGTGGATAAGTTACGCGCCCAGCCAGCCGGCATCGACGTAGTACTCGCGGCCGGTGCACTTGGCACCGCTGTCGGAGGACAGGAACAGCGCGAGCGCCGCGACATCATGCGGATCGACACGGACCGGCAGGCATTGCGCAGCCAGGATTTTCGCCTCTTCTTCGGGGGTGTGCCAGAGCAATGTCTGGCGCGGGGTGCGGATGGCCCCCGGGATGATGGCATTGACGCGCACGCCATCGCGGCCGAAGTCGCGCGCCATGCCGTGGGTCATGCCTTCGATGCCGGCCTTGGCGGTCATGTACAGCGTCAGGTCGGGCAGGCCCAGGTGCCATGAGATCGAACCGAAATTGAGGATCACGCCGCCCTTGCGTTCCCGCATGCCCGGCAGCACCGCCTGGGCGCAGAAGAACTGGTGGCGCAGGTTCACGGCCAGGCGTTCATCCCAGTAGGCGGGGGTGACGTCCTCGCTCTTGTGGCGGTCATCGTTGGCGGCGTTGTTGATGAGGATGTCGACGCCGCCCATGACGGTCTCGATCTCGGTGAAGGTGGCGCGCAGGGCTTCCAGGTTCATCAGGTTGCAGGGGAAGAAGCGCGGGGCCACGGCGGCGTCCTTGAGCGAGGCCACCAGGGCCTCCGAGGGTTCGGTGGCGATATCGAGGAAGCACACCTGCGCCCCTTGCCCGACGAAGGCTTCCACCAGCGCCGCACCGATGCCGCTGCCGCCGCCGGTGATGACGACCCGCTTGCCGGCGAGGCTGCGATAGAGGGCGTGTTCGAAGACGGTGGGGGTGGCTGCGGTCATGCTTGATGCTCCAGAGGATAGGATGGACCGCAGATGCGGCCCGGAAATGATATAAACAATTTGTTCGGCGTTGCGCTCAGCGGCCCGAACGGGTGCTCACGTCGACCCACACCGCCAGCACCAGGATGCTGCCCTTGACGATCATCTGCCAGTAGGTGCCCACGTCCAGCATGGACATGCCGTTGTCGAGGCTGGCCATCACCAGTGCACCGATGAGCGCGCCATAGATGGTGCCCGAGCCGCCGCGCATGGAAGTGCCGCCGATGAAGCAGGCCGCGATCGCATCGAGTTCGCCCATGTTGCCCGCCGACGGCGAGCCTGCGGCCAGGCGGGCGGTGTTGACCAGACCGGCCAGTGCGCACATCAGGCCCATGATGCCGAATACCCACAGCTTGACGGCTTGCACGTTCACGCCCGACAGACGGGTGGCTTCCATGTTGCTGCCCACCGAATAGATGCGGCGGCCGAACACGGTCTGCGTGCTCACGTAGCTGAACAGGCCCAGCAGCCCCAGCAACAGCAGCACCGGCACGGGGATGCCGTCATAGCTGTTGAGCGTGCGCACGAAGGCCAGCAGTACCGCACCGATCACCAGCACCTTCAAGCCATCGCGCCAGAGGGCCGCCAGCGGCAGGCCGTGACGGCTGCGGTTGACGCGGCTCATCCACGTGAGCGCCACCGCCAGCACGAACAAGGCGATGCCCAGCGCCACGCCGATCTGCGGCGGCAGGTAGCCCTGGCCGAGATAGACCATGTTGTCCGACACCGGCGCAATGGTGAGGCCGCCGGTAATGCCCAGCAGGATGCCGCGGAAGGCCAGCATGCCGCCCAGGCCGACGATGAAGGAGGGGATGCCCAGGTAGGCGGTCAGATAGCCGTTCAACAGGCCGAGCCCCAGGCCGAAGCCCAGCGCCAGGACCAGGTTCAGCGCCAGCGGCAGGTGATGGCTCACGTCCAGCAGCGCGGCGATGCCGCCCAGCAGGCCCAGCAGCGACCCCACCGAGAGATCGATTTCGCCGGCGATGATGACCAGCACCATGCCGCAGGCGAGGATGCCGGTCACCGACATCTGGCGCAGCAGGTTCGACAGGTTGCGGGGCGTGAGGAAGCCGCCATCGGTCATGAAGCTGAAGAAGCCCCAGATGATGGCGATGGCGATCAACAGCGCGATGATCTTGTAGCGGCGAAACACCAGCTTCAGGTTGGCCATGCCGCCTGCTCCACCCATGGCACCGCCGGCGGCGCTGCTCAGATTGCTTGTAGTCATACCGAATTCACCTTGTGATGTTGTGTCAGACCGCCACCGCGCGTGGGGACGCTTGCGGAACGGGCTGGTTGATGGCAGCGGCCAGCACGGTTTCCTGGCTGAGGTTGTCGTTGACGAAGTCGCCGCGCAGTTTGCCTTCGCCGATGACCAGCACGCGATCCGACACGCCCAGTACTTCGGCCAGTTCCGAGGACACCATGATGATGGCCAGGCCCAGCTTGGCCAGCTCCGAAATGAGCCGGTAGATCTCGGCCTTGGCACCGACATCCACGCCGCGCGTGGGTTCGTCCAAAATTAATACTTTGGGCTGGGCCAGCAGCATCTTGGAGAGCACCGCCTTCTGCTGGTTGCCACCCGAGAGTCCGGTGATGGGCAGGAAGGGCGAGGCGGTCTTGACGCGCAGGCGGCTGATCTCGCCCTGGATGGTCTTCAGTTCGGCGCTGCTGTCGATGCGGGTGCCGCGCGAGAAGCGGTTGAGCACGGTCAGCGTGATGTTCTGGCCCACATCCAGGTCCGGCACGATGCCATGGTGCTTGCGGTCTTCCGGCACCATGCACAGGCCCTGGCGGATGGACTTCAGGGGCGAGCCGGTATCGGCCAGCTTGCCTTCGAGCAGTACCTGCCCCTCGTAACGTCCGCGATAGGCGCCGAAGATGGCCGAGACCAGTTCGGTGCGTCCTGCACCTACCAGTCCGGCAATGCCCAGAATCTCGCCCCGGCGCACCGAAAAGGAGACGTCATCGACGCGCTTGCGGCGCGGATTGTCGATGTCGTAGCAGGTGATGTGGCGGGCTTCGAGCACCACTTCTCCGATGGCGTGATTGCGCTCCGGGTACATGGCGGTGATTTCGCGGCCGACCATCTGGGTGATGATCTTGTCCACATCCATGTCCTGCATGGGCGTGGTGGCGATGTGCTTGCCATCGCGGATCACCGAGATGGTGTCGCAGATCTCGGCCACTTCGTCGAGCTTGTGGGAGATGTAGACGCAGGCGACGCCGCGGGCCTTGAGGTCCTTGATGATCTTCAACAGCACCGCGATTTCCGAGGCGGTCAGCGACGACGAGGGTTCGTCCAGGATCAGCAGGCGCGCATCCTTGTTGAGCGCCTTGGCGATTTCCACCAGTTGCTGGTGGCCGCCGCCATATTGCGAGACCGGCAGGGCCACGTTGATGTCGGGCATGTTCAGCTCGCGCATCAGTTCTTCGGCGCGGCGATACATGGCGGGGTAGTTCATGCGGCCACCGGGCAGGGTGATCTCGTGGCCCATGAAGATGTTCTCGGCCACCGACAGCTCGGGCACCAGCATCAGTTCCTGGTGGATGATGACGATGCCGGCGGCTTCGGTGTCGCGCACCGAATGGGCCTGCAGCGGCTTGCCGTCCCACAGGATTTCGCCATCCCAGGTGCCATGGGGATAGACGCCGGAGAGGATCTTCATCAGCGTGGATTTGCCCGCGCCGTTTTCACCGCACAGGCCCACGCATTCGCCGGGGCGGATCTTGATGTCGATGCCGTCCAGGGCACGCACACCGCCAAAGCTCTTGACGATGCCTTTCATTTCTAACAGATACTCGGACATGCCTGTTCTTTCCAAGAAGCCTCTGGAGCCTGCGCCCGGCGGCCATGCCGGGGGCGCAGAGAGCGACGCCGGCGACCGTTGCGGCAGCCGGCGTTCGTCACTCAGGAATCAACGGCCGTCGATCTGGGCCTGGGTGTAGAAGCCGTCATCGACCAGGACCTTGACGTTTTCCTTGGTCAGCAGGATGGGCTTCAGCAGCAGGCTGTCGACCTTCTTGAAGCCGTTGTCATACTGGGCGTTGTAGGTCGGCTTCTCGTTGCGGGCCAGTTGCACGGACAGGTTGGCTGCCTCGGTGGCGATCTGCTTCAGGGGCTTGTAGACGGTCATGGTCTGGGTACCGGCCACCACGCGCTTGACCGCAGCCAGGTCGGCATCCTGGCCCGAGACCGGCACCTTGCCGGCCAGCTTCTGGGCCGCCAGGGCCTGGATCGCGCCACCGGCGGTGCCGTCGTTGGAGGCCACGATGGCATCGATCTTGTTGTTGTTGGCCGTCAGCGCATTCTCGACGATGGACAGGGCTTCGGTCGGGTTCCATTCCTTGACCCATTGCTGGCCGACGATCTTGATGTCGCCCTTGTCGATGTAGGGTTTCAGGGCCTTCATCTGGCCTTCGCGGAACATCTTGGCGTTGTTGTCGGTGGGCGAGCCGCCCAGCAGGAAGAAGTTGCCCTTGTTCTTGACCTTCAGGATGCCCTCGGCCTGCATTTCACCGACCTTCTCGTTGTCGAAGGAGATGTAGGCGTCGACGTCGGCATTCAGGATCAGGCGGTCATAGGACAGCACCTTGATGCCGGCCTTCTTGGCTTCCTTGATGGTGTTGGTCAGGACCGTGGCGTTGAAGGGGACGATCACGATCACGTCCACGCCGCGCGAGATCAGGTTCTCGATCTGGGAGATCTGGCGTTGCTCGCTGGCATCGGCCGATTGCACATAGACCTTGGCGCCCAGCTTCTCGGCGGCGGCGGTGAAGAAGTCGCGGTCGCGCGCCCAGCGCTCCACACGCAGGTCATCGATGGAAAAACCGATCTTGGGATTCTTGGCGTCGGCCATGGCGCTGCCGGCCACCATGGACAGGGTGGTCACGGTCATCAGCGCCAATACGGTCTTCTTCAGCATTGCCTTCATAGTCCAGTCTCCGATTTGAATTGAATTTGAATTGATTATGATTTTTGAAGCGGCGTGACCGGGTGGAACCGGTGGCCCGTTTTGGGGCAATCGCTTCCAATGGCGCGTGGGGCCGAGCTTGTCAGGAATGGTCTACGCCGCATGATGGTGCGAGGGGGATACTAGCCCCGGGCCAATCCCCTCTACAATTACGAAATTCACCAAACGGCTTAGTGATTCTTTTTGTTGCAGGAGCACATAACCGTCATTTCGACGATGGCTCGCTACAATTCGACGAATAAAAGAACGGCGCGCCTGACGACGCCGGCAACCAGGAGACACAGCGTGGCAAAAACCCCCACGGTGCACCGGATTGCGTTGCTCTTCAATGGCAACAAGATCTTCGATCGGGAAATCATTTCCGGCATCGGCGAATACATCAGCAGCACCCGTGCCTCCTGGGACTTGTACCTGGAGGAGGATTTCCGCTGCCGCCCGCAGGGTATCGAGCGCTGGGCCGGGCATGGCATCATTGCCGACTTCGACGATCCGGTGACGACCGCCGCGCTGGAAGGCGTGCAGCTGCCGGTGGTGGCCATCGGCGGCTCCTATGCCGACCCCTCGCAATATCCGGCCAACCGGCCCTATGTGGCCACCGACAACTACAAGATGGTCAAGCTGGCCTACGACCACCTGATCGAAGCCGGCCTGCAGCATTTCGCCTTGTATAGCCTGCCCGAGTCGCCCTGCAACCGCTGGGCGCAGGAGCGCGAGCGCATCTTCACCGACCTCACCGGTGCTGATGGCATCACCGGCCACATCTATCGCGGCGTGGGCACCAGTGCGCAATCCTGGGACGCCGCCGTGGAGCAGCAGATCGCCTGGGTGCGCAGCCTGCCCAAGCCGGTGGGCATCATCGCCGTCACGGACGCGCGGGCGCGGCAGTTGCTGCAGGCCTGCCTGTTCGCCGGCATCGCGGTGCCGGAGCAGGTGGCGCTGATCGGCATCGACAATGATCCGCTGGCCCGCGTGTTGACGCGCATCCCCTTGAGTTCGGTGATCCAGGGCAGCGTGGAGATGGGCCGCACCGCCGCCCACCTGCTGCACCAGATGCTGCACGGGGCGCGCTTTCCGGACACGCGCATCATGGTGCCGCCGGTCGGCATCAATGTGCTGGCCTCCAGCCGCCATGAGGTGCGCAACCATCCGCACGTGATGCAGGCGCTGCACTTCATCCGCCAGTACGCCTGCCAGGGCATCAAGACTGACCAGGTGGCCGATTACGTGGGCATTTCACGCTCGTCGCTGGAATGGTATTTCCGCCGCGAGCTCGGCCGCAGCGTTCATGATGAAATCCTGCGCTTCAAGCTGGAAGCCGCCAAGCGCATGCTGGAGCAGGCCGGCAGCCATGCGGCCGAGATCGCCGTCAGCTGCGGCTTCACCACCGTGCAATACCTGCACGCCGTCTTCAAACGCGAACTGGGCTGCACGCCCAGGGAGTACCAGGAACAATTCGCCGCCGGACTGGAGCGCTCGGCTGCACCGTCCGCCCCTGCCGTCCGGCCCAAGAAGAAAACCACGGGGCCCTCCCTTCTTACCACCACAAAATGACGCACTTCACCCTCTCCCACACCACTTCTGCGGACGGCATCCGTCTCTACACCTTGCGCAACCACACCGGCATGCGCGTGACCATCAGCGACCTGGGGGCCACCATGGTCAACTGGTGGGCACCTGATCGCTATGGCCGCGAGGCCGATGTCCTGCTGGGCTTTGAGCGGGTCGAGCAATACGCGCACAACCCGGCGTATTTCGGCGCCATCGTCGGGCGCTGGGGCAACCGCATCGCGGGCGGCCGTTTCGAACTCGACGGCGTGGCGCACCAGGTCGATTGCAATGAAGGCGAGAACCACCTGCACGGCGGCCGCGAAGGTTTCCATGCCCAGCGCTGGCAGGTGCAGCCCGATCCGGAAGGCCTGCGCCTGATGCTGGTCTCGCCGGCCGGGCAGGCGGGTTTTCCGGGCACGGTGATGGCGTCGGTGCTGTACCGCCTGGATGACGAGGGCCAGTTGCGCATCGATTACACCGCCACCAGCGATGCGGCCACGCCCATCAACCTGACCTCGCATGCGTATTTCAACCTCAATGGCGGCACCTGCGACATCCGCGACCACATCATCGCCATCGAGGCCGATGGCTACCTGCAGGTCGATGCCAGGCTGATTCCGGAAGGCCGCGCCGATGTGGCCGGCAGTGCGTTTGATTTCCGCCAGCCGGCCCCCATCGGTCCGCGCCTGGACTGGCCGGATCCGCAACTGAAGCTGGCCGGTGGCTTCGACCATTGCTATTGCCTGCGCAGCGAACACGAACCGCAGCCGGGCCAGAGCCGTGTGGCGCAGACCCTGCGCGAAGTGGCCAGCGTCTACGAGCCAGGGTCGGGGCGTGAATTGCGCGTCTCCACCACAGAGACCGGGCTGCAGTTCTACAGCGGCAATTTCCTCTCCGGCGTACAGGGGCGGGGCGAGCAGCCGTATGCCATCCATGATGGCTTCTGCCTGGAGGCGCAGTCCTATCCGGACCAGGTCAACACCTCGCTGCGTGAAGCGGTGATCCTGCGGCCGGGGCAGGTGTATCGGCAGACCACGGTGTATCGTCTGGGGGTGCGGGATTGACTGCGCCGCGCCGTGAGAACGTATTGAAGAAATTTTAAAAAGCAGCTTTCGATGGGGCGCTTGTTTCGCAATCGCATCTCCATCTCGGTAGCCTTCAGCATCGGTCAATTCAGACCGATCTCAACCGAGTGGAGACATAGCGATGAACGTGATCAAAGCCAAGAAAACTTATCCCAATAACGTTACGCGCGGAGTGTTGAAGCGGGCACTGGCACGCGGGGAGAAGGCTCCTGAATCGGAGGTCAGGGCTATCAGCGTCTGTTATCTGGCTGCCTTGGATGCGTTGCTGGTAAGGTTTGTCGATCAGACCGGTGTCTTGCTTCCGGTCAATCACTATGCTGAATTTTCATCGTTGACGGTGGAACTGCTTAACCGCATTCAGATTGGTTATGGCGGTCGGGCCTTGTGTCTGGAGCAGCGAGACCTGCATGTCTCATTGGTCGGACTGGCCGCATCCAGTAAAGCGCTGATGAGCCTGGCAGCTGCCTTGATGGTTGAGCCCTCCCTCGATGGTATGGCTTGATACCGTCGCCTTTGCCCAGACTTCCTCCCTGGTCTCCCAGGTAAATTCCTTCATCTCCAGCCGAGATTCATTAGCTCGTCTAATATCCCCATTAAGCCCGGCTCAGCTAATCAGTCCCCGCGTGATGCGCCATCATGCGGGGATCCTGTTTAGTGTCGCCTTGCTGCGTCCTTCACTTCCCCTCCAGAGCGCCCGTCCGCGCTGGCTTGCGTTCTCAACCCCGATGGCAGGAACCATGGAACTCCAGATCAACGACAAGACTTACCAGATCACCTCCGATGCCGAGACGCCCCTGCTGTGGGTGATCCGCGATGAACTCGGCATGACCGGCACCAAATACGGCTGCGGCCTGGCCCAGTGCGGGGCCTGTTCCGTGATGGTCGATGGCGAGGTGCTGCGCTCCTGCGTCATGCCCGTCGGCGCCATGGCCGGACGCAAGGTCACCACCATCGAGGCGGTCACCGCCGATCCGGTCGGCCAGAAAGTGGTCGATGCCTGGGTCCGGCACCAGGTGCCGCAATGCGGCTATTGCCAGTCTGGCCAGGTGATGGCTGCGACCGCCTTGCTGAAACAGGTGGCCCAGCCCAGCGACGAACAGATCGTCGGCGCCATGGTCAACCTCTGCCGTTGCGGCACCTACAACGCCATCAAGGCCGCCATGCATGAGCTCTCCGGCGGCACGGGCGCACCTGCAGCCGCTGCTGCGGCCACCACGCCCGCTGCACCGGCCGGCGCAGCGGGCGTCAACAAGGCCGCCGTGGCCGCTGCCGCTGTGGTCGGCGTGGGGGCCGTCGCCGCCATCCAGTGGAGCAAGACCCAGAAGGCCAAGGCCGGCAAGGAGCAAGCATGAACCAGCCGCACGATCTTCCCCTGAACGAATTGCTGCCGGATGGTGAGCCGGTCAACATCTCGCGCCGCCGCTTCCTGCTGGCCTCGGCCGGCACCGCCGCCGGTTCGCTGGTGGTCGGCTTCACCTTGCCGGCCGGCAATGCTCGCGCCCAGGCCAATGCCGCGCCGGCAGCGCCCGGCACGCGCGTGCCGGCCTTCCTGGAAATCCGACCCGACAACAGCATCCACCTGCAAAGCCCCTTCGTCGAAGGCGGGCAGGGCATCTTCACGGCCATGGCGCAGATCGTCGGCGAAGAACTCGATGCCGACCCCGGACGTTTCGTGGTCCACAACGCGCCCGCCAATGACCAGTACAAAGTGATGGACATCGGCATCCGCATCACCGGCGGCAGCATGTCGGTGCGTACCAGCTATCCGACCATGCGGCGTGTGGGCGCACTGGCGCGCCACCTGCTGCTGCAGGCGGCCGCCAATCAATGGCAGGTGCCGCTGGACAGCCTCACCACCGAGCCCGGCCGTGTGGTGCATGCGGCCAGCGGCCGCTCGATCAGTTACGGCGAACTCGCACCCAAGGCGCTGGACCTGCCCAATCCGCCGCTGGAGACCATCAAGCTCAAGGACGACAAACAATTCCGCTGGATCGGCAAGCCGCTGGCCCGGCTCGACGTGCTGGACAAATCCACGGGCCGCGCGCAATACGGCATCGACACGCAAGTCGAGAACATGCTGCAGGCCGCCGTGCAACACGCACCGCGCCTGGGCCTGGAGGTCGGCAGCATCCGCAATGAAGCCGAGGTACGCAAGATGACCGGCGTGCATTCGGTGCATCGCCTGCCGGGCGCTGTCGCCGTCGTGGCCGAGCGCTGGTGGAATGCCAAGCGTGCGGTGGAAGCGCTGCAGGTGGACTGGAGCGACCCCGGCCCGGCACCGGATCGCCGCTATGTGCCGGCCGACTTTTCCACCGAAGGGTTTGCCGAGCAGTTGGCCAAGTCCACTGCGGCCGTCGATGAAGCCGAGACCGAAGGCGATGTGACCAAGGCCCTGGCCGGTGCCAAGACCGTGGTGCAAGCCAGCTACCGCAGCCAGTACCTCAATCATGCCCAGCTGGAACCGCCTTCGGCCACGGCCCGCTTCAATGCCGATGGCACGCTGGAGATGTGGCTGCCCAACCAGGCCCCGGAAATGTTCCAGGCCGCCATCGCCAAGCAGACCGGATTGTCCCCGGAAAAGATCACCATCCATTCGCCCTTGCTGGGCGGCTTCTTCGGCCGGCACTTCCTGTACGAGACGGCCATGCCCTTCCCCCAGGCAATCCAGCTGGCCAAGGCCGTGGGCCGCCCGGTCAAGGTGATCTGGAGCCGCGAAGAAGAATTCGCTCGCGACACCATGCGCCCGATGGCGGTGGTGCAGTTCCGTGCCGGCCTCGATGACAAGGGTTTCCCCATCGCCATCGAAGCCATCAGCGCCACCGAAGGGCCGACCGAATCGATTGCCAACAAGCGCAACAAGATCGACCCCACTGCGCTGGAAGGATTGGCCGGCAAGTCCTATCAGTTTGCCCACAAGCGCATCGGCCAGCGTTTCGTGAAGAATCCGCCCATCGTCGGCTACTGGCGCTCGGTCGGCAATTCGATGAATGACTTTTTCTACGAAGCCTTCCTCGACGAGATCGCCGACAAGGGCGGCCAGGATCCGCTCGATGTGCGCCTGCGCCTGCTGCAGGGAAATGATCGCCTGACCACGCTGCTCAAGGCGGCCGTGGATCTCTCCGGTGGATGGAAGCGCGGTCCTTTCACCGCCCCCGACGGCACGCGCCGTGCGCGCGGTGTGGCCATGGCCAAAGCCTTCGGTACCGAGACCGCAGCCATTGCCGAAGTCTCCATCGAGAACGGCCAGGTGCGGGTGCATGACATCTGGGAAGCCATCGATCCGGGCCGCATCGTCAACCCGGCCATTGTCGAGGCCCAGGTCAACGGAGCCGTCACGCTGGGCTTGTCGCAGGTGCTGCTGGAAGAAGTGGTCTACAAGGAGGGCGCACGGGTGGCACGCAATTACGATCTCTATCCCATCCTGCCGCCGCAGCGCATGGCGCGCGTGCATGTGAAGATCATCGAGAGCGGTGCCAAGATGGGCGGCATCGGCGAGCCGCCCCTGCCGGCCGTGCCGCCGGCGGTGGCCAATGCGGTTTCGCACCTGACCGGCCAGCGCATTCGCAGCATGCCGCTGTCGCATTACACCTTCAAGGCCTGATGGCAGACTGACGCATCCATGACTGATCAAAAAAACGGCAAGCTGCGCGTCTTCCTGCTGATCCTCGCCGCGCTGCTGATCGCCGCAGCGTGGGTCGCCCTGCGCACTCCGGCCTCGCCTTTCGACAGCGCAGCTGCGCCGCCGCCGCCCTCCGCCGCGCTGATCCAGCGCGGCGAGTATGTCGCGCGCCAGGCTGATTGCGTGGCCTGCCACAGCACGCCCAAGAGCAAGCCCTTCGCCGGTGGACTGGAGATGGCCACTCCGCTCGGTGCCATCTACGCCACCAACATCACGCCCGACCGCGGCAGCGGCATCGGTGACTACAGCCTGGCCGAATTCGACCGCGCGCTGCGTCACGGTGTGGCACGCGATGGGCACCGGCTCTATCCGGCCATGCCCTATCCGTCCTACGCCAAGATGTCGGATGAGGATGTGAGCGCGCTCTATGCCTACTTCATGCATGGCGTGAAACCGGTGGTGCAGGCCAACCAGGAGAGCGACATCCCGTGGCCGCTCAATATGCGCTGGCCGCTGGCGTTCTGGAACCTGGCCTTTACCAGCCCGCATCCCTACCAGCCCGATCCGAAACAGGATGCCCTCTGGAATCGCGGTGCCTATCTGGTGCAGGGTGCGGGCCACTGCGGCAGCTGCCACACGCCGCGCGGCGTGGCGATGAACGAGAAGGGGCTCGATGGCGGCCATCCGCTGTACCTGTCCGGTGCGCTGCTCGATGGCTGGTATGCCCCCAGCCTGCGCGGCGACGTCAACACCGGCATCGGCCGCTGGAGTGAAGCCGAGGTCGTGCAATTCCTCAAGACCGGCCGCAACCAGCACGCGGTGGTGTTCGGTTCCATGGCCGATGCCTTCAACAACTCCACGCAATTCCTGAGCGACCCCGACCTGCAGGCCATCGCCCGTTACCTGAAGTCGCTGCCGGGCGATCCCAAGCGCGATGGGGAACCGTGGAAATACGATAACGGCACCACCACCGCCCTGGCCGCACAACGCCTGGACAGCCCCGCTGCACGCACCTACATGGCCAAGTGCGCGGCCTGCCATGCGGTCGATGGTCGCGGGCGTGCGCCGTGGATTCCGCCGCTGGCCGGTGCCGTCTCCTCGCTGGCCAAGGAGGATGCATCGGCCATCAACGTGACTTTGAATGGCTCGGTGCGCGTGGTCGCTGATGGCGTGCCCGATTCGTATCGCATGCCGCCCTTCCGCAGCCAGTTGAGCGATGCCGAGATTGCCGACGTGCTCAGCTTCATTCGCAGCAGCTGGGGCAATCATGGCGGTGCGGTCAAGGTGGACGACGTCAAGACTCTGCGCGACCGTACCAATCCGGCCAGCAGCAATCCCATCGTCTTGCAGATGCGCTGAATCGTTTTTTCATGAAGTCCCGTTCGGACCGCTGACCTTTGCAGGCAGCGGTCCTTTTTTCATGACGGGAGGAAAGAGGAAAAGCTGGCGCGAAGGATGAAAACTTAGAACGCAGTACCGGCCGTCTTCATCGCCGCCACCGAATGCACCGGCGTCAAGGCCACGCCATTCTTGACGGCCAGCACCTCGGCCATCACGCTCACCGCGATCTCGGAAGGCGTCTTGCTGCCGATATAGAGCCCGATGGGCCCGCGCAGGCGCGCCAGGCTTTCTTCGGTCTGCTCGAAGTGGGTGATCAAGCGGTCCTTGCGCGCAGCACTGTTGCGGCGCGAACCGATGGCGCCGACATAGAACGCCGGACTGGCCACCGCTTCCAGCAGTGCCAGGTCATCCAGCTTGGGATCATGGGTGAGGGCGATGACGCAGCTACGCTGATCGGGACGGAAATCCAGCACCGCATCATCGGGCATGTCGGTGACGATGCGCACGCCCTCCACCGACCAGCTGCCCAGGTATTCCGAACGCGGATCGCAGATCGTCACCGCAAAGCCGTTGAAGAGCGCCATCGTCGCCAGGTATTCGGCCAGCATGCCGGCACCGATCAACAGCATCCGGTAATCCGGCCCCATGGTATGGCGCAGCGTATTTCCATCGAACAGCAGTTCGGCCGGTGACTCGCTGACCTCGATGCGGCTGCTGCCATCGTGGCAATCGACGCGGCGACAGACCAGTTGGCCACGTTCCAGCGTACTCACCAGTTCGTCCAGCATGTTCAGCGCAGGATCAAATTCGAGCAGCAGCGCCAGCGTACCGCCGCAGGGCAGGCCGAAGCGATGCGCTTCATCGGCATCGATGCCGTAGCGCACCTGTTGCGGTGATCCTGCCTGGCCCCATGTGGCGGGGCGCTGGCGCAGGTACTGGAACAGCAGGTCATCCTCGATGCAGCCGCCGGAGACCGAACCGATGAGCCGGCCATCGTCGCGGATGGCCAGTTGCGAGCCGACCGGACGCGGCGACGAGCCCCAGGTCGAAACCACGGTGGCCAGCAGCGCGCTGCGCCCATTGCGCCGCCATTCGCGCAGGGCGCGCAAGACCTTGAGGTCGGAAGTATCGTTCATTGCGGCATCAGTTTACGTTCGATCGGAGGTCCAGTCTGCCATGACATCGGCACAGGAACTAATTAGCCGGGCTTATAGACCAATTAAGCCCGGTCCCGCTAATCCCGGTACCAATGATGAGGCAGAATCTGCAAGCTCGCACGCAGTGTGTCCGCATGCCTTTCTGCCGAGGCGCGCGGTAGCGGATGTCGCGGGAATGACTCGCTTGTCGCTGCGATGGTCCCGGAATTTCAGGCAAGAATCATCGCGAAATAGGTCTGTCTTCGCGCGCTGCAAGACGCCACAATCATCCATTTTCAAGACAGGTTGCCCACCCCTGACCTGTTCTTTCTCAACGCCAGCTTATTGGCTCGTTTACTGAGGAGATCCCCATGCCAGTCCACGCTTATGGCGCACACGCCGCCGACAAGCCACTCGAACATCTGGAAATCACCCGCCGTGCCACCGGCCCGCACGATGTGCAGATCGACATCGCCTATTGCGGCATCTGCCACTCCGACCTGCACCAGGTCCGTTCCGAATGGGCCGGCACCCAATACCCCTGTGTCCCCGGTCACGAGATCGTGGGCCGTGTCGCCGCCGTCGGCAACCACGTCAGCAAATTCAAGGTCGGTGACCTGGTCGGCGTGGGCTGTATCGTCGACAGCTGCCAGACCTGCCCGGATTGCGAAGAAGGCCTGGAAAACTATTGCGACAACATGGTCGGCACCTACAACGGCAAGACCGATGACGCCCCCGGCTGGACCATGGGTGGCTACTCGCAGCAGATCGTGGTGCACGAGCGCTACGTGCTGACGGTCCGCCATCCGGAAGCCGACCTGGCCGCCGTGGCCCCGCTGCTGTGCGCCGGCATCACCACCTATTCGCCGCTGCGCCACTGGGGTGCCGGTCCCGGCAAGAAGGTCGGTGTGGTTGGCATCGGCGGCCTCGGCCACATGGGCATCAAGATCGCGCACGCCATGGGTGCGCACGTGGTGGCCTTCACCACCTCGGATTCCAAGCGTGCCGATGCCAAGGCCCTGGGGGCCGATGAAGTGGTGGTCTCGCGCAATGCCGAAGAGATGGCCGCGCATGCCAAGAGCTTCGACTTCATCCTCAACACCGTGGCGGCACCGCACGATCTCGATGCCTTCCTCTCGCTGCTGAAGCGTGAAGGCACCATGACCCTGGTCGGCGCACCAGCCACGCCGCACCCGTCGCCGAATGTCTTCAGCCTCATCATGAAGCGCCGTTCGCTGGCCGGTTCGTTGATCGGCGGCATCCCCGAAACCCAGGAGATGCTGGACTTCTGCGCCAAGCACAACATCGTGGCCGACATCGAGCTGATCCGCGCCGAAGAAATCAACACCGCCTATGAGCGCATGCTCAAGGGCGACATCAAGTATCGCTTCGTGATCGACAACGCCAGCATGGCGGCCTGAGGGCCAACGGCTGACCTGATGGCACGGTGAATGAAATCGGGCGGGCACCCACAAGGTGTCCGCCTGATTTTTTGATTACTGAGCGAAGTGGGGGAGCCTCAGTCCCTGACGACTTCACCACCGAGATACTGCGCATCGGTGACCGGCTCCATCCACTCCACGTTCTTGCCATCAAGCAGTTCGGTGATGGCCACGTGCGTCATGGCAGTGGTGTCGGTGGCACCGTGCCAGTGACGGCGTTGGCACGGACACCAGACGACGTCGCCGGCGCGGATCTCGGTGCGCGGGCCGCCTTCGCATTGGGTCCAGCCGACGCCTTGCGTCACGATCAAGGTCTGGCCCAGCGGATGGGTGTGCCACACGGTGCGCGCACCGGGTTCGAAGGTGACGATGGCACCGCCCGCGCGCGCCGGTTCTTCACCCTGGAAGAAACTGTCGATGCGCACATGGCCGGTGAAGAAGGAGGCCGGTCCCTTGGCCGATGGGGTGCTGCCGTTGCGAATGATCTTCATGGAGATGTCCTTTCGTTGGAAGAAGGCCGGCGATCCTGGCGGGCCGTGAGCGCCGCCAGCAAGGCTGCGGCCAGCAGCACGCCTGCGCTGGCAAAGAAAGTGATGTGATGGCCGCCGTGGTCAAACAGCAGTCCGCCCAGGGTGGACCCCAGGCCGATGGCCAATTGCACCAGCGCCACCATCAGCCCGCCGCCGGCTTCGGCATCGTGCGGCAGGGTGCGCGCCACCCACGACCACCAGCCCACCGGTGCGGCCGTGGCGACCAGACCCCACAGCGCCAGCAGCAAGCTGACCGGCAGGACGTGATGGCCGCAGGCCACCAGCGCCAGGGCGATGACGGCCATCAGCAGCGGGATGAAGACCAGCGTGCCGTAGAACGAACGGCGCAGCAGCCGTCCGATGAGCGTAGTACCGATGAATCCGGCCACGCCGATGGCCAGCAGGATCAGCGACAGGGTTTGCACCTGCACCCGCGTTTCGCTTTCGAGGAAGGGGCGCAGATAGGTGAAGAGCGTGAACTGCCCCATGAAGAGCAGGCTCACGCCCGCCATGCCCAGTGCCACCAGCGGTGTCGCCAGCAGGGCCAGTGGATGCGTGGGCGCGGTGTGGCGCGCGGCCGGACGCATGGCCGGCAGGCTGAGCGCCTGCCACAGCAGCGCCAGCAAGGCCACCGGTGCCAGGCACAGGAAGGCGCCACGCCAGCCGATGAGTGCGCCGAGGTAACTGCCCAGCGGGGCGGCCACGACGGTGGCCAAGGCATTGCCGCCATTGAAGACGGCCAGTGCACGCGCCACGTCCTGCGGCGGCACCAGGCGGATGGCGGCGGCGGCCGACATCGACCAGAAGCCGCCGATGGCGATGCCGATCAGTACGCGCCCCGCCATGTAGACCGGATAGTTGGGGGCCAGCGCAATGACCGGGCCGGAGATCATCATCAGCGCCGTCAGCCACAACAGCAGCGTCTTGCGTGGCAGCTGCCCGGCCAGGCGCGCAATGCTCAGGCTGGTGAGCACGGCGAAGGCGCCAGAGACCGAGATCGCTTGCCCGGCCAGGCCTTCGCTCACGCCCAGATCCTGTGCGATGGGCGTCAACAGGCTTACCGGCATGAATTCGGAAGCGACCAGGGCAAAGGCCGTGAGCGTCATCGCGAAGACGCCGCCCCAGTGCGCCTGTACCGGGGTGTCGGCGGCCTGCAGTGAAGAGGTGGTGCAAGAGGAACTGCTCATGATGATGTCGGGCAAGACTGTGCCCGCCGCAGCACGCCGAAGATCAGCATGCACGGGTCGCAGCGCTTGCCGTGGAGAATGTGAAGGCAATCAGTGTCGCGCGCGTGCGCCGTATTGACTAGGTAATCAATCCTTAATTACCCTATTAGAAAAACTAATCAATGAATCCCGTCCCCCTTCGGCACCGACCCCGAGTTTCACAGGCGCGGCCTCCGGCTGATCCGGCTTTATTGCTCACCACAGGAAGGGTGGCTGCATGATCAAACGCAATCTCAATGACTTGCTGGGTTTCGTGACCGTGGCGCGCGAGGGCAGTTTCACGCGTGCCGCCGCCACGCTTGGCGTGACGCAATCGGCGCTGTCGCAAGCCATCCGCGGCCTCGAAGAGCGCCTGCAGATCCGCCTGCTGACCCGCACCACGCGCAGCATCTCGCTCACGCCCGCTGGCGAGCGCCTGATCCAGTCCATCGGCAACCGCTTCGACGAGATCGAGGCCGAGCTCGATGCCCTCACCGCACTGCGCGAAAAACCTGGTGGCACCGTGCGCATCACCTGCGGCGACGGCATGATCCAGCGCGTGCTGCTGCCCAAGCTGGCCCCGCTGTTGCAGCAATATCCCGACATCAAGCTGGAATTCGACATGAGCTACGCCCTGCGCGACATCGTGGCCGACCGCTTCGATGCCGGCGTGCGCTGGGGCAAGACCATCGACCGCGACATGATCGCGGTGCCCATCGGCCCGCCGCTGCGCATGGTGGTGGCGGCCTCGCCCGAGTACTTCACGCGCTATCCGGTGCCGCTGCATCCGAACGACCTGATGGCCCAGGATTGCATCAACCAGCGCATGCCGTCCTCGGGCGGGCTTTACGTATGGGATTTTGAAAAGGACGGCGAAAAGATCAACGTGCGTGTGGACGGTTCGCTCATCTTCAACACCGTGCCGCCGCAGATCGATGCGGCCCTGGCCGGGCTGGGCGTGGTGCTGCTGCCGGAAGACGAGCTGCAATCGCATCTGGAGAGCGGCCAGCTGGTGCGGGTGCTGGAGGACTGGTGTCCGGTCTTCGAGGGCTATCATCTCTACTATCCCAGCCGCCGCCAGCCTTCGCCGGCGTTCTCGCTGGTGGTCAATGCCCTGCGCTACGAAAACCGGCCACGTCAGCCGGGGTGATGACAGGGTGCCTGATTCATAAGCTGGACTGATGACCGCATTCAGGCCGGCGGGACTAATCACGGACCGATGATGCAGCGACAATCAGGTCAGATCGATTGCTTTCGGATTGCCCATGTCTTCCTCTTTCCTGCCGCGCCTGACCGTGATTGCCGTGCTGATGGCCGGCGCCATGAGCCTCTGCCCGATGACGGCAGCGGCGCAGACCCGTACCCCTGCCAAGAGCCTGCCCATGACCCTGCGCATCACCATCGCCGATACCGTCCTGACCGCGCGTCTCGAACCCGGCCCGGCCGCCCGCGACTTCGCCGCCCTGTTGCCGCTGACGCTGGAGTTGTCCGACTACAACCAGACCGAGAAGATTGCCCAGCTGCCACGCAAGCTGGCCACGCGCGGCGAGCCCGAGGGCTATACGCCGCGCAGCGGGGATATCGCCTTCTATGCGCCCTGGGGCAATATCGCCCTGTTCTACAAGGACTTCGCTTACTCGAAGGGATTGGTCAAGCTGGGCCACATCACCGGCGACATCGCGGTCCTGCGTCAGCCAGGACCGTATATGGCCCTGATCGAGCAGGAATGAATCGCTGCCGCAATCAGGCCGCGTACTTGCGCAAGGCGGCCAGCGGCACGTGCAGTTCCTCGCTGGCGGCGAAGCCTTCCAGCAGGTAATCCAGCGCCACCCGCACGCGCGGCGCGATCAGCGCCCGGTGCGGGTATTGCAGGCACATCTCGTAGTTGCCCGGATGATGGCTGCGCAAGAGCAGCACCTTCAATCGCCCGCGTTGCAGATAGCGCCACGCGTGATGCACCCCGACTTCGGCGATACCCATGCCGGCCAGGGCCGCCTGGACCAGCGCTTCGGGCGAGGACAAGGTCAGCAGTGCGTGTTCGGTATTCCAGGTCATGATGCTGCCGTCGCTGCCCTGGAAATTCCAGGGTGACACCTTGCCGCCCAGAAACTTGCGCGTGATCAGGCTGTGCTTGTGCAGATCCTGCGGGCGGCGCGGTGTGCCGCGGGCCTCCAGATAGGCGGGGCTGGCGACCAGCGCCAGGTTCAGTTTGCAGATGCTGCGCGAGACCAGCGACGAATCGGCGATGCGTCCGCCCCGGATCGCCAGGTCATAGCCGTCCTGCACCAGCTCGCTGAGGCGGTCATCGAAATCCACTTCCACCGACAAGGCCGGATAGCGCTGGCTCAGGCCGGGCAGCAGCGGCAGCAACTGTTCGCGGCCGAAGGCCGCACTGGTGGAGATGCGCACGCGTCCGGTCGGTGTCGCGCGCGCCGCCACCACGTCATCGGTTGCCTGTTCCAGTGCATCGAGCGCAATGCGTGCCTGACGCAGGAAGGCACTGCCTTCCTCGGTCAGGTTCAGGCTGCGCGTCGTGCGGTTCATCAGACGCACGCCCAGCGCAGTCTCCAGTCCGGCCACATTCTGGCTCACCGCAGCTGAGGAGATGCCCAGTGTCCGCCCGGCACCGGCGAAGCTGCCGCTATCGGCTGCCTGCACGAAGGAAATGATGGCGCGTACCCGTTGCGACGTATCCATGCCGTTGCTCCCCGAAAAATGGATTGATAAGTTCATCTTGATGAATCCTAAAGGATTGCACCGCTACCGTCATGTAATCCATTTGCGCAGAATGAGCCTGTTACGTCATTCCCCGGTCCCGAACAGTTTGATTTATCCACAGGAGAAAACATGAACATCAGCATCGTCTTTGACAGCGGCTACGGCCATACCGAAAAACTCGCCCAGTCCGTGGCGCGCGGCGTGGAAGAAGTCGCAGGGGCTCACGCCACCCTGGTGCCGCTCGCCGCCGGTAGCGTGGACTGGGCTGCCATTGCCGCCAGCGACGCCATCATCTTCGGTTCACCGACCTATAACGGCACCATCTCGGCGCGCTTCAAGCAGTTCATGGAAGACTCCACCCGCCAGTCGTGGATCCCGCAGGCCTGGCGCAACAAGGTCGCGGCCGGCTTCACCAATTCCGGCGCGCTGCATGGCGACAAGCTCAATTCCCTGGTGACCCTGGCGCTGTTCGCGGCCCAGCACGGCATGCTCTGGACCGGGGTCGATCTGTTCCCCGGCAAGAGCGGTGATGAACTCAATCGCATCGGTGGCTGGCTGGGAGCGATGGCGCAATCGGACGACGCCCCCGCCGAGGTCACGCCCGGTGCCAGTGACCTGGCCACGGCCGCCTATCTGGGCAAGCGCGTGGCCGAGGTGGCGGCGCAATTCGCACGCGGCCGCGCCTGACCCCCGGACCAGCGCCCTCACCATCAAGGAATCCGCCATGACACAAGCCTCCGCAACCGATGCCCTGTTCGACATGCTTTCCAGCGTTGCCCCGGCGCTGGTCGATCTCACCCGCAAGCACGTCGTGGATGAACTCTGGAACCGGCCCGGCCTGGCCCCGCGCGAGCGGGCGCTGGTCACGGTGGCCGTGCTGGTGGCACGCAATGCCACGCTGGCCTACCCGCATTATTTCAACAAGGCGCTCGACAGCGGCGTGTCGGCCGATGCGTTGAGCGAAGTGCTGACCCACCTGGGCCCGTACGCCAGCCTGGCCAATGCCTTTGCCGCCATCGGCGCCGCGCGCGACGTGCTGCACCAGCGTGGCTTGCAGGTCGACTTGCAGGCGGCCGCAGCACCGCAATTGCTGGCCTTGGACGATGTCGTTCCGCCGACCCTTCAGGAAGCGGTCTTCGGGATCGATGAGATGGCAGCATCATCACCTGCGCTGGCGCACTTCACCGGATCGGTCCTGCAGCGGATGATCTGGTGCCGTCCCGGCCTGGCCGCGCGCGAACGTGTGCTGGTGACGCTGGCCGCGCTGGCGGCACTGGGCCAGACTGAGCGGTTCCCGGGCTATCTGGCCCTGGCCACGCATCATGGCTTGCGCAGTGAGCAGCTGGGCGAGGCGATGGCACATGTGGCCTTCTACGGTGGCTGGGGACTGGCGCAAAAAGCAGCCGCAGCGCTCAGGCCTGCGCCCTGATCCAGATATCAGTTTTCCCGATATCCATCATCGGTTTTCAGGATTGGCGTAATAACTGGACGGTCCGCATCATGCAGACCTGTCCAACAATCCGCCAAGGAAAATCATGTCTGCCATCACCACTCAAGCCGCCATCATCTGGCCGGCCGGCTATCTGCCCGGTACCACCGACAACTATGTTTCCAATGAAGTGATCATCGCCGGTCTCTCGGCGGCGCAGGTGTGGCCGCTGCTCAACGACACGCGCGCCTGGCCCGGCTATTACGGCAATGCCAGCGAGATCCGCTTCCATGATGGCAGCGGTCCGCTGCTGTCGGCGGGCGCTCGTTTCCGCTTTACGACCTTCGGCTTTGCGGTCGAAGCGGAAGTGACCGAATACCTGCCGCCCCAGCCTGGCCAGGCCGCTCGCATCGCCTGGCACGGCTGGGTCGAAGGCGATGCCGCGCAGCGTCTGGATGTCCACCACGCCTGGCTGTTCGAAGACCTGGAGGGCGGCCGCGTGCGCATCCTCACGCAGGAGACCCAGAACGGCCAGCCCGCGCGCGAGCTGGCAGCCACCTTGCCCAATCCCATGCTCAACGCCCATCAGGAATGGATCACCGGCCTGGCGCGGGCAGCGGCTGAGGCCGCCACGCCGCGCTAAGGATCAACGCAGCGGCACCAGCCCGGCCGTGGCAAACAGCAGCTGGCGTAGCCAGCGCTGCGCCGGATCGCGGTGCGTACGCTCGTGCCACGCCGCCGTCTTGGTGAAGCCAGCGATCTCCAGGGGCGGCGGCAACAGCTTCAGGCCCTCCACCCCGGCCACCAGCCGGGACGGCACCACGGCCACCAGGTCGGTGCTGCGCAAGATTTCCGGCAACACCAGGAAGCGCTTCACTGACAGGCTCACGCGCCGCTGCAGGCCGCGCTGCGCCAATGCTTCATCGGTGACGCCATGGAAGGGATCGCCCGCATACGACACCAGCGCATGATCCAGCGCGCAGAACTGCTTGAGCGAGAGCCGCTGTCCCCGCACCACCGGATGATCCTCACGCATCGCGCAGACGTAATGCTCGTCGAACAGCCGCCGCGCATGCAGGCCCGGCGGCGTATCCTGCGGCGTGGTCAGTGCCAGGTCGATCTCGCCGCGCTCCAGCCGCTCCTGCAGCGGTGCATCTTCCATCGACGCCAGCGCCACGCGGATGAACGGGGCATGCTGCTTGAGCGCCGTCAGGAAGGGCAGGGCGACCGCGCGCAAGGCATAGTCGGTGGCGGCGATGGTGAAATCCAGATGGGCCGTGGCCGGATCGAAGACCGGCGGATGCAGCAGGCCATCGATGTCGCGCAGTACGCGCTGCACCGGTTGCGCCAGTTCCAGCGCCCGTGGCGTGGGCACGATGCCGCGCTGGCTGCGGGCAAACAGGGGGTCATCGAAACTTTCGCGCAGCCGCGTGAGGATGCCGCTCATGGCTGGCTGGCTCACCCCCAGCCGCGCCGCCGCACGCGTGACGTTGCGTTCATCGAGCAGGGCGGCCAGTGCCTTGAGCAGGTTCAGGTCGAGGGTACGGAGGTCCGGTTTTTTCATGCGCGCAGAATCAGCAGGAAGAGATCTCGCATGGTAGCAAGCCCCTGCGACAAATTGCCACATTCAACAAGTGGTCATACCAGATTATGCTTGCCGCTCCTGATTTCCCATGCGGCATCCAGGGGACGGCAGCGCAGCTGCCGGGGGAGGCCGCATGCTCTGCCTATACCAAGACCAATACAAGACCAATGACGACTCACTCCGCCCGCCGGCCCGGGCCGCAGCATCGCGCACGACCCGTGTTCAAACTCACCGCCCTGTCCGGCCTGCTGGCCCTGGGCGCCGCACCTTGGGCGCTGGCGCAATCGGCCAGCGCCGCTGAGGATTCTTCACTGACGCTCGGTACCGTGGAAGTGAGCGCACGCCGCAGTGGTCCGCTGCAACTCAACAACGTGCTGACCTCGGTGGACCTGATCGGGGCCGACCGCATCCAGCAACAGCAGGTGCAATACAACTGGGAGCTGTTCGCGCAGTCGCCCGGCGTGATGCTGACCCAGTTCCGCCAGGGCAATGAATCGGGCAAGCTGTCCTTCCGTGGCTTCAATGGCGAGGGCGAGGTCAATGCGGTCAAGCTGCTCATCGACGGCATCCCCAGCAATGACAATGCGGGCGGCATGCCCTTCCTGGGCACGCTGTTCCCGCTCGATATCGCCCGCATCGAGGTTGTACGCGGCACCAACGATGCGCGCTACGGCCTGCACAACATCGCCGGCAACGTCAACATCGTCACCCGCCAGGGCGGCAACTACGACGAGGCGCGCCTGACCTACGGCAGCTTCAACACGCGCCAGGTGCAGGTGGTCAAGGGCGTGGAAAACGGCAACTGGTCCCAGAATTATTTCGTCGGCTACGAAAAATCGGATGGCTATCGCGACCATGCGCAGGCCGAGAACATCGCCTTCTCCGGCAAGTGGTTCTACACCAGCGATGATGGCCGCTATCGCACCGGCCTGAGCATCCGTCATGCCAATGCCTATGCCCAGGAACCGGGCTACCTGACGGCCCAGGATGCGCGCAGCAACCCGACTTCGTCCTATGCCTATGCCCAGTCCGATGGCGGCAACCGCCAGATGGACCAGGTCAGCCTGCACTTCGATGGCGACATCGATGACCAGCTCTCGGTCGGTGCCAAGCTCTATCTCAATCGTGTGCGTGACCAGCGCTGGCTGCGCTATTCCTCCACGACCTCGCAGCAGGAGCGCGTCATCGACGAGACCCACTACGGGCTGTTGACCAATGCCACCTATCGCCCCCGCTGGAAGGCGCTCGAAGGCATGAGCGACCTGGCACTGGAAGGCGGCTTCAGCATGGAGCGCCAGGAAGACCAGAGCCCGCGCTACAACACGGTCAACCAGGTACGCGTATCGCAGACGCGCGACCATCATTTCGTCTTCGATACGGTGGGTGCCTATGTACAGGCCGTGATCAAGCCGGTGGAGTCGCTGCGCATCATCCCCGGCTACCGGGTCGACCATGTGGGAGGACGTTTCAACGATCCCTCGCGCGGGGTGAGCTATGGCATCCAGGATTACGGCTACATCCGCCAGCCCAAGCTGAGCGTGGTCTATGCACCGATCCGCGAGGCCAGCCTGTATGCCAACTGGGGCCGCACCTTCCAGGTCGGCGCGGGCGCGGCGGCCTACAAGTCCAACAACAATGACCTGCGTCCTTCCATCAATGACGGCTGGGAAACCGGCGTCAAGTTCACGCCGGTGGACTGGCTCGATGGCCGCGTGGCGGTGTGGGAGCAGCGGGCCTCGGATGAGGTCAAGCGACGCCTGAACGATCCCACGGGCGATTCGGAAAACGTGGGACGCACGCAGCGCAAGGGTGTCGACCTGCAAATCAATCTGCGCGCCAGCAAGCGCACCACGCTGTGGCTGGCGTATTCGCGCCAGCGTTCGGAAATCATCACGCCGGACCCGACCGCACCCAACACCCTCGGCAAGGAAATCGACCACGTGCCGCGCCAGGTGTATTCCGGTGGCATCGATTACCAGGCCACGGCGGACCTGAAGCTGTCGGCCTCGGTCAACGGCCAGGGCAGCTACTACCTGACCACGGCCAATACCGGCGGCAAGTACGGTGGCTATACGCTCTTCAATGCCAGCGCGACCTATCAGGTCAACGACAAGCTGAGCCTGGAACTGCAGCTCAAGAACCTGGCCAATCGCTACTATGAATATGTCTGGATCAACGACCAGACCCGGCATGCACCGGGGGATGGGCGGGCGGTCTACCTCTCTGCCAATGTGAAGTATTGAGCAAAAAATACGGAAGGGCAGGCAGCCGCAATGGCTGCCTGCCCTTCTTTTTTTCTGCTTATCGGGCAGCGATTACGGTCATCTCGACCAGCAGATTGGATGCGCCCAGTCTGGCTTCGAGCGTAGTACGGGCCGGCGCGGTTCCGGCAGGCACCCAGGCATCCCACACCGCATTCATGGCCGCAAAGTCGGCGATGTCGCGCAGGTAGATGGTGGTCGAGAGGATGCGCTCCCGGCCGGTGCCGGCTTCCTGGAGCAGGGCATCGATCCGGGCCAGCACTTCGCCGGTCTGGGTCGCGATGTCGGCCTCGGCATGCGGTCCGCCATTGGCGGTCTGGCCGCACAGGTAGACCAGGCCGCCATATTGGACGATCTTGCTCATGCGCGCATTGGTGTGTTTTCTCTCGATGCTGTGGTCGGTGGTGCTCAAGCGATTCTCCTGTCAACGATGGATCATGTCACTGCCATGGGGCTGCCCCGGATCATTCCGGGGCCAGCGGTTCGGTATCGGCCAGTGCCGCCAGCGAAGCCAGCGCAATGGGTTTGAGCGGCGTGCGGATGTGATAGGCGCCGACTTCCTCGGGCGACTTGTGCAACGCCTGCGCCAGCATCTGCGTGACGGTCAGGCCGCACATGCGTCCCTGGCAAGGACCCATGCCGCAGCGGCTGAAGAACTTGGTCTGGTTCGGCCCCTGGCATCCCAGGCGTGCCATCTCGCGGATCTGTCCGGCCGTGACCTCTTCGCAGCGGCATACGATGGCCTCGTCCGGCGGCTGCGCGAGCCATTGCGGCGGACGATAGAGTGCGTCCAGGAAGGGACGGATCCGCAGATGCCGGTCACGTTCCGCCTGCGCTTCCCGCACGCTGGCGGCGCACGTGGGCGCATCAATTTTGCCCACGGCCAGTGCGGCATGGGCGGCCGCAATGACGCCCGCCGGTTCTGCCGCACGGGCGCCGGCAATAGCGGCACCGTCGCCGGCAATGCGCAATCCGGGCAGGGAGGTCTGGCCGCCTGCGTCCACTACCGGCGTCCAGCAGAGATTGATGGCATCCCACTGGTGATCGAGGCGCAGCTGGCGGCTGAGCTGCGTATTGGGTACCACCCCGTGATGCAGCAGAACGACCTTGGCCGCCAGCGTGTGGCGCTGTGGTCCGATATTGAACTGCACCTGCTGTACCTGATGCTCGCCCTCGATGCGCAGCTCGCTGGCACCTTGATAAAGCGGTACGCCAGCCCGGCGCAAACGCCACAGCATCTTCAGACCCTTGATCAGATAGTGCGGCGCGCCCAGCGCTGCGGGCAGATGACGCAGGGCGCGGCGCAGGTTTTCGCGGGGCGCTGTCTGCACCACGGCCGCGACTTCGGCCCCCGCCTCCAACAACTGGCAAGCCACCAGCAACAGCAGCGGGCCCGCACCGGCCAGTACCACCGGCCCCTGCGGCACCGAGGCCGAGGTCTTCATCGCGATCTGCGCGGCACCGGCGTTGAGCACGCCCGGCAAGGTCCAGCCCGGCACCGGCGAAGGCCGTTCCATGGCGCCGGTAGCGGCAATGATCTGGCGCGCCCGCACGCGTGAGGAACGCTCATCCTGCTGGAACGTGACCACCAGATCCTCGGTGATCTCCCAGACCACGGCACCGCGACGATAGTCCACGCCGCATTGCTGCAGGCGCTCGGCGAGACTGCGTCCATGGCGGTAGTCCGGTCCCAGTACTGCTGCTACCCTGGGCGGCACTTGCGTGACATTGCGATAGATCTGGCCGCCCGGGTGGCTCTGCTCATCCAGCAGCAGCGTCTTCAGACCGAGCGCGGCCGCATGCAGGGCGGCGGACATGCCGGCCGGCCCGGCACCGATGATGATCAGATCGTGAGTGGGGGCCATCATGCCGGGTCTCCCACGTGACGCGCGCCGTCGGGCAGGCGGACCTGCATCCCTGCATGCACCTGCACCATGCAGGATTGCACGTTCTGGCGGCCATCGACCTCGACCAGGCAATCGAAGCACACCCCCATCAGGCAGAAGGGGGCGCGCGGACTGCCCGAGACCGGCGTATGCCGCAAGGGGACGACGCCCGCATTGAGCAGGGCAGTGGCCAGGCTTTCACCTGCGCGTGCCCGGATGGTCTTGCCATCGACCAGGATGGCAATGTCGGCGCGCTGGTCTTCACTGGCCGTCAGCATGGACTTGAACATGGAATCGCTCCGCTTTGAAGGTGGAAATGGCGGCTGGCTCGGCCGCACCCCGGATCCAGTCCGCCAGGGGACCGGCGTGCATGGCGGCCAGCGTGATGCCGCTGTGGCAGGTCACCAGGAAGGCTCCCGGGCATTGACGTGATTCTTCGTAGATCGGGAAGCCGTCCGGCGTCATCACCCGCAGCGCTCCCCAGGTACGGACCACGTTGGCCCCGTCGAGCAGCGGAAAATATTTACGCGCGCGATGGGCGATGTGGGCCAGCTGATCGATCGAGGTGCGGTCATCAAATCCGACGTCCTCCTTTGAATCGCCGATCTGCACCACGCCCTCGCCGGTCTGCCGCACGTGCCCCGACGGATGGCGCAGGAAGGGCTGCATGCGTTCGGTCACCAGCACCTGTCCGCGATTGGGCGCGACCGGGGCATGCAAGCCGACCATCGGGCCCAGCGTGCGGTTGCCCAGCCCGGCCGCCAGCACCAGCTTGCCGGCGACGTATTCCTTGCCGCCCGCCTGCACGTGGAAGCGGTCGGCACGATGGACGATCTGCTCGCAGCGCACGCCATTGCGCAGGATGCCGCCCAGCGTGTGAAAGCGCTGTACCAGCGAGCGCAGCAGGCGCAGCGGGCTGACGTGGCCGTCACGCGGACCGTAGACCGCACCGACCACTTCCGGGCCGATGTGAGGCGAGAGCTGTTTCAGCGCGACCGGATCGAGGACCTCGAAGGGGTAGTCACCGACGGCGGCGCGCAGGTTTTCCAGCTTCCGTACGTAGGCCCGCAGTTCGTCCTCGTCCAGGAAGAATTGCAGGCCGCCGATCTGCTGCAGCTCCAGGTCGATGCCGTTGGCCGCCGTCAGTTCTTGCGCAAAGGAGGACCAGCGCAGCACCGAGGCCATGCTCCAGCGCGCATAGTCGGGCCGTTCTTCGCCCTTGCCCTGCACCCAGACCAGGCCGAAATTGCCGCGTGCGGCACGAAAGGCATCGTCGCCCTCGTCCAGCACCAGCACCCGTTCGCCGGCTTTGGAGAGGCCGTAGGCGATGGACATGCCCACCACGCCGCCGCCGATGACCAGCGTATCGATATCCGTTGAAATCATGATGTCTTTCCAGAGAGAATCCGGTCCAGCCCGTAGAAGCGTTCCAGCAGCGCCATCAGCACCAGGGTCAGCACGATGAGTACCGTGGAGACCGAGGCCAGCAGCGGATCGATGGTGTTGGCGATGTGGTTGTACATCTTCACCGGCAGGGTCTCGGTACCGGCGGAAGCGACGAAGATGGACATGGTCAGTTCGTCGAAACTGTTGATGAAGGCAATGATCCAGCCCCCCGCCACGCCCGGGATGATGAGCGGCAGCTCGACCCGGCGGAACACCGTCCAGGCCGATGCACCCAGCGATTGCGCGGCCTGCGCGATGGTGCGGTCGAAGCCGGTGGCTGCGGCTACCACCAGGCGCAGTACGTAGGGCAGCACGATGACCGTGTGTGCCACCGTGAGGCCCCAGGCGGTACCGGGCGAGCCCAGCAAGGTCAGCAAGCGCAGCAGTGCGATGCCCAGCACGATGTTGGGCACCATCAGCGGCGACAGCAGCAGCCCCAGCAAGGCATCGCGTCCGGGAAAGCGATACCAGGCGATGGCCATGCCGGCCGGCACCGCCAGCAAGGTGGCCAGCGTGGCTGCCGTGACGCCCAGCGACAGGCTGCGATAGAAGGCCGTCATGAAACTGTCTTCGCGCAGGATGGCACCGTACCAGCGCAGCGAGGCGCCATCGAAGGGCAGCGAAATATAGCCCTTGTCGGTGAAGGAAACGTAGACCACCATCACCAGCGGAGCCAGCATGAAGGCCGCAAAGGCGAAGTGGAACAGCAACAGCGGAAGCGGAGCGCGCGTCTTCATTGGAACACCTGCCTGTAGCGGCGCTCCACCAGGCGGTTCACGCCCAGCGAGACAGCCAGCACGATCACCAGCAGCACCACCGACAGCGCCGCCCCCAGTGGCCAGTTCAGATTGCCGAGGAATTCGTCATAGATGGTGGTCGGTACCACTTTCAGTCGTCGTCCGCCGATGATGGCCGGCGTGGCGAAGGCGCTGGCCGCGAGCGAGAACACGATCAGTCCGCCCGAAAGCACGCCCGGGATCACCTGCGGGAAGACGATGCGCAGCATGATGGTTCCCAGTCCCGCGCCCAGCGATTCGGCAGCCTGTTCGGTGGCCGGATCGAGCTTCTGCAGCGAGGCCCAGACGGCCAGTACCATCATCGGTACCAGCACATGCACCAGGGCGATCACCACGCCGGTAAAGGTGAACAGCATCTTGAGCGGTGTCTCGATGAGACCCATCGCCATCAAGGCCTTGTTGATCACGCCTTCGTTGCCCAGCAGGATGGCCCAGCCCAGGGTACGGACCACCACCGAGATCAGCAGCGGGCCCAGCACGATCACGATGGACACCGCCCGCCATCTTTCCGACAGGCGCGACAGCACATAGGCTTCCGGTACGCCGATGGCAATGCAGATCAGGGTGACCACCAGCGCCAGCCCGAAGGTGCGCAGGAAGATGCTCTGGAAGTAGTCATCGGTGGCGATGTCGAGATAGTGAGTGAGCGTGAGTTGATCGCCCGTGCCGCCACCGGCCACGAACGGAAAGAAGCTCAGCGACAAGGTCACCACCAGCGGCAGCACCACGAAGGCCAGCGTGAGCAGGGCCGCCGGTGTGCCCATCCAGTAGGGCAGGGCACTGCTGCGGGCGGTCATCGCGCGGCTCCCGCACGGGGGACCACGTGCGCATGTTCCGCGGCCCAGCGCAGGCTGACCGTATCGCCTTCGGCCGAGCTGGGGGCACCCTTGTTGGACTGGCTGATCTGCACCAGGCCCAGTGGTGTCTGCACCTGATAGAGCCAGTGATTGCCGAGGAATACGCGTGCCTCCACGCGCCCGGCCAGCATGGCGGTTTCCGGCGTGGTGAATTCCAGCTTCTCGGGACGCACGATGTATTCGACCTCGCCGTGGGTGGCCGGATCGGAGGCAGGCAGGCGATAGCCCTGGAGTTCGACGCAGTCGCGGCCCTGCATGCGGGTGCCGGCAAACACGTTGGCCTTTCCCAGGAAGGTCGAGGAAAACCGTCCGTTGGGTTGTTCGTACATGTCGTAGGGGCGGCCGATCTGTTCGATGCAGCCCTTGTTCATCAGCACCACGCGATCGGACAGGGTCATGGCCTCGGCCTGGTCATGCGTGACCATGATGGTGGTCACACCCACACGGTGCTGCAGGGCGCGCAGTTCGATCTGCATTTCTTCGCGCAGCTTGGCATCGAGCGCGCCCATCGGTTCATCCAGCAGCAGTACCGGTGGCTGGATGGCCAGGGCGCGTGCCAGCGCAACCCGTTGGCGCTGGCCACCGGAGAGCTCTTTGGGATAGCGTTGCGCCAGCGCAGCCAGGTGCACCAGCTCCAGCGTTTCCGCCACCCGCCGGTTGCGCTCGCCGCTGGCCAGGCCCTGCATCTCCATGCCGAAGGAGACGTTTTGCGCCACCGTCATGTGCGGGAACAAGGCGTAGTTCTGGAAGACGATGCCGAGGCCGCGCCGGCTTGGCTTGATGTCGGTGATGTCGCGGCCATCGAGCAGGATGCGTCCGCTGCTGGGCTGCACGAAGCCGGCGATCATCTGCAGCGTGGTGGTCTTGCCGCAGCCCGAGGGACCCAGCAGGCTGATGAATTCGCCCTTGGCCACCGACAGCTCGCACTGTCCCACGGCCACTACATCGCCGTAGTGCTTGGACAGGCCATTCAATTGAAGAAAGCTCATGGAGGAAATCCCCTGGTCTGATCTGGCAAGGAGGAGCGCTCAGCGCTCGACGGCGCGGTTCCAGCGATTGGTCCACTCGGCGCGCTGGGCATTGATGACGCCGTAGTTGGGGGCGATCATCTGGCCCACCTTCTCGGGTCCGTAGACCACGCGCTTCATGACCTCCGGTGCGAGCCTGGTGTTCTTGTTGACCGGTCCCCAGCCCTGGGCCGTGGCGAGGATGGCCTGCACCTCGGCCGACAGCACGTACTGCAGGAACTGCTGCGCCAGCTTGGGCTGCGGTGCACCTTCGACGACACAGGCGGCCGACATCAGTGCCACCGCCCCTTCCTTGGGATAGACGAATTCCACCGGTGCGCCCTGGTCGATGACCGCCTGCACGCGGCCATTGCCCCAGACGGCAAGGGCCGCCTCACCGGTCTGCAGCATCTCGGCCATCTTGCCCGGAGAGGGCTCCCAGGCCAGCACATTGGGCGCCACCTTCTTGATCATGGCGTCGAAACCCGGTGCGATCTTTTCTTCGCTGCCGCCGTTGAGGCGCGCCATCATGACCAGCGTCAGCAGGCCATAGCCGTTGGTGATGGGCGGAATCACCACCTTCTGCTTGTACTTGGGATTGGTCAGGTCCTGCCAGGAGTCGGGGGCCTTCCAGCCGTTCCTGGCAAAGACTTCCTTGTTGTAAGCCAGGCCGGTGGCGATGAAGCCGATGCCGATCGACTTGTCCCCGATCATGCGGGCGTTGGGATAGGCCTCGCGCGAGCCGCTGCCTTCTTCGATCCTGGCGCACAGGCCCTGGCCGACGGCCTGGTACATCGGACCATCGTCGATCATGGCCAGCGACATTTCCTGGCGGCCCTTCTGCGCTTGCAGCTTGGCCAGCAGGTCGGTGGAATTGCCGGATACGTAGACCACCTTGCTGCCGGTCTTCGCTTCGAACGGCGGAATGATCTTTTCCTTGAAGGCCTGTTCGGTCGAACCGCCGTAGCCGCCGACATAGACCGTTTCCGCCGCATGGGAAGTTGCCGTGGCCAGCAAGGCGGCCGCCATCGTTACGCCAAGAACGCTTCGCATCAGGTATTCCTCCGGGTAGGGACTGCAGTTGAATGGACAGCAGGAGCCCCTAGTGTAGGCAGTCCTCCGCGCCTCAAATATTAAAATTTCGAGGGTTGCTTATGCCTGTTTGTTATGTGTCTTGTTGCGGTGCAAATCAGCGAATTTACGAGGGAAAAGGCACTGCAAAGATGCGATACTGCACCTCCTTGAAGCATATTTGCCGAACCATTACAGCGAGTTGGTTATATGAGAAACAGCGTGAATTTGCGCCAGATCGAAGCCTTCTATTCGGTCATGCGCACCGGCACCGTAGTGGGTGCCGCCCAGATGATGAGCGTGACCCAGCCGGCGGTGAGCCGGGCCATCGCGCATCTGGAGATCAGGATCGGCTACGACCTGTTCGAGCGGCGCGGCCGCAAACTGGTCGCCACACCCGAGGCCCAGGCCCTTTATGCAGAGCTCGAACCGATCTATGGCAACCTCGACCGCATTGCGCAGGTGGCGCACGATATCGGGCACCAGCGGGCCGGTGCATTGCGCATTGCGACATTGCCGGCGCTCTCGCAGAGCCTGGTGCCGCGTACGGTGGCACGCTTCGCGGCGGCCCGTCCGCAGGTGTCGGTCTTCGTGCAGACCCTGCCGTCACGCCAGATTGCCGAGATGGTTGCGACCAAGCAATTCGATATAGGAATTGTCGAGTTGCCGCTATCACAGCCTTCGATTTCGATCGAACCGCTGGAACCGCTGGAGCGCGCACTGGTGCTGCCGGTCGGGCACCGGCTGGCGCGCCGCAAGCGGATCTCGCTCAAGGAGCTGGATGGAGAGCGGATGATTCTGCTGTCGCAGCACAGCTACATGCGCTACCAGATCGATGATGCGCTGTCCAAGCTGCGGGTATCGGTGCAGGTGGCCATGGAGACGCCCAATTCGCTGGTGGCCTGTGCGCTGGTGGCGGAAGGGGCCGGGATCACGCTGGTATCGCGCATCACGGCGGAACCGTTCGTCAGCGCGGGCGTCGTGATCCGGCCGGTGGTGGAAGAGCTCGATACGCGTTGCGCCATCATCTTCCCCTATCCCGGCAAGCGGCTGGCACTGGCGGAGACATTCGCAGCCGACCTGCGGGACGAGCTCAGGCGCTGCCAGTCCGCCTGATCCGGGGCTTACCGGTCCGCGCTGGCTTGTGCGCCAGCAGCGCCAACAAGGCCTGGTTTTCCTGCTGCATGGTCTGCGACAGCTCCACCGCCATGAATTCAATGAAGGCGCGTACGGCCGGCACCAGTCCGCGCCGCGACGGAAACACCGCATGCAGCTGATGCGGCGTGCCACGATGCTGAGGGAGCAGCACCCTCAATTGACCGCCTTCGATGGCAGCGTGGCAGACGTTGAAGGGCAGCAGTGCCACGCCGGCACCGCCGATGGCAGCCTGCATCGCCAGATGCATGTCGTCCGTCACCATGGCTGCGACGTAGTCGATCTCGGCGACTTCTCCCTGCGGACCGTGCAGTCGCCAGCGCTGGGCCTGGCCCGGCATGCCGCCGGGACCCAGGCCGCGTTGTCCTTGCAGAGCCTCCACGCTGTCGAAGGGCCCGTGCTGCCGAATGTACGCAGGGCTGGCAGCCAGTACCTGCTGGCTGGTGCCGAAGGTACGCACCACCAGGTTGGAATCTTCCAGCGTACTCCTGACCCGCATGGCCACATCGAAACCCTCGCCGATGACATCGACCCGGCGATTGCTCAATTCCAGCTCCAGCCGCACATCAGGATGGGCGCACAGGAAGCGCGCCAGCAGCGGCGCCAGGAAGATGTGCGCCACTCCCATGGGCGAACTCACCCTTAGCCGGCCCGCAGGTTTGGCCCCGGCCTGTTCACTCACTTCCACCGCTGCTCGCGCCGCCTGCGTCATGGCTTCGCAGTGGGTAAAGAAAGCCGCACCCACATCGGTGACACGCACCACCCGTGTCGAACGTTGCAGCAGCCGCACGCCCAGTCGCTGTTCGAGCTCGGCCACCCGGCGGCTGATGCGTGATTTGGGAATGTCGAGCGCACGGGCGGCTGCCGAGAAGCTGCCGTGCACCACGACAGACGCAAACAAGGCGAGATCGTTGAGGTCTTCCATGCGCGCTCCGACGATGAGGGAAAGCCTGATTATAAGATCGGCATTGTTCCATGCATGGAACAATCTGGTGCGCCGATGATGGCTAGTGGCGCGGCCTTTGCGTCGGTATCGTCAGTCCCGTGCTCTTCCTCATTGATGACTGAAAGGACCTCGCCATGAAGATTCTCCACCTCGATACCAGCATCCTGGCCGATGCCTCCGCCTCACGTGTCCTGAGCGCGGCCATCGTCGATCATCTGCAGGCCCGGCATCCGCAAGCCCGGATCAGCGCACGCGATCTGGTGAGTGCGCCCATCGCCCACCTGGACGGTGCCATTGCCGCCGGCTTCCGCCAGCCCGGTGGCAGCGTCACGGATGCGGGCGTACTGGCCGAGCACGCGCTTTCAGAGACGCTGGTCAGCGAATTCCTCGACAGTGACGTCATCGTCCTGGGCGTACCGATGTACAACTTTTCGGTGCCCAGCCAGCTCAAGGCCTGGCTGGACCGTGTGGCCCAGCCGGGACGCACCTTCCGCTATACCGAACAGGGGCCGCTGGGATTGTCCGGTGACAAGGCGGTGATCGTGGCTTCCACGCGCGGCGGCATGTATTCCAGCGGACCGGCGGCGGTGATGGACCATCAGGAGTCGTACCTGAAGGCCTTCTTCAGTTTCCTCGGCATCCAGCGCGTGCGCTTCGTACGTGCCGAACGGCTGACCAAGGGGGCCGAGCTGCGCAGCCAATCCATGCGCGTGGCGCTGGACGAGATCCCGTCCGTCGTGGCCGACCTGCTGGCCAACTGATCGGGAGCGCATCATGATCTTTGCCATCGTCCTCACCTACACCCGCCCCATCGAGGAAGTGCAGCGGCACCTCGACCCGCACAAGGCCTGGCTTGCCGCGCAGCTCAAGCAGGGCCGCGTGATCTGCGCGGGCCCGCTGGCGGCGGGCGGCGGCGGACTCATCCTGGCTTCCTGCGCCGATGAAGCGGAACTGCACGCGATGATGGCGCTGGATGCCTTCATCCGCCAGGGCGTGGCCAGTTACCAGGCCCATGGCTGCACACCCGCCCTGGCTGCCGCTGGCTTCCCGGCGCACTGGGTGCCACAGGCCACCTTCATCGGATGAGGAGCGCAAGAGCGATGAAGCACAACCTGGACCGCCATCGCCTGCGCAGGCGTTGGATACTGGCCGGCCTGATGGCCTGGCTTTTTCTGATCCCGTTTCTCTCACCGGCCCAGACCATGCGTACGGAGCCCGCCCCCTTGATCGATATCGTCCTGGTCCACGGCGCGTTCGCCGATGGCTCCAGCTGGAGCAAAGTGATCGCGCTCCTGCAACGCAAGGGTTATCACGTGACGGCGGTACAGAATCCGCTCAGCAGCCTGGCGGCCGATGTGGCGGCTACTTCCCGCGTCATTGCGCGCCAGCCGCATCCGGTGCTGCTGGTCGGGCATTCGTGGGGCGGGGCGGTGATTTCGGAGGCCGGGAATCAGGAGAAGGTGAAGGGACTGGTCTATCTGTCAGCGCTGGCACCGGATTCCGGCGAGAGCGTGGCGCAGGCCTTGCAGCGCCTGCAGGCACCCATGCAGGGCCTGCAGCCGGACCACGACGGACTCATCTGGCTGGATGACCCCAAGGTATTTGCGCAGGTGATGGCGCACGACGTGGCGGTCGATCAGGTACGTGCGCTGGCGGCCGTGCAGCAACCCATTGCCGCCAGTGCCTTCGCGGAACCGGTCATGCACGCGGCCTGGCACGACAAGCCCGGCTGGTATCTGGTCACGCAGGGCGATCACGCCTTGTCGACCGCCGTGCAGCAGCAGTTTGCTGCTGCCATGAAGGCGCAGACCGAGACCATTGTTTCCAGCCACCTGTCGCTGGTCTCGCATCCGCGACAGGTGGCCGACCTGATTGATCGTGCCGCCCGTAGCCTGCATTGAAGGGGTGCAGCGGCGTTGCGCTCAGGGTGCCCGGTCTTCTACGGGCTTGGCCGTCTTGCGTATCTTGGCCACATCGGCCGCACTCACGGTCGCGCCGCGGTTGCCCCAGGCGGTCTGGATGTAGGAGGTGACTTCGGCTACCTGCTGATCGTTGAGCAGTTGGGCATAGGGTGCCATCACCAGCCCCGCCGTGGCGGAATCGGTGGAGGGCTGGCGCCCCCCTTGCAGGATGATGCGGATGGCCGAGGTGGCATCCCCGGTTTGCAGCACCGGATTGCCGGCCAGCGCCGGGAACGCCTTGCCATAGCCGGTGCCGTTGCTGCGATGGCAGGCCGCGCAGCGATCCAGATAGAGCGCTGCGCCCGGCGTCTGCGGACGTCCTTCGTAAGCCGCCGTGGCCGTGGCCTCGTCATAGCGATAAGGCTCGGCGCCGTTGCGTGGTGCCAGGCTCAACAGGTAACGCGACATCGCATTGAGATCGGCCTCGGTCATGTATTGCATGGAATGCTCGATCACGTCATTCATGGCACCGAAGGAAGCGGTGTACTGGTTGCGGCCGGTACGCAGGAATTCCACCAGGTCGGCCTGGCTCCAGCCCGCGATACCACCGCCATGTTCATTGCGCAGTGACGGTACGCTCCAGCCATCGACCACCTGCCCGCCGGAGAGATACAGGCGGCTGCTGTCATCCCGCAGCGACTTCTCCTGCATCGTGGTCGAGCGCGGCGTGTGGCAGCTGCCGCAGTGGCCCAGTCCTTCCACCAGATAGGCTCCGCGTGCCAGTTGCGCATCCGTCCCGGCCGGGGCCGCATAGGGCGCGGGCGTGGGCGCGAACAACTTGCGCCAGATCGCCAGCGGCCAGCGCATCGACAAGGGCCAGGGGATGTCATTGGCACGATTGGCCTGCGCCGAGGGCGGCACGGCCTTGGTGAAATACGCATACAGCGCCTGCATGTCCTCATCGCTCAGGCGCGAATAGGACGGATAGGGCATGGCCGGATAGACCGTATAACCCGCCTTGGTGACGCCGGTGCGCATCAGGCGCGCGAAGTCCTCATAGCTCCAGTCGCCGATGCCGTGTTCCTTGTCCGGCGTGATGTTGGTGGAGTAGATCGCACCGATCGGCGAGGCCAGCGCCAGTCCGCCTGCGAAGGGCGCACCTCCCTTGCTGGTGTGGCAGGCCACGCAATCCCCGGCGCGTGCAAGATAAGCACCGCGCAAGAGTAGCTGGTCATCGGCACTGGGGCTGTCTTTTTTGGCGACGCGCTCGGCCAGTGCCGCATCGGCCGGCGGCGTGGCCAGCGGACGCAGGGGGGCCGTTTCCCGGTTGAGCAGGCGCGCCCCCACGGGTGGCTTGGGTGGGGCAGGAACGCTCAGCGATGCATCGGCGTGCGCCAGGTTGTAGGCGGCACTGGCGGCCAGCGCCGCCGTACCGAGCGCCAGGGCGGAGATCAGGATCAGTCGTTTCATCATCGCTCCCGTCTTCACGCGCTGACCAGCGGTCGCGGGTCCTTCAGGTACTGCTCACGGATGGCGCGCGCCGACCAGTAGGTCAGCGCCACCGCCGCCCCGGTCGGGTTGTAGCCGATGCCCTGGGCAAACACGCCCGAGCCCACCGCAAAGACGTTGTGCACATCCCAGCTCTGCAGGTAGCGGTTCACCACGCTGGTGGACGGATCCGTGCCCATGGCCACGCCACCGGCCCAGTGCGTGGTCTGGTAGCTGCGCAGGTCGGGCGCGGCACCGAAGTCCTTGACCGTGACCTTGATCTCGCGCGCCTTCAGTTCGTGCGCGATCTTGACGGCCTGGTCGGTGACGTAGCGGCTCATGCGGATGTCGTTGTCCTTCCAGTCGAAGGTGAAGCGCAGCAGCGGCTGGCCGAAGGCATCCTTGTAGTTGGGATCGAGATCCACATACACGTCGCGATAGACCATGTTGGCGCCATGCACGTCGAAGGACATGGTGTTCAGATAGCTGGCCTTGACCGCACGCTTCCAGTCGCGGCCCCACTTGGGCGTACCGCTGGGCACGGCGATGCCCGAGATCGGCTTGGCCCCGGCCGGGTTGCACCAGATCGGCGAGCCACCGACGAAGCCCAGCGGGCCGTGGTCCATGTGGTCGCCATTGAAATCATCCACCGCCACGCCATTGCCACCGGCACCGATGAAGCCGTTGATGTTCTTGCCCGGATCGAAGAAGGCATTGATGGTCGACATCATCTGGAAGGCGATGTTGCGGCCGACCGCACCGGTGTTGCTCACCGGGTCATAGGGTTTGCCGATGCCCGAGAGCAGGAACAGCCGCGCATTGTTGTACGCGAAGGTACTGGCGATGACGATGTTGGCCGGCTGGAACACGGTATCGCCATTGGCATCCACGTAGGTCACGCCGGTGGCCTTCTTGCGGGTGCTGTCGAGTTCGATGCGCAGCACGTTGCAGCTGCTGCGCAATTCGAACAGCGCACTCTTGCGCAGGGCCGGCATGATGTTGACGTTGGGCGAGGCCTTGGAATAGTTGTAGCAGGCATAGCCGGAGCAGTAGCCGCAGAAGGTGCAGGGCCCCATCTGGCAGCCGTACTGGTTCACGTAGGGCGCCGAGGCATTGGCCGAGGGCAGGGTGAAGGGATGGAAGCCCGCCTGCTGCGCGGCCTTGCGGAACAGCGCGGCCTGGTATTGCTCCTTCTGTGCGGGCAGCGGGAAGTTGTCCGAGCGGTTGGCTTCGAAGGGATTGCCGCTGTCGTCGACCACCTTGCCGCCGACGCGGTAGGCGGTGCCGGAGGTGCCCATCATCTTTTCGGCGAAATCGAAATACGGTTCCAGTTCTTCGTAGGTCACGCCCCAGTCCTGCAGGGTCATGTCCTTGGGAATGAAACCCTTGCCGTAGCGTTCCTCGTAATGGCTGCGCATGCGCAACTCTTCCGGCAGGATGCGCCAGTGGCAACCCGACCAGTGCAGGCCGGCACCGCCCACGCCTTCGCCCGGCTTGAACATGGCGATCTGGCGATAGGGGATGGCGCTGTCACCGCTCTTGCGGCGGAAGGTGAACGAGGATTTGTTCAGATTCTGGAATAACTTGAAGCGCTGCTGGTATTCCAGCTCATTGATGGTCTTGGGATAGGCGCCATCCGGGTAGGTATCGCGATAGACGCCGCGTTCCAGCGCCACCACGCTTTGTCCGGCCTCGGTCATTTCCTTGGCCATGATGGCACCGGTCCAGCCGAAGCCGACGATGACGACGTCGACTGCTTTCATGTTCTTGTTGGCCATATGCTTGGGCTTTCGGGGTCAAACGATGCGAAGAGGGCAGTGATCAGCCGCGCGAGATCGGAGGCAGGGGATAGGTGCGGCCGTACTGGTCGACCCAGTCGTAATAGTCGGCGCGGGCACCGGGGAAGCCGATCATCTTCCACGAACCCATGCCCTTGTTGCCGCCATCGGTGGGGTCGCAGAAATAGCCTTCGTGCACGTTCTGCAGCAACAGGTTGAACAGCGCTGCAGGCGGGATGGTGGCCATCTTGAGGCTGCCCTGGTCGCCCTTCTCGAACTCGCCCATCATCTTTTCGCGTTGCTGGGTGTTCAGTTCCACATAGCCGTGGCCATACTGCTGGCGGATGGCCGCGTCGAATTCGGCCAGTCCCTTCTTGTACAGTTCGCGTGGCGGATAGGGCAGCTGGTAGCCGAATTCGGGCGGAGCGTCCGGGGTGAAGGGGCCTTGCATGTACCACAGCTGGCCCTGCCCGTAGGGGGTATTCATCTGCGCATCGATGAAGGCGGGCACGCCCGCTTCCAGCGCACCGGGCCCGGTCTCGTCGGCGGGGATGAGGGTATCGGCCAGGGCGCTCAGGAGCGCGAATTCATCCTGGTTGAAGAAGACGGGTTTGTAGGGGACGTTGCCGGCTTGTTCCTGGGCGGTGGCGCTCAGGCTGCCGGTGGTGACAGCCAGCGCGGCAGCGGGCGCGGCGGTCAGCGCGCCGCGCAGGAAACGGCGGCGATTGGCGGAGATGCTTATTTTTTTCATGGCGCGTTTCCTTGAGGGAAATCCGGAGCGTGAGCAAGGCCTTGCCTTGCTCACGGCCGAGCCATGATGCGCGCGATGACGCCGCAGGGGGATCAGTCATCCTGTGCTTTTGATGTGGGAAATGTCTGACGCGCGGCGCCGGGAGCCGGCGACGTCATCGCGATCTTGCGCTCAGACCACCTCGTCAATGAAGTGCCCCCGTCGCTTGCGCGGGGTGTCTTTGTCCTGTGCTCCGGCCTCGCCGTCCTGGTCGCCCGGGCTGTTGGCGGACGACTTGGTCGCCGATTGGGCCTCCTGCTGATCGCGTGCCTGCTGTTCCATCATCTGTTCCATCTTCAGCTCCAGTGCACGGATCTCGGCTTCGATGGCCTTGCGCATCTTGGCCACTTCCTCCGGCGGTCCCTGCAAGGCTGCCGCTTCCTTTTGCAGCTTGCCGATCTTCTTCATGATGGCCGCCACCCGATCGGCCACGCTGTTGCCCGGATCGTCTTCGGTGGCCGAGGCCTGCTGGTTGCGTCCGGTCGCGGCCAATCCGAGGTTGAGTGTGACATTGCTCATGCGCATCTCCTTGAAGTGTGCTGCGAAGTATAGACAGCGCAGCCGTGGCATCAAGGGACGTTGCAGATTGTCTACGCTGTTGGGCCTTTTATCTTGCGCATACCGTCTGTCAGCGTTTTCCGCCAGTCCGGACCGGCCGTGCACCGGGCGGGGTGTGCCTGGCCAGCGCCTGGATCATGGCCTGCAGCGCGCGCGTAACGGGCTTGTCGTGGCGCACGATCAAGCCCAGCTCACGCGTAAGCGCCGGTTCCATGGCGCGTACCTGCAAGCGGCGATGATCGGCCTTGCGCAAGGCCATGGCCGGGATGATCGCGTATCCCAGGCCATTGGCCACCATCTCCTTGATGGCTTCGACGCTGCCCAGCTCCATGCTGGGTTGCAGCCTGACCCCGCCGGCCAGTAGCCAGCCGTCGATCAACTGCCGGATGTTGGCACCGGGTTCGAAGTGGATCACCGGCAAGGCCGCCAGATGAATGGCCGTGGTTTTCCTGGGCAGGCGCGCGCCCTTGGCCGGGCCGATCACCACGAAAGGATCCTTCAGGGCTGGTGTGACCTGCAGGGCGCGGCTGCTCACCGGCAGCGTCACCAGCGCCAGGTCCAGCTGGTTGTGCTCGACACGCCGTACGAATTCGTCGGTATTGCCGGTGCTGACGACCACCTGCAAGGCCGGATGCTGCTGCTTGAGTGCGCTGAGCACGGGCGGCAGCCAATGCAGGCAGGCGGTGCCGCCGGTACCCAGGCGCACGCTGCCCAGTACGCCGTTCGCGTGATCGCTGACGGCTTCGCTGGCCTGTGCGGCGGTCTCCACGATCTGCCGGGCAAAACCCAGCAGGCTGGTACCTGCGGCGGTAGGGGCAACGCTGCGGCCCACTCGCTCCACCAGCTTCACTCCCATGCGGCGCTCCAGCTCGCGTACCTGCTGGCTGACCGCCGGCTGGCTTACGTCCAGCAGGGCAGCGGCGGCCGAGAAACTGCCGTTGTCCAGCACCTTGATGAAGGTGTCCAGCTGATCGATCGAGGAAATCTTCATATAAGAATCGCTTATGCAATGAATAAGGAGGATAACCTAGGTCATTTGCCATGGCCATGTCAGCATTCCCGACATGGATATCCCGACTCTACCCCCCAGCGCTGCCGTCACCCTGGCCGAGGCCCGCTCGGAACATGTTCCGGCCATGCTCGACATCTATGCCGTCTACGTCCTCACGGCCCTGTGTACCTTCGAGGAGGTGCCGCCGTCCCTGGCCGATATGCATCGACGCCTTGATCGCCTGCGCCGCGCCGGCCTGCCCTGGCTGGTCGCCATCGAGGCAGGGGAGGTGGTCGGGTATGCCTATGCCTCTCCTTATCGGACGCGTTCGGCCTATAACGGGAC
Source organism: Herbaspirillum sp. 1173 (assembly GCF_031455335.1). Taxonomy (NCBI): domain Bacteria; kingdom Pseudomonadati; phylum Pseudomonadota; class Betaproteobacteria; order Burkholderiales; family Oxalobacteraceae; genus Herbaspirillum; species Herbaspirillum sp. 1173. The sequence continues at coordinate 70,314 of NZ_JAVDSP010000005.1, read as the reverse complement.
GGTGGAGAGTTCGGTTTACGTCAGCAATCGCCACCATGGCAAGGGGCTGGGCCTGCGGTTGATGCAGGCGCTGGTGGAACAGTGCCGTGCACAAGGCTATTCGCAGATGGTGGCCGTCATTGGCGACAGTGGCAACCTTTCCTCCATCGCCCTGCATCGCAAGGTTGGGTTCCAGCACGTCGGTACGCTCAGGCAGGTGGGCCGCAAGTTCAACTGCCTGGTCGATACGGTATTGATGCAGCTGCCGCTGGCGGCACGATGACTGTACCGACGGCGACCTCGGCGCGCGCCGGCTTGCTGCTGCTGTGTGCCGGCCGGATGCTGCAGGCCAGCGCAGCGACCTTGTGGGCTGGCAGCATGGTGCGCATGATGGCCGAATGGAACCTGAGCGCGGCGCAGGCGGGCGCGGTTCAGAGTGCCTGGACCCTCGGCTACATGGTGTCGCTGTGCGGCACGGGATTCATTGCCGACCGGGTCGGCCCGCGCCGCGTCGTGCTGGCCAGCGCCGTGCTGACGGCAGCCGCCATGCTGGTCTTCGCCTGGTTCAGCAACGGCCCGGCGCTTACGGCCTTGCTATATGGCCTGGTGGGCTTGTGCGCGGGCGGCAGCTACAGTCCGGCACTGCAATTGGTGGCCGGCAATGCTCAGCCGCACATACGCGGGCGCAGCATGGGCATGTTCATTGGTGCCGCCTCGCTGGGATATGGTTTGTCGCTGTTGCTGGTGGCCTTGCTGGCATCGCGCTGGTCGTGGCCGGAGACAAGCGCGCTGGTGGCGGGCCTGGTAACTCTTGGCGCGCTGCTGACGATGGTGGCGCTGACCAGGCTCAAGCCAGATGCCGTGGCGCCGGCGCAGCGCGAACATGCCCTGCGCACGACCTTGCGCGAGACCTTGCACGACAAGCCAGCCCTCTTCAGCAGCGCCGCCTATGCCGCGCATTGCTGGGAACTCATGGCCTTGTGGGCCTGGCTGCCGGCCTATCTGGCCTTCGTCGTCGGCCATGCAGGATTGAATCCTGAGCACGGACTGTTCATAGCAGCACTGTCACACGTTGTCAGTGTGGCAGGCAGTCTGCTGGGAGGATCGGCCTCGGACCGTTATGGTCGGGTACGGGTGATGATGCTGGCCACCTGCGCCAGTCTCTGCTGTTCTTTCCTGTTCGGCTGGATGGCGTCCGCACCGGTGTGGATGCTGCTGGTCTTTGCCGCGCTCTACAACTTGCTGGCCATCGCCGACTCATCGGTGTATTCCACCGCCTTGTGCGACGTTGTCCCGGCCTCGCGCCTGGGCACCGCGTTTGCGGTGCGTTCCTTGATGGGTTTCGGTGCCGGTGCCATCAGCCCGTGGTTGTTTGGCATGGTGCTGGACTGGGGTCAACGTACCTTTGCGCTGCCGGCCAGCGGCTGGACGCTGGCCTGGACTCTGGTTGGCGTGGGCGCGCTGGCGGGGCCCTGGTCGATCCGGCGCTTCCATCAGCTCTCGGGCAAGGCTGTCCCGGGTCGCTGAGGCAGCAGGCAGGCTGGCTGGGCTGCGCCATGGGACTTGGACCAGAGATCGATCTGATCGAGGATCTGCAGCAGTGCTTCCGCCTTCTCCGTCAACGCATAGTGGGTGGTGCGCGGAAAGTGCCCGCCTTCATATTTCACGAGCAGTCCCGCGTCCCCCAGTGCGCTCATGCGCTCACCGAGTACCTTGGCGGTGATCCCCGGCAAGCGGCTCAGCAGCTCGGCATGACGCAGTTTGTCTTCCCGCAGATGCCAGAGAATCACCGCAGTCCAACGATGGCCGAGGAAGGACAGCCAGTGTTCCACCGGACACTGGAGGGCATGCAATGCCACCGGGAGGTCCGGCGCGCAGGGCGGCGTACTTTCCATTTGGGAACTCCAGTGAACATCTGATTTACTCAGCGCCTCTTGTGCAGAGAAAGGATAAGGAAGTGACGAAGGTAACAGAACCGCAACGGATGAACCAGGCGTTTGCCGACGGTTTCAATGCGCGCAGCATGGATGATCTGATGTCGCTCTACGAAGCGCAGGCGCTCGTGCAGGGCAGCCCCGAGGGTGCCGTGCTGAAGGGGAATGCAGAGATACGCCAGATGCTCTCGGCACTGATGGAGCTCCCCGGCAGGATGACGGCCATCAATCACTTCTGCCTGCAGTGCGGCGAGCTGGCATTGCTGCGGGCAGACTGGCATATCACTGACGAAGCCGGCCACATCCTCGCCAGCGGCTCCTCGGCGGAAGTCCTGCGCCAACAGCCGGAGGGCCACTGGCTCTACTGCATCGATCATGCCGTGGGCAGCAGTCTTGCGCGAGTTGACGGGCTGGCACGGTAATGCTGGGCAATTGCACCACGCCTGCGGTGTTTCAGGACCGCTGGCACCGGCTGCAGGAGCGCTGCCGCACGCTGGATCTGGACGCGCTGCTGATCTGGTCGCGCGGCGGCGGCTCGGTCGATTGCGCCCAGGATCTGATCTACCTCGCCAATGTCTGCAGTGCCACGCCCCTGGTCCCCGATCTGCAAGGCGTCTGGTCGGGTCTTTCCTGCAGCGCGCTGGTGCTTCCCGCTCACGGCGAGCCGGTGCTGGTGGTGGATGCGTCGCGCTATCGCCGCCAGCAGATTCCGGTGCAGGACGTGCGCACTACCAGCATGGTCGCCGACACCGCCGCAGCGGTGCTGCACGAGCTTGGCCTGGGGCGGGCCCGCATTGGTCTGGTGGCTGGCGATGCGATGGCGCTGGCCTCGTATCGGAGGCTGCTGCAGGCCTGTCCCGAGGCGGAGTTCGTGCCGTGTGACAAGCTGGTCGAACAGATGCGCAGGATCAAGAGCCCGATGGAAATGGATCTGCTGCGCCAGTCAGCGCAATTGGGCAGCCATGCCATGGCGGCCATGATGCGCACGGCCACGCAGCCGGGATGTACTGAAGCTTATGCGGTCTCGATGGCCAGTCAGATCATCACGGCCGGTGGCGGGACGGTCATCGATGCAGCGACCGCCTCAGGTCCGCATACCGAGTTCTATGCCTTCGGACAGGCCCCCAGCTGGACCACCCGGATACTGCAGCAGGGCGACCTGTTCCACTGCGACCTGTATGGGTCGGCCATCGGCGGTTATCGCTTCGATCTCTCGCGCACGGTGGTCTGCGGCCGCAGTCCCTCTGCAGCGCAGCGGCACCTCATTGAGGCCGCCGCGCAGGCTGTCGCCGACGGTATCGATGCCGTCCGCCCAGGGGCCGTCGCCCACGACATCTGGCGCACGGTACGCGATAGCCTGCTGCGCGCCGGCATGCAGGCACCCCATCCCCTGGCGGGACATGGTTACGGCCTGGGCTGGGAAGGACCATGGCTCATCGAAGGCAGCCAGGATGTGGTTGAGGAGCAGATGGCGCTGAGTATCGAGACCATCGCCGCCTTGCCGGGCGTGGGATGCGCGAAGTTCGAGCAGGATATTCTGGTGCATGCAGGCGGATGTGAACTTCTCACCGCAGCCTGCCCCGCGTTCATGTGGTAAACGCGCCAGGATCTTCATCCTCCCGTTTGCCGCGTGATCCTTGCCTCTTGTGGCGTGGCCTCTTCGGGCCACGCTTCTTCATTTTCGTTCATATCGCCATCCAGCCAGGCAGGCCAGGATAGCCATCGCCAGCATCAGCAGCGCCATGCTCGATGTCGCGGTGATCCCGGCGGGAAGGACCACGCTGGCGGCGCTGGCCAGAGATCCCAGCAGCATCTGCAGGCAGCGCATGACGCCCGACGCAGCCCCGGCCACATGCCCGAGATTGAGCAGGGCCTCATGGTTGGCCGCCGATGCGAGCAGTCCGAAGCTGAAGACCACCAGCCCTGCCAGCACCGCCAGAGCCGCAACGTGCAGGCCTCCAGTCACGTTGAGCAGGTTGATGGCCAGCACGCTGGCCAGCATCAGGCCCAGGCCGCTGCGGATCAGCCGCGGTCCGGAGAGGCCTCGCCGCGTCAGGCGCGCGTTGAGCTGTGCACCTGCCACGATACCCATGGAACTGGCGGCAAACACCACTGCAAACAAGGTTTCGGACATGCCGAACTGGCCCACATAGGCATTGGCTGCGGCAGCGATGTAGGTGAACATGCAGGCGAAGGCGAAGCCGTAGATCAGTGCATGGCGGCGCAGACCCGCATCCTTGAGCACCATCGCATAGGTTTCGGCCAGCGCGGCCGGATGCAGCGGACGGCGCATGTCTGCGGGCAGGGATTCGCGAAACAGGAAGATTGCATACAGCAGCAACAGCAGGCCGAGGATGGCTTGCACGACATAGATGGCGCGCCAGTGCGTCAGCAGCAGAATCATTCCGCCGAGCACCGGTGCCGCGATGGGCGCGATGCCCTGTACGGAAACCACCTGGGCCATGCGGCTTCTGGCTGCAGGTCCGGTGTAGAGGTCCCGCAGGATGGCTACGGGCAACGCGGCGCAGGCACCAGCGGCGAAACCTTGCAGCAATCGTGCCGCCAACAGAAGCGTCCAGCTGGAACTGAGCGCAAACAGGGCCGCAGCAATTGCGAACAGGCTCATGCCCCCGATGAGCAGCGCGCGCCGGCCGAAGCGGTCTGCCAGGGGGCCGCATACGATGGGCGCGACCGAAAAACCGGCAAGGAATACGCTCAGTACCAGGGCGCCTTGTCCAGCCGCATGGCTGATCTCGGATTCGATGGCGGGAAGTCCCGGCAAGCCCATATCGATGGCCATGGGCCCCAGGCCTGACAGTCCTCCCAGAAACAACATGAAAGATTTTCCGTCGCGTGTATCGCTCATCACATCGTCTCCCTGGTGGTCTGGCGGCCTTGTTCTCATTGACGACGGCTGGCCGACAGATACCCGGATCGGAGGACGGGCAAGGCGCAACACCTTCGCATGCAGCGCTGGCCGCATCGCGGCCAGCGAGCAGCCATTCTAGTGGACGCGGTAGCAGGGAGACAATGCAGGTTTTCCCCTAGATGCCGCCGCTTGCGCAAGCGGAACGGTCAACCAGGCGGAGATGCTCAGGCAATCACGGGTAGCTGGAAAGTCCGCACCGAACGCGCTAGTTCCCCCGCTTTGTCATTGAGGAAAATCGAGGCCGCCGTCGCCTCTTCCACCAGCGCCGCATTCTTTTGCGTGAGGTCGTCGAGCTGGATCAGCGCCTGGTTCACTTCGCCGATGCCGGTGCTCTGTTCCTGGTTGGCCGAAGAGATGTCACGCATCACGCTGTTGACGCGGGCAATACTATCCACCACCTGCTGCATGGCCGCCCCGGCCTCGCGCGACAGTTTGCTGGCCGCGGCGCTGCTGTCCACCGACGCCAGAATCAGTTGCTTGATCTCGCGCGAGGCCGCTGCCGAACGCTGGGCCAGCGTGCGCACTTCGGTCGCCACCACCGCAAAGCCGCGCCCCTGCTCTCCCGCACGCGCCGCTTCCACCGCCGCATTCAGGGCGAGGATGTTGGTCTGGAAGGCCAGGCCCTCGATGACCGAAATGATGTCCACGATCCGGCCCGAGCTGGTATCGATTTCCTGCATCTGCGCGATGACGCGCTCCACCACTTCGCGCCCGCTGCGGGTCGCGGCCGATGCTTCATCGGACAGGCGACAGGCCAGCGCCGACTGGTCGGCGGTGTAGCGCACCTTGCTGCTCAGTTCACCCATCGAGGCCGTGGTCTGCTGCAAGGAGCTCGCCTGGATTTCGGTGCGCTCGGAGAGATCGTGATGTCCCTGCGCGATCTGCTGGCTGGCCGAGGCCACCGCCTGCGCATTGTGATTGACCAGGCCGACCACGGCGATGAGCTTGTCGCGCATCTCGCGCATGGCCGCCATCATGCTGGCCTGGTCACGTCCGGCCACCGGTACCGTCACCACCAGGTTGCCGCCGGCGATCTCGTGCGCAACATGCAGCGCGTCATGCGGTTCGCCGCCCAGGCTCTTGCGCATGCCGGCAATGAGTGCGTAACCCGCCCCGCCTGCAAAGACCAGGCAAGCCACGAAGCACGCTCCCATCAGCCAGCGCGCGCGCTGGCTGTCCCGCTGGCTCTGCAGTTGCAGCTGATGATTGCGTTCGGTCTGGACATCGATGAGTGCCTGGATCGCCGCCTGCAATTGCGCCAGCGCCGGATTGAGTTGCGTGGCCAGCCAGCGGCCGGCTTCCTCGCGCTGTCCGGCCATACTTAGTTGCACGAAGTATCCAAAGGCTGGTTCGGCCTTCTGGTCGTTCACGGTGAAGACGGTTTGCGTCAGTTGCCGCATCTGCTCATCGGACACCAGTGCCAGCAGTGCCTTGCGCTGCTTGATGAAACGCTCATGCGCCGCGCCCCCGCGCTGCATGGCCGCCTCGGCCGCCGCCTTGTCGCTGATGATGATGACGCTCTGGAAGGATTCCACTCCGATATGGACCTGCCGCGACAGGTCCTGTGCCAGCGCCAGCTTGAGATTGCCGTCGTTGACCACGGCATCGAGCTTGCCGGTGACGAGCTGCAACTGCCATAGCCCGATCACGCCGGACAGGATGCACAGCAGTACCAGCGTGCCGAAGGTGAGGCCGATGCGCAATGCCAGGGGCAGAGGACGCGTGGTGCCAGGCTGGGTGTCCATGAGCGGAACTCCTGCAAATGAGGTCGCCGGCGATGGCCGGCAGGGAAGAGGCCCGCCACCGGCCGGCCTGGCCGATGGCGGGAGTGCCAGTCCGTGAGCCGCGTCAGAACGGCAGGATGGCCTTCACGTAGAACTGCTTGCCCTCGGGGCGATTGCGAATGTCATATTCCTGCTGGAACTTGGCGGTGACCACCAGGCCTTTGCCGTTGTCGTATTTGAGGTTGGGGCCGATGGCCAGTGCCTGCGACTTGCCGGCTGCGGCATTGGGGCCGCTGTCATTGGTCACCTGCTGATAGACATAGCCGCCTACCCCGGCCACCAGGCCGTTGCCGAAGCCCCAGCCCAGCGCATAGTCGGCGTGGATGGCCTGGCCCGAGCGGGTTTGCGTGGCACCGTTGCGGCCGTTGAAGTCATACATCAGCTTGACGTCGGCATTGACGCCTTCGCGCTGGATGTAGCTCAGGGCCACCAGCGGCTGGTAGACCCAGATGTTCTTGCCAAGGCTGGAGGGATTGTCGCTGCTGTACTGGCCGCTGGGCATGGTGATGTCGAAGCCGACGGCGTAATGCAGGGCCGGCGAGGCGTGATACGCCAGGGCCGGGCCGACGGTGATGTCACCCAGGCCGCGGCTGTGGAAATTGCGGCCGCCTGCACGCACATCCACATCCAGCAGCGGTGCCAGTGCGTGGAAGGCCAGCTGGCCGCCGAGGATGCTCTGTTGCGTGACCCACACCACGCGCGGTGCCAGCACGCCGACCTGCACGCGGAAGTCCGGCGGGCCGATGTCCTGGCCGTTGTTGCCGCGGATATGGTCGTATTGTGCAAAGCCGGTATAGACCATGCCGTAGACCCCCGGTGGCGGCAGTGCGCCCGAACCGAAGTTTTCCAGCCCGTCCGGATAGGACGGCAGGCCGCTGCCGTCGATGGCATGGGCCGGCAGACAGGCCAGGGCCAGGCCCAGGCTGCAGCCCAGTCCCAGGGCGCGTGCCAGCAGTGTGCGTGGTGCGTTCTTCATGGTTTCCCTCTGTGTGTGAAATGGTGGTGGCAGGTCAGGTGCAGACGACGCGCTCGCTTCAGCACTTGCCGCGGCCCCAGCGTGCTGCGGTGTGAAACACCGGCGCGGGTGGCGGAGTGGCCTGGCGTGTAGATGAATTGAGGCGGATCAATGATCGCGGCAGTGCTCGCAAACCGATGATCCAGATCCGGTCATCGCTATCCCCTGAGTGCAGGAACTTGCGCCATCGCCGAACCCGGCCATGCCGCGCGGCAACGCGCGCCGCCTGCCGGACCCGGCTTTTCAAATTGCCGCAAACGATGGATAGCCCGTGCGCGCTGCGGATAGGGCCTTGCGGCTTGCTGCGTCCATCATGCATTGCAGGCGCAGCGAGCAAGCGATGCTCTTCTCCCTGCATCACCACAACCGACAACAGAGGGTTAGCGCAATGAAAGATCTCGAAGGCAAAGTGGCGGTCGTCACCGGCGGTGCCACCCTGATCGGTGCAGGCGTGGTCCGCCGCCTGCGCAGTTATGGCGTCAAGGTGGCGCTGTTCGACATCGACGCCGACGGCGGCCAGCGCGTGGCCGGTGAAGACCGCAGCGCCTGTCGCTTCTGGCGTGTGGACATCACCGATGACGCGCAGGTGGCCAAGGCCGTGGAAGAAGTGGCGGCGCACTTCGGCCGTCTCGATTTCCTGGTCAACCTGGCCGCCTCCTATCTCGATGACGGTGCCGCTTCCTCGCGCCAGGACTGGCTCAAGACCCTGGATGTGAATCTGGTCAGCGCCGTCATGGCTGCCCATGCGGTGCGGCCTTATCTGGTCAAGGCGGGCGGCGGTGCCATCGTCAACTTCACCAGCATCTCGTCCAAGGTGGCGCAGACCGGGCGCTGGCTCTATCCGGTCTCCAAGGCAGCGCTGGTGCAGGTCACGCGCAACATGGCCATGGATTTTGCGGGTGACGCCATCCGCGTGAACTCGGTCTCGCCCGGCTGGACCTGGTCGCGCGTGATGGATGAACTGACCGGCGGCGACCGCGCCAAGACCGACCGCGTGGCGGCCGATTTCCATCTGTTGAAGCGCGTGGGCAACCCGGAAGAAGTGGCTGATGTGGTGGCCTTCCTGCTGTCCGGCCACGCTTCCTTTGTCACCGGGGCCGATTACGCCGTCGATGGCGGCTATTCCGCCATGGGGCCGGAGCAGGCCGTGCCGGCCATTCCGCGCCTGGCGCAGTGAAGCCATCAATGATTCATACGATTTAAAACATTTAAACAATTTTCAACGGTCGGTTCGCATCATTCAGCTGATCCGGATCGATTGACAACGAGAGGAGAAACATCATGCGTAGCATCGCGATCGTAGGTGGTGGTCAGGCCGGTCTTCCGCTGGCATTCGGTCTGCTGGAGCAGGGTTATCAGGTCACCGTGGTGACCAATCGCACACCCGATGACCTGCGCAACGGCAAGGTCATGTCCAGCCAGTGCATGTTCGATCCGTCGCTGCAGATCGAACGCGATCTCGGCTTGAATGACTGGGAACAGCAATGTCCGCCGGTGCAGGGCATCAGCTTTGCCGTACCGCATCCGGAGGTGCCCGGGGCCAAGGCCATCGACTGGAGCGCCCGCCTGGACCGTCCGGCGCAGGCCGTGGACCAGCGCCTGAAGATGTCGTCCTGGCTGGAACAGGTGGAGGCGCGCGGCGGCAAGGTCCTGATCCAGGATGCCGGCGTGGCCGAACTGGAGGTCCTCTCCGAGCAACATGACCTGGTGATCCTGGCCGCCGGCAAGGGCGAAGTGGTCAAGCTCTTCGAGCGCGATGCCGCCCGTTCTCCCTTCGACAAGCCGCAGCGTTCCCTGGCCCTGACCTATGTCCATGGCCTCAAGCGTCAGCCGGACTATTCCAGCGTGGCCTTCAACCTGATCCCCGGCGTCGGCGAGTACTTCGTGTTCCCGGCCCTGACCCTGTCCGGCCCGTGCGACATCATGGTCTTCGAGGGCATTCCCGGTGGTCCGCTGGATTGCTGGCGCGAGGTGCGGACTCCGCAGGAGCATCTGGCCACGTCCAAGGACTTTCTGCGCAAGTTCCTGCCGTGGGAGGCCGAGCGCGCCGAGCACGCTGAACTGACCGATGACAAGGGCATCCTTGCCGGTTCGTTCGCGCCTACCGTGCGCAAGCCGGTACTGACGCTGCCGTCCGGCCGCCTGGTCTTTGGCCTGGGTGACGCCGTGGCCACCAATGACCCGATCACCGGGCAAGGGGCCAACAATGCCACCAAGGCAGCCAAGGTCTATCTCGATGCCATCCTGGCCCATGGCGACAAGCCCTATACCCGTGACTGGATGGAGCAGACCTTTGAACAGTTCTGGGATTACGCCAAGTGGGTGGTGCAGTGGACCAACTCCCTGCTGACCCCGCCGCCACCGCACATCCTCGGCCTGCTGGGTGCAGCCGGACAGATGCCCTCACTGGCCAAGGAAATCGCCGAAGGCTTCAACCACCCGCCGCGCTATTTCCCCTGGTGGGCCGATGCCCAGGCCTGCGAGGAACTGGTGGCCGGCCATCAGGCCAAGGCCGTTGCCGTCGCTGCATAAGGAGCCATCATGTCGTCCATTGCAACCCTGGCCTTGGCCGAAACCACGCCTGATCTGCAGGCGCAACCGGCCCCGTGGGGCCAGACCGACCTGGCACCGCGCACCCTGCGCAACCTGATGGGGGCCTATCCGACCGGCGTGGCCATCGTCACCATGCGCACCCGCGACGGACGCGACGTCGGGCTGACCATCAATTCCTTTGCCTCGCTGTCGCTGGATCCGCCGCTGGTGCTGTGGAGTCTGGTGAACCACTCGCCCAACCTGGAGGCCTTCCGCGACTGTGCGCACTTCGCCATCAACGTGCTGGCTGACGGACAGGAAGAGCTGGCGCGCCGCTTCGCCACCCCGGCCATCGCCGACAAGTTCGAGGGCGTGGCCGTGGCCCAGGCACCGGAAGGCCTGCCGGTGATCGCCGGTGCGCTCACCGTGCTGGTGTGCGAGAACGACCATAGCCGTACCGTGGGCGATCACCTGCTGATGGTCGGGCGCATCGTGCGCACCGGCCACCAGCCCGCCGCACCGCTGGTGTTCCATGCCGGGCGCTTCACCGCCCTGCAGGCGGCGGCCTGATGGCCTCCTGATTTCATCCTGTTCGCATCACTGAAGGAGCCCTCCATGGCATCCCCCCACACCTCCACTGCGCTGCTGCCCGCCCTGGCCGCCGGTCTGGCCGATGGCCGCCTGCGCGTGGTCGACCTGACGCAAACGCTGTCCCCGTCCTTCCCCGCGCTGCAACTGCCGCCGCAGTTCGGCCAGGTGCAGGGCTTCAAGATCGAGCGCATCTCGCACTACGATGAATCCGGTCCGGCCTGGTACTGGAACAACTTCTCCTGTGGCGAGCACACCGGCACCCACTTCGATGCACCGGTGCACTGGATCAGCGGACGCGACCATCCCGGCAACAGCGTCGATACCATCGCGCCCGGCAATTTCATTGCGCCGGCCGTGGTGATCGATGCCAGCGCCGAAGTGGCCGCCAATGAAGACTGGCTGCTCGACGTGCCTTTCCTCGAACAATGGGAAGCGCAGCATGGTGCCATCCCGGCCGGTGCCTGGGTCCTGCTGCGTACCGACTGGTCGCTGCGGGTCAATGATGCGGACGCCTTCCTCAACCTGCGCGAGGACGGTGCGCATACGCCCGGCCCCACGCAGGCCGCTGTCGAATGGCTGATCCACCAGCGCAAGGTACACGGATTCGGCGTGGAAACCATCAACACCGATGCCGGCCAGTCCTACGCGTGGCCGGTGCCCTATCCTTGCCACACGCTCATGCACGGTGCCAATCGCTACGGCCTGCAATGCCTGCGCAATCTGGATCAGTTGCCGCCGCAGGGGGCGATGCTCTTCTCCGCACCGCTCAAGATCGAGGGCGGTTCCGGCAGTCCGCTGCGCGTGCTGGCACTGGTGGAGTAAGCACATGGCCAGCGCACATTCCTTTGCCGGGCCGGATGCGGCCGATGTGATCTTCGTCGGCAGCGGCATCAATTCACTGGTCGGCGCCGCGCTGCTGGCGCGGCGCGGCAAGCGCGTGCTGGTGCTGGAGCGCAATGACCGCGCCGGTGGCTGCATCCGCACCGAGACGCTGTTTCCGGGTTATACCCACGAGGTATTGTCGTCCTGGTATCCGCTCTTCATGGGCAGCCCCGCCTATGCCGAATTGGCGGAGGACCTCAAGGCGGCCGGACTGGAATTCCTGCAGCCGGCCTACACCACCGGACTGGTCACGCCCGATGGCCGCGGCCTGGCCCTGCGTCAGGACCTGGCCGATGCCGCTGCCCGCATCGACGCGCTGGCACCGGGCGATGGCGCGGCCTTGCTGGCCATGGCGCAGCGCCTGTTCGGACAGGATGCGGCGCTGACCTTCGGTCTGCTGGGCAGCGATCCGTATGGCTGGAAGCTGCTGCGGCTGTTGTTTTCCGAATGGCGGGCGCGCGGACTGGATGGCCTGCTCGGTTTTGGCGCGGATGCCATGGAAAGCTTCCGCCGCTGGGCGCAGCGCACGCTCAAGTCGGATCTGGCGCGCGCCTTGATCGCCCCGTGGGTGCTGCATTCCGGCCTCGGTCCGGACGATGCCACCTCGGCCCTGATCGGCAAGCTGACCTTCGCAGCCGTGGTCAGCGGTGGCATGCCGGTGGTCAAGGGCGGGGGCGGGCAACTGGTGGCGGCCCTGTCGCATCTCATCATGCAGCGTGGCGGCGAGGTCCGCACGAACGCTGAGGTGGCCCGCATCATGACGCGCGGCGAAGGCCGCAAGCAGCGCGCCACCGGCGTCGAGCTGGCCGACGGTACGCAGTTGCAGGCCGGGCAGGCGGTGGTCTGCAACGTCACGCCGCCGCAGCTTTATGGCCGTCTGCTGGCGCAGGCACCGCAGGCGGTGCAGGAGCGGGCCGGGAGCTACCAGTTCGGACGTGGCGGCATGCAGATCCACTTCGCCCTGAATGCCCCACCGGCCTGGACCACGCCGGAGCTGTTGCAGGTGCCGCTGGTGCACCTCACGGAGAGCATGGAGCAGGTGTGCGCCAATGTGACCGGGGCCAACAACGGCTGGCTGCCGGCGCATCCCACCTTGGCCATCGGCCAGCCGGTGGCCGTCGATCCTTCGCGCGCACCGGCGGGGGGCTGGATCCTGTGGATACAGATGCAGGAATTGCCGTCCCGCCTCAAGGGCGACAGCGCCGGCGAGATCGCCGTTGCGGCAGATGGCCGCTGGACCACCGACGTGCGCGAGGCCTTCGCGGACCGGGTGCAGGCGCAGCTGGAGCAGGTCATGCCGGGGTTGGGTCAACGGGTCGTGGGCCGCCGCACTTATTCGCCGGCGGATCTGGAGGCGCTGAACTGCAATCTGGTGGGCGGCGATCCGTATTCGGGCGTGTGTTCGCCCGACCAGTTCTTCTGGCTGCGTCCGTTTGCCGGCAGCCACGGGGCGCGCGGACAGCAGACGACCGTCGCCAATGTCTTCCACATCGGTGCCAGCACCCATCCCGGACCGGGACTGGGCGCGGGTTCCGGCTACATGGTGGCGCAGCGGCTGGCGCCACGCTGACGCGGTCTTTCTCTACTCTCTGGTCTGAAGGGTTTTGTGCGCCGGTGATCCCGGCGCATTTTTTTCGTCAATCGCCAGGGGTCAGCGTGCCCGCAAGGTCTTGCTCGGCGATTCGCCGTAGCGTTGCTTGTATTCGTTGCTGAAGCGGCCCATGTGGGCGAAGCCCCAGCGCAGCGCCACACCGGCCACGTGGTTGCTGTCGCCGCTCATGAGCTCGGCGCGGGCGCGTTCCATGCGCAGGTCGCGCAGGTATTGCATCGGGCTCACGCCGAGGAAATCCTTGAAGCCCGCATAGAGGCTGCGCACGCTCACCCCGGCGGCCTGGGCCAGTTGCTCGGCCGTGACCGGCTCGTGTGCATGGGCTTCCAGGAAATCCTGGGCGCGCCGCACATGGCGCGGCAGGATGGTACTGCGGCGTGCCGGGGCGTCCTCGCAATGGTTGTGACGATGCGAAGTGACCAGGATGGAGGCCGCCAGCTGTTCGATCTGCGACACCACGATCTTGTGCATGGCCAGGTCGGGATGCTGCAGGGTGCAGTCGATCAGGTAGGACAGCATGCATTGCCACGGCGCACACTCGCGCCAGCGAAAGCCCAGCTCGAAACGCAGCGGCTCGTTGAGCGGATGGCCGAGATAACCGACCAGGGTGCGTTCCACCAGCGAGCGCGACAGGCGCAGCATCAGCTGATCGGTACCGGCCATCCAGGTCATGCGGGTGGCTTCCTGCGGGCTCAGCACCGAGGCCAGCTCGGCCGAGGAATCGATGTGCTGTGCACCGCTTTCGATACGCGCCATCCCATAAAGAGGCATCTGCACCAGAAAGAAGCTGTCCAGCGAGCCCGGCTCGATCTGTACCGCCGAGCCATAGCGCAGGCGGCTCACCGACAGGTCGCCCAGCGAGGTGTAATGCATGCGCGCATCCAGGCGCTCGCCCTGGCCGGTGAGGTCCAGCCGGTGCGGTTTCATCACGCGGCCGACCATGGAGCGCACTTCGTCCAGGTCGGACGAGGCGAACAGGAGCTTGTTGGAACCATTGAGCAGGCGTTCGACCGACGCCGGCATGGGCATGCGCCCGGTGGAGGGATCGGAGTGGAGTACGTTCATCATGGCTGCTACCTCTGCAGGCTAGTCCGGCGGTGGTGTCTCTTGTCATCATCAGGGCGGAAACAAGAGGGCGGAAATGACTTCCTTTGCCTAACAAGTTTCGTGCCAAGATGTATGAAAAATCATGTTTTAGTTCTTGTGATGTCTTTATCTCATTGCCGGGCCCGTGGTGGCAATATGCGCTGCAACATGGCGTCATCGATGGCGTGCAGCGGATGTTGTCGGCGAGTAACGAAAAATCCGTAAATCATTATTATTGGTGATTTTTCCGCACGGTTTCAAGCTTCCTGGCGCCCCCGGCCATCGGCGGAAAAGTTGTCTTGCCGCCCGTTTCCATCCTTGGTCCAATCCTGTTTCTATCCCCGGAATGCGCGCCTTATCCAGCCTCTGCCAAAAGTCCTGATGCATGATTAATCATGTATTGACGCCAGCCTCCCCGGGAACGAAAGTGCAACACAAGGAAATTCATTGCACACGGGGACCACGATGGCCGAGCGATCATTCGTAGAAGAAGTAAAGAAACTGCGCCTGGGCGCAGGGGAAGTATTCAGCGGCGAGGGCATCCTGGCCGTCACCAAGGCCTTGCTGGAGTCGGGCGTGGCCTATGTGGCCGGTTACCAGGGCGCACCGATCTCGCACCTGATGGACGTGCTGGCCGATGCCCAGGACATCCTGTCGGAACACGGCATCCGCTTCGAGAACAGCGCCAGCGA
Source organism: Herbaspirillum sp. 1173 (assembly GCF_031455335.1). NCBI lineage: Bacteria > Pseudomonadati > Pseudomonadota > Betaproteobacteria > Burkholderiales > Oxalobacteraceae > Herbaspirillum > Herbaspirillum sp. 1173. The sequence continues at coordinate 55,281 of NZ_JAVDSP010000005.1, read as the reverse complement.
AGCGACCGCTGCCGCCACCCTGGCAGCCTCGGTGAACTATCCGCTGCGCGGCGCGGTGACCTTCAAGGCCACCGTCGGCACCAACGTCGCTTCCGACGCGCTGGCCAACCTGGCCTCGGGCGGGGTGCTGGGCGGTGCGCTCATCATCGTCGGCGAAGACTATGGCGAGGGCTCCTCCATCATGCAGGAACGCAGCCATGCCTTCGCCATGAAGTCGCAGATGTGGCTGCTCGATCCGCGTCCCAACCTGCCCTGCATCGTGCAGGCGGTCAAGGATGGCTTCGACCTCTCCGAAGCGAGCAGCACGCCGGTGATGTTGCAGATGCGCATCCGCTCCTGCCACGTGCACGGGCAGTTCGTCAGTTCGGCCAATCGCCGTCCGTCCTTCACCGTCAAGGATGCGCTGGAAAATCCGGCGCGCGACCTCAGCCGCATCGTGCTGCCGCCCGCCAGCTTCCTGCATGAAAAGGAAAAGGTCGAGCAGCGCTGGCCCGCCGCCATCGAATTCATCCGCGCCCGCCAGCTCAACGAATTCTTTGCCGAAGACGCGGCCGATGTCGGCATCGCCCTGCAGGGTGGTACCTACAACACGCTGATCCGTGCGCTGGAACAACTGGGCCTGTCCGATGTATTCGGCGAGTCGAAGATTCCTCTGTACGTGATGAACGTCGCCTATCCGCTGGTGGATGCCGAGTTTGACCGCTTCTGCCAGGGCAAGCGCGCCATCCTGGTGCTGGAAGAAGGCCAGCCCAACTTCGTCGAGCAGAACGTGGCCAACATCCTGCGCCAGCTCGGCCTGCCCACGCAGCTGCATGGCAAGGACCTGTTGCCGATGGCCGGTGAATACAACACCGCCACCGTACTGGCCGGGGTGCGCAAATTCCTGGAGCGCTACCAGATCATCGAGGCGCAACCCGCTCCCGCACCGGTAGCCAGCACGCCGCGCGTGATCCCCATCGCCAACGGCAATGCCCCGGCCAGGAGCGCCGAGGTCACCATCAAGGAAGCGAAACTGCCCACGCTGGACCAGTCGGTGCATGCACGGCCGCCGGGCTTCTGCACCGGCTGTCCGGAGCGGCCGATCTTCACCGCCATGAAGCTGGTGGAACGTGAGCTGGGCGAACACCACATCAGCGCCGACATCGGCTGTCACCTGTTCTCCATCCTGCCGCCCTTCAACCTGGGCAACACCACCATGGGCTATGGCCTCGGCGGGGCCGGGGCGGCGGCGCTCAATGCGCCGGCCGGCAAGCGCGCCATCTCGGTGATGGGCGATGGCGGTTTCTGGCACAACGGTTTGACCAGCGGCGTGGCCAATGCGGTCTTCAACCAGAGCGACAACCTCACCATCATCATCGACAACAACTACACCTCGGCCACCGGCGGCCAGGACATTCCGTCCTCGCGCGCCGTCAACGCCACCCGCAGCACCGGTCATGAGATCGAGACGGCGGTCAAGGGCGTGGGCGTGAAATGGGTGCGCACCATCAAGCGCACCTATGACTTGAAGCGCATGACCAGCACCCTGCGCGAAGCCCTGACCACCACCGAAAAAGGTCCCAAGGTTCTGGTGGCGCAGAGCGAATGCATGCTCAACCTGCAGCGCCGCGAAAAACCCAAGGTGCGCAAGGCCGTCGCTGCCGGCCAGCGCGTGGTGCGCGAGCGCTTCGGCGTCGATCCCGAGACCTGCACCGGGGACCACTCCTGCATCCGCCTGTCGGGCTGCCCGTCGCTCTCCATCAAGAGCAACCCCGATCCGCTGCGGCGTGATCCGGTCGCCACCGTGGTGGACAGCTGCGTGGGCTGCGGCCTGTGCGGCGAGGTCTCGCATGCGGCGGTGCTGTGCCCCTCGTTCTTCCGCGCCGAGATCATCACCAACCCCAGCCGCATGGACAAGCTGCGCCAGCGCGTGCGCACCGTGGTGATCGGCTGGCTGCAGGCACGCGACGCCAGGCGCCGTGCGCGTTACGCCTTCTGAGCCGGGACGCGCCATGACTGCAATGAACAAGAACCTGACCTTGAAGATGGAGCTGCACCATGTCCCCTAAACCGATCAAGATCGCCATCCTCGCCATGGGCGGCGAGGGCGGTGGCGTGCTGGCCGACTGGATCGTCGACCTGGGCGAATCCAACGGCTATTTTGCCCAGACCACCTCCGTGCCCGGCGTAGCCCAGCGCACCGGGGCCACCATCTACTACGTGGAACTGTTCCCCGGCGCCGGCCAGCCTGGCGCACGCACGCCGGTGCTGGCGCTGATGCCCATGCCGGGCGACGTCGACGTGGTGCTCGCCTCCGAGCTGATGGAAGCGGGCCGCGCCGTGCAACGCGGCCTGGTCACGCCGGACCGTACCACCTTGCTCAGTTCCACCCATCGCGTGTATTCCATCGGTGAGCGCACCGCCATGGGCGATGGCCGGGTCGACAGCGACGCATTGATCGAACATGCCCGCAAGGCCGCCAAGCGCTTCGTCAGCTTTGACATGGCCGAGTCCGCCGAGCGGGTGGGCAGCGTCATCAGCGCCGTGCTCTTCGGCAGCCTGTGCGGCACCGGTGTACTGCCGTTCAGCCGGGCCCAGTTCGAAGCCACCATCGAGCGTGGCGGGGTCGGCGTCAAGCCCAGCCTGAAAGCCTTTGCCGTCGGCCACGACCAGGCGCGGCAGGCCGAGGCGGCCGCACCTGGCGCAACGGCCGAGGCAGCGCAGTTCAAGCCGGTGCAACTGGCCGCCATCGCCGACCAGCAGGTCGTGCGCCTGGTGCAGCAGGCCCAGGCCTATCCCGATCCGGTGGCCGCCATCGCGGTGGAAGGCGTGCGTCGCCTGATCGACTATCAGGACCCCGACTACGCCGCGCTCTACCTGCAGAGGCTCGCTGCCCTGGCCACGGCCCCCGGCGGCCAGGACACGGAACTGCTGGCCGAATCGGCGCGCTACCTGGCCCTGTGGATGTCGTATGAAGACACCATCCGCGTGGCCGATATCAAGACCCGCAGCAGCCGTTTCAACCGGGTGCGCAGCGACGTGCGCGCCAAGGAGGAGCAACTGGTGGACATCAATGAATTCATGCACCCGCGCCTGGAAGAAATCTGCGAGACCCTGCCGGCCGGTCTTGGCCGCTGGCTGGCGCGAACGCACTGGGCGCATCGCCTGGTACGCCGCTATACGCAGGAAGGCCGCGTCATCAAGACCAGTTCGCTGCCCGGCTTCCTGCTGCTGTACGGGCTGTCGCGCTGGCGTCGTTTCCGCCGCGTCACCTTGCGTTATGCCCAGGAGACCGAGCGCATCGAACGCTGGTGGCAGCGCGTGACCGCACTGGCGGCGGTCAATCCGGCGCTGGCCCTGGAAGTGGCGCAATGTCAGCGGCTGGTCAAGGGCTACAGCGATACCCATGTGCGCGGCCTGCGCAATTACGAGACCCTGATGCAGGTGGTGGATCGCCATGCCCGCGTGCTGGCCCCCGCCGTCCTGCGTGAACTGCGCGATGCGGCGCTGGCCGACGAGCACGGCCACAAGCTGCGCGCCAGCCTGCAACAACACGCGCTGCAATGAGGAGGACGGCATGACATTTCCGCGATTCGAACGTGCCCACCGCATCCGCTTTTCCGAATGTGATCCGGCCGGCATCGTCTTCTATCCGCAGTACTTCGTGCTGTTCAACGATCTGCTCGAAGCCTGGATCGACCACCTGCTGCCCGAGGTCGGCTTTGCCGGCTACATCGGCCAGTTGCGCTACGGCCTGCCGACGGTGGAACTGCATGCGCAGTTCGAGGCGGTCTCGCGCATGGGCGATGAGGTCACGCTGGTGCTGGAGGTGGAGCGCCTGGGCGGCAAGTCGCTCACGCTCAATCTGTCCTGCATCGCCGCCGGCGGAGAACTGCGCATGAAGGTGCGGCAGGTGCTGGTGTGTACCTCGCTGGAGACGCATCGCTCCATCGATGTGCCCGCCCTGCTGCGCAACGCCCTGGAGACGGGGGCTCACCAACAACAAAGGAGTGCGACATGAACATCGTCTGTATCGGCGGCGGTCCCGCCGGCTTGTATTTCGGTCTGCTGATGAAACTGCAGGACCCGTCTCATCGTGTAGTGGTGGTCGAGCGCAATCGTCCCTATGACACCTTCGGCTGGGGCGTGGTGTTCTCGGATGCCACGCTGGACAACCTGCGCGAGGCCGATCCGGTATCGGCCGCCACCATCACCGGCGAGTTCAGCCGCTGGGATGACATCGACGTGCATTTCAAGGGCAGCGTCATCAGCAGCGGCGGCCACGGTTTCATCGGCATCGGCCGCAAGCGCCTGCTCAACATCCTGCAGGCGCGCTGCGAAGAACTCGGTGTGGAACTGGTCTTTGAAACCCAGGTGCAGGATGACCAGGAGATCGCGCGCCAGTACCAGGCCGACCTGCTCATCGCCAGCGACGGCATCAACAGCGCCGTGCGCACCCGCTATGCCGAGACCTTCCGTCCTGACATCGATCAACGCAATTGCCGCTTCGTCTGGCTGGGCACGCGCAAGGTCTTCGATGCCTTCACCTTCATCTTCGTGCCGACCGAATACGGCTGGTTCCAGGCGCATGCCTATCGTTTCGAGAATGGCCTGTCCACCTTCATCGTCGAGACCACCGATGCCGCCTGGCAGGCGGCCGGCATCGACAAGATGTCGCAGGAAGACGGTGTGGCCTTCTGCGAAAAACTGTTCGCCCCGTGGCTCGATGGCGAGAAGCTCATCTCCAATGCCACCCACCTGCGCGGCTCGGCCATCTGGATCCGCTTCCCGCGCGTGATCTGCGACAAGTGGGTGCAGTGGACCCGTCCGCATGGCGAGGCCGGTGCCGAGGTGCCGGTGGTGCTTATGGGCGATGCGGCCCACACGGCGCACTTCTCCATCGGCTCCGGCACCAAGCTGGCGCTGGAGGACGCCATCGAACTGTCGCGCATGCTCAAACAGGAAGGCAGTCTGCGCGCCGGTTTGCAGCGATATGAAGCGGTACGCGGGGTGGAAGTCCTGAAGATCCAGAATGCGGCGCGCAACTCCACCGAATGGTTCGAGAACATCGCCCGCTATGAAGGCCTGGAACCGGAACAGTTTGCCTATTCCCTGCTGACCCGCTCGCAGCGCATCTCGCACGAGAACCTGCGCCTGCGTGATCCGCAATGGCTGGAAGGCTACGAACGCTGGCTGGCCAAGCGGGCCGGGCTGCCCGCCGATGGCGCGCGCCCCACGCCGCCGCTGCTGACGCCCTTCAAGGTGCGCGAGCTGACGCTGGCCAATCGCGTGGTCGCCTCGCCGACCTTGCTGTATGCGGCGCGCGAGGGCATAGCGGGCGATTTCCATCTGGTGCATCTGGGTGCGCGTGCGCTGGGCGGCATCGGCCTGCTGCTCACCGAGGCCACGGCCGTCAGTCCCGAGGGGCGCATGACGCCGGGCTGCCCCGGCCTGTGGAACGAGGAACAGAAGCAGGGCTGGAAGCGCGTGGTCAATATGGTCCATGCCAACAGCCAGGCACGCATCGGCCTGCAACTCAATCACGCGGGCCGGCGCGGTTCCACCCAGCTCGGCTGGGAGCAGCCGGATCGTCCGCTGGCGGCGGGCAACTGGCCGCTGGTTTCGGCCAGTGCGCTGCCCTATCTGGAAGGTGTTTCGCAGGTCCCGGCCGAGGCCAGCCACGATGAACTGGCGCGCATCCGCGAGGACTTCGTGGCCGCCACGCGACGTGCCGTGGAGGCCGGTTTCGACTGGCTGGAATTGCAGGCCGGGCATGGCTGCCTGCTCTCCAGCTTCCTCTCGCCACTGACCAACCAGCGTCAGGATCAGTACGGCGGCACGCTGGACAACCGCCTGCGCTACGTGCTGGAGGTGGTCAAGGCGGTGCGTGCCGCATGGCCCGCGCACCTGCCGCTGTCGGTCCGCATCTCGGCCACCGACTGGGCCGAGGGCGGCACGACCGTGGATGAGGCGGTGGAAATCGCCCGCCAGCTGCATGCGCACGGGGCCGACGTGATCGACGTCTCTTCCGGCGAAGTGACCCCGGCGCAGAAGCCGGTCTATGGCCGCATGTTCCAGGCACCGTTTGCCGACCGCATCCGCAATGAGGCCGGTGTGCCGACCATCGCCGTGGGGGCCATCACCGAGGCCGACCAGGTCAACGGCATCATCGCCTCCGGCCGCGCCGACCTGTGCGCGCTGTCGCGGCCGCTGCTGGCCGACCCGGCCTGGCTGCTGCACGAGAGCGCCCGCCAGGGCTGGCGCGAGGTGAGCTGGCCGCCCGCCTACCAGTGGGGCCGCGACCAGCTGGAACGCAGCCTGTCCGGCACCCGCCGTTGAGCCGTCCATCCGTCAATGAAAGGGAAGCATCGTGAGCAATGACACCTACGATCAGTACCGCGAAAGCGTGGCCGGCCGTGCCGATGTCTCGGACACGCCGGAACTGCTGGCCTACTACCGCCAGCTGGAACAGTTGAAGACCGGCGCACTCTGGACGGTGGCCAACAAGATCGAGCCCTGGCAGCCGAAATCGCAATCGGTGCCGGTGCTGTGGCGCTATGCCGAGCTGCGCGAACACGTGCTGCGTTCGGTGGCGCTGGTCTCGCCGGAGAAGGCGGGCCGGCGCGTGATCTATCTCGACAATCCGGGCCGCCGCGAGGTATCGGCCGCTGTCGGCTGGCTCTATTCCGGCCTGCAGGTGATGCATCCGGGCGAGGTCGCCAGTGCGCACGCGCATTCCTCCTCGGCCCTGCGCTTCATCATGGAGGGACGCGGTGCCTACACCATCGTCGACGGCCACAAGATGACGCTGGAAGCCAATGACTTCGTGCTCACCCCCAATGGCACCTGGCACGAACACGGCGTGGAAGCCGATGGCCTGCCCTGCATCTGGCAGGACGGCCTGGACATTCCGCTGGTCAATGCGCTGGAGGCCGGCTTCTACGCCGTCCATCCCGACCTGCACCAGGCCGTGACCCATCCGGTCGACGATGCGGTGGCGCTGTGGGGCGCACCGGGCCTGCGTCCGCAGGATGTGGGCTGGAACAGGCCCTACTCGCCGCTCTTCAAGTACCAGTGGGGACCGACCTATGAAGCCCTGCAACGCTACGCCCGCGCCACCGAGGGCAGCCCCTTTGATGGCCTGCTGATGCATTACACCAACCCGGTCAGCGGCGGCCACGTGATGGCCACCATCGGTGCCAGCATGCAGTTGCTGCGTCCGGGTTTCGCGGGCCGCGCGCATCGCCATACCGGCAGCTTCATCTACCAGGTGGCCAAGGGCCATGGCCATTCCATCATCGATGGCCAGCGCTTCGACTGGAAGGAGCGCGACATCTTCTGCGTTCCGTCCTGGGCCTGGCATGAGCACGTCAATGGCAGCGCCAGCGAGGATGCCTGCCTGTTCTGCTTCAGCGATTTGCCGGTCATGGAGAAGCTGGGCCTGTATCGCGAAGAAGCCTATGCCGAGCACCACGGCCACCAACCCGCCATTACCCCCGCAGCCGCGTGAGGCTGCAGGGATTTTCTGAACGCCCTACCAACATCCAACAGGAGTGAGATGCCATGAAACTGGTTACCTACCGCGCCAATGTGAGCGCCGCCGCCCGCCTGGGCGCCATCGTCGATGACCTGGTCGTCGACCTGCAACAGCTGGGCCTGTACGCCGGCGAGGCACTGCCCGACAACATGCTGGACTTCATCGACCTCGGCCCGTGTGCCATCACCAGCACCACCGCGCTGCTGGAGCGCCATCGCGGCCAGTGGCCGGTGGGCGTGGCCCGTCCGCTGGTCAATGTCCGGCTGCTGGCACCGATTCCGCGTCCGCGCAAGAACATCTTCGGCATCGGCCTGAACTACGTGGAACACGTGGAAGAGTCCAGCCGTACCCTGGATACCTCCAAGGAGCTGCCCAAGCAGCCGGTGATCTTCTCCAAGCCGCCCACCACCGTGATCGGCCAGGGTGACGCCATCGAGCACAACCAGGCCATCACCCGCCAGATGGACTGGGAAGTGGAACTGGCCGTCATCATCGGCAAGCAGGCCAAGGGCGTGAGCAAGACCGATGCGCTGGACTACGTGTTCGGCTACAGCGTCATGAACGACATCAGCGCCCGTGACAACCGCCGCGCAGGCCAGTGGATCTATTCCAAGGGCCAGGACACCTACGCGCCCTTCGGCCCCATGATCGTCACCGCCGACGAGATTCCCGACCCGCACAACCTGGACCTGAGCCTGACCGTCAACGGCGTGACCAAGCAGAGTTCCAACACCCGCCACATGCTCTTCAAGGTCGACACCCTGATCGCCGACATCAGCGCCGGCATCACCCTGGAACCAGGCGACATCATCGCCACCGGCACCCCCGCCGGTGTCGGTGCCGGCCGTTCGCCGCAGGAATGGATGTGGCCGGGTGACGTGGTGGTGGCCACCGTCGAGAAGATCGGCAGCCTGCGCAACCCCATCGTCGCCGTGGGCGAGCTGCCGCCGGGCAAGGCCTAAGCCTTCAGATTCAAGTGCGGTCTGCCGTGCGGGCCGCCGTTCTCTCACCAAGGAACTGACATGCTCGAACTTCAACGTTTCAAGGCCGCAGCGGTCCAGGCGGCCCCGGTCTTCCTCGATACCGATGCCACGGTGGACAAGGTGGTGGCGCTGATCGCCGAAGCCGCCGGCCATGGGGCAAAGCTGGTGGCTTTCCCGGAAGTGTTCGTGGCCGGCTATCCCTACTGGAGCTGGATCATGAACCCGATCGAGGGCAGCAGCTGGTTCGAACGCCTGGTGCGTTCGGCCATCGAGATCCCCGGTCCCGAGATCAGCAAGATCGCGCAGGCGGCCGCGCGCCACCAGATCAACGTGGTGGTGGGCGTGAACGAACGCAACCGCCACGGCATCGGCACGATCTACAACACTGTGGTCACCATCGCCGATGATGGCCGCATCATCGGCCGCCATCGCAAGCTGGTGCCGACCTGGGCCGAGAAGCTGACCTGGGCCCCGGGCGATGCGTCGGGCCTGCGCGTGCACCAGACCAGCATCGGTCCGCTCGGTGCGCTGGCCTGTGGGGAAAACACCAATACGCTGGCGCGCTTCTCGCTGCTGGCGCAGGGCGAGCTGGTGCACGTGGCCAGCTACATTGCGCTGCCGGTAGCCCCGGCCGACTACGACATGGCCGAGGCCATCAAGGTGCGTGCAGCGGCCCACTGTTTCGAGGGCAAGGTGTTCACCATCGTGTCCTGCTCGACCGTCTCGGAAGAGATCATCCAGGCCATGGAAGCCAGCCACCCGCAGGCCCGCGCGCTGCTGTCACGCCGCAACAGCGCCTTCTCCGGCGTGCTGGGTCCGGATGGGCGGGTGATCGGCAGCCCGCTGATCGATGAGGAAGGCATCGTCTATGCCGACATCGATCTGTCGCGCTGCATCCAGCCGCGCCAGATGCACGACATCACCGGCCACTACAACCGCTTCGATGTCTTCAATCTCAACGTCAATCGCCAGCCCTTGCAGGCTGCGCATTTCTCCGATGGCGACTCTGTCATGGATGAAGTGCCGGTCGAGGTCGTGGCGGAAATTCAAAAGGATCGCCCATGACCACGAAAGTCAGCCAAGCCGCCGACAGTGCCCGCAGCTATCGCATCGGGCAGATCGTGCCCTCCTCCAATACCACCATGGAGACCGAGATCCCGGCCATCCTGCGTGCGCGGGAACTGATTCTGCCGGAGCGTTTCACCTTCCATTCCAGCCGCATGCGCATGAAGCACGTCACCAAGGAAGAGCTGGCCGCCATGGATGGCGACAGCGACCGCTGCGCGCTGGAATTGTCGGATGCGCGGGTGGATGTGCTCGGCTATGCCTGTCTGGTGGCCATCATGAGCATGGGGCGTGGCTATCACCGCGTCTCCGAGCAGCGCCTGCACCAGCGCACCGTGGACAATGGCGGCCCGGCTCCGGTGGTGACCAGCGCCGGTGCGCTGGTCGACGGCCTGCATGCCATCGGGGCCAAGAAGGTGTCCATCCTCACGCCCTACATGAAACCGCTCACGCAACTGGTGATCGATTACATCGAGAACGAAGGCATCGAAGTGGTCGATAGCATCTCGCTGGAAATTCCGGACAATCTGGAAGTCGGCCGCCAGGATCCGCGTGCACCCATCGAGATCACCAAGCGTCTCGACACCCGGGGCGTGGATGCCGTCGTGGCCTCGGCCTGCGTGCAGATGCCTTCGCTGGCCTCGGTGCAGGCCATTGAGGATCGCGTCGGCCTGCCGGTGCTGTCTTCCTCGGTGGCCACCACCTACATGATGCTCAAGCGGCTGGAGTTGAGTACCGCCGTGCCGGGTTTTGGCGCGCTGCTGTCGGGGCGCTATTGAGCGGGGTCAAGAAAGCCCCGTCCGGGGAAGCCATGGGTCTCCCCATTGCGCCCGGGGACGGGGTATCCTTGCTGCTTTCAGAAGAAGAGGCAGCGAGGGGAATGGCAAAGTCAAAGGCATTCGTCGACAACTACCTGCCGGCTCTGCTGGGGCAAGCCTGGCAGCTGTTGTCGACCCAGTTTCATGCGGTGGTGGAAGCACACGGCCTGTCGGTGCTGGAATGGCGCGTGCTGTCGATTCTGGCCAGCAACGGCGGCATGAGCATCTCGGCCCTGGCCGATGCGGCGGTGAGCAAGCAGCCCACGGTCACGCGGCTGCTGTTGCGGCTGGAAGCGCAGGGCCATGTCGAGCGCACCACCAGCCAGGATGATCGTCGCTTCACGCTGGTGCGGGTCACGCGCAATGGCCGCCGGCTGGTCTCGGGCCTGATCGAACTGGCCGAGCAGCACGAGCGCGAGGTGCTGGCCTCGATGAATCCGCAGAAGGTGGAGATGCTCAAGGAACTCCTGCAGGAAATCATCACGCGCTATCGTCCGCAGCGCTGACCCGGCGCGCAGCGCTTACTTGGGCCGCCGCATCTGGAACCGGCCCTGCGGCAGCACCTCGAAGTAATCCGCCGGTCCGCCGCCGCGCAGGATGTGCTGCGCCGCTGCCGTATCGTAGACGCCATCGACCAGCAGCGACTGGTCGATGTGCACCGCCACCACTTCTCCGTAGACCATCCAGGTGTCCAGCGTGCGGCCCTCCAGCGTGGTCAGCGGCTGGATCTGTGTCACCTTGCATTCCATCGCCACCGGGCTCTCGCCCACGCGCGGTGCGGCCACCACCAAGCCCGTTACCGGCGTCAGTCCGGCCAGCTCGAATTCATTGACTTCGCTTTGTTCCAGGCTGCTCTGGTTGACCTGCCCGGCCAGCGCCCGCGTGGCCAGGTTGTAGACGAATTCGCCGGTTGCCTCGGCATTGCGCACGCTGTCCTTCTTGCCGACGCTGGCGAAGGCGACGATGGGTGGCCGGTAGTTGAAGATGTTGAAGAAGCTGTAGGGCGCCAGGTTGGGACGGCCCTCGGCATTGAGCGTGGAGATCCAGCCGATCGGGCGCGGACCCAGGATGGACGGGATGGGATCGTGCGCCAGGCCGTGGCCGTGGCGCGGTTCATAGCGGTGAAAGAGTGGGCTCATTGCGATATGCGGGCAAGCGCTGCCGGATACGGATGGAAACCGTATTATGTCGCGCCTGCCGTCCAGGCAGGGGGACCGCCGCATCAAAGCTGCCAGATACGGACGGTCACCGCGCTGCCTGGACTGTGAATGCTACCCGGTTCAGAAGCCCCAGCTCAGCATGCCCACCAGCTGATTGCCCTGCTTGACGTCAAAGCGGTTGTAGCCACCGAGGATGGCCTGCAGCGACCAGGTGATGGAAGAGTCGGGGAAGGGCGCCGACAGGCCCAGCGTCAGGTGGCGCAGGCCGCCGCTGCTGGGGCCGTTGCCGGCGAAGCAGCCATTGACCACGAAGGCCTGGCCTGCCCCGCAGGAGGCACCGGTGGCGGTGTCGCGTGTGCCGAGATACTTGCCCTCGCGGCTGTAGGTGTAGGCGCCCAGCGTGCCGGTGAAGGTGATGTCGTAGGGCAGCGGCTTGGTGTAGACCAGGGTCCAGTAGGTATCGCCCTTGTTGCCCCAGACCACGTCGTTGAGCAGCGTCTGCGCATTGAAGGACAGCGCGCCCCAGGTCAGGCCGGCCTTGGTTTCCAGCGCATTGGCATGGCTGCCGTTGGCGTAGTAGTAGCCGGTCATGCCCAGGGTATAGCCGAGGTCGCCGCTGATGTTGCCGGCGTAGGCGAAGTAGAAATCGTTTTCCACCGAACGCGGTTTCTGGAATTCGGTGATGCTGCGATCGCTATAGGAATTGCCCAGCTGCTTGTACGAATAATTGATGGTCGAGGCCCAGTAGCCGAAGCTCCAGCCACTGCTGTGGACGAAGTCGATGCCCCATTGCAGCGCAGCCTGGTCCGATTCGGGCGCGTCGGCACCGGCATTGCCCAGCGGCTGGCCGTTGCCGTAGGTGGTGGTGACGCCGCGCAGCACATAGCGCGAGGCCAGGTCGATGTGTTTGGTGATGGTCCACGGACCGGCCGGGGCCGCAGCCGGCGCGGCATCATCGGCCAGCGCCGGAGCGCAGGCCAGCAGGGTGGTGAGGGCAGCGGCGCAGGTGCCGAGGCCGCAAAGGCGCGACAGGGACGTGGCGTAGGTAGTCAAGGTTCTCTCCGTGGTTTGGTCTGGAAGCAGCGTGGATCAGTGTGAAAGCAAGGGACGAGCAGGCCCCGGCGGGTCCGTTGCCGGACCCGCGCAAGACAGTGGGTAATGCTGTTGTGGTGGTGACGTTGTGCGCGCGTGTGCGCGAAAAACTTAAAGTTTTCCGTCGGCCGCCATCTTCATGTAGGCCGGGTCGAAGCGCAGCTTGACGTTCTTCTTGTCGCCGATCACCACGTTGCCGTCGAAGGCGACGCCGATGCCATCGGCGCTCTTGACGTTGGGACCGAGGATGCCGTGGTCAAAGCTGAACTTGGCGATGCGGCCCATGATGGCCGGCAGCTCCTTCTTGGTGGCGAATTCCAGCGCTGCCTTGGGCTGGTAGAACATGGCGGTGGCCGCCAGCTGCGACTGGAAGCCCGCCAGGTCGGTGCCGGAAGCCTTGCCCATGGCGGTCAGCGCGCGCGTGGCGCGCTCATCCTTGGCGGTCATGATGGCCATCATCTCGTACCAGGCACCGGTGAGGGCCTTGCCGAAGGCGGGGTTTTCCTGCAGGGTTTTTGTGTTGACCACCATCAGGTCCATGATTTCGCCGGGCAGCTGCTTGGAGGTGTAGACCAGCGACACATCGGGCGAGGCCGCAATCGAGGACAGCATCGGGTTCCAGGTCACCGTGCTGGTGACGGCCGGGGTGGCGAAGGCGGCAGTGATGTCGGCATCGCTGGTGTTGACCACCTTGACGTCACGCTCGCGCAGGCCGGCCGTTTCCAGCGCGCGCGCCAGCAGGTAGTGCGAGACCGAGAATTCCACCAGCTGCACCGACTGGCCCTTGATGTCGGCCAGCTTCTTGTTCTTCCCCTTGAGCACGATGCCATCGTTGCCGTTGGAATAGTCGCCCACGATCAGGGCAGTGGAGTCCACGCCACCGGCGGCGGGAATGGTGAGCGCATCCATGTTGGTCATGGTGCAGCCGTCGAACTTGCCGGCGGTGTACTGGTTGATCGACTCCACGTAGTCGTTCAACTGCACGGCACTGATGGTGATGCCGTACTTCTTGCCCCACTTGGCCAGGATGCCTTGTGCCTGAGCTTCGCCCCAGGGCATCCAGCCGGCATAGATGGAGGTACAGACCTTGAAGTCGGTGCGGGGGGCGGCGTGGGCCGATGAAAGCGCGCCCGTGAAGGCGGCCAGGGCGATGGCAGCGCCACCAAGGATTCGGGAAATGTTGTACACGGCGTAGGGTCCTCGAAGGGTTTATTGGAAAAAAGCCCGGGAGCGGCGCGGTCGTTGCGAACGCGTCATCTCCCGGGCTTTTCTCCCGCCGTGTAACCCCTTGCGAGGTCGACTGCTCTCGGACCAGACATCCGCACCAGCGAACCGGAACCCTAGCTGTCCATTGCAAATTGTGCTGACTCAAGACCGGACTCGCCGGCTCCCGCTCGCTTTTCAGCAAGGTTCATGCCAATGCCCGGATGCGATGTCGATGATGCGGGATGCCGGTTTTCGCTATTAATAGCGAACGGTTCAACGCGCCATTCGCTGCGTCACCCGTGAGCGATGCTGGCGCATCGTGCGCGCGCCAAATCGGTGCCGGTTTGCACCATGCTTGCGCTCCAGCGATCCGCGAAGTTTCACGTGATTGGCTGCGAACCAGTACAGGTGCGGGTTTGCGCCGGGAGCGCAAGGGCATGCAGGGCTGGTCTGGATCTTGCATGCAAGATTGTCGTTCTCGCCGAGGGCGAGCCAAGACGACTTGGGCCGAAGCAAATGAAGCGCATGCATCACGCGTGGCGGCGGCAACCATCCCTGGACGGCCAGGCCATGTTCGCAGGAGCAGACCATGCCCATGACCCGATCTCACGACACTTCCGTTTTTCCCTTCGCCTTTTCCAGCGAGGCCGCACAGGCCCTGCCGCTCTGTGGCCGCATGCGCACTTCATTGCTGCTCATTGAAGTGCTTGCGCATGCGGTGCGCTGGCTGCGCCGTGCGCGCTGATGGTATGGAATTTGCTGAAATCCAATGACATGCAGAGCAGCCCGCACCGATGATCTGACAATGACCTGATCATCCGACGGCTGCACAAGACGTTCAAATAGCTGGCTAGGGTTCCGGTCTGCCGCAGGCAGATGACTGGTCCGAGAGCCGGCGACCTCGGTCGAGGTTACACGGCGGGACAAAAGCCCGGGAGAGAGTTGCACCACAGGTGCCGCGCTGCTCCTGCTTTTGTTCAACCCCGACCGGAGTTTCCCGTGATCGCTGTTCGCCACCCCAGGTTCCATCCCGCAGCCCGCGTGCTGCGTCCGTCCCTGCCTCGGTCCTTGCCACAGGGAGGCGCGCCATGCGTTTCCTGAATCGCCATCCCGGCCGCTCAGGGCAGTGGCTGCTGACGCTCCTGCCCTTCCTCATCCTGGCGCTGCTGTACGCCTTCGGCTCGGCCACGCGCCTGGCCGACAATCCCAATGACAAGCTCCTGCCCAGCCTCGCGCAGATGGTCGATGCGGTCCGTCACATGGCCTTCATGGAAGACCCGCGCACCGGCGACTACCTGTTCTGGAGCGACACCCTGGCCAGCCTGCAGCGCGTGCTGCTGGGCCTGGGCATCGCG
Organism: Herbaspirillum sp. 1173; assembly: GCF_031455335.1. NCBI lineage: Bacteria > Pseudomonadati > Pseudomonadota > Betaproteobacteria > Burkholderiales > Oxalobacteraceae > Herbaspirillum > Herbaspirillum sp. 1173. The sequence goes on along the minus strand of NZ_JAVDSP010000005.1, from coordinate 40,086 downwards.
GCCGTGGCCGGGCTGGTGCTGGGCATCGCCAACGGCATCTTCCCGGTGCTGCGCGCAGGATTCTCGCCGCTGCTGACCGTGATCTCGATGGTGCCGCCGCTGGCGATCCTGCCGATTCTCTTCATCGTCATGGGGCTGGATGAATTGTCCAAGGTGATGTTGATCGTCATCGGCGTCACGCCCTTGCTGGCGCGTGATCTCGAACACACCGGCCGCGCCATCCCTGCCGAACTGCTGATCAAGGCGCAGACACTCGGCGCCAACAGCTGGACCGTTGTGCTGCGCGTGGCCCTGCCGCAGATGCTGGCACGCCTGCTGGTCTCGCTGCGCCTGTCGCTGGGGGCGGCGTGGCTGTTTCTCATTTCTGCGGAAGCGATTTCGGCAACGGCTGGTTTGGGCTATCGCATCTTCCTCGTGCGCCGCTATCTGGCCATGGACGTGATCCTGCCCTACGTGGTCTGGATCACGCTGCTGGCGTGGCTGATGGACTGGTCTCTGCGTGCCATCCACCGCCGCTTCTTCCCCTGGGCTGAAGGAGGCCGCGCATGAGCTACATCGAGATCCGCAACGTGTGGCAGCAATACGGCCAGAACGTGGTGCTGGAGCGCCTCAACCTGCGCGTGGAAGAAGGCCAGTTCTGTACCCTGGTCGGTGCTTCCGGCTGTGGCAAGTCCACTTTCCTGCGCTTGCTGCTGGGGCAGGAGCGTCCGAGCAAGGGCCAGCTGCTGCTGCAGGGCCAGCCCTTCCCGGCCGAACCTGATGCCACGCGCGGCGTGGTGTTCCAGCGCTATTCCGTGTTCCCCCATCTGAACGTGCTGGACAACGTGGCCATTGGTCTGGAACTGCCCCAGTCGCCGTTGCTGGGGCGCCTGTTCGGCGGTGCCAAGCGGCGCGCCCGCGAAGAGGCGGCGCAGCTGCTGCATCGTGTCGGTCTGGGCCACGCGCTGGACCTGTATCCCAGCAGCCTGTCGGGCGGCATGCAGCAACGGCTGGCGATTGCCCAGGCGCTCATCGTGCGTCCGCGCGTGCTGTTGCTGGATGAACCCTTCGGTGCCCTCGATCCGGGCATCCGCAAGGAGATGCATGCGCTGCTGCTGGACCTGTGGAAGGACAGCGGCCTGACCGTCTTCATGGTCACCCATGACCTCTCCGAAGGCTTCACTCTGGGCACACGGCTGCTGGTGTTCGACAAGGTGCGCGCCGATCCGCAATACCCGCAGGCCTACGGGGCCCACATCACTTACGACATCGCCCTCAACGAGGCCCGTGCCCGCGAACAGGCGGACAAGCTGGCCTCCCTCCTCACTGCAAAGGAAAGCTGACATGAGCAAGGATCCCCTGGCCCTGCAGGCCAGACTCTACGAAGAACTGCTGCCCGGCGGCGGCCATACGTCCTTCATCCTCAAGCGCGGGCAATCGCTGCGCATCACCGACATCGAAGGCGGTGCCAACGTCAGCATGATGATGCTGAACGCCCAGCAGCCCAGCGAACGCCTGAACCTGCCCGACACCCTCAAGGGCCAGCACACCGCGCGCCTGCAGGCCGGTCACTGCCTGTACTCCGACATGGGCCGCGTGCTGGCGGCCATCACCGAAGACACCTGCGGCTGGCATGACAGCTTCGGCGGCGTGCTCAATGCCGAAGAGGTGCGCGAGAAATACGGCCAGGGCCGCTACCAGGAATTGCGCAACGGATTCCATCGCAACGGCGCCGACAACCTGCTGGTGGAAATGGGCAAGTGGAACCTCGACCTGCAGGACCTGCTGATGGTGGTGAACCTGTTCTCGCGCGTGAACGTGGATGCCGAGGGCGTTTTCCACTTCGTGCCCGGCAATTCCAAGGCGGGTGACTTCATCGAACTGGCCGCGCCGATGGACACGCTCATCATCCTGACGGCCCTGCAGCATCCGATGGACCCGCATCCGCACTACGCACCGCGCCCGGTCCGGCTGGCATGGCTGCAGACGCACAGCGACGACAGCACCCATGCCTGCCGCCATTCTCGCCCCGAGAACGAGCGCGCCTTCCACAACACTGAACGCTTCCATCTCTGAACCAGGGAGACTCACATGCACATCATCGAAAGCCAGCGCGCCCCCGAACAAGCCGTGTTCCGTCACGTGATCCCGGCCGGCGAACCCTATCTCTTCAACCTCGGCGCCGGGCAGACCGTGCGCCTGCTGGACCTGGAAGGCAACCAGGCCATCGATACGCTGTTCTACAGCGCCGCCAATCCGCGTGAACGCTACGATCCCCAGCGCACCCTGCGCCGCCAGAATCGCGCCTACCTGGGTGCGGGCAGCGTGCTGTATTCCAACCTGGGCCGCGCACTGGCCACCATCGTGGCCGATACCTGCGGCCGCCATGACACGCTGGGCGGGGCCTGCGCGCAGGAGAGCAATACCGTGCGCTATGCGCTGGACAAACGCTACATGCACAGCTGCCGCGACAATTTCCTCTGTGCCTGTCTGCACGATGGCCGCCTCAACAAGCGCGACATCGGCGCCAACATCAACTTCTTCATGAACGTGCCGGTCACCCCCGAGGGCGGTCTCACTTTCGAGGATGGCATTTCGGCCGCCGGCAAGTACGTGGAGCTGCGCGCCGAGCAGGATCTCATCGTGCTGATCTCCAACTGCCCGCAGCTCAACAATCCCTGCAACGGCTGGAACCCCACGGCGGCCGAAGTGCTGGTGTGGGACTGATCCGCACCGCTTGAACGACCGCAGTAGTGCACCGCTCGCGGACGACCGCGAGCCGGTTTTTCGAATCACGGGACGACCCGGATTTCCAGGCCCATTCCATGTTTGACCACTTGCTCATCGCCAATCGCGGCGCCATTGCCTGCCGCATCCTGCGCACCTTGCGCACGCTGGACGTGACCGGCGTGTGCGTCTATTCCGAAGCTGACCTCGGCAGCCTGCACGTCTTGCAGGCCGACCGCACCATCTCGCTGGGAGAAGGACCGGCCGCCCAGACCTATCTTGCCGTGGACAAGATCCTGGCCGCCGCCCGCGACAGCGGCGCGCAAGCCATCCACCCGGGCTATGGCTTCCTCTCCGAAAATGCCGCCTTCGCCGAAGCCTGCGAAGCGGCCGGCATTGCCTTCGTCGGCCCGACGCCGCCGCAGTTGCGCATCTTCGGACTCAAGCACACCGCGCGCGCACTGGCACGCGAACAGGGCGTGCCGATGCTGGAAGGCACCGACCTGCTGGAGAGCATCGATGATGCGCTGGCCGCTGCATCCCGCGTCGGCTATCCGGTGATGCTGAAGAGCACGGCCGGCGGTGGCGGCATCGGCATGCGCGTCTGCCGCAGCGATGCCGAACTGGGCGATGCCTTCGATTCGGTGCGTCGCCTGGGCCAGAACAATTTCAGCGACGCCGGCGTCTTCATCGAGAAATATATCGAGCGCGCCCGCCATCTGGAAGTGCAGGTCTTCGGGGATGGCCAAGGCGAGGTGATCGCATTGGGTGTGCGTGACTGCTCGGTACAGCGACGCAATCAAAAGGTGCTGGAGGAAACTCCCGCCCCCAACCTGCCCGAGGGCATGGCCGACGCCTTGTGCGCGGCGGCCATCAAGCTGGCCAAGGCGGTGAACTACCGCAGTGCCGGCACGGTGGAGTTCGTCTATGACAGCCTGGCCGGGCAGTTCTACTTCCTCGAAGTCAATACGCGCCTGCAGGTGGAACATGGCGTGACCGAACAGGTCTGGGGCGTGGATCTGGTGCGCTGGATGATCGAGCTGGCCGCTGGCGACCTGCCGCCGCTGGCGCAATTGGTGGCCGGTCTGCAGCCGCGTGGCCATGCGATCCAGGCGCGCCTGTATGCGGAAGACCCGGGCCGCCAGTTCCAGCCTTGCCCGGGCCTGCTGACCGCCGTCGGTTTTCCGGACGCCGATGGACAGGCGTTGCGCATCGATACCTGGGTCGAGGCCGGATGCGAGATCCCGCCGTATTTCGATCCCATGATCGCCAAGCTCATCAGCTGGCAGCCCACCCGCGAGGCAGCCCGTGTGGCGCTCAATTCCGCGCTGCGCGAGACCGCGCTGTACGGCGTGGAGACCAACCAGCACTACCTGCGCCAGATCCTCGACGATGTCCCGTTCGCCAGCGGCCAGCCATGGACGCGCTGCCTGGAACATCTGGTTTATCGCGCCGATACCGTGGAGGTGCTGTCGCCCGGTACCCAGACCACGGTGCAGGACCATCCCGGCCGCATCGGATACTGGGCGGTCGGTGTGCCGCCCTCGGGCCCGATGGATGAGCGCGCCTTGCGGCTGGGCAATCGTCTGCTGGGCAATGCCGAGGATGCGGCCGGATTGGAAGTGACGATGATGGGTCCGGTATTGCGCTTCAATACCGCTGCCTGCGTGGTGGTGACCGGTGCCGTGATCCCGGTGCTGCTCGATGGCGTGGCCCAGCCAATGGCCACCGTGCTGCACATTGCTGCCGGCAGTACCTTGAAGCTCGGCACCATCAGCGGGGCCGGTGCGCGCAGCTACCTCGCTGTGCACGGCGGCGTGCAGGTCCCTGCCTATCTTGGCAGCCGCAGCACCTTCACGCTGGGCCAGTTCGGTGGCCACGCGGGCCGCGCGCTGGCCAGTGGCGACATCCTGCATCTGCTGCCGCTGGCCAGCGATGAGATGCCCGCGGCCGGCCAGGTCTTGCCGGCCGATCTGTATCCTGCGCTGGAGCAGGTGCGGCCGGTCCGCGTGATCTATGGTCCGCATGGTGCGCCGGAGTATTTCACGCCGGCCTACATGGAGACCTTCTTCGCCACCGACTGGGAAGTCCATTTCAATTCCAGCCGCACCGGCGTGCGCCTGATCGGTCCCAAACCGGAATGGGTGCGCGACAGCGGCGGCGAAGCCGGGCTGCATCCCTCCAACATCCATGACAATCCCTATGCCGTGGGTGCCGTCGATTTCACCGGCGACATGCCGGTGATCCTCGGGCCGGATGGCCCCAGCCTGGGCGGCTTTGTCTGCCCGGTCACGGTGATCGAGGCCGATCTCTGGCAGATCGGCCAGCTCAAGGCGGGCGACAAGGTCCGCTTCATTCCGGTGGACGTGAGCACGGCACGCCGCATCGCTCTGGCAGCGCATGCCGGTATCGCCAGCCTGCAGGCGCAAGCGGTGGACTGGTCGCCGGCACCGCTGGCTTCGCCTATCGTGCTGGACCTGGGCCAGGACGAACAACGGCTGGTGGCGCGCCTGTCGGGCGATGCCAACCTGCTGCTGGAAGTGGGTAGCCCGCAACTGGACCTGGTACTGCGCTTCCGCGTGCACGCCCTGATCGCGGCGCTGGAAGAACAGGCCTTGCCTGGCGTGATCGACCTGACCCCCGGCATCCGTTCGCTGCAAGTGCATTACCAGCCCGAAGCGCTGCCCTTGCCAAGGCTGCTGGAAACCATCGCCGGATTGTGGGACGCCGTCTGTGCCCGCCAAAACCTGACGGTTTCGTCGCGTATCGTGCATCTGCCTTTGTCCTGGGACGATCCGGCCTGCCAGCTCGCCATCGAGAAATACATGACCACGGTGCGCAAGGATGCGCCCTGGTGTCCCAGCAATCTGGAATTCATCCGCCGCATCAACGACCTCAAGGACATCGGTGCGGTGCGTGAGACGGTCTTCGATGCCAGCTACCTGGTCATGGGACTGGGCGACGTCTACCTGGGCGCGCCGGTGGCCACACCGCTGGACCCGCGCCATCGCCTGGTCACCACCAAGTACAACCCGGCGCGCACCTGGACTGCCGAGAATTCGGTGGGCATCGGCGGCGCCTACATGTGTATCTATGGCATGGAAGGGCCGGGCGGCTACCAGTTCGTGGGCCGCACGCTGCAGATGTGGAACCGCTATCGCGAGGTCGCCGCCTTCCGGGGCAAGCCGTGGTTGCTGCGCTTCTTTGACCAGATTCGTTTCTATCCGGTCACGGCCGAAGAATTGCAGACCATCCGCCGCGATTTCCCGCTGGGCCGCTTCGAGGTCGGCATCGAAGAGACCCAGCTGAACCTGGCGGACTACCAGGAGTTCCTGCAGCGCGAAGCCGAGGGGATTGCCGCCTTCCGCCAGCACCAGCAGGCCGCCTTCGATGCCGAACGCCAGCGCTGGATCGCCAGCGGCCAGGCCAACTACGAGAGCGAGGAGAGCAGCGCCATCGTGCAAGATCACCAGCCGCTGCAGGCGGGCCAATTGTCCGTGGATGCACCGATTGCCGGCAACCTGTGGCAGGTCAAGGTCAGTCCCGGCCAGCGTGTAGCGCAGGGTGAGCTGCTGATGATCTTGGAGTCGATGAAGATGGAAATCAACATCACCGCGCCTGAAGCGGGCATCGTCGCCGAAGTGCGGGTGCAGCCGGGTAGTCCGGTGCGCGCGGGACAGTGCGTGCTGGTCATGGAAAACACTGAAGAGGAGGCCGCATGATCCATTCCTTTGACCTGCGCATCGATGCGCTCACGGCGGCCTATCGTGATGGCAGCCTGTCGCCGCGCGCCGTGATCGGCCGCCTGCGTGAGAGTGCCATCGCGCTCAACCCGCAATACCGGCTCTACATCCATCTCTTGAGCGAGGAGGAAACCGAGCCCTACCTGCAGGCACTGGAAGGGCAATCCCCGCACAGCCTGCCCCTGTATGGCGTGCCGTTCTCGATCAAGGACAACATCGACCTGGCCGGCATCCCCACTACGGCCGCCTGTCCGGCCTTCAGCTACGTGCCGCGCGAGAGCGCCACGCTGGTGGCGCAGCTCATCGCACTGGGCGCGATCCCCGTGGGCAAATGCAATCTGGATCAGTTCGCCACCGGCCTCAACGGCACGCGTTCGCCCTATGGCGCTTGCCGCAACAGCGTGCATCCGGATTATCCTTCCGGCGGTTCATCCTCCGGCTCGTCGCTGGCGGTGGCATTGGGCTTGAGCAGTTTTGCACTGGGCACCGATACCGCCGGCAGTGGCCGCGTTCCCGCCGCCCTGAACAATCTGGTCGGGTTGAAGGCGACCAAGGGTTTGCTCTCCACTGCCGGCGTGGTGCCCGCCTGCCGCACGCTGGATTGCGTGACCTTCTTCACTGCCACGGCGGCCGAGGCCAGCCACCTGCTGGCGCTTTGCACGCAGGCCATGCAGCCCGATGAGCGCGATGAATACAGCCGCGCCAACCTGCCGCACAACGATGCTGCGGCCTTCCAGCCACCGCGCAAAGGCTTGCGCGTGGGGGTGCCGCGTCAGCTGGAATTCCTCGGCTGCAGCGAGAGTCCGGTCCTGTTCGTGGAGGCGCTGGAGCAGATGGAGGCCATCGGCGGTGTGCCCGTGACCATCGATTTCACTCCCTTCCTGGAGGCAGCGCGTCTGCTCTACGAAGGGCCGTGGGTAGCAGAACGCTACAGCACCATCGAGGCACTGCTGCAGGAACGGCCTGAGGAAATCCTGCCGGTGATTCGCGACGTGCTGCGCAAGGCACCGCAGTTCAGCGCCGTCGATACCTTCCGCGCGCAATATCGCCTGCAGCAACTGAAGGCCGAATGCGACCGCATTCTGGCCACCGTCGATTGCGTGGTGACGCCGGCCTATCCGCGCCCGGTGACGCTTGAAGAATTGCGCGAGCAGCCAGTGCAGCGCAATTCGGACCTGGGCTGGTACACCAACTTCATGAACATGCTGGATTACGCCGCCGTGGCCACGCCCATGAATTTCATGAAGAACGGCCTGCCCTGGGGCATCACGGTATTCGGTCCGGCCTTCAGCGACCAGAGGCTGCTGGGTGTGGCCGATGCCCTGCAGCGCGCCCATGGGCGGCCGCTGGCCGGGCAGCGTCACATCGAAAGCCGGCTGCTGGCTGCTTGAAAGAGCGAGGGCAGGGAGGCCGGATCAGGCGTCCGGCAGGATCTCGGTCAGCGACAGGATCGCCTGCGCCACTTCGGCAATGCGCCGGTTCTGGTTCATCGCATGCTTGCGCAGCAGGCGATAGGCGGCCTCTTCGTTGAGACCCTGCTTCATCATCAGCACGCCCTTGGCGCGTTCGATGAGCTTGCGTTCTTCCAGGCTCTCGCGCACGGTGGCCAGTTCCTGGGTCAGGTTCTGCAGGCGTTCGGACTGGGTGCGCAGGATGTCGACGATGGATTGGGTCAGGTGCGGGCCCACGCCCGCGCTCAGCGAGCCGTCCGGCAACGGCTGGCCATCCAGGCCGGAGGCGAAGGCCGTCAGCGAGGCCAGCGGATCACGGTCATCGGCCTGCGTGAAGAACTGGCCCTGATGGTCCAGGTCCTTCTGCAATTCGCGGATCTTGTCCTGGCATTGCGACTGCACGTATTGCGCGAGATGGATCTCGACCTGATGCAGGCCATCCATGCGGGTGGAGCAGCACTGATACCAGGCATCGGCCAGCTCGGGATCCAGCGGCCGGCCGTGGGCGGTGAGCAGCTTGCGGCGCAGGCGTTCCAGATCGGCCAGCGGCAGCGTGGCCTGCATGGCGCTCCATTCATTGCGGAAGCCTTCGGCGAAGGATTCGAAACGGCGCAGGGCCTGTTCCTGCATCTCGATCTGGGTCTCGATGGTCTGTTCCTGTTCGCGCGTGATCTTGCCCGTGACGAAGGCGGCAGCGCCGGCGGCCCGTTCGCGGCCGGCAAATTCCTTGCCTTGCATCAGGTTGAACAGCGCCACCAGCAACCGCGAAATCTGCGGATCCACCGCCACGTCAGCGGCTTCGAATACCAGCGCCAGCAAGGCACCCACCACGGTCTTGAAACGCTCGTAGCTGGCCGCCGGGGTGCAGGCCAGTGCGGCCACATCGGCGCGCAGCTTGGGCAGCCCGTCCAGCGCATGCAGGGCGAAGGCGATGCGGGTGTAGAGGCGAGCGCCGTTGGAGAGGGCGTTGTCGGGGACGGTGGAGCCGAGCCAGGTGTCGAACTCGCACTGGGCCGCCTGGCTGGCGGCCACGCGCTCCTGCCAGGCCTGCGCATCCCGCTCGCCGCGCGAACCGAGATAGATGTTGGACAGGCCGCGTTCCTGCTGCAGGCAATGGATGAGCTTGCCCACGGTCAGTACCAGCTGGCAGGTGTGTGCCAGGCGTTGCAGTTCTTCCGCTTCGCAGCGGCGGGCGGTGATCAGGTAGTTCAGGACTTGGCTCATGGCGGGCAGGGCTAAGAATCACAATGGCTGGCCGCATCGCGAGCAAGATTCGTGCGATGCATGGATGTCCCGGATTGTAATGGAATCGCCCCGCCCGGCGCTTCCCCTGCCAGCGCTAGCGGGCGATATACCACTCGTAGCGATGATTCCACGCCACGAACAGGTTCATCGTGATGGCGCCGACCAGCGAATAGAACACGCGATCCATCGGCAGGAACAGCGCCGCCGTCGCAAACAGCGCCAGGTCGAAACCCATGAGCAGCCAGCCGGCCTTGAAGCCGGTGCGCTCTTGCACATAGGTAGCCAGGATGCTCATGCCGCCGCAGCTGGCCTGGTGGCGGAACAGGCCGATCAGGCCAATGCCCACGCACAGGCCGGCCAGCACGGCACCGACGGCGGGATCGAGATGGCTGTAGCTGATGTAGTTGCCAGCCACGTTGGTCAGGACCGACACGGCGGTGACGGCCGCCAGAGTGCGCCAGGTGAAGGCCGCGCCCATGCGCAAGGCGGCCAGCAGGTAGAAGGGCAGGTTGATGATCGTGAAGGCCATGCCGAAGCTGATCCCGGTGGCATAGGTCACCAGGAAGGCCACGCCGGCGATCTGGCCGATGATCAGGCCCAGGCTGTGCAGCATGGACATGCCGAAGGCGATCATCACCACCCCGAAGAGCTGGCCCTGCAGGTTGTCGATCCAGCTGTGGCGCACGGCCGGGGTGGCAGGAGCCGTTGCGCGCGCAGGAGGCGCGGAGGCAATCGGCGAGGAGGGCGAGGAATCCGCAGTGGAAGTCGTCATGGCAATACCAATCATCAATCGTGGATAACGAACGCGTCACGTCAATGGCCAGGCCGGCGGGTAAGCTGACCCAGTCATCAGTGTGCAGCTGCCTTCAATCGCCGACAGCCGCCGCAGGTGCGCATGGTAATGGATTTGTTGCAGTGCGGCGACCGCCGGATGAGGCGGCGCGGCGCTGCTGCAACACTTCTCGGCTAGCAGGAAATGTGCCAATGCAAAAAAGAGCAGCAAGGCAGCAGGATTCACCTTGCTGGTGCAAGGAATTGGCCGCAGGAGGGAAGATGACGGGTCTTTGGCGCGTTGGCATTCATCTGCGCTACAGATCAATCCACTTGCGTTCATCGATCGGGCGCATGAGTCTCACCGCACAGGCAACGTGGATCGGGCCAGCGCACTCTGCGTGGCCCGAAGAAGGAGGGAGAAAGCGATCAGGGCACTGATGTGGCACCCCTGATCGCCTGCAGCGGCTAGGCCAGGTGCGTGCGGAAGAAGCTGGTCAGCTTGTCGAAGGGAATCAGGTCGACACGGTCGTACAGGTCCACATGTACGGCCCCCGGGATGATCATCAGTTCCTTGGGCTCGGCGGCGGCGGCGAAGGCGGTTTCGCTGAAGTAGCGCGAGTGTGCCTTCTCGCCATGGATCAGCAACAGCGGGCGCGGAGAGATTTCCTTGATGTAGCTGAGGATGGGCATGTTCATGAAGGACAGCGGCATGGTCCTGGTCCACGAGGCATTCGAATTCACCGAGCGCGGATGGAAGCCGCGCGGGGTGCGGTAGTAGTCGTGATACTGCACCAGGAATGGCGGCTCGCCGCCCTTGAGCTGGTTCATGACCGGACCATGTTCCGGCGTGCCGCGCTCGGCATCCTTCCAGCGTTGCTGGCCGAGCTGCTCCAGCAGCTCCGTGCGCTGGGCCAGCGTGACGCTGTCGTTGTAGCCGCGCGAGAGCACGCGTGTCATGTCGTACATGGTGCTGGCAACCACCGCCTTGACGCGCTTGTCTACAGCGGCCGCATTGAGGGCCATGCCACCCCAGCCGCAGACGCCGATCATGCCGATACGCTGGCGATCGACATGGGGCAGCAGGCCGATGAAGTCGACGGCGGCGCTGAAGTCTTCGGTATTGATGTCGGGCGAGGCGACATTGCGCGGCTCGCCGCCGCTCTCGCCGGTGAAAGAGGGATCGAAGGCCAGCGTGACGAAGCCGCGTTCGGCCATGGTCTGGGCGTACAGTCCGGAGGATTGCTCCTTGACGGCGCCGAATGGCCCGCTCACCACGATGGCGGCGATGCGCCCGCTGATGTTTTTCGGTTCATAGAGATCGCCTGCGAGCACGATCCCGTAGCGGTTGCGGAAGCTGACCTTGCGGTGCTCGACCTTGTCGCTGCGCGCGAAGGTTTTGTCCCACAGGGTGCCGTCAGCGCTGAACGGCAGCGCAGTAGTTTGCCTGGATTGGGCGTTGGCAGTGGTCATGAAGGTGGTTCCCAGGGCGGCAAGGCCGGCGCCAGCTGCCTTGAGCATGCCGCGGCGGCTCACGGTGGACGGCTCCGGACGGAGCGGGTTTTCTGCGGATTGGGTCGGTTCGTTCATTGCATTTCCGGTCAATGGCCCCCCGGGACGCCAAGGGGGAAAGGAAGTTCATATCGGCGCGCAACCCACCAGCCGCCGGGCAGAGGCTCGGCGGCTGTCGTCCTGGTGGATACGGACCATGCGCCGTGATGTGCCCCGGGCGGTCAGGGGGGAACCTCTCCGGGACAGAACAAAGTCTGTCAGGGGACCGCAGGACTGACTAGCTAATCAATGCTTAATTACCTTATTAGCCTGGCTAATGGATAGAGGTGTGTGTTCGCCTGCAGCTGTGACGACCACCCCATCGGAGTGGCCATGCGTGCGCTGTTCAGAGCGCCATGCTCCACACCTTGGCATGCCGGCCTGCGCCGTAGTAATCCATCATCATTCCGTGGCTGGCATCGAAGAGATGGTCGTAAAAACCCCAGCTGGCGCGATAGCGCGGCCCGCTGTTGACGACCAGTTTGGTGGCCCCGGCCGCACGGGCCTCATCGCAGGCGGCTTGCAAAAGCGCACGGCCGATTCCCCGTCCGCGCATGGCGTCGCGATGCACGAAGACATTGAGCAATTCGAGCGCGCTCCCTTGTCCCTGCGTATCCAGTGCGAGATGGCTGCTGATGCGCGCATCCGGACCCGACAGCGCCATGCAGCCCAGCGCGACGCCCTGCGCATCACGCGCCACCAGATAGCTGCGGTAGCGCCCATCGGCATCCCGCTCGCCGTTCATGCTTTGCCGGATGGCGGCGATCTCGACCTCGACCACGCTGCCATCGTGCAGATCGCGGACATGCTGGCGCAGGATCGTATCGAGTGCGGGAAGGTCGGCGTGCTCCAGCCAGCGTATGACGCCAGCTTCAGGTGCATGCGCTGCGGTGGCGTCTGCAGGCCGGGGATGCTCATAAAGGATGTCCCATTCTCCCTCGCCGGCCTGCACGAAGCCGTGGCGCTGATAGAAGGCATTGGCAGGGCTGTCGCGCAGGGCGGCCAGCTGCACGCTGCAGCCATGGCGGCGGGCATCGGCCAGAATGCGCCTGAGGACTTGCGCACCGAGGCCGCCATGCTGGAAGTCCGGATGCAGATACAGATGACGCAGCCGCAGCCTGTCGGTCTGTCGCTCCAGCACGAAGAAGCCTGCGGCCTGGCCTGCCTGCATGATGTGGAAGGTCACTTCCGGCACGAAGCCGCTGGTGAAGCGTTCGCGCGCCCGTTGCGGATCGAAGCGCCCGATCTGCTCCAGGCTGGGACGCATGGCGGTGATGCGCAGGGCGACCAGGTGGTCGAGATCCGAGGGGAGGGTTTGCCGGAACAGCGCCAGCGGGGCCAGGCGGAGCAGGGGAGAGCGCGTCATCTTGCGGGACCGGGGGCGCGGGCATCGGTCAGGTGGTAGCGGGGCTATCAGCATACCCGTGTCGGGGCTGGCGTGCCGGCTGCGGGCAGCCGTGATCTTGCGGTGATCTGTTCCGTGTACACTCCACGTTCCCTGCCCCTCCTCGTGCATCGCTCATGTTTCGTCTCAGGCTTTCTCTCGCCTTTGGTTTGCTGGTCGTGCTGGTCTGCGTGCAGGCCGGTTTCGTCTATTGGGGTGCCAACCGCGTCAATGACTATGCGCAGCACAGCCGGCTGGCCAGCGACATCCAGTCCGAGCTGCTGGAACTGTCCGCCAACAAGCAGCGCTTGCGCGTGTGGGCTTCGCAGCAGCTGATGGATGCCGATGCCTCGCCCGAGGTACGCGACCGCCTGCTGGCCAGCATGCAGGAGAGTGCCGCGCGCCTGCAGCAACTGGCACGGCGCGACATCACGCTGTGGACCGAGATCGCCGCGCGCGACCAGGTGCCGATCCCCGCCGATGTCGAACAGCTGGCGTCGGTGGCTGACCTGCTGAGCGACAACATCGCCGCCGTGCAGACCCGCCTGCTGGCCCTGGCCCCCTTGCGGGGCGATGCCGAATTCTCGGGCGTCTGGCGCGAGATCAATCAAGTCTTCGACATGGCGCGCGGACGCGACCTACGCGAGCTGCTCAACGGAGCCATCGAGCGCCAGCGCAAGGCGGTGCCGATTGCGCGCCTGGCCACCGAACGCGGCCTGGACCGGGTACGCACCCAGGCCATCTTCATGGTCATCATGACCTTGCTGGGAGCGGCACTGCTGGCGCTGCACCTGGGACGCCGCCTGCAACGGCCGCTGGAACGCTTGCTGGACGGCGTGCGCGCCTTGCGCGCGGGCCAGCTCGATCATCGTGTACCGGTCGGTTCCGGCGATGAATTCGATCGCGTCGCCGAGGACTTCAATGCCATGGCCGCCGAACTGCAGCAGCACCGCGCCGATGCCGATGCCGCCCGGCGCCGGCTGGAAGAGGCCGTGGAGGCGCGCACCGGCGAACTGCGCCATGCGCATGAAACCCTGCAGCACATCGACCTGCGGCGACGCCAGCTGTTCGCCGATCTCGGCCACGAATTGCGCACCCCCACCACTGCCATCCGTGGCGAAGCCGAGATCGCCCTGCGCGGCGCGGACAAGCCGGCGCAGGAATATCGCCAGGCCCTGCAGCGCATCGTCGAAGACAGCAAGCAGCTCACCGGCCGCATCAATGACCTGCTGCTCATTGCCAAGGCCGAAGCCGACCAGATCGTGATGCAGCCGCAGCCCATCCAGCTGCACGAACTGCTCACCGATGCGGCCGACGTTGCCGAAGCATTGGGCGCGGACAATCAGGTGAGCGTGCAGCGCCTGCCTTTCCCGGAGGCCGATGCCTGCTGGCTGATGGCGGATGCGGAGCGCCTGCGCCAGGCCATCGTCATCGTGCTGGACAATGCCATCCGCTATTCTCCGCGCGGGGCCGTGGTGAGCGTGCAATGCCTGCAGCAGCCGGATCGGGTGCAGATCTTGATCACCGACCAGGGCATCGGCATCGATGCCGACGAATTGCCGCAGGTCTTCGAGCGCTTCGTGCGCGGCCGCCGTGCGCGGGCGCATCGGGCCGACGGGACCGGCATCGGGCTGTCGATCGCGCGTGCCATCCTGCATGCGCACCATGGGGAGATCCGTTTGCAGAGCACACCCGGAGAGGGGACCTGCGTCACCATCGACTTGCCGCGCCATCCCGCACCGGTATCCGGCAGCCGAGACCACTGATCCTGCATCACCATGAACATCCTCATCATCGAAGACGACGCCCGCGTGGCCGATTTCCTCTCGCGTGGACTGCGTGCCGAAGGCTACCGCGTACAGCATGCCCGCACCGGGCCGGATGGCCTGCAGCTGGCTCGCGAAGGCGAGCATGCGCTGCTGTTGCTGGACGTGATGCTGCCCGGCATGACCGGGCTGGAACTGTGCCAGACGCTGCGCGCCGAGTGCAATCACGTCCCCATCCTGATGCTGACGGCGCTCAGCGATGTCGACGACCGCGTCGCCGGCCTGCGCCTGGGCGCGGACGACTATCTCACCAAGCCCTTCGCCTTCGAGGAATTGCTGGCCCGCATCGAGGCATTGCTGCGTCGCGGACGCGAGCAGCGCACCGTGGCGACCGTGCTGGAAGTGGCCGATCTGGTGCTCGATCGCGAGCGCATGCAGGTCACGCGCGCCGGCAAGCCCATCACGCTCACGGCCAAGGAACTGGCCTTCCTGGAATTGCTGATGAGCGCACCGGGCCGGCTCTACAGCCGCGAGCGCATCCTCTCCAACGTCTGGGGGGCCAACGAGGATCCGCTGACCAACATCGTCGACGTCTACATTCGCCGCCTGCGCAGCAAGATCGACGAGGGCCACGATCTGCCCCTGCTCAAGACCGTGCGCGGACTCGGTTATCGCCTCGACGACCAGCCTGCGTGAAGGGCCGGCCAGCGGCCGCCGTTCATCTTGCGTTCATCTTCCGCTCAGCGAGCCTTCATGGAAATCGCGGGTTGAGGTTCATCTCGCCTCTCCAGAATGGTGTTGCGCCGTTTTCGTGGCGCGGTGCCGGAGACGGCATCTGAACCAGTCCCCCTGAGAGGAAACCTGATGAACTATCGTATCGCCATCCCCCTGTTGACCCTGGCCGGTTTTGGCATCGCCACCGCCCTGCCGGCTGCGGCTCAGACCGCAGCGGCCGCACAGCCTGCCAGCGCCACCTGCGCAGCCGCCACCCCGAAGCAGATCGAAGCCTTGTTCGATCGCTGGAACGCCTCCCTGCGCACGGGTGATCCGGACCAGGTCGTGGCCAACTATGCTGCCGACGGCGTGCTGCTGCCGACCGTCTCCAACCAGCCGCGCACCAACCCGGCCGAGATTCGCGACTATTTCGTGAAGTTCCTCAAGAGCGGTCCGCAAGGCACGATCAACAGCCGCATCGTCAAGATCGGCTGCAACGTGGCCCAGGACGTCGGCACCTATACCTTCAAGTTCGCCGATGGCAAGAAGGTGCAGGCGCGCTACACCTATGTCTACGAGTGGCAGGACGGCAAGTGGCTCATCGCCCACCATCACTCCTCGGCCATGCCGGAGCAGGCGATTCGCTGAGGCGCATTGCCGGGTCAGCGGATCACGATAAATCGCTGCGCTGGTTCGTCCTGCTGTCATCGCCAAGACGAAAGGAATGTGCATGCGCCGCAGGGCGGACCAGCGGGCCTCTTGCCCATCAGTCCAGCGTGGTCCCGCGAATGATCTTGATCAGCCTCAGTGCCGCCGGCGAAAGATAGGTATCGCGCCGGTAGCTCAATCCCATCCGGCGCAGCATCGTGGTTTCTTTCAGCACCACCTCGCGCAGGTGATTGCGTCCGGCCAGCAGGTTCAGCTTGGAAGCAAAGCCCAGCAAATTGCTGCGCTCGATGAGCGGCATGATCATGTTCAGCACCGTCGGGGTGATCTGCACCGTCGGACGCGACAGGTGATGACGGTCGAAGACGTTGTCCAGCCACTGCCGGCTCAGTACGGATTGCGCCGGCAGCACCCATTGATACTCCAGCAGATGGCGCAGCCGGATCTTGCGGTCAAAGATGGGGTGATTGGGGCTGGCCATGACGACCATCTCGTCGCGCATGATTTCTTCGGTGTGAAACAGTTCGTCATCCTGGATCATCGGCCCCAGCACCACATCCAGTTCCCCCGCCTTCAGGCCCTCCAGCAGGGCATCGTTCATCGACACCTTCAGATCGATCGTGACCTTCTCCGCCTCGGCCAGCAACTGCTGGCAGATGCCCGGCAGGATGTGTTCGGCCAGGGTCGGGATGCAGCCCAGGCGGATGTTGCCTTCGCGCCCGTGCGCGTAGTCGCCGATCTCACGTGCAGTCTCGTCCATCATCAGGCTGATGCGGCGTGCGCGGTGCAGCAGGGCCTCGCCCACCGGTGTCAGACGGATGCCGCGACCCACGCGTTCGAACAGCGGTGCGCCCAGTTGTTCTTCCAGGCGATCAATGCACTTGGTCAGCGCCGGCTGCGTCTTGAAGAGCCGCTCAGCCGCCCGTCCCACGTGCCCTTCCTCGGCGATGACGGCGAAATACTTGAGATCGCGGAAGTCCATGATTCATTCCTGAAAGTTATGGATAACAAAATAAAAGCAAATATACATTAAATATCCCCGCACGTAGACTGCCCTCCAAACAAGAACCCTCGCCCTTCGCGGCGACGACAACACGGAGACCAGCACGATGCAAGACCTGCCTTCCCGGCGCGCTTTCCTGCGGCACAGTACACGGCTCGCGCTCGGCCTCGGTGCCATCGCCCGGCTGCCGCTGGCGCGTGCGCAAACCGAGCCCTATGCCCACTCCGCCGGCACGCAACACGCCGCCAGCCGCCTGCCCGCCGATGCCTGTGATTGCCACATGCACATCTACGACCCGCGTTTCGCGTGGGCACCGGGTGCCAAGCTGCTGCACGCTCCGGCCACCGTCCCCATGTATCGCCGCCTGCAGCAGCGGCTGGGCACGACGCGCAACGTGGTGGTGACACCTTCGGCCTATGGCGTGGACAACAGCTGCACCCTCGATGCGCTGGCGCAACTGGGTGCGACTGCCCGCGGCGTCGCGGTGGTCAATGACCAGGTCAGCGATGCCGAGCTGCAGCGCCTGCATCAGGCCGGCGTGCGCGGATTGCGCTTCAACCTGGCGCTGGGCTCGGTCACTACCGTGGAGATGATGGAACCTCTCGCACGCCGCGTGGCAGCGCTGGGCTGGCATCTCCAGGTCAACATGCCCAATGACGTGCTGCTGGCCAATCGCGCGCTGCTGTCGGCGCTGCCGGTGCCGCTGGTCTTCGATCACTTTGCGCGTATCCCCCTGCAGGCCGGTCCGGGCCATCCGGTCTTCGACTTCGTGACGGGACTCATGCGCGAGCAGCGCGCCAGCGTCAAGCTTTCCGGTGCCTACCTCTACAGCAAGCGTGGTGCGCCGGATTACGAGGATGTCGCGCCGCTGGCCCGCACCCTGGTGCAGACCGCACCGTCGCAGGTCGTGTGGGGCAGCGACTGGCCGCATCCGACCGAGCAGCACAAGCCCGATGATGCGCGCCTGCTCGATGTGATGACGACATGGCTGGGGTCCGACGCAATGCTGCGCACCGTGCTGGTCGACAACCCCGCCCGCCTTTACCAATTCTGACGGAGAACACCATGTCGCAGGTTTCCACCCAAGCCGCGGCGCACGCTGCCGCAGCCGGCTTCACCGCCGCCGTCAGCGAAGAAGCCACGATGAAGAAGGTGATGCGCCGCCTCATCCCCTTCATCCTGCTGTGTTACGTGGTCAGCTATCTGGACCGCATCAACGTCGGCTTCGCCGCGCTGACCATGAACAAGGACCTGGGCCTGACGCCCTCGCAGTTCGGTCTGGGTGCGGGTCTGTTCTTCATCGGCTACTTCTTCTTCGAGATTCCCAGCAACCTGGCACTGCACCGCTTCGGCGCGCGCATGTGGATCTCGCGCATCATGATTTCCTGGGGCGTGATCTCGATGGCCACCGCCTTCGTGGTCGGCCCCAAGAGCTTTGCACTGGCGCGCTTCCTGCTGGGCATGGCCGAGGCCGGCTTCACGCCGGGCATCTACCTGTATTTCACGCAGTGGTTCCCCGGTGCCTGGCGCGGCAAGGCCACGGCCTTTTTCCTGATCGGCATCCCGGTGGCCAACATCATCGGTTCGCCGCTGTCGGGTGCGCTCATGGAATTGCACGGCATGTGGGGCTTCAAGGGCTGGCAGGTATTGCTGCTGCTGGAGGCACTGCCGGCCGTGCTGCTGGGTGTGCTGTGCCTGTTCCTGCTGCCGGATCGTCCGTCCAAGGCGGCCTGGCTCACGCCTTCTGAAAAGCAGTGGCTGGAAAACGAATTGTCCACCGAGCAGAACGTGCTGGCCGCCCGCCATGGCAACAAGCTCAAGGATGCCTTCACCAACTGGCGTGTCTTTGCGCTGGCTGGTGCGAATTTCTGCGGCATCATCGGTTCGCTCAGCATCGGCCTGTGGCTGCCGCAGATCATCCGCGAGTTCGGACTGCCCTCGCATCAGGTCGGCCTGGTGGCGGCCATTCCCTACCTGGTCGGCGCGGTGGCCATGACGCTGTGGGCGCGCCTGGCCAATCGCAGTGCGCACCGCCTGTTCTTCGTGGCCGGGGCCATCGTGCTGGCGGCGCTGTCGCTGGCCATCTCGGCCTTCCTGCATACGCCGCTGCTGAAGATGCTGGCCATCACCATAGCGGTGGCGTCGATCCTGTCGTTCCAGGCGACCTTCTGGGCCATTCCCTCGGGCTTCCTGACCGGCCGCGCGGCCGCCGGCGGCCTGGCGCTGATCGTCTCCATCGGCAACCTGGGCGGCTTCGTCGGCCCGTCGGTGATCGGCTTCATCCGCGAAAGCACCCAGGGCTTTACCTATCCGCTGATCTTCGTGGCCGGTGCCTTGCTGCTGGGTGCCGTCATCACGCTGGCACTGGGTGATCCGTCCCGTGCCCCTTCCACTTCCAAGGAAACAGCATGAGCTTCTTTGCCCCGCCTCCCACGGTCGAAGCCAGCGTCTTCACGCGCTTGCCCGATCATTTCCGGTCCCCCCGCAAGAATGCCTGGGGCGATGCCAACCGGGGCGGCCTGCCCATCGATTCCTTCCTCGAAGGCCCGTCCTTCGACCGCCAGGGCCGGCTCTACGTCACCGACATTCCCTATGGCCGCATCTTCCGCATCAGCATGGACGGCCAATGGGAACTGGTCACTGAATACGACGGCTGGCCCAATGGCCTGAAGATCGACAAGAGCGGCCGCATCGTCATCACCGACTACAAGCGCGGCCTGGTGCAGCTCGATCCCGATACCGGCACCGTCACGCCGCTGCTGGAAACGGTTGGCTCGGAAGGCTTCAAGGGCGTCAATGACCTGGTGTTCGGTCCCAAGGGCGAGATCTATTTCACCGACCAAGGCCAGACCGGCATGCAGGATGCCACCGGGCGCGTGTATCGCCTGGCACCTGATGGCCAGCTGACCTGCCTCATCAACACCATCCCCAGCCCCAACGGCATCGTCTATGACCCGGCCCTGAACCACCTGCTGGTGGCGGTCACGCGGGCACAGCAGATCTGGCGCATCCCGCTGCATCACAACGGCGTGGTGGGCAAGGTCGGCGTGTTCGCCAACCTGCACGGCGGCATGGCCGGTCCTGATGGCCTGGCGCTGGATGCCGAGAGCTGCCTCTACATCGCCCACACCGGCTTCGGTTCCATCTGGCGTCTGTCGAAGTTCGCCGAACCCTTGCTGCGCATCCGCTCCACGGCCGGCATCTCGACCACCAACCTGGCCTTTGGCGGAGTGGATGGCAAGAGCCTCTTCATCACCGAATCCCAGACCGGATCCATCCTGCGCGCCGACGTGCCGGTGGCCGGCCTGCCCATGTATTCCCACGCTTGAGCGTGGTCCCCTGACTGCATCTTCAATTCTTCCATCAAAGGATCCCCATGAGCACCCAACCTGATTTCATCCGCGACATCGAACGCGTCGACGCTGCCATCGTGGCGCAGGCCGCAGAATTCCCGGCCTCCATCCTGGCCGATGTGGCCGGCCGTCGCGGTACCCTGTGCAGCCGCGTGGCACCGCTGTCGCCCTCCATGCGCGTGGCCGGACCGGCCGTGACGGTGGAAGTGCGTCCCGGTGACAACCTGATGATCCACGCCGCCATGGCCATCGCCAAGCCGGGCGACGTGCTGGTCATCGATGGCAAGGGTGATGAGACCTGCGCGCTGATGGGCGAGATCATGGTGTCGCAATGCAAGGCCAGCGGCCTGGCCGGCATCATCATCTATGGCTCGGTGCGCGATACCGAAGCGATCCGTGCCATCGGCTTTCCGGTCTATGCCGTGGGCGCCAATCCGAACGGCCCGACCAAGAACATCGCCGGCCGCGTGAACTGGCCGGTCTCGGTGGGCGGCACCGCCGTGCAGCCAGGTGACCTGATCGTGGGCGACGCCGATGGCGTGGTGGTGGTCGAGCGTGAGAAAGCCGCATCGCTGCTGGCGGCTGCCGCCAAGAAGGTGGCCGATGAAACCAAGCGCCTCACCGAAATCCGTGGTGGCGGCCCGCTGCGCCCGGCCTGGCTGGAAGGCGCACTGCGCAAGGGCGGCGTGCTGGCCGAAGGAGAATCGCTGTGATCGCTTTCAAGAAGGAAGTGGTGATCGTCACCGGTGTCGACCTGGCACCGCAAGCGGTTGAGATCCTGCGCGACTTTCAGCTGGTCTATGCCGGTGCCAAGCCGACCGAGGAAGACATGGTCAGGCTGGTGCAGCAACATCTGCCGGTGGCCATCATCGTGCGCTATGGCGGCGTGAGCGCGCGCGTGATGGATGCGGCCCCCGGCCTGCGCGTGATTTCCAAGCACGGCACCGGCATCGATTCCATCGATACCGAAGCGGCCAAGGCGCGCGGCATTGCCGTCAAGGCGGCGGCCGGTGCCAATGCGCCGGCGGTGGCCGAGCATACCTGGGCGCTCATCATGGCCTGCGCCAAGAACGTGGTCGGACTGGACCAGCGCATGCGCGAAGGCCACTGGGACAAGTCCACCCACAAGAGCCTGGAGCTGCGCGGACGCACGCTGGGCCTGGTCGGCATCGGTGCCATCGCGCGTCGCGTGGCTGCTGTGGCGGTCGCGCTGGAGATGCCGGTGCTGGCCTATGACCCGTATGCGAAGGACGCTCCGCAAGGCGTGCGGCTGGTCGATCTCGATACGCTGTTTGCGCAATCCGACGTGGTCTCGCTGCACTGCCCGCTGACGGCCGACAACAAGCACATGATCAATGCGCAATCGCTGGCCCGCATGAAGGACGGCACCATCCTGGTCAACACGGCGCGCGGCGGACTGATCGATGAACCGGCGCTGATCGCGGCACTGGCTTCGGGCAAGCTGCGCGCAGCCGGCCTGGACAGTTTCGAGAAGGAACCCTTCTCCGCACCGCATCCGCTGCAGGACGTCAGCAACGCCATCCTGAGCCCGCATATCGGCGGCGTGACGGCCGACGCCTACATCGCCATGGGCACCGGCGCGGCCAGCAACGTCCTGGCGGTATTGAACGAACAGACCGTTACCGGCTGATTCATAATGACTGACGGGCCAGCCGCCGACACAGGCGGCACCCGACTTCCGAGAGAGAGACATGGAGACCATCCAAGACGACAAGCGGCTCGAACAAGAGACCGTGCGCAAGGTGACCTGGCGCTTGCTGCCCTTCCTGATGCTGTGCTACCTGTTTGCCTTCATCGACCGCGGCAACATCGGCATGGCGGCCTTGCAGATGAACCACGACATCGGGCTCTCGCCCAAGATGTTCGGCTTTGCCAGCAGCCTGTTCTTCATTGCGTATTTCATCTTCGAAGTGCCCAGCAACCTGGCACTGCAGAAGTTCGGCGCACGCAAATGGCTGGCCCGCATCATGGTCACCTGGGGCCTGATCTCGGCCTGTACTGCCTTCGTGCAGGGGCCGGTTTCACTGTATTTCGTGCGCTTCATCCTGGGCGCTGCGGAGGCCGGATTCTTCCCTGGCGTGGTGCTGTACCTGACCTATTGGGTGCCATCGGCATATCGCGCCCGCATCGTGGCGCTGTTCATGGTGGCGATCCCGGCGGCCAGCTTCGTGGCCTCGCCGGTCTCGGCGCTGCTGCTGCAGATGGATGGCATCGGCGGATTGCGCGGCTGGCACTGGCTGTTCCTGCTGGAAGGGTTGCCGACCGTGTTGCTGGGCGTGGTCTGCCTGTTCTTCCTGACGGATCGTCCGGACCAGGCGCGCTGGCTCAATGATGCGCAGCGCCAGTGGCTGGTTGCCACCATGAACAAGGAAGCGGCCAGCCGCACCGCCAAGCAGCACATTCCCTTGTGGAAGCTGTTCAGCCAGCCGCACGTGTGGGGCATGGCCCTGGTGTGTGCCTGCGCTTCGGCGGCCGGTTCGGTGTTGAACGTGTGGCAGCCGCAGTTGCTCAAGTCCTTCGGGCTGACGGTGATGCAGACCGGCCTGGTCAATTCGATTCCCTACCTGGTGGCCTCGGTGCTGATGGTGTGGTGGGGCCGTCATTCCGACCGGACCGGTGAACGCCGCTGGCATACCGCCATTCCGCTGATCCTCATCGGTGGCGGCCTGGCGCTGGCATCGCTGGCCAATACGCTGGCCCCGGTGGTGCTGCTGCTGACCATGGTGTTGATTGGCGCATATTCGTTCAAGGGACCGTTCTGGGCCATGGCCTCGACCTGGCTGGCCACGGGTTCGGCCGCGGCCGGACTGGCGGGGATCAATGCCGTCTCCAACCTGATCGGCGGTGGCCTGATGGTCAACGCCTACGGCTGGATCAAGGATGCGACCGGCAGCTACGCCATGGCCTTGTTGCCGCTGGTGGGCTTGTCGGTGGTGAGCGTGGCCATCCTGCTGGTGCTGTCGCGCAAGTCGCGCGTGGCCGCTACCGGTGGTTTGAAGGAAGCCGTGCGCTGAGCACAAGCGTGATGACAAAAGAGCCGCCTTGCTTGCGCAGGCGGCTCTTTTGCATTGCGTGTCGCGGTTTCAGGAAAAACCGAACAAACTCGCCGGATTGCTCACCAGGATCTGATGGCGCAGCGCCGGATCAGGGGCCCAGGCGGCCAGCAGGTCGAACAGCACGGCGTCATCCGGTTTGAACTTTTCGGTGGGATGCGGCCAGTCGCTGCCCCACAGCGTACGCTGCGGTGCAGCCTGCAGATAGGCGCGCGCCAGCAGGCTGGTATCGGGATAATCAGGCGGCCCCTGCAACGTATCGGCATAGGGCTCGGAGAGCTTGATCCAGGTATTGCCCTTGGCCAGCAGGCGCAGGATGGCTTGTGCGCCGGGATGATCCAGCCCTTGCGGCTGCGGGATGCGGCCCAGATGGTCGATCACCACCGGGGTGGGCAGGCCGGCCAGCACGGTTTCATGCTCGGCGATCTGCGCGCCCGACATCAGCACCTGCACATGCCAGCCCAGCGGCGCGATGCGCTTTGCCGTGCGCAGCAAGCGGTCCACGGTAGTGATGCCCCAGCTTTGCGGCGAGAGGAAGTTGACCCGCACGCCGCGTACTCCCAACTGATCCATCTCCTTCAATTGCGCCAGTTCCACGTCATCGTCGATGACCACGATGCCGCGTGCCTGCGCGCCGAACTGGGTGAGTGCATCGAGCAGGCAGCGGTTGTCGCTGCCATAGGTGGAGGGCTGGACCACCACGTTGCGGGCGATGCCGAGCTTGGCCATCAGGCGCCGGTAGTCGGCTACGGTGGCGCCGTCGGGGCGGCCGCCGCGCCAGTGCGGCGAGACCGGGAAGCGCGCGTCATAGATGTGGTGATGGCTGTCGCAGGCCAGCGCTGGCGCCTTGAGCCGAGGTGGCTGGTCGCCGGCTGAGTTGGGAATGGATTGGGCGATAGCCGAGCGCGCTGCAGTACAGGCGAGCAGGCTGCCGGCCAGGAATTGTCTTCTGTTGACCATGGGTCTCCTTGCATTGTTGTTGTCGGGACGGCCGGGGCGCACCAGATCAGAGGGCACCAGCGTCTGCCATGGAGTCTAGTGATGGGGTGGGATGCAGACTATTTCCTTTTTTTTCTGCATTCATAACTGCGGGGAATGGATTGCAATTCAGGCCGAGAGGCCTGTTGACGACGCCTCGAACGATTGACTGCTTGCGTTAGTGACATTCTGCAACGAAGTGATCAGCCGGCGATGTCGGCCGTTCATTTGCCGGCGCTGTCCTCCAGCATCGAGCGCAACTGCAAGCGGCGCTTCTGCAATTCCGTGATTTGCTTGTCGATGGCCAGCAGCCTTGTCCGTTGTACGCCTTTGGTTTCCGGGCAGGCCAGTGCGCCATCGACGATCAGCATGCATTCGGGAAAACCCTTGATCTCGGCCAGATTGAATCCTGCGTCGAGAAAGCGGCGGAGCTGCTTCACCTGGGTGACCGCCAGTGTTGAAAACATCCGGTAGCCATTGTCCGATCTGGTGGAAGCCAGCAGGCCCTGTTCGTCATAGTGCCGAATGGCTCGAATGCTGGCTCCGGTGCTGTTGGCCAGCTCGCCAATCGAGAGCTGGCTGTGGCGCTGTTTGGTCTTCATCGCCTTGACTCCAAAAAATGGCTTGACCCTCACATTGATGTCAGGGTTGAGACTGCAAGTCTAAACCACTTGCTCAATGAGGAGTTCCCCATGCTTGTCCAGCAGTCTTGCCGATTCATTTTCTTGCTGATCCTGTCCCTGGCCTTTGCCGGTCCGGGTTGGGCGCACTCCGGCTTGAAAGAATATTCTGCCGTAGCCCCTGATGGCGTCGTCCTGGCCATTCAGGAGGCGGGCAATCCCGACGGGCCGCCCGTACTGTTCATCCACGGTCTGCTGGGCAGCCACCTGAACTGGGAAGCACAGTTCGCCGATGGCGCACTGGCGAAGTACCGTCTGATTTCTTATGATCTGCGCGGGCACGGTAAATCGGACAAGCCAGCAACCGAGAATGCATACCGGGATGGACGCATCTGGGCCGCAGACCTGGCAGCGGTGATTCAGGCGGCCCATGCAAAGGGGGCGATCCTGGTCGGATGGTCGCTGGGAGGCGTGGTCATCTCGAATTATCTGGCTGCCTACGGCGATGCAAGCATTCGCGGTGCCGTCTACGTCGACGGTGTGGTGGAGTTGAACGCCGAGCAGATCACCTCACATCCGCAGGTGTACAAGGACATGATCTCGGCGGACCTGAAGACACATCTGGACGGCGAGCGTGCCTTCCTCGCACTGTGCTTCAACAGCAAGCCCGATGAGGCCACGTTCTCCCGGCTGCTGGCCAATGCCGCCATGGCGTCATGGCCGATGCAGAAGGCAGTGCAGTCCATGAGCGTGTTTGCTGAGCAGGGCCTCAGCCGTGCCAGGATTCCGCTGCTGTTCCTCTACGGCGGCAAAGATGCGCTGGTCAGGACAGAACCGGCGATTGCCCGGGCGCGTCAGCTCAATCCCGCGATTGAAAGCATTGTCTATCCTGATTCCGGACACGCACCATTCATCGAGGAACCGATCCGCTTCAATGCGGACCTGGCTGCCTTCCTGAACAAGCATGCTGGTCGCTAACGGGATATCGCGGATGATGCTTCCACGGCTGGCTGGCTCGCGAAAAGCTGCAGCAATATGAAATAAAATTCTCGCCAAGCGAGAACTTCCGGGGGCGGAAAGGGCTCTATAGCAGCACTGTCCGGTGCTGCGCCGCTGGCGTCGGTTCCCGATCGTTTTCCTGTCCAACTGAGATCGCGCGCCATGCAACCACAAGAAAACTCATCGCCAGAAGCCCGCTCACCCCAAACTCCAACCCCGGAAATCCCGTCCCCGGAAAATTCTCCATCCCCGGCCGCTGCCGTGCGCAACCCATGGGGCAGTCTGGTGCTGTTCCTCTCGGGGCTGCTGTTCTGGGGGCCAGTGGGGTTGGCGGTCTTGACGATATCCACGGCCAGGTTCGGTGCTTCCGGGATGGGCCCGATGGCCGGCGTCTACCTGATCGGGGCACTGTTCAACTTCGTCCTGTACGCTGCATTTGCCGGCGGCTGTCTGTTGGCGATCTACGCCTGCATTCAGAAGCCCTGGCAGAACAAGCCGGTGTCGATCCTGTTCGTTCTGCAGCTGATCACCCTGGCGGGATTCATCGTCCTGGGTGTGCTGTCCAGCCAGTAGGCCATTGCGCCCTCGCAGAACATAGTCGGGCGTGGAGAGGCAGCGGGCAAGATGAGCTGCACACCAGGCTGGTGCCCCGCAGCCGGATCGGGCGTTATCATGCTCGTTTCCGTCACTCCCGCCTTTGCCAAGGAAGCCCATGCAGCAAGACACGAGCCAGCCCCGTCTCCCCGCCGTCGACGTCGCCACCGCCACGCCGGCCCAAAAGGAAGTCCTGGACGATATCCTGAAGGGCCCGCGCGGCAACCTCGCCGGCCCCTTCCTGTCCTGGATCCACAGTCCCGAACTGGCCCAGCATGCGCAGAAGCTGGGCGCATTCTGCCGCTATCACACGCAGCTGCCCTTGTCCCTGTCGGAACTGGCCATCCTGTGCACCGCCGCCAGGTGGCAAGCCCAGGCCGAATGGCAGATCCACTATCCGATCGGGATCGAAGCGGGACTGGACGCGGCCAACGTCGAACGGATCCGTCGCGGCGAGCGCCCTGACTTCGCTGCGCGTGATGAACAGATGATCTGGGAACTGGTGGAGGAACTCTACGAGACCAAACGCATTTCCGACCCCTTGTACCGGGAAGCCGAACAGCGTTTCGGCATCGAGGTGCTGGTCAATCTCGTGGGTTTGTTGGGTTACTACTCCCTGGTGGCGATGACTCTGAATGTCTTCCATGTGCGCCACGGCGATGGCGCGCTGCCCTTTGCGGAGCAGACCGGTCAAGCTGCGCGATGATCGGAGGGCGGCCCTGGCGGAAATTCAAACATTCCGCCCCCATGTTTGAATCAGGGGATATCCAGCACGATCCGGCCGCGCGCTGCCTTGCCTGACTCCAGCAAGGCATGCGCGCGGGCAGCTTCGGCCAGCGGGAAGCACTGGCCGACCGTCGGCACCCATACGCGTTCCTCTGCCAGCTTCGCCACCGCGCGCAGGCACTCCGGGGCATCATCAATCATCGCGCGGACCACGCGCACCTTGAATTCCTCGCCGCGCTCCCGGATCGGTGATGCAACCAGCCAGACCAGCTGGCCGCCCGGCTTGAGCACCGGATAGGAACGGTCGTGGGTCTCCCCGCCCACCAGGTCGAAGACGACATCCACTCCGCGCAGCGCCGAAAAATCCTCCTTGTCATAGGCGATGACGCCGGTCGCGCCCAGTGCCAGGACGTCGTCCCGGTTGGCGCTGCTGCAGGTCGCCCAGACTTCGGCCCCCAGATGCAGCGCCAGCTGGATCATCAGACTCCCCACTGCACCCGACCCGGCGTGCACCAGTACCTTCATCCCGCTGCGCACCTGCGCCGTCTTGACGATGGGGATCCAGGCACTGGCACCGGGCTGCAACAAGGCGGCTGCCTGCCTGGTCGAGAGCGTGGACGGCTGCCTGACCACGCGCGCGGCCGGCACAACGATGCTGTCGGCGTAGCTGCCCTGGCCGAACATGTCGGCCATCACGCACACGGGCTCACCGACAGGGAGACCCTCTGCCCGCGATTCGACGATCACGCCGGCACCGTCGCGGCCCGGTACCTTGGGCAGCGTCAATGCCAGCTGAGCTTGCAGCAGGCCCGCGCGCAGTTTGGTATCCAGCGGAGCCACGCCCGCCGCGCGCAGGCTGACGCGGACCTGGCCGGGTTCCAGCGGGAACTGCGCAATGGCTTCCAGGGCCATGACATCGGGCGGGCCATACTGGTGATAGCGGATGGCTTGCGTATTCATCGTGTGTCTTTCATGGAGTGCTTGTGAAGATGCCGCATTCCTCCTCGCAGGAGGCCATGCACGGATACTAGAGAGTCGACTCACGGTCGTGCAAATCGGTCCTGCAGATTCAGCCGATCAGCCTTGCTGATGCAAGGCCAGCCTGGCCGAAGTCATTACAGCGCTGTAATGACTCGGCAATCTTTCTGTCTCTACCCGCTTCTTAGAATTCATTCCCGGAAACCACGCGTCCGGGCCAGCCGATGCAGGCCCGCTCCGTCAAGCCGGATGTTGCCGGCAGCCCCGCACAGCGCAAGGCCTTTGACGCGTCGCTGTACGACGGTGCATAATCGCCCCGCTTCTTGCCGGACTGGCTGGTCGCCATCTCTCATTTCCACCATGCGCGCACTGATTCTCCTGCTTGCTTTCCTGTTGCCGATGCAGCTCTCCTGGGCGGCCGTGGCATCGTATTGCCAGGCGGAAAAGGAGAGTACGTCCGCGCACCTGGGACATCACGACCACCCCGCTGCCGAGATGCACGCGCAGGTGAAGTCCTTGGACTCCAAGGACTCCAAGGAATCCAAAGCAGGGGAGCTCGACCTGGATTGTTCCCTCTGCCACTTCTGCGCCATGAAGTCGGTACAGGCCGGCAGCAGGCTCCTCATCGCGCCGCTGGCCACGCGTGTATCCGCCCATTTCAAGCACGTTTCCCATCCTGCCTCCCACATCGCCGACGGGCCCGACAAGCCCAATTGGCTGCTCGCCGCCTGAGTCGGCGAGGACAATCCACACCCATCATCTGCTCTCGCCGAATTCCCTTTCTTATCACAGGAGAATTCGATGTTTCGTCACAGCTTCACGCTGGGGCTGGCGCTGCTTGCGGCCAGTTCCAGCCATGCGCAATCACCCGCGCAATCCAACCCGCAATCCATTCTGCACGCCACGGCATCCGCCCTGGACCGGGAAGCCGGCCCGCTCTCGCTGCAAGCCGCGATCAGCCTGGCCTTTGACCACAACAAGACGCTGGCCGCCGCCCGCAAAGAGATCGAGGCCGTCGAGGCCACGATCCTGCAAGCGGGTGCCCGGCCCAATCCGGAATTCTCGGCGCTGATCGAGGATGTCCGCAAATCCAGCCGCACCACCACCTACCAGATCAATCAAGCCATCGAACTCGGCGGCAAGCGCGGTGCCCGCATCGAGGCCGCGCAGCGTGCCCGCGACATGGCCGTGCTGGAGTACGCCGCCAAACGCAGCGAACTGCGCGCCGCCGTGGTGGCCGCGTATGTCGACGTGATGGTCGCCACCGAGCGGCAGCGTCTTGCCAGCGAACTGCTCGGATTGGCGAAGACCGCGGCCGAGATGACGGGTCGGCGCGTTACGGCAGGCAAGATTTCTCCCGTCGAACAGACCAAGGCGCAGGTGGCGCAGTCCGGCGCGCAACTGGAACTCAGTCAAGCCAACAGCGAGCTGCTCCTCGCACGAAGAACCCTCGCGATGCTGTGGGGTGGTGGCAATGACCGCGTTCAGTTGAGTGAAGGCGGCGTCGAGTCCCTGCCGCCTTTGCCGGCGATTGCACAGCTGACCGAACAGGTCGCCAATGGCCCGGCAGTGCGCCTGGCCCGGCTTGAAGTCGAGCGCCGCCGTGCGCTGGCCCGGATCGAGACCAGCAAGCGCACTCCCGATGTGAGCCTGACCCTGGGCAACAAGCGCGATGAATCCAGTGCCCGCAACATGTGGGTGGTGGGTTTTTCCGTGCCCATCCCGGTCTTCGACAGCAACCAGGGTAATGAGCTGGAAGCCTTGAAGCGCGTCGATATCGCACGCGATACCTTGGCGGTGGCCGAGGTGCAAATGCAGGGCGAGGCCGCACAGGGCTTCGAGCGGTTGCGCAATGCCAGGGAAGAGGCCACGGCCTTGCGCAACGACATCGTTCCGGCCGCGCAATCGGCCTACCAGGCCGCCCGTACCGGATTTGAAGCAGGCAAGTTCGCTTACCTGGACGTCCTTGACGCCCAGCGCACCTATTTCCAGGCCAAGGCACAGTACTGGAAAGCCCTGTCCACCGCCTTCCAGGCCGCCGCCGATCTTGATCGTCTGGCCGGCATCGAGACCCTTCCAGCAGAGTGAGAACAACCATGACAAAGAAGCAGACATTCACCATCGCGGCGATCATCGCCATTGCAGCGCTCGTGTCGGGAATCATCCTGATGAAGGGCAACTCCGCTCAGGGTAGCAACGCCAAGCCGGACGCCCACCAGGAAGATGGCGAGCATCGTGAAGAGGGCGGACACAAGGACAAGAGTGCGCATGATGAGCACAAGGACGACGAGCACAAGGAAGGTGAGCACAAGGAAGAAGGAAAGATCGCCCTGAGCAAGGAGCAGATTGCCGCCGCCGGCATCCGGGTCGACACTGCCGGTCCCCTGCAGATCAGGTCCACCGTGCAGCTGCCGGGCGAGATCCGTTTCAATGAAGATCGCACTGCGCACGTAGTCCCGCAGGTCGCCGGCATCGTCGAATCGGTCTCGGCCAATCTGGGCCAGAAGGTCAAGAAAGGCCAGGTACTGGCGGTCATCAGCAGCAGTGCCGTCTCCGAGCAGCGATCCGACCTGCTCAATGCAGAACAGCGCCTGTCGCTGGCCCGCAGCGCGTATCAGCGCGAGAAGCACCTGTGGGAACAGAAGATTTCGGCCGAACAGGATTATCTGCAAGCACAAGCCGCGCTGCGCGAGGCCGAGGTGGCGGTGCGCAATGCGCAGCAGAAGCTGCGGGCCATCGGTGCCACGGGCACATCGTCCGGCAACCTCAACCGCTATGAAATCCGCGCGCCCTTCGACGGCATCGTGGTCGAGAAACATCTCGGCCTGGGCGAGGCCGTGCGCGAGGATGCCAATACCTTCCTGATCTCCGATCTCTCCAGTGTCTGGGCCGAGATCATCGTCTCGCCCAAGGACATGCAGGTGGTCCGGGTCGGCGAGAAGGTGGTGGTGCGCGCCACCGCCTTCGATGCCAGTGCCGAAGGCAAGATCTCCTACGTCGGCTCCCTGATCGGCGAACAGAGCCGTACGGCCAAGGCCCATGTGGTGTTGCCCAATACCGGTGACCTCTGGCGTCCGGGCCTGTTCGTCAATGTCGAGGTGATCGCCGGCGAGACACAGGTCCCGGTGGCCGTTGCAGCCGATGCCATCCAGACGGTCGAGGGCAAGAACGTGGTGTTCGTCCGTGATGCGGATGGCTTCGTGGTCAGGGAAGTACGCCTGGGACGTTCCGATGGCAAGTCCGTCGAGATTATCTCGGGCCTCGATGCCGGCACCGGCTATGCCGCCACCGGCAGCTTCGCCATCAAGGCTGAACTTGGCAAGGGTTCCGCCGAGCACAGCCACTGACCAGCGCGACTTCAGGAAAGACGACAATCATGTTTGAACGCATCATTCGCTTTGCCATCGAGCATCGATGGCTGGTCCTGCTGGCGGTGCTCGGCATGGGCGCGTACGGGATCTACAGCTACCAGAAGCTGCCCATCGACGCCGTCCCCGACATTACCAACGTGCAGGTGCAGATCAATACCGCCGCGCCCGGCTATTCACCGCTGGAGACCGAACAGCGCATCAGCTATCCGATCGAGACCGTCATGTCGGGACTGCCGCATCTGGAACAGGTGCGCTCGCTCTCGCGCTATGGCCTGTCGCAGGTGACGGTGATTTTCAAGGACGGCACCGACATTTACTTTGCGCGGCAACTGGTCAATGAACGCATCCAGCAGGCCAGAAGCCAGCTGCCCCCCGGCATCGATCCCGGCATGGGGCCGATCTCCACCGGCCTGGGCGAGATCTACCTGTGGACGGTAGAGGCCAGGGAGGATGCGCGCAAGGCCGATGGCACGCCCTATAGCGCCACCGACCTGCGCGAGATCCAGGACTGGGTCATCAAGCCGCAACTGCGCCTGGTGCCGGGCGTCACCGAGATCAACACCATCGGCGGTTTCGCCAGGGAGTATCTGGTAGCACCCTCACCGGAGAAGCTGGCCTCCTACGGCATGACCATGGACACGGTCGTCAAGGCGCTGGAGAAGAACAACAACAACTTCGGTGCCGGCTACATCGAGCGGCGTGGCGAGCAATACCTGATCCGTGCACCGGGCCAGGTGGGTTCCACGGAAGACATCGGCAACATCGTCCTGGCCAACGTGAAGGGCGTGCCGATACGCGTGCGCGATGTGGCCGAGGTGGGGATCGGTCAGGAACTGCGCACCGGTGCCGCCACCGAGAATGGCCGCGAAGTGGTGCTGGGCACCGTGTTCATGCTGATCGGCGAAAACAGCCGCAAGGTCTCGCAGGCGGTGGACAAGAAGATGCGCGAGATCAACCGCACCCTGCCCGAGGGCGTGGAGGCAGTGACCGTGTATGACCGCACCGTACTGGTCGACAAGGCCATCGCCACCGTCAAGAAGAACCTGGTCGAAGGAGCCTTGCTGGTAGTGGCGGTACTGTTCGTCTTCCTCGGCAACATCCGCGCGGCCATCATCACGGCCACCGTGATTCCGCTGGCCATGCTGTTCACCTTCACCGGGATGGTCTCCAACAAGGTGAGTGCCAACCTGCTCAGTCTGGGTGCGCTGGACTTCGGCATCATCATCGACGGCGCGGTGGTGATCGTGGAAAACTGCGTGCGCAGGCTGGCCCATGCGCAGCAGCATCATGGGCGCACGCTCACCCGCAGCGAGCGCTTCCATGAGGTCTTCGCTGCGGCCAAGGAGGCGCGCCGCCCGCTGCTGTTCGGCCAGCTGATCATCATGATCGTGTATCTGCCGATGTTTGCGCTCACCGGCGTCGAGGGCAAGATGTTCACGCCGATGGCCTTTACCGTCGTGGCGGCGCTGGTCGGCGCGATGATCCTGTCGGTCACCTTCATTCCCGCCGCCATCGCGCTCTTCATCGGCGAGCGCGTCGCGGAAAAGGAGAACGTCATGATGGCCTGGGCCAAGCGCCTGTATGAGCCGATGCTCAAGCGCATCATGGACAACAAGGCCGTGGTGCTGACCTTTGCCGGGGCCCTGATCGTGGTGTGCGGTGCAGTGGCTACGCGCCTGGGAACGGAGTTTGTACCAAGTTTGAACGAAGGTGACATGGCGGTGCAGGCGCTGCGCATTCCCGGTACCAGCCTGAGCCAGTCGCTCGAGATGCAAAAGCAGATCGAGCGCACGCTGAAGCAGACATTCCCCGAGATAGAACGCGTGTTCGCCCGCACCGGCACGGCCGAAGTGGCGTCCGATCCGATGCCGCCGAACATCTCGGATGGCTACATCATGCTCAAGCCGCAGGACCAGTGGCCCCAGCCGAGAAAGACGCACGAAGAGTTGCTGGCCGCGATCCAGGCCGAAGTGGAAAAGATCCCGGGCAACAGCTACGAGTTCTCGCAACCCATCCAGCTGCGCTTCAACGAGCTGATCTCGGGCGTGCGCAGTGACGTCGCGGTGAAGGTCTTTGGTGATGACATGAAGGTGCTCAACGAGACGGCGGCCAGGATATCGGCCGTGCTGGAGAAGATCCCCGGTGCCACCGAAGTCAAGATCGAACAGACCACCGGCCTGCCGATGCTGACGGTGGACATCGATCGCCAGAAGACGGCGCGCTATGGACTCAATGTCTCGGACATCCAGGACACCATCGCCACCGCCATCGGCGGCAAGGAAGCCGGGACGCTGTTCCAGGGCGACCGCCGCTTCGCCATCGTGGTGCGCCTGCCTGATCAGGCCCGCACCGATCTGGAGGCGATCCGTCGCCTGCCGGTGGCCTTGCCGCTGCAGGAGGGCGCGCAGCGTACCAGTTACGTTCCGCTGGGTGAGGTCGCCACGCTCAACATCGCGCCGGGTCCCAACCAGATCAGCCGCGAAGATGGCAAGCGCCGCATCGTAGTCAGCGCCAACGTGCGCGGACGGGACCTGGGTGGTTTCGTGGCTGATGCCGAGCGCCAGTTGCAGTCCGAGGTCAGGATTCCGACCGGTTACTGGACCACCTGGGGCGGCCAGTTCGAGAACCTGCAATCGGCCACGCAGCGTCTGCAGATCGTCATTCCCGTGGCCTTGCTGATGGTGTTCGTGCTGTTGTTTGCCATGTTTGGCAACGTCAAGGATGGCTTGCTGGTGTTTACCGGCATTCCGTTTGCACTGACCGGCGGCATTCTCGCGCTGGCCTTGCGCGACATCCCGATGTCGATCTCGGCGGCGGTGGGCTTCATTGCGCTGTCCGGGGTGGCGGTGCTCAACGGGTTGGTGATGATCTCCTTCATCCGCAGTCTGCGCGAGGAGGGGCGGTCGCTGGATGTAGCCATTCACGAGGGGGCCATGACCCGCTTGCGTCCGGTGCTGATGACGGCGCTGGTGGCTTCGCTGGGCTTCGTGCCGATGGCGCTGGCGACCGGGACTGGTGCCGAAGTGCAGCGTCCGCTGGCTACCGTGGTCATCGGCGGCATCCTGTCCTCGACGGCGCTGACCTTGCTGGTGCTGCCGCTGCTGTACCGGCTGGCGCATGCGGGGGATGAAGAGGGCGTGGTGCGCCGGTCTGGATTTTGGCGGAAGAGGAGGGGGGCAGCATGAGGGCGTCAACTCTTCAACAGCAGGAGACGCACTGACGTGAAGGAGGGCCTGCCAGGGGCTCTCCTGTTTTTATCAGGGACTTTGTCCGCTGATGTGACGAAGTCAGATTTTCCGTTGAAACTGGTTTACTCTGTGCGCTGTTTCGATGTTGCCGGATCACGATGGATGTTCAGGGCACTTTTTCTGCAGGTGGGGTGTCGGTGCATGATCGGGAACGCATCGTCAAAATGATTTTCAAGAGGAAATGAATGAACAGAGTATTGCAGTCCATCCACGATAACCTGCCGCAATGGATGGCCGACTGGTTCGACGTGCTCGTGCCGGCGACGGAGGTGGTCCTGATCTTCCTGCTGGCGCTGGCCATCATGCGGGTGGCCCGAAGCGTGATGGCCAGGATCGCGCGGACTTACGGACTGCCGGCCACGGCCGTCATGCTCACGCAGCGGGTACTGGGATTTTTCATCTATGGCGGTGCCATGCTGTGGGCGCTGGAGCGCATGGGCGTGTCCGGAGCGGTGCTGTGGTCGGCGTTCACCGGGTTTGCCGCTGTGGGTGCGGTGGCGTTCTTTGCGGTGTGGAGCGTGTTGTCCAATCTGTTTTGCGCCATCCTGATCTTCACCACCAGCCCGTTCCGCGTGGGGGATCTGATCGAGGTACTGGAGGGCGGCGACAAGCCCGGCGTCAAGGGGCGCGTGCTGGATATCAATCTGGTCTATACCACCTTGCTGGAGGAAGGGCAGGAGCAGGAAGCGAAGACGATTTTGCAGCTGCCCAACAGCATGTTCTTTCAGCGGATTGTGCGGAGGTGGAATGATGAGGGTGGGGTGGAATTTTAGTGGCTCGCGGAAGGGAGTACTGACTGGTTCGCGGGGGCGATCTCTTCCAACCGACCAGTTCGTCAGTCCGGGCTGCTTATCAGAGCTCCCGCACTGCGCAGGTCCCTGAACAGCGACAGCCATTCAAGGAATTCCATATGCTGCAGATACCGAGGTTGCATCAGCACGATGCCAGGCGGCCTCCCCAACAGCGGGGCCAACATAAACGGCAGCCTGGTTATTTCACTTTCCTCACCAGTGTGCGTGCCGGGTGCAGGTAGCTGCCGTCTGCGGAAAGCGGTGCCATATACGTCACCCGCTTCCCGGTCTCTGCATCAATGAGGACGGAATGGCGCTCACCGCGCTTGAACAGGTGTGCTTCCCCCCATTGTCTTAGCGCAACGAGCAATGGAAACAGACTGAGTCCCGCTTCAGTCAGCACGTACTCCTGATAAGACGTCCCGTCGGATGCCGCTTGCGTCTGAAGGATGCCGGCATCCACGAGTTTGCGCAGGCGGTCTGCCAGAATGTTCTTCGATACAGACAGGTTGCGCTGAAAGTCGCCAAACCTGCGTACCCCGTCAAACGCATCCCGCACGATCAGCAGCGCCCATCGGTCCCCCACCACGCTCACGCTGCGTGCGACGGGACAGTATTCTTCATCATGATTCAGTTGAGTCGACATAAGCCTTCCAGCTGGAGTAGTCCGCAATGTGGTTGCATTTTAAAACCATATCCACTAGCATTCAAATGGTTTTAAATTGAAACCAGATTGCTGCCATGGTCCCATCTTCCCCTGCGTTATCCCGCCGCTTGCTGCTTCTGTTTGCGTTGGCCAGTGGCTTGAGCGTAGCCAATGTCTATTACGCCCAGCCTTTGCTGGATGCGTTGTCTCAAGATTTCAGGATCAATCAGTCAGCTGTCGGCGGTGTTGTGACGGCGACCCAGCTCGGCTGTGCGCTGGCCTTGCTCTTTCTGGTTCCATTTGGCGACAAGGTGGCGCGCAAGAAGCTGACTGGCCTTCAGTTGTCCGGTCTGATTTGTGCACTGGTCACGGTGGGACTGGCACGGACTTCTTGTACGCTGTTGGCGGGCATGCTGGCAGTCGGTTTGCTGGGAACGGCAATGACGCAAGGCCTGATTGCTTACGCCGCGAGCGTCGCAAGTGAGAGCGAACGTGGGCGGGTAGTGGGTGCTGCGCAAACTGGCGTGTTCATCGGTTTGCTTTTGTCACGCGTCTTCTCTGGTGCGATCAGCGATGTCACGGGGTGGCGGGGCGTTTACTTCTGTGCGGCCCTCATGATGCTGTTGTTGGCCTGGCCGCTGTGGCGAGGCCTGCCCGCAGTACCGGTGTTCTCGAATGGATTGAGTTATGCAAGGCTCCTTGCGTCGATGTGGTCCTTGCTTCGTCATGACAAGGTACTTCAGGTCCGAGGTGTGCTGGCGATGTTGATGTTCGCCAGCTTCAATATCTTCTGGAGTGCCTTGGTTCTTCCCTTGAGCGCGAGTCCCTATCACTTCTCTCATACCGTGGTTGGTTCTTTTGGTCTGGTTGGCGTCATTGGAGCGCTGGCGGCATCACGCGCTGGAAGATGGGCGGACAAGGGACACGCACAACGCACCAGTGCGGCCGCGCTCTCGCTCTTGCTGTTGGCCTGGTGGCCCTTGTCGCTGATGGATGGGTCGCTGTGGGCCTTGGTGGCCGGCATCATCTTGCTCGACCTGGGCGGGCAGGCGCTGCACGTCACGAACCAGAGCTTGATTCTTCGCAGCAGTCCGGAAGCGCATGGCCGCCTGATCGGCATCTACATGCTCTTTTACGCGGTGGGCAGCGGTCTGGGCGCACTCTCTACTACCGTTGTCTATGCGGCCCAGGGGTGGCGGGGTGTCTGTCTTCTTGGTGCCGCCGTCAGCTTCAGCGCTCTGCTGTTCTGGCGGATCACCTGCAGACTGCGATAGGGCAGGACCCTGTAATCGCGCCAGGCATGATGCGCACCATTGAGGTATCGTTCAGGGCTACGGAGGAGATGGCTCATGGACTTTACCAATATCCTGGAATACAACCACTGGTCGGATCGCCGCATTCTTGACGCGGTCGCGCAACTCACGCAAGAGGAACAACAGCGCGCGTTCGATTTCGCGCGGCAACAGTTGAACCACATGGTGCGTGTTGAGGAATTGTTCCAAGCCAGATTGCGTGGCGTGGCCGATCCGCATGACTCCACCAATACCGAGCACCTGCCTGAACTGGCTGAGCTGGGGGCCAGGCTGATGGCGGCGAACCAGTGGTTGCTGACCTATGCGAAGAGTCTCAGTCCCAGCCAGTTGAAGGAAGATATTTCTTTCACGTTCGTGGATGGGAAGCGCGGAAGACTCAGCCGCGAAGAAGTCATCTTTCACCTCATCAATCACGGCACTTACCATCGCGGGGCGATTGGCCATGCGCTTGATCTGGCCGCGGGGACACGTCCTGCGGATACTTACAACGTGTTCATTCATGCTGCAGAACCCGAGAGAAGGAACTAGCCATGCATCAAAACGCAGTCGTGTTTTGATGCATGGCTGATCTGCTTTGCGCTCCTCTCTTTTCGGTAGTGCGGGTGACCAGGATGCTTCACTTCATCCCCGGTTCCAGGCGATGCCGGGAGAAAAAATCGACAACCAGCCGACTGGCGTCCGGCCCCGCTGCATTGTAGGAGAGGGTGGTGTCCCCTCCGC
Organism: Herbaspirillum sp. 1173; assembly: GCF_031455335.1. Classification (NCBI taxonomy): domain Bacteria; kingdom Pseudomonadati; phylum Pseudomonadota; class Betaproteobacteria; order Burkholderiales; family Oxalobacteraceae; genus Herbaspirillum; species Herbaspirillum sp. 1173. The sequence continues at coordinate 1,675 of NZ_JAVDSP010000005.1, read as the reverse complement.
TCCAGGCGTGTCCGAGTCCCTCGATCAACACTGAGCGGATGATGAGCTTGCGGCCACGCACATAGTCACGGGTTGCAACTATCCTGCGCCGAGGCTGCTTTTTGGAGGTGCGGCCGTAGGGTGTTTCCCGGGCAGGCTGCTCAGTCAGGCCCTGCGTGTGATTGAGTAAAAGAAATTGTTCCAGCAGCTGGCGCTGATTGATGGGCCGAACGATCTTGTCGTCAGTCCCGCCGATGAGGATCGCAGGTAATGCGCCCGTTCGGGGAAAGCGTGTGAGGGCCCGTTTGGCGGCGGCTGAAGCGCGCAGCGATCCGTGCTGCATCACCGAGTACGCTGCGGCGGCATTGCTGCAGACACCCGAAACCGGGGCGGCGTGCAGCGCGACAGCGGCGATGAGTTCGGGATGCGTCAATGCCAGGAGATGTGCCAACGCTGCACCGGCAGAGATACCGCAGACGTAGATGCGTTGCGGGTCGATGGGGTGCGTTTTCAGGATTTCCTGGATCAGGGAGGCCACCAATGCGACGTCACCTTCGCCCTTCTGGGCGTCCGGTGCGTACCATCGCCAGCATCGGTGCGGATGGGCACGCAAGGATTGTTCGGGATACAGGACGGCAAAGCCGTGTTTTGCTGCGTGCGCATTCATCCTGGTCCCTTGCGCAAAGTCGGCAGCGTTTTGTTGGCAGCCGTGGAGCATCACGATCAAGGGCAGCTCTGAAGGAGTGGGCTTGGGCAGGCAGAGGCGATACTGCAGTGAATGGGTGGTGGCGGGGACGTGATGGACTGCGGAGGTGACGGTGACTTCGGATGTGGATGCGCTGGCTCCACGGGGAGCGGTCTTGGGCTTGCGTATGGATGAGGTTTTGCTGCGGGGTGAAGTGGGCGAAAGAAAATCGAGAAATTGTTTGCGCTGTACTTTCCCGGCTTTTTTCATGGCCGATAGCCACAGGCGGCTCAGTTTTTTCATCGGGGTGATGCCGGGTGGATGAAGGGTTTCATTTGACCGTGGTGCCTGCTGGCGGGTTCTCGTGCGAAATACGGAAAGGGCGCAGCGCGCAATGTCCGAAACGACAGTCGGCCAACTGGCCTTTCCGGGCATGGCCTAGCGGCCAGCTGGAACTGCCAGGGGGATCAATTAAGGGCGAATGGGGGGCTTCTTCGTTGCTCAAGGACACGCCGCAGCCATGACTACAGTGAATAAGATGGTCGGGCTATAGCGGTTTAGGTGATTCCATGATGAGCGCAAATAATAAAGTTGCTCGCGTAATTTCCTTTTGGAATCTTCCAGGCGTGCACCGCGCAGTACCCAGAGCTTGATTCGCCGCCAGTCCCAACTAGCCGATAGCAATTAACCAGAATAGATTTTTAAATTCTGACAAAGTGACAGGAAAATCTGCTTCTAATAGAATTGCGGTGAAATATGAATTAAGAAACTTCCCAAAAAATAACAATGTAACGGGGGTTTCGCGACAAAAATTAGATCGATTGGCCTCACTGCATGTGCTAGGGGTAGCACCGAGGCTGATTACGATCACAAAACTCTAATAAGGGGAAGTGATTGGCCAAACATAATAAATTAGGTGTGTTGATTTGCTCGCAGATTTGACCCTCTCCATTTGACCCACCTTCCATCGTCTACCAAAGGCGGCCACACGGTCGTACGACCCTTGATATC